>DAOPZC010000020.1:0-63104 GCA_035353175.1 Kiritimatiellia bacterium | reverse complement strand
GCACCACGTTCAAGTACGACAGCAGCGAGCACGTCGGCGACCTCTTCGACCTCAAGGTCCCCGGCCACTTCTACACGCGCCTCAGCAATCCCACGGCCGAAGCGCCCGAAAAGAAGCTCGCCGCGCTCGAAGGCGGCGTCGGCGCGCTGATGACCTCCTCCGGCCAAGCCGCCTCTCTCATCGCGATCCTGAACCTCTGCAACAGCGGGGACCACTTCATCGCCTCCGGCTCGATCTACGGCGGCACCACCAACCTCTTCAACGTGACCTTCAAGAAGCTCGGCATCGACGTCACATTCGTCGACCCCGATGCCTCCGAAGCCGAGATCCAGACCGCTTTCAAGCCCACCACCCGCGCCGTCTTCGGCGAGACCATCGCCAACCCCGCGCTGACGATCTTCGACATCGAGAAGTTCGCACGCGTGGCGCACGCCAACGGCGTTCCGCTGATCGTCGACAACACCTTCCCGACCCCTGTCCTGTGTCGCCCCCTCGACTTCGGCGCGGACATCGTGACCTACTCCACCTCGAAGTACCTCGACGGCCACGCCGTCTCCCTCGGCGGGATGATCGTGGATGGCGGGCGCTTCGACTGGAAGGCCAGCGGCAAGTTCCCGGGCCTGACCGAGCCCGACCCCTCCTATCACGGGCTGGTCTACACCGAGACCTTCGGCGCAGCCGCCTTCATCGTCAAGGCCCGCGCCCAGCTCATGCGCGACCTCGGCAGCGCGCCCGCCCCCATGAACGCTTTCCTGCTCAACCTCGGCATGGAGACGCTCCACCTGCGCATGGAGCGCCACTGCCGCAACGCCGAGGCCGTGGCCGCCCATCTCGAGCAGCACCCGGGCGTCGCGTGGATCAATTACCCCGGCCTGCCCTCGTCCAAGGACGCCGCCCTCGTCAAGAAGTACCTGCCCCGCGGAACCTGCGGCGTCATCTCCTTCGGCGTCAGGGGCGGACGCCAAGCCGCGGTCCGCTTCATGGACAAGCTGAAGCTCGCCGCCATCGTCGTGCACGTCGCGGACGCCCGGACCGGAGTGCTGCACCCCGCCAGCACCACCCACCGCCAACTCACCGACGAGCAGCTCGCCGCCGCCGGCATCAGTCCCGATCTCGTGCGTTTTTCGGTGGGCATCGAGCATCCGGACGACATCATCGCCGACCTCGACCAGGCGCTCGCGTGAACGCCACGGCCTAATCTCCAACACCCCCAACACTCAACTCCTCACGTTATGAAACGTATCGGCATCATCGGCGCAGGACGCTTCGGCGCCTCGCTCGCGGAAAGTCTCGCGGAACACGGCGCGGAGGTCCTGCTGATCGACCAAAACCGCGACATCATCCAAGAGTTCTCGGAGTTCGTGACCAAGGCCGTGGAAGGTGACGCCTCGAACTCGCGCACCTTGGAAGACGCCGGGTTCCAAGAGTGCGACGTGGTGGTCGTCGCCATCGGCACCAACCTCGAGGGCAGCATTATGGCCACCGTGAACTGCAAGGAGTTGGGCGTGCCGACGGTCGTGGCCAAAGCCAACTCCGACCTGCACGGCAAGATCCTCAAACGCGTCGGCGCCGACATGGTGGTCTACCCCAACCGCGACTGCGCGAAACGCATCGCCCGCACGCTCCTCTCCAAAGGCTCGGTCGACCTTTTCGAGATCTCCGACGGTCTCAGCGTCGCGGAGATCGACGTGCCGGAATCGCTCGCGCACAAATCCCTCGCCGAAGCCGAGGTGCGCAAGAACTTCGGCGTCACCGTCCTCTGCGTCCGACGCCTGGCCGATGATCCCACGCAACCGCGCACCGTCATCCTTCCGACGGCCAGCGAGATCATCCAGCCCGATGACAAGCTCCTCGTCTTCGGACGCGACAAGCAGATCGACACCATCGCCCAAGACACGTAGGAGAAGTGCGTGAGTGCGTGAGTTCATTAGTTCATTATTTGGAGCCGGTTTCTGCACCCCGTGATCGGTTCCAAATTGGATTCACTAACGAATGCACTAATGAACTAATGAACGCTTACCGCCACCTCTTCGGCCCGGTCCCTTCCCGCCGTTACGGGCGCTCGCTCGGCGTCGATCTCGCCGTGCCCAAAAACTGCACGCTCAACTGCCGTTTCTGCCAACTCGGTCCCACGCCCGCGACCACCGTCACGCGCACCGAATCGCCGCCCATGGACGCGATCCTCGCAGAACTGCGCCAGTGGTTCACGACGGAATCGCCGCCCGACTTCATCACCGCCTCCGGCTCCGGCGAGCCCACGCTTCACGCGCGCTTCGGCGACCTTCTCCGTTTCGTGCGCGCAGAAACGCCCTGCCGCTCGCTGCTGCTCTCCAACGGTTCGCTGTTCCACCTGCCCGAGGTGCGGCGCGACGCCGCCCTCGCCGATGTGGTCAAGGTCTCGCTGCACGCCTGGGACCAGACGTCCTTCGAGCACGTCACGCGGCCCCATCCCTCGCTCCGTTTCGACGCCATCATCGCCGGATACCGCGCGTTCCGCCAGCAGTTCTCTGGCCGCCTCGACCTCGAAGTCTTTATCATTCCCGGCTTCAACGACGCCGACGTGCAGGCGCGGCGCATCGCCGAGATCGCGCAGAGTTTCGCGCCCGACGCCATCACGCTGAACAGCGCCGTGCGTCCACCGGCCGACGGCACTGTCACCGCCTGTCCGCAAGAGCGGCTGCGCGCGCTCACCGCGCTCTTCGGCCCCGCCGCGCACGAGAGCGGCGCCGAGCCGAAAACCGCCCCCGTCGCCCTGACCGAGACGGCCCTCATCGCCCTCGTCAGCCGCCATCCGGTCTCGCTCTGCGCGCTCGCCGCGACGTTCCAAAAGTCCGAGGCCGAAATGACCGCCTTTCTCGAGGCTCTCGCGCACCGCCGCGCCCTGCGCCTCTTCCAGTCGCGGGGCGTCCTTTTCGCGGGGCCGACCGAGCCTGCCGGCGAACGCGGCCCGTAATTGCGCATGTCCTGCACATTGCCGACCGGCCGTTTTTGATTGCCCGCCTTTTCGATTTCTCTTACGCTATGGGCCATGCGTGTGAATGGGGAAAACGGCGAAGAGGAAATCGACGAGCGGTTGTTCCGCGTCACCGAATACATCCGCGCCTCGCTCAACGAAAATCCCGACTACCGTCAGCTGTCCCGTCTCGCAGGCCTTTCCTACTGTCAGCTCTTCCGTCTGTTCAAGCGGCATCTGGGGCTTTCTCCGCAGCGCTACATTGAGCGGCAGCGGATCCGCTACGCCCAGAAGCTGCTGGCGTTCCCCAATCTCAGCATCAAGGAGATCGCCGTGCAGGTCGGTTTTCTCAACCAGCTCTATTTCTCGCGGCGTTTCCAGAAAGCCGTCGGGCTCTCGCCCTCGCAATACCGGCAGAACCTATGGGCCGATCCGGAAAAGGCGCTTCACCCTTACTCTTACGACATGGGGCTTTTCGTCACCGCCCGCACCTACGGCTCTTTCGCGTAACCGCAACCCGCCACGGGAGAACTTCATGAACCGTCGCCATTTCATCCAGTCATCCCTCGCCACAGTCCTCGCGTGTTCGCTGCGGGCCGACGCCGCGAAACGCACGCCGCGCATCCTGTTGCGGTCATCGTGGCAAGTCGTGAACATCGGCGACATCGCCCACACGCCGGGCGTGCTCGCGCTGATCGAGAAGCACATCCCCGGCGCAGAGGTCATGCTCTGGGCCTCAAACGACCTCTCGCCTGAAGTCGCGGCCATGGAGCACAGGCGTTTCCCCTCGCTCCGCATCGTGAAGGGCACGATCGGCGTGACGGGTAAAGCGTCGAACGCGGAACTCGGCGATGCCGTAGCGTGGTGCGACTTCCTGCTGCACGGTTCGGGGCCCTCGATGGTTGCACACAACGACGTGGCCGCGTTCGTCAAACATACGGGGAAACCATTCGGCGTGTACGGCATCACGTACGGCGGCTTCGGCACAGACGAGCGCGCCCTCATGAGCCGCGCCCGGTTCCTCTACTTCCGCGACTCGGTCTCACTGGCGAAAGCGAAAAGCGACGGCATCGACGCGCCGCTCATGGCGTTCGGTCCGGACGGTGCCTTCGCCTGCGATCTGCGCAGCCAGGCCGCCGCGGATTCGTTCCTGAAAGCGAACGGGCTCGAGGCGGAAAAGTTTCTCTGCTGCATCCCGCGGCTGCGCAACACGCCCTACTGGAAAATCCGCAACAAGCCCATGGACGCCGCCGCGGAACGCAAACACGCGCGCAACGAGGCGATGAAGGAACACGACCACGCGCCGCTGCGCGAGGCGATCTGCGCCGTGACGCGCCAGACGGGGCTCAAGGTGTTGGTTTGCCCGGAAGACATGAGCCAAATGGCGGTCGGCAAGGAAATGCTCGTCGACAAGTTGCCGGACGACGTGCGCAAAAACGTGGTGTGGCGCGAGAACTTTTGGCTGACGGACGAGGCGCTCAGCACCTACGTCCGCTCCGCCGGCCTGTTCGGGCTGGAGATGCACTCGCCCATCATGTGCATCGGCAACGGCATTCCCGCGATCGTCGGCCGCTTCGCGGAGCAGACCAGCAAGGGGTTCATGTGGCGCGACATCGGACTGGACGAGTGGCTCTTCGATTTCGACCGCGATCCCGATCTCGCGAAATTCGTGCCGGCGGTCTTAAAACTGGTCCGTGAACCGGAGGCCGCACGCGCCAAGGCGTCCCGGGCACAAACCTTCGTGCGCGACTGTTTCCGCGCGAGCATGGGCGTGGTGCAAAGCAACCTCGGCACCTCGCCGATCACGCGGGATTTCACAGCCGCATCGCGGCGTTTTTGACGACCTGCGTGTGCAGGCGCTCGTCGAACACATCGATATGCCGCCCGACGTTCATCAGCGTGCCGACGGCGAACAGGGCCGTGATCAAGTTGGTGCCGCCATAGCTGATGAACGGCAGGGCCAGCCCCTTGGTGGGCAGGCACCCCGTCACCACGCCGATGTTGAACGCGGCCTGGAAGACCAGCAGGAGCATCATGCCGAACGCCAGCATTCGGCCGAGCCGGTCCGGCGCACGCATGCAGATCAGGACGCCGCACACCAGAATCACCGCGTACGCCAGCAGGACGCCGATGGAAAAGATGAAGCCGAACTCCTCCCCTCCGATCGCGAAGATGAAATCGGTGTGCGCCTCCGGCAGGTAATTATACTTCTGGATGCTCTGGTTGAAGCCGACGCCCCACGGCCCGCCGTTCTCGAAGGCCAAGATCGCCTGCTTCAACTGGTACGCCGCAGAGGAGGCGCTGTCCTCGCCGTGCATCCAAGCCTTGATGCGCTCCATGCGGTTCGCGTTGGTCACCAGCACCATACCGACCAAGCCCAAACCGCCGGTGCCCAAGAGCACGAGATAGAAGATGCGCGTGCCCACCACAAACAGCATGAGCCCGCCGACCACGCAGACCACCATCGTGGAGCCGAAGTCGGGCTCCATCACCAGCAGCCCAGCCAGCAGCCCCAGTCCCGCCGCCGGAAAAACAGCGCCCTTCCAGAACTGCCGCACACGCCACCCGATACGGTCGACCCACACCCCCATGGCGATGACCGTCAGAATCTTGGCAAACTCGCTGGGCTGCATCCGCAGCGGCCCGAGATTGAGCCAGCGGTAACTGCCTTTGACCTTGCCGCCGATCCCGGGGCAGAACACCAGCAGAAGCGCGATCACCACCAAGACATAGAAGCCGACCGTCAACAGCGGCGTCTCTTTCCACCAATGGTAATCGAATCGGCTGGCGGCGAAAACCACCGCCGCCGAAATCGCGAGCCACATCAGCTGCCGCTTAACAAAAAAGTGCGGGTCGGCGTATAAGCCTTGAGCCCGCACTGCGCTGGCGGTCGCCAGCAGAACAATTCCCAAACCCAGCAGCGTGACGACGGTCAACGCGAGTGTTGTCAGCGTCTTGCGCATCCCGTCATTCCGCCTGGGTTACTGGGCGCTGCCCGGAATCTTGAGCACCGTACCGGCCTTCAGCTCGGTGGAGGTCAAGTTGTTCAGCGTTTTCAGATCGCTCGGGCTGACGCCCCAGCGGATCGCGACAGCATAGAGATCCTCGCCCTCTTTCACCGTGTAGGTCTGGGTGTTCGGATCTGCGGCCGGCGCGGGCGGCGGGGTCGCGGCATCGGTCTTCACCGCGGGATCGGCGGCGGCCGGCTCGGCGGCCGGTGCGGGAGCTACGACCGGCGCAGGCGGCGGCGTAACGGCCGGAGCGGCTTCGACCTTCGGTGCGGCGGCCTTGGGTGCTTCGGTCTTCGGCGCGGCGGCGGCACTGGACTTCTTCACGGCGGGAGCCGACGCGGCCGGCGTCTTCTTGGCGCCCGGAACCTTCAGCTTCTGTCCCACGGAGATCCGGTCGCCCTTGAGACCGTTCGCATCGCGCAAGACCGACGTCTTGACGCCGTGCTTGTGAGCGATTACGGACAGCGAGTCACCGGACTTCACGACGTAGGTCGTGACGGGGCCCGACACCGCCGCGGCTTTAGGAGCCGAAGCTTTCGGTGCCGAAATTTTCGGAGCCGCCACCTTTCGCGTCGCCGCGGGAACGTGGCGAGCTTTGCCCATATCGATCTGGCCCGGCAACTGGATCACCTGGCCCACGCGCAGACGGGTCGGCGCGATCCCGGGGTTCACCGCCACCACATCCTGCCAGCGCAGGCTGAACTTGTAGGCGATCGCGGAAACCGTATCCCCCTTCTGAATGGTGTAAGGCGTCGTGCTCTGCACCGCCGGCAGTTCAACGGGAACGGTCTCGACCGGCGGCATCGTCGCGGCCGGCTCGACGGGCTGCACTTCGACCGGCGCCTGCTCGCCACCGGGCAACGTCGTCACGGCCTGATCCGTTTTCTTTCCGAACATACCGCACCCTTGCAACAGGAGGCAACCTGCGACCAGATTGGCGCCCGCAACGACCCGCACGACTTGACAATTCATTGTGTCTCCTTATCCTTCTTGCCCTCAGAAAAGAAGCGTTCCGAGTTCCGCAACCGCGCGGACCTGTGTTGTGAAACGTTCTCCTCTTTCCCGATAGCTTTTAAATTGATCAAAACTCGCTGTGCCCGGCGACAGCAATACGGTTTCCCCCGGCTGTGCCTCGCTCACGGCCAAATCGACGGCACGCTCCAGCGTGCCGCACTCTTCGCAGGGAACCGACATCGACCACGCCTGATACATCTGCCCAGCGCAATGCCCAATAAGATACACTTTTCTTGTGGTTTGTGTCAGTAACTCTTTTATGCTTTCGAGATCGTCTTCTTTCAGCAGCCCGCCGGCGATCAGGCGGACCGGCTTTTTGACCATCCGCAATGCCGCCGCGGTCGCGGCCAAGCTGGTGGCTTTGGAATCGTCCACGAAACACACGCCCTGCTTGCTCACGCCGATCCGCTGGACGCGGTGAGGCAGAGGCTGAAAGCCGGACAGCCCGTTCTCGATCTGCCCGTCGCTCAGCCCCGCATAGCGCAGCGCGGCCGCCCCTGCGGCCGCGGCCAGCCCCAGAATCTCGTTATCAAACCACGAGTCTTTCAGTTCGACCTTGCAGACGCGGCCGTGAAGCATGCCCATCACCGCGTGGTCGGCATACGCCCAGTCGCATCCCGCGTCCGCGCCGAACCGCAGCCGCTCGACACCGCCAGGCACCTTGCTGTCATCGCTCAGTCCGGCGGGAAGGAGCGCGACGGCCCCCGGCCGCATGGCGGAAAACAGGCTGAGCTTGAGCGCCTTGTATTCGGCCATGTCCGCGTGGCGGTCGAAGTGGTCCGCCTGAAGGTTCAGCAGAATCGCGATATCCGGGCTGAACGTCGGCGTGTGCTCCATCTGAAATGAGCTGACCTCCGTCACCGCCCACGCCAAATCCGGCTTTTCCAGTGCCAGACGACACAGCGGGATGCCGTAATTGCCGGCGGGCGAGGCCGTGAACCCCGCGCCCGCCAGCGTATCCGCGCAAAGCTTGACGAGCGAGCTCTTGCCCTTGCTTCCCGTCACCGCGAGAATTTTTCCCCGCCAGTAACAACCGCCCAGTTCCAGCTCCGAAATCATCGGAAGCCCGCGCCTGCGGCACGCATCGACCCACGGGTGGTTCATCGCGAACGCCGGGCTCACCACGCAGACGTCGAACGGCTCTCGGGGCAAACCGTCGACCCGAAACAGCACGCGGCCGCCCGCTTGACGCACCCGTGCCGTCGCTTCGGCCACCCGCGCCTCTTCGCCCTCATCGACCATCACGACGCGTCCCTGGCGCGCCAGCAGCAGCAGGGCCGCGGCCTCGCCGCTCAACCCGGCGCCCAAGACAAGCGCGTTTACACGATCATATTTGCCATCCATCGAGGATCCGCTCCAATCTCATGCCGCGTGAAGCTTTCAACAGCACACAATCGCCCGGTTCAACAAGCCCGAGGAGCGCGCTGGCCGCCGCCGCCGCATCCGGGAAACAGGCGGTTTTCGCACGTTCGTATCCGGCCGTCACCGCTTCCTCCGCCACATATTTCTCAGAGTCGGGCCCCACTGCGATCAGGCGGTCGGGAGCCAGTTCAGCCACGCACCGGCCGATCTCGCGGTGCAGCGGCTCCGCATGCGCGCCCAGCTCGAGCATGTCCCCGAGCACGACAAAGCGTCTTCCGCCGCACGGCAGCTTCATGAACGTCCGCAACACCGCCTTCATGCTCTGAGGATTGGCATTGTAGGCGTCGTTCACAAACGTCACGCCGCGTCGTTTCGAGACATCCCATCGCATGCCCGGCAGGGCGAGGCTCAGCAACGCCTGCGCGGCCGCTTGCGGAGGGATTCCCGCCCGGCGCGCCGCAGCGAACGCCAGCAGCAGATTCGACGCGTTGTGCTCGCCGGGAAGGCCGCTGCGCAATGCCGTCCGGATACCCGTTTCGCGCTCGGTCACGCAGAGCGTCCCGCTGAGGGGGTCGATCAGCTCACCGTTGAAATCCGCGTCACGCGTCACGAGGGACGTCGTCACCACGGGCGCGCTTGAGAGCTCCGAGAGCAGCTCAAAACAGTCGGTCTCTTTGCACAGCGCCGCAAACCCGTCCTTGGGCAGCATCTGAAGAAGAGCGCCCTTTTCACGCGCGATCGCCTCCATGGCCCCGAAGTGCTCGATATGCGCGCACCCGATGCTCGCGATGATCGCCGCGCGAGGCCTGAGCACCCCCGCAAGGCGCGCGATCTCGCCGGGATGATTCGTCCCCAGCTCAAACACGCCGAACGCCGTATCGGGCGGCATGGCCAGCAGGCTCAGGGGCAATCCGATCTCGTTATTGAGATTTCCCTGTGTGGCGCAAACGGGCCCGCCGCCACCGAACAGCGCCGCGGCCATCTCTTTGGTGGTGGTTTTGCCGGAGCTTCCCGTGACGCCCACGATGAACGCACGGCTCAGTCGGCGCCAGGCGCGCGCCGCGTCGGCCAGCGCCCGGCGCGTATCGTGCACGCGGATGAGCGCCCAGGCGGCCGATTCGGCCGGCGCCGGCCAAGAATCCTCGACCAGCGCCGCGGCCGCGCCCGCACGCAGCGCCTGCCCCACAAAGTCGTGGCCGTCGAACCGCTCGCCCCGCAGCGCCACATAAAGGCACCCGGGGGTCACCTTGCGCGAGTCCTGCGTGACCCCGCAGAACGTCTGCGGCAACGCCTGCGACGCGCCCGACACCCACCCCGCAAAGGCGGCCGCATCAAAAACCTGTGCTTGTCCAATCTCCATACGACCTGCGATTCCCGAGCGGACTTGACGCGTCAAGCCCCCGCCCCGACTTTAACGGCCTCTTCCATCACCACCTGCCGGTCATCGAACGGCACCGTGCGGTCCGCCAGCTCCTGAAACGGCTCGTGCCCTTTGCCGGCCACCAGCACCACGTCTCCCGCGGCAGACGCCGTCAGGGCGTGGCGGATCGCCGCACGCCGGTCCGGCTCGATCACCAACGACGTTCCCTCGGGCACGCCGGACATGATCTCCCGAATGATCGCCAGCGGCTCCTCGCCACGCGGATTGTCCGACGTGACCACCAGGCGGTCCGCCAACGCCGCGCAGGCCTTGCCCATCAGCGGGCGCTTTGTGCGGTCGCGGTTGCCGCCGCAGCCGAAGACCACCGTCAGGCGGCCGCGCGTCATTTCGCGCAGCGTTCCCAAGACGTTGGTCAGCGCGTCGTCGGTGTGCGCGTAGTCGACGAACACGATGGCCGGCACAGCGGCCGGCACGCGCTCCAGCCGGCCCCAACGCGGCGTCACCTCCTCCAGCGTCTTCGCCACCGTGTCCAGCGGCACGCCGGCCTCCAGCGCCAAGCCGGCCGCGCACAGCATGTTGGCGATGTTGTACCGGCCCGCCAAATGGACACACAGCGCCCGGCGCTGGCCGTCCGGCGCGGCCAGCGTGAAGCGGCTGCCGTCCGTCGTCACGGCGATGTTTTCCGCCCGCAAATCGGCGTCCTGCGAAAAGCCGCAGGTGATGCGGCGCAGCGGCAACGTCGCGAGGTAGTCCGCCATGCGGACCCCGTACCCCGCGTCGCGGAAACAGACGGCCGTCGCACCCGGCTTGTCCTGCGCGAGCTGCGCGAAGAGCCGCTGCTTGGCCTGGAAGTAAGCCTCCATGGTGTGGTGATAGTCGAGGTGGTCCTGGGAGAGATTGGTGAAGGCCGCGGCCGCGAACCGGAGGCAGGCCACGCGCTGCTGGTCCAACGCGTGGGAGGAAACCTCCATCACGGCCGAATCGCAGCCCGCGGACTGCATCGCCGCCAGCAGGCCCTGGAGTTCGCAGGCGTCGGGGGTCGTCCGCGTGGCCGGAATCGCACGGCCACCGTACTCGACCTGCACGGTCGTCAAAAGCCCGGGGTTCGCTCCGGCCGCACGCAAGATCTCTCGCAGCAGCCATGCCGTCGTGGTCTTGCCGTTGGTGCCGGTGATGCCGTAAACGCGCAACGCGCGCGAAGGCCATCCGCTGAGCGCCGAAGCCAGGCAGGCCAGCACGCGCCGCGCGTCTTTCACCAGAAAAACCTGCTTGGCGACATCGGGCACGGGGGTTTCGGAGAGCACGGCGGCCGCCCCCTTCGACAGGGCGGCCGCGGCGTATTTGCTCCCGTCGTCCCGGCTGCCCGCCAAGGCGACGAAAAGGTCGCCCGGACGAACCCGCCGCGAGTCGCACTGCACGCCGCTGAACGTCAAGCCGGCGCTTTTCGCGTCAACCAAACCAGCCAATTCCGGAATATCGGAAAATCGCATTTCTTCGTTCCTCTCCGGCCCGCGCCGGTCTTGGGAGTCACGCCGCTCAGAGTTGACCGGCGTCCGCCTCGTCTTCCTCCGGAGGGAGGTCGGGCGGTATTTCGAGATAGCGCGCCGTGGCCGCCGCGATCTTCGCGAACGCCGGTGCCGACACGAAACCGCCGGTGTGCTGGGGTCTGGGGCGCTCCACTGTGACCAGCACGCTGAACACCGGTTCGCGCGCCGGAACAAAGCCCACAAAGGACGCATAGTAATCGGTGCTCGAGTAGCCGCCCGGCACCGCCTTCTGCGCCGTCCCCGTCTTGCCGCCGATCGAGTACCCCGCGACCGACGCGCGCTTGCCGGTCCCGCCCTCCTCCGTCACGCCGATCAGCATCTCGCGCACCTTCCGCGCCACCTCCGGACGCACCGGGCGGCCCAGGATCTCCGGCTTGGCCTTGAAAACCGTATCTCCCGTGGACGACACGATCCGGTCCACCAGATACGGCCGCATCATGACGCCGTCGTTCGCCAACGTCGAGTAGGCGTTGATCATCTGCAGCCCGGTCACCGCGACGCCTTGGCCGATCGGTATCCGCGTCGGCTTCAGCTTGTCCCAGTCTTTGGACCGGGCGAGAATGCCCCGTTCCTCGCCCGGCAGTTCGATCCCGAGCTTGTTGCCGAAGTTGTACGCGTGCAGATACGCTTCCAGTTTCTTGTTGCCCAGCATGAGACCCATTTTCGCGCAGGCGATATTGCTGGACTTTTTGAGGGCGGTGCTGACCGAGATCCGCCCGGTCACGTGGTCGCGCAGCGGCTTGCCCGCGTAGAACCACGTGCCCTCGCCGACATCGATCATCGTGTCGGGCGTCGCGAGCCGCTCGTTCAGCAGCGCCGACACCGTGACCGCCTTCATGATCGACCCCGGCTCGTACACGATCGCCAGCGCGTTGTTGCGCCACACGTCGAAGGTGGCCTCCTTGGAGTAGTTCTCCGGCTCGAAGTCGGGGTAGGAGGCGATGGCCAGCAGTTCCCCGGTCTTGACCCGCTGCACGATCGCCCAGCCGGCCATCGCATCGAACTTCTCGACGACCTCTTTCACGGCCTGCTCCACCTCGTACTGGATATTGTGGTCCAGCGTGAGGTAGACATCCGAGCCGGCGATGGCGGGGATGTAGGTCTTCCGGCGGGTGAAGATCTCGCGACGCCCGGCGTCCTTCTCGCCCTCGATCAGTCCCTCGGTGCCGGTCAGGTAGCGGTTGAACTGTTGCTCGATGCCCGCCCCGCCCACGCCCATGTCGTTGACGAATCCGAGCACGTGCGACATGCGGCGCCCCTGGGGATAACGGCGGATCACGAGTTCCTCAGCGCCGACCCCGCTGATGTGCTTGGCGTCCGACAGGACCTCGAACACATGGTCGTCGAGCGAATAGCCCAGCTTGATGTAGCGCGAACCGGTCTGTGTGAACTTCTCCAGTACCGCCTTTTCATCGAGCGAGAGGCAGGACGCGACGGTCTTCGCGATCGTATTGACGTCGTGTTCTTTCTTGACCGATTTCGGATCGATATAGAACTGGCGTGCAGGCAAACTCACCGCCATCGGATACTGACTGCCGTTGCAGTCGAAGATCCGGCCCCGCAGTCCGAGGAGCGTGCGCTTATACTCGCGCCCCGTCACCTTCGAATGGTTGGAGAGATGCAGATACGCCAGCTTCGCGCCCAACCCGCAAAACGACAGAAAGAGCAAAACCGCAACGATCCAGATGCGTATCTGTATGCCGCGTTCATGCATGGCGTCCCGTCATCCTTCCGCCGTGGCACTCATTTCTGCTCCGTCTTGGCCACCCGCTCGCTCGCGCTCAGATTGCGCTGGAACCTGACCAGCGAAAGCTGGCCCGCCACCGGCTGCCCGGACGCATCCATCCGCACCACCTGATCGGCCGTCGGATAGCTCATCGCGATCCCGTGCTGCAGCATGGCCTGCTCCAGCTTTTCCGGCGTCTTCTTTTCGCTCCAGCGCGCCTCTTCGCGGACACACTCGTCCTCGAAGGCCGCGTATTTCTGTTCGTTCTTGCGGATGTCCTGGCCAAGCTGGGCGCACTTGGCGTCCATGAACCAGTAGCTCAGCACCATGCTCACGATCAGCACGACCATGCCCGCCACCGATGGCGGCAGCACTTTCGCGTGCACCTGTCTTTTGCGATTCCGTCTCATGTTCACACCCTCCTGTGGGCTGTGTCTCCGACTCAAAGTTTCCGTTGCCTCAAAAATCCTTGTCGCGGCGGCGCTCCGGCGCCTCGCACCGCTGAACCACCCGCAGCTTCGCCGAGCGCGCGCGGGGATTCGCCGCCACCTCTTCCGACCCCGCCTCCAGCGGATGCCGGGTCACCTTCGTCACCGCGGGCAGCTCGCCGTCCCACCGCTCGCCGCCCTGCTGCAGCGACACCCACCGTCCGGTGTGCGCCGCGAACCGCTGCTTCACCAGCCGGTCGGTCAGGCTCTCGAACGTGATCACCGCCATCCGTCCGCCGGGCTTGAGGAGCCGCAGTCCGTCTTCCAGCGCCTGCTCCAAATCCTCCAGCTCGCGGTTCACCGCCATCCGCAGGGCCTGAAAAACGCGGGTGGCCGGATGCCGGGGCCCTTTTCTTCCGCCAAGCGCCTCGCTCACCACCTCGGCCAAGCGGCCCGTGGTCGTGATCGGGCTCTTCTCTTGGGCGCGGACAACGGCCTGCGCCACCCGCCGCGCCTGAGGCTCCTCGCCGAGCCTCCGCAGAACGTCTGCAAGGGACTGCACGTCCAGCCGTGCGAGCAGGTCGGCCGCCGACTCCCCCCGAGTCGGATCCATGCGCATGTCCAAGGGCCCTTCCAGCCTGAAGCTGAACCCCCGTCCGGGCGTATCAAGCTGATCGGAGGATACGCCCAGATCAAGCAGCATGCCGTCCACTGCCGCAAAACCGTTCGCCTCTGCCAACCGGCGGAGCTCGCCGTGAGCCCCGTGGACCAGCACTTTCTCGCCGGACAACGCTTCCAGCCGCGCCGCCGAGCGCTTCAGGGCATCCGTGTCCCTGTCGATACCCAGCAGCCGGCCGGTCGGCCCCGCGCGCCTCAGAATCTCAGCCGCGTGACCCGCTCCGCCAAGCGTTCCGTCGATGTAACTGCCGCCGGGCACGACCGCCAGGGCCTCCACGGTTTCCTGCAGCAACACCGACAGGTGCATAGTCCCTCCAGACAAATTCCAAACTCCAAAACATGATCGCGAGACAGAACGTGTTCATCCGAAGTCCGCGTCCGTTCCCCGGACGGCATCGTTCTGTCCGCGCCTCAAATCGCTTTTCAGCAGGCGCGCGCGGTCTGCGCGCCCATCGCCGCTAAAACTGCAACACCTCGCACGCCTCCGCGAACGCGGCTTGGTCGACGGTCTCCACGTCCGGCCGCAGCGCCGGCGACCAGAGCTGCACGCGGTTCAGCGCGCCAACCATGACGACCGTCTCGTCCAACATCGCGAACTTCAGCAACCGGTCCTTGATGCGAATGCGCCCCTGCACGTCCAACATCACCTGCTCGGAGTTCTCGCCCAACACCCGCAACGCCGCACTCGCGCCTCTGTCGAACAGCGCACGCTGACGCAACTTGTCGAGCCGCCCCTCCATCTCCGCGGGCGGCAACAGGTTCAAACACTTCTCCTTCGGATCAGGCATGATGTAGACATAGTCCGGAGTCCCCATCAGTTCCCGCCACCCCGCAGGGATGGTGAAACGCTTCTTGGGATCCAACGCGTGATCGTACCGGCCGACCAGCAAACCCGGCCCGGCCAACGTCCCGGCACTCTGTCCTCCAGAGGAAACCATAGTTTGACCTTTGTTGACACTATTAAACACCCTATGACACCGAACGTCAATGCCAAACACACCTCTGACACCAATTTTTAAATACCGTTAACTGTATTATAATTAACAATTTGCATCATTTTTTATGAAATCTTGATGAAGATTTTTTGAAAATCGGAGGCCGTTTTTCCGTCCGGAAGGCTTCTTCGTGGCCAGAAACGCCTTTTTCCCTGGCGGCCGGTCCTCCTGATCACCAAAGGAGACTTGCTGATCCGCTTTGGACAGGCTATGCTGTGTCCGTACGCGAATGTGTCAGGGAACACGCTTCCGTTCAGCCATGTGAACGCGCCGGCCCCGCTGGTCCCGTCCGGCACAAACCGACAGCTTTGGAATTTATGCAACACACTATCAGCGGTACACTGGTCGACCCGATTCAGAAAACAAGTTTCGGTGCGCGCCTGACGATTTCGGAACCGGGCACGATCCTCTCGATCACCCCAGACGAAAATCCCGCCCCAGGCTACATCCTGCCCGGCTTCGTCGACGCGCACGTGCACATCGAGAGTTCCATGCTCACGCCCGCCGCTTTCGCACGTGCGGCCGTGGTCCACGGCACGCTCGCCGCCGTCGCGGACCCGCACGAGATTGCCAACGTGCTCGGCGAAAGGGGCGTCGAACTCATGCTGGCGATGGCCAAGCAGACGCCCTTCATTTTCGGCTTCGGCGTGCCCTCCTGCGTTCCGGCCACGCTGTTCGAGACCGCCGGCGCGGAGATCGGCCCCGAGGCCGTCGCCCGGCTTCTCAAGTTTCCCGGCATCACGCATCTTTCCGAGGTCATGGACGTCTCCGGCGTGCTCGAAAAGAAACCCGACGTATTCGAAAAAATCGCCGCCGCACAGAAACGGCACCTCCCCATCGACGGCCATGCGCCCGGCCTCTCGGCCGACGGCATCCGCGCCTGTGCCGCCGCCGGCATCAGCACCGACCACGAAAGCCTCACGTTCGACGAGGCCCGCGAAAAGATCAAAGCAGGAATCAAGCTCCTGATCCGTTACGGCTCCGCCGCACGCCAATTCGAGCCCTTCATTCCTCTCATCGCACGCTTCCCGGAAATGTGCATGTTCTGCAGCGACAATAAGGCCCCGGGCGACCTGTTGCGCGATCATATCAATTTCATCGCGTCTTCCGCGTTTAAGCGCGGCATTTCGCTTCAGACCGTCCTGCAAGCCGCCTGCGTCAACCCCGTGCTCCACTACAAGCTGCCGCTCGGCCTGCTCCAGGTGGGCGACACGGCCGATTTCCAGATCGTGGACGACCTGCAAACCCTCACGCCGCGCGAAGTCTGGTTGCGCGGGCAATGCGTCGCGCGCGACGGCGTATCCATCCTCTCCGCAGGCGAGCCGGTGATCGAGAACCGTTTCGCCGCGGCGCCCATCGCACCCGCCGACCTCCGCATTGTCGCGCACCAGACGCAGCGTGTCAGGATCATCGGCGTCCGCGACGGCCACCACCTGACCGACCATCTCCAAGAGCGTTGCCCCGCCGACGGGGGCGTCATCGGCACCGACCCGGACAGAGACCTCATCAAACTCGTGGTCTGCAACCGTTACCGACCCGCGCCGCCGGCGGTCGCGTTGGTCAAAGGCTTCGGTTTGCGCCGCGGCGCCATCGCCTCCAGCGTGTCGCACGACTCGCACCACGTCATCGCCATCGGCGCCACCGATGAGGCACTCGCCGCCGCCGTCAACGAGGTGATTGCGCTCAAAGGCGGGCTGGCGGTCGCCGACAACAACCGCAAAATCCTCACCTCCCTTCCTCTGCCGCTCGCGGGCCTCATGTCAACCGGTTCGGCCGAAACCGTGGCGCACGCCTACGGCGACTGCGACCGTCTCGCGAAGATCATGGGGACCCCGCTGCCTTCTCCCTTCATGACGCTCTCCTGCCTCGCAAGACCCATCGTTCCCCATCTCAAGCTGACGGACAAAGGGCTCTTCGACTGCGACCGCGGCCAACACGTCCCGCTCTTTGTCATCGGCTGACCGGATGCCACGCAAAGCCATGCCTTCGTTCTTGCCTTCCAGGCGCCTTTCCTGCATGATTTCCATGAAAACGTTACGTCTGGCGGGCACATTCAGGCATAGGCCCGGACCGCCCGGAAAGCGGCCCGCGATCCATTTTTAAGGAGTCATTCATGAATCTCGACGAGGTCATCCGCAAAGTCCCCGACTTCCCCAAACCAGGCATCCTTTTCTACGACATCACGACGATCTTCACGCATCCCGAAGCCTTCGCCTATGTGATCGACCAGATGGTCGCCTATTATGAAAAATTCCGAATCGACGGCGTGGTGGGAATCGAGAGCCGGGGTTTTCTGGTGGCCAGCGCATACTGCATCCGCACGGGCAAACCGCTCGTGCTCGCCCGCAAGAAAGGCAAGTTGCCGGGCAAGACCGTGTCGCAGAGCTACGCGCTCGAATATGGCGAAGCGACCCTTGAGATGCACGCCGACGACATCGTCGCCGACCACCGCTATCTGATCATCGACGACCTGGTCGCGACAGGCGGCACCATCGAGGCGGTCGCGGCGATGATCAAACATCAGAACGCCCTTGTGGCCGGTGTCTTTTCAATCATTGGCCTGCCCTTCCTGCCTTACAAGCGCAAGCTGTCCGCGTTCGACGTGAAGACACTGATCGAGTACAGCAGCGAGAAGGCTTAGCCGGCGGCGGCCCAATGAAAAAGGCCCGCTCCTGCACGCAGGAACGGGCCCTCCTTACAAACCGGCCGCGAGTTACGCGAAACGCGGGTCGTCGATGCCGGGAACGGCTGCCACATTCTCAGGCGGCAGAACCACGTCTCCGCTGCCCTCGAAGTCGACCGCCATGGGCTTGCAGGCCATGTTGTAGAACTCGGAGTCCTTGTTCTCCAAGATGTCCGACATGCGGATCGTGCGCCCGGTGTAGGCCGAGATACGGCCGATGATCGCGCAGGCGGTGGACAGCGCCACATTCTCGCCCTCGTTGATCACGTCGCCGCTCAGCATCCCCTTCAACAAGTCGACATGCTCGACCACATACGGGTTGCCTTCCTGGAAGTTGCCGTCCAGCGCAAGGTCTTTTCCGTCCTTCGTAATCTTGCCGCCGCCCGAGATCTCGCCGTCCGTCGTGCGCAGGCGTTCGCCCACGAAGTCGGAGCAGCCTTTGATTTGACGACACATGCTATGAATGTGCACGCCCTCGCCGTAGTCGAAATCGATGCTGAAGAAGTCGAACTGGTTGCCGCTCTTGCGGCGTGCGCGCCCGCCGAATCCGGTCGCCGTCTTGGGAATACGGCCGATGAACCAGTTCGCGACGTCGAGGTTATGGACGTGCTGCTCGACGATGTGGTCGCCCGACAGCTCCGTAAAGTTGAGCCAGTTTTTGCAGAGGTACGAAGCGTTCGATTCGCCCGGGTCGCGCCTTTTCACCCACGGCACGTTGCCGTTCCAGTAGATCGCGCCGCCGACCACGGGGCCGATCTTGCCTTCTTTAAGCGCCTTGGCCTGCTTCTGGTAGCCCGCCTGATGACGGCGCTGCGTGCCGGCCACCAGCGACAGCTTCTTCTCCTGCGCGAGCTTGGCCGCCGCGAGGAACTGGCGGATTCCGGGGCCGTCCACAGCTACCGGCTTCTCGGCGAAGACGTGTTTGCCGGCCTTGATCGCCGCCTCGACATGGATCGGGCGGAAGGCGGGCGGCGTCGCCGTCACGATGATCTCGCAGTCGCTGGCGAGCACTTGCTTGTAGCCGTTGGCCGTGCCGAACGCCATCTTTTCATCGCAGCCGAATTTCTTCGCGGCAGCCTTGGCCTTCTCTTCGAAGAAGTCGCAAACCGCCACCACCTTGACCTCTTGCCCGATGCTCTTGGCGGCTTCGATCAGATTGGCCATCGCGCCCGTGCAACGTCCGCCCGCGCCGATCATGCCGACCTTGAACACACGCGGGGCGCCCTGCCCCACCACGATGGTCGGCGCCGCCGCCATCATCGCCGCAAACACGGACGATCCCTTGACAAACTCTCTACGATTCATCTCTCTCTCCCTTGTATTTACAGGGGCGACCCGCCGGTCGCCCCCTCCAATCCGTACGGGCGGCCGGCGGGCCGCCCTGCCAAATCACGCCATCGCCCACTGCTCGCGCAGCATCTTGGCCATGTTGAGGATCAGCCTCGTCTTCTCTTCCTGCGGAAGGCCCTTCTTGGGATCGTTCGGATCCTTCGGCCAGCCGCCCTCAAAGCTGACGGCGCCGCGGTAGCCGATAAGCTTGAGTCCCTTGAACCCGTCCACATAGTTGTCCGCTTCGGGGTAGATGCCGGGGATGATCCGCTCCTTGAGCCCCGCGATGTGGACGTGCGTCAGCAGCTTGCCGCCGCAGATGAACGCGCCCATAAAGCTCGTCTCCTCCAGCTGCATGTGCCAGAAATCGCCCATCACCGTCGCTCCGGGGCCGATGTCGGCGGCCATGCGCGCGCCGTCCGCCACCTGGCGCAGGAAGGGCGTCTCGTTGCGCCGCAGCGGCTCGAGCACGATCGACGTGCCGTTCTTGGCGGCATGCTCCGCCAGCCGCTTGCCCGTGTTCTCCACAAAGTCCTTGCGCAGCTCCTTGCCGCTCAGCCGACCGGGCTCGCTCAGCTTGCCGCGGGCAGGGCAGATGATCAGGCCGACCGACTTCATCTTGCCCAGCGCCTCGATGACCGGCAGAAACTTCTGCACCTCGGCCTCGCGCTTCTCGATCTCCGCGTAGGAGAAATCGCTCGGGCCGCAGGCCGTGGCGAGGAAAAGCTTGCGCCCCTTCATCGCCTCGCTCATGGCATCGCAGTTCTTGATCGGCCAGTCGCCGGAGGGGATCTCGACGGCACCGAAGCCGTTGGCCTCGAGGAAGTCCAGCTTCTCCTTGATTTCGCCGCCGGGGATTGCGCCCCACTGCAGGCAGAGATTCAATTCGGCCGGCTTTTCCGGCGCTGTCAGTTTCGGCATTCCGTTTCCTCCGCTAACCTGGCCCTGGGCCGACGCCCGTTGCGCACTGCAAACTGCGGCGACCCCAGCCACGGCCGAGGCTGTCAGGAAATCACGTCTTTTCATATCATGTCCTCTCGCTGAAACCCATGGCCCAAACCCCCGTCCGGGCCAAAAACCAGCATTAGTATTCGGAATATTGATAACACGGATGGGGTTACAGGTCAAGGTCACACTCCGCGGCCGCGGCCCCTTCACCGCAGCGTCCGCGCGGCGTCCTCGACCGCCTGCCGAGCACGTCGCACCTGTTCGCTCAACGCCGCCCCCGTGCTCTTTTCCGCGGACTTGAAATGGAAGGCCGACAGCGACTCGTCCAGCGCCGGACTGGCCGCCTGCCGCCCGCGCAGCACGCGGATCTTCTCGGACTCCTCGATGCCGTCGCGCAGCATCTCCCAGCGCACCGAGGAGCGCGGGCCGGGATAGAGCAGGAACGTGTCGCCAGCCGGCCACGGCCCGAACCCCGAGTCGAACAGCGGATCGCGCGGCCAGTTCACAAAAGCCCAGCGCAGAAAGCCGTCCAATCCGTTGGCCGCCGCATAGAGCCCGAGCCACACCTGCTCGTCCGCCGGGCTGAAGGTGAAGGTGTTGGGCCGGGAGGGGCCGCAGCACACGTAAAAGGTTGTGACTTTGCCCTCGGCGCGACGCTGCGGCACCTCCTTCAGAAAAGCGTCATCGACATGCGCGATGAACTGGCAGTAGTTGTCGAGCGCGATCCCCTTGAAATGGCTCGGAGGATGGTTGCCGGGCATGGCGATCTTCAGGCGCGGCGCGAACTTCTTCACACAGTCGGCCGTCGCCCGCGTGTCCTCGGGGCCGCGCTCATCCATCGCGATGTAGGTGTCGTCGGCCCAACCCTTCTTCACGAGGTGCCGCTGGAACGCCTTCAAAAACGGCCCCCAATAGGCTTCGTGCTCCGGCGTGCCGGGACGGAGCGCAACCGAAATCTGGTCGCCCGTGGAGCCGTCGATATAGTACACGCGGTCGCCCCACGGCGCCATGGTGTAGCAGTGGATCTGAGGGCCAAGACCGCACCGTTTTCCGAAGGCCACGTACTCGTCAAACAAGGCATAGTCGAACGACCACGAGCCGTCCGCGTTCTTGACGTGCGGGATCATCGTATGGTACGCGTCGAAATTCTGGTGGTTCCAGGGGAGCTCGGCGATGGTCGTCGTCAGTGTCTTCTGCCCCGCGTTCGCGAGCTCGCGGTAAATGGGCTCCAGCAGGCGATAGTGCTCCGGCGAAAAAGGCGCGACGCCGTGATACCGCGCCACCGCCCACGGATGCTGCCACAGGTCCAGGAAGAAGGCCCAGTCCTCCGGGTCTGGCAGTTTTGCGCCCAGGACCTCGAGCTCCAGCGGGAACGCCACCTCCTTGCCGGCCGCGCCCTTGACGGTCAAGCACCCGCGGTAAAGTCCGGGGCGGGTCTTCGCCGGCACCGTGACGGTCAGCCACACGGGCCGGAACCCGCCGGCCGGCAGGTCGACGCTCGGCGCGGGATCGAGAATATCGCCCGCCGTCTTTTTGCCCGCGCGCACGTAGCGCACAAAGCGCGGCACCACGGCCGATGCGGGAATCTCCGCGCCTTTCTCGCTGCGGAGGGCTGTGGCGCGGAGGCGCAGCTGCGGCACCGCTTCCGCAGACCAGACCACGAACTGCCCATGCACGCGCTCGTTACGCCAAGCCGCAGCGCGCCAGGTCTTGAGCGATTCGTCGCCCGTCGCGTTCGCGTCGTCGATCCGGTCCGTCGGCGCCTGCCGTCCGTGCAGCCCCGGCGTGAGCGCCGCAGAAGACACCATCAACTCGACGATGTGTCCGCCCGCTCCGCGCACGCTGCTGTCGGTGATGGTGACGCGGAGATACTGCGCCTCCACCTCCTTGCCGAACGCGACGACAAAGCCTTCCGCCGTCGCGGGCCGGTCGTTCTTGGTCCAGTCGGCAATCCGCGTCCACGACCGGTTATCAGGCGACGCCTCGATGAAAAACTTGTAGATCCGCGGCTCGCCGAAATAGAACCAGATGCGGCACGCGCTGAACGCGGACTTTTCGCGCATCGCAACCGTCAGCACGGCGGGCAGCTGTTCGCAAGCCCAATGGTTGTTGGCCACGATTTCGCCGTCCGTCACGTACTGCGGCCCGCGGTCGCTCCATTGACCGGACACCGACAGCGTCGCGTCCCTGAGCGGATTCGCCAGCCGAGGCGGATCGGACTCGTAGGTGTCCTTGCGCCAATCGAGCGGCGCCGGCTCCGCCGCGCCCCACGCCACTCCGCCCCATATTGCCACCGCCACCAGACACGTACCGACTCGACGCATATCCGCCTCCCTTTTGAACGTGATACTACCGGAAGAAAACGCGGGCGTCAAACCGGAGACGGCGCCTTTGCCGAGGCGTGCCGCAAAGCCGGGCACTGGCGCTCCAGCTGCTTGCTGCGCCAGAGAAAAGGAAAGCCTTTGCACTGGGCGGGCTTCACAGACTGGACGCGGCAGGCGTTGTCGTCTTGCAGAAAAACGCACCGTCCGTCATCGCCCTCGACGAGAGAAAGGTCGTGACGGTTAAAGGTCAGCGTCGTGTAGCGCTCCGTAAACGTGTACACGTCCAAGCCGAGAAATGCGGCGATGGTTTCCGGCTCGCCGACATTGAGCGTGACGTATCCCGGCACGCGGCAACAGGCCCCGCACCGCTGACATCTGAAGGTCGCAGGATCGATCATCCTCAGCCCTCTACCGTCGCCTTGACGATCGCGGCGACCGCCTCTTTGCGGGCCGGCACGACCTGGACGCGGGTCGGCAGTTCGGCCAGCGCGTCGAGAATCGGATGATGCGCCAGATCGAGTCCGGTGGCCTGACGGATCGCGTCGCCGAACTTTGCGGGATGCGCCGTAGCCAAACAGATCATCGGCACGCCGTCCTGCAGGAAATGCATGCCGACCGAGACGCCCACCGCCGTGTGCGGATCCAGCAGGTAGCCGTAGGCCTCCCAGTAAGCGCGGATCGTGGCCAGCGTCGACGCCGTATCACCCCGGCCAGCCGCGATGCACGGCGGCGGCGGCCGATCCGGACGCAGCGTGCCCATGGCCTTGAAGTCCGCCATCCACCGCGACAGCTTGGCCGCATCCTCGCCCGCCAAATAGTAGAGGTACCGCTCGAAATTGCTGGCGACCTGAATATCCATCGACGGGCTCAACGTCGGAGCGACCGCGCCGAGGCTGTAGACGCCGGTGTTGAAATACCGAGAGAGAATGTCGTTCTCGTTCGTCGCCAGCACCAACCGATCGATCGGCAAGCCCATCTTCAGCGCCACATAGCCGGCGAAGATGTCGCCGAAGTTCCCGGTCGGGACCGTGAAACGCACCCGCTCGGCGCCGGTGGCTTCCCGCACGCGGAAAGCGGCGTAGAAATAGTAGACGACCTGCGCGAGCACACGCGCCCAGTTGATCGAGTTCACTGCGCCCAGCGCGTAGGTATCTCGGAAAGAAAGGTCACCGAAAAGCTCCTTGACGATGTTCTGGCAGTCGTCAAAGGTGCCGTCCACCGCGAGGTTGCAGACGTTGGCGTCCAGCACCGTCGTCATCTGGCGCTCCTGCACGGGGCTCACGCGTCCGTGCGGATGCATGACGAATATGCGGATGCGCTCGCGTCCGCGCACGCCGTAGATGGCCGCGCTGCCGGTGTCGCCGCTGGTGGCCGCGACGATGTTCATTTCGCCGCCGGTCTCGCCCAGCACATACTCGAAGAGGTTGCCGAGGAACTGCAAAGCCACGTCTTTGAAGGCCAGCGTCGGACCGTGAAAAAGCTCCAGCACATGCACGGGGCCGACCTTGACCACCGGCGTCACGTCGGGGTGGCGGAACGTCGCATAGCTCTTGTCCACAATCGTGCGCAGAGCGGCGTCGGGGATATCATCCGCGAACAGGCGGATGATCTCAAACGCGAGATCCGGATACGCGAGTTGGCTCCACGCCGTCAGGCGGTCCGCCACATTCGGGAGAGCCTCCGGCAGAAACAGGCCGCCATCGCGCGCCAGGCCGGCGAGGATCGTGTCTTTAAAGCGGAGCGGCGCGCCGCCGCCCCGCGTGCTCAGATAACGCATTACTGAAAGAACTCCGGCAAAAGCTGTTTGATGACATCGGCATCGACGTCGAACTGCCGCGCCGCCTCGCTCGCCAAACCCTTGGCGAGCTCCTGTGCCGAAGGAATCTCCTTGTAGAAAAGGTTCAGACAAAGCGCCGCATTGGTCATGATGCGGGTCTTCTCGCGCAACCGCAGCGCCTTGGTGGCCTGCTCGTCCCTCACGAGGCCGTTGACCAATTCGCCCACGATGTCGAGCCGCTTCTCGTAAACCTCGGTCCACTGGATCTTCGTGGTTCCGACCGACAGGTTTTTCTGGTCCGCCGCGCTGACCGCCCACCCGCGCGCAGACTTATAACCCGTCACTTTCTTCACCAGATACTCGTGAAAATCCTTGATCCGGTTCACGCGCTCCAGCACGGTCGCGGCGGCGTCTTTCGCCTCCGGCGTCTCGAGTCCGTCCGAAACGTCTTTGATCGCGCGGATCGCATCGCGGAACTGCAGTTGCTTCAACGTCGGCTGAAGCTCCGCCTCGGCGGCACCCACCTTGTCTTTCTCGGCTTTGACCTTCTCTTGATACGCCTCTTGCTCCTGACGCTTCTTTTCCGCCACCGCATCCGCCTTGAGCTGCTTCTCCTTGGCGATCGCCTCCTGACGTTTCAACTCGACGAGCGACGCCACATCGGTCTTCACGCTTTCCAACGTCCGCTTGAGCTGCGAGACTTTGCGGGCCGACTCGCTGATCTCGCGCGTGTAGCCCAGATTGTTGACCTTCTCGACCAACTCGTTGTTGAGCTTCACCAGCGCTTCGGCGTCCGCTTTGGTCACGTGCGTCAGGCTCTCCGCGCTCTTGGCCTGCGCCTCGATCTCGGCCAGCACCTTATCCGCGAGCAGCGACGCGCCTTTGACCGCGTAGGCGTCCTGGTACATGCCTCGCACGATCGCGACGACGGGGTGTTCGTTGCTTCCTTCCGCTGCGGGCGCGGCCGTGGCCGCGGGCGCAACGGCCGCCGCAGGGGCCGCGTTGGACACGGCGGCCACGGCGTTCGTGCCGGCCGCGGCAGCCGGCGCTGGCTCGGGTGCCGGAGAGGCCGCCGCCGAATAATCGGGCTCGGGGGGCACCAGCGAGGGGCGCATCTCCTCGCCCAGCGCCTTGACGACCTCGTCCGCGGCGGACTTGGCGTAGCCCATCGCCTCGGGCGCGAACGCACGGACCCGCTCGACCGTCACTTTCGCGTTGGCGACGGCCTTCGCGATCGACGCGCGCACGTTCGCCTGGCTCTTGACGATCAGCGCGCTCTCCGCCTTGGCCTTTTTGGCTTTCGTGTACGACATGAATCCCCAGATGCTGCCGATCAGCACCAAGACCACAAGCACGATGCCGCCGACGATCATGCCGATCATCTTAAAGCCGCGCTTGCTGGCGACCTCTTCGCTCTCGGGGATTTCCTCAACCTCCGACACCGGCGTCATGCCCTGCGGAATTTCGCTCACGGTGCCGGTCGTGCCCAACACGCCGGTCGTCGTCAACGCGCCGGTCGTGTTCATCTTGCCGGTCAAGCCGCCGTGCTTGCCCTTGATCATGATCTTCTTGGAGCTCTTCTCCATCTTGACAGGTCCGGCCTTCGCGAGATAGCGCCGCATGTCCCCCAGCAGCGAGCCGTAGGTGGGATACCGCGTCTGCGGCTCCACTTCCAGCATGCGCGCGATCAGCGTCTCGACCTCGTCCGGCACGCCCGTGCGAAGCTCGCGCATCGGCTTGGGCGGCCCGTCGAACCGCGCCTTCACCACCGCCGTGGCGTCTTCGCCCTCGAACGGCGGAATGCCGGTGATCGCGTGATACAGCGTGCCGCCGAGGCTATAGATGTCCGACCGGAAATCGCTCTTCTGCCGCCGCACCTTCTCAGGGGCGATGTAATACGGCGTGCCCCACACGTCGTTGCCCGGTCCGCCGGCCATCGCGGAAAGGCCGAAATCCACAAGCTTGGGGGTTTTGTCGTTGTCGAACAGAATGTTCTCCGGCTTGACGTCGCCGTGCACCATGCCGGCTTCGGCGGCCTCGCGCAACCCTTCGGCGATCTGCGCGCCGACGTGGATGACGAGCGTCGGGTCCAAGGCGCCCTGCTCCGACATCATCTTGTCGAGACTGCCGCCTGAAACCAGCTCCATCGCGATGTAGGGCTGCCCTTTTTCCTGCCCGAACGAATAGATCTGAGCGATGTTGCGGTGGTTCAGCCGGGCCGCGGCCTGCGCCTCACGCTGGAACGTCTCGACGAACTGCGGATCGTCGCCGAGACTTTTCAGCATGACCTTGATCGCCACCTCGCGATTCAGTCCCTCATCGCGGGCCCGGTATACGCCGCCCATTCCGCCGGCGCCGAGCAGCTGCAAAAGCATAAACGTGCCGAACCGCGCCGGCACATGAAATTCAAAACCGCACGTCGGGCACTGTACCCCCGTGAACGGGGCGAGCCCTTTGACATCCAACATCGCGCCGCATTTTGGACACGCTGCGGAATCCACCGGATCCGTCAGAATATTAGACTCATTGACACCGTCCATAAAACATCCTCGTTATCGCCTTAACCCAGATGATACCGCTGTCGCAAGCAAATAGCTGTTTATCATGCCGAAATGCGGGGGGTTTGTCGATGCTCAAAATCGCATCGGCGCAAGAGAATCCGCCGCGGTCCCGCGCGTCCCGGTCCGCCGGTCCGCAACCCGATTCCGGCTTGACTTTGGAACCTCACCTGTCCGACAATGCCAACGTTCCGCATTTTTAAACTAAGAAAGAGGTTGGGCATGTATAAAATCGTCACGTTGATGGTGGCCGTGCTGTGGGGCGTCATGGTTTCGGGCTGTGCGATGGTGAGCCGTCACACGGCGCCGGTCGAGGGCGGAACAAAAACGACGGTGGGCTTTTTAGGATTTGACGCCATCGACCACGGATATCCGCTGCTCCCGTTCTACTCGGGATTTAATCAGGGAAAATAGGCAGCCTGTACCATCCGTAAGTGCGCACCCCGTGGCGAGACAGGGGGGAAGGTCTTTTTACCTTGATTTCTCGCCCGGGAATTCCAATAATAGCCGCCATTTTTCATCCAGCCAAAGGCGAAACCAATGAGTCAAGAGAATAACGTCGCACCCGACACGTCGAAGCCCGTCCTTCAGCCGATTCCGGAAAATCTCCCCGAAGAGATGCTGCCGTTGTACGACTGGTGGAAGGCGAACGGCAGCCAGTTCTTGATCACGTTGGCTGCCGCGGCCCTCTTGGTGGGCGGCGCGTTCGCGTTCAAGCAGTACCGCGCCGCGAAGATCGCGGGGGCCAACCAAGAGCTGCTGAAAGCCTCCTCGCTCGAAGAGCTCGAAACGGTCATCGCGAAATACGGCAACACCAAGGCCGGAAACGCCGTGCGTCTGCGCCTGGCCAAGGCGTACTATGACGCCTCGAAATACGAAGAGGCGCTGGCCGCCTACGACACCTGCCTCCGCAAGGGCGCTCCCGAAGGTTTCGCGGAAATCGCAACGCTCGGGCGCGGCCATGCGCTGGAGGGGCTCAACCGTCTCGACGAGGCGTTGTCCGTCTACCAGACGTTTGCGAAAGACAACGCCAGCCATTTCCTGCAGCCGCACGCCACGCTGGGCACGGCCCGTGTGCTGACGATGCAGGGAAAAAAGGACGAGGCCAAGAAGCTGCTCGAAAATCTGAAGGCACAAAAGACCGACGCGCCCGCGTGGGAAATGACGATCGCCAATCTCGAAGGCGTCATCAACCGGTATGAGCCGCGCGCCGCGCGCTCGCTGTTCGACGCCGCCAACGAAGCCGCGAAGACGGCCGCCCCCGCGCCGGCCGCGGCGAAATAACGCGTTTTGGAAATCTTCAAAGCGGCAGGGGATCATGCCCGAGGGGCAAGATCCCCTTTTTCTTTTTGAGACACCCGGCCACGCTTAATAGGCTTGCTTGCCCGCATCCGCCATCCACGCCCGCATGACCGCTAACGCCGCCGCAGCATCTTCTTTGACAAACGGCACCTGGCGGGACTCCGGCCGCTTTTCTAATTCGGCGTAGACCGCCGCATCGCAGAACCCGGCAGCCGCGGCATCGTCGCGGGTTGCCGCGTAATGAACCGCCCGCAACCGCGACCAGTAGATCGCGCCCAGACACATCGGGCACGGCTCACACGTGGTGTACAGCTCGCAATCTTCGAGGTGGAAGCGACCTAAAAAGCGGCAGGCCTCGCGGATCGCATTCACCTCCGCGTGAGCCGTCGGATCCTTCGCCACGATCACCCGGTTCCACGCGCGCGCGACGACCCGCCCTTCGCGGACGACGACCGCGCCGAAAGGCCCCCCGTCATGACGCGAGACCCCCAGTTCCGCCGCCTCAACCGCCTCGCGCATGAACCTCTCTGAGCAAGCGTCCATCACCGCCGCAGCCCCCGCTCATATCACGTAGTTGTTCACTTCGGCAGAGTTTGCGCACCGTTTCAGCACGTCGCCCAAGGTGATGCCCCTCAACGCCTCTTCGATCGAGCGGTTCACCTCCTGCCAAACCGTTCGGGCCACACACGCATCAACGTGTTTGCAGAAGTCCCCGCGGGCAAGGCATTCCACCAGCGACAAAGGCCCTTCCAGAATCGTCACGACTTCGAGCATGGAGATCTCTTCGGGCCGACGCGCCAGCACATACCCGCCCTTGGCCCCCCGCGTCACGCTCAACAATCCGGACGTCTTGAGCGGATTGATCACCTGCCACAGGTATTTCACCGAAATCTCCTGCCGCTTGGCAATATCGCCCAATGTGACCGCGCCCTCATTCTGGTGCATCGCGATATCCATCAGCGTTCGGAGCCCGTACCGCCCTTTGGTTGAAATTCTCACGTTGTCCCTACCTTTTTGAAATAAATGGCCATAGTCTACAGTTTTTATTGACATAAGCAAACGAGAATGTTGCGCCCGCTTTGCCTGTTCGCCGAATTTACCCCAGAAGCCGCGACGCGAGGGCAAAACCGCACAACTACTTTTTTGTCGGTACATACAAAATTGAGACACATAATTGTCGCTACATGACGAGTTGCTCCTGCCGACACGAGGCGTGGTGCCCATGAATTACATTTTCGTTCACATATTACATAAATGGCATATTAAATGCTACGTAATTGGGTTACAACTTGGTCTGCGAGTGACACATCCGTTGCACCGGACAAAGTCAGGAGTAAAACATGAGCTACGTTAAAACTGTTCTCGAGAACGTTCGCAAACGCAACGCCAATGAGCCCGAATTCTTGCAGGCCGTCCAGGAAGTCCTCGAATCCTTGGAACCGGTCGTGAAAGCTTACCCCGCGCTGGAGAAAGAGCGCATCCTCGACCGGGTCGTCGAACCCGAGCGGACGATCTCCTTCCGCGTCCCCTGGCAGGATGACAAAGGCGTGTTCCAGGTGAACCGCGGCTACCGGATCGAGTTCAACAGCGCCATCGGCCCCTATAAAGGCGGCCTGCGTTTCCACCCGTCCGTGAACCAGAGCATCCTGAAGTTCCTCGGCTTCGAGCAGGTTTTCAAGAACTCGCTCACCACGCTGCCCATGGGCGGCGGCAAAGGCGGCTCCGATTTCGATCCCAAAGGCAAATCCGATCGCGAAGTGATGCGCTTCTGCCAGTCCTTCATGAGCGAACTCTTCCGCCACATCGGCCCCGACACCGACGTCCCGGCCGGCGACATCGGCGTGGGCGGCCGCGAGATCGGCTATATGTTCGGGCAATATAAGCGCCTGCGCAACGAATTCACCGGCGTGCTGACCGGCAAAGGCCGCACGTGGGGCGGCTCGCTGATCCGTCCGGAAGCGACCGGCTACGGCTGCGTTTACTTCGCCCAGGAGATGCTCAAGCGCCGCGGCGAAGCGTTCGACGGCAAGATCTGTGCGGTTTCCGGCTCGGGCAACGTCGCCCAGTACACGGTCGAGAAGCTGAACCAGCTCGGCGCGAAGGTCGTCACGCTCTCCGACTCGGCGGGCTCGATCTACGACAAGGACGGCATCAACGCCGAGAAGCTCGCCTTCATCATGGAGCTCAAGAACGTCAAGCGCGGCCGCATCAAAGAGTATGCCGACAAGTTCGGGTGCAAGTACTTCGAGGGCAAACGGCCGTGGAACGTGAAGTGCAACTGCGCGTTCCCGTCTGCCACCCAGAACGAGATCAGCGGTGACGATGCCGCCACGCTGCTGAAGAACGGCTGCACGCTGGTCGCCGAAGGCGCCAACATGCCGAGCACCCCGGAAGCGATCGAGCAGTTCCTGGCCGCCAAGATCATGTACGCGCCGGGCAAGGCGTCCAACGCCGGCGGCGTGGCCACCTCGGGCCTGGAGATGAGCCAGAACTCGATGCGTTACTCCTGGACGCGCGAAGAAGTCGACAATCGCCTCCACATGATCATGATCGACATCCACCAGCAGTGCTGGGATCGCGCCGCGGAATTCCGCCACAAGGGCAACTATGTCATGGGCGCCAACATCGCGGGCTTCATGAAAGTCGCGACCGCGATGCTGGAGCAAGGCCTGGTGTAATCGGCCGACGACGCTCAAGCAAAAAAAGGACCCCGGCCTGACCGCCGGGGTCCTTTTTTTTGAGCCCGTTCATTCCTTCACGAGCACCCGCGTGAAGGACGAGGGGGCGGCCTCGCACAGGATCACCTGCGAGATCGCCGCGCCCGCTTTCTGTATGCGGTTGATCGGGACCGTTTGAGCCGTCCGCCTGGCCGTGATGTCCGCCGTCAGCTGGTCCGCGATCCAGAAGCCGAAGTTCCGCTTCAAATCCGCCAGAACGAGTCTCACCGTCCGGGACTCCGTGCCCGAGTTATAGACGAAAATCACGAGCGTCGAATCGTCTCCCGTCCACGACGCCTGCACGCGGATCATCGACTCCGGCTCCGCCGGGGCTCCCTCCGTCGCCAGCGGCACGCGTGCAGGGAACCGGTTGAACAGCGCCAGCAGCAGCCCTGCCTCGGTCAGCATGTTCCTCGCGTACGGCACGCGGTACAGGATCTGTTCGGGATATAACGCCGTGCAGACGTCGCCCCCTTCCCCCCGCCCCAACCGGCCGATCGCCGCGTAGGCCAAGCCCAGCGCCGCATACCACTCGCCGTAGTAGCGGCGGTCCGCCAGCCCGCTTTCCGTCAGGCGCCGCATCACCTGCGCCACGTACCGGTCTTCCGGCCCGGACAAGAGCCCCGGCGCGGCGCGCACGTCGACGTCAGGATCCTCCGCCCGCATCGCGGCGGCGTAAGCCCGACAAACCGCCGCATCAGGAGCGCCGCCCTCTGCCGTCACGAGTTCCCAGCGTTTCACGCCCAGCGGCGACGCCTGGCCATGCCGCGACCTTAACATCGCCAACGGATGCCGGCCCGTCGCGTTGCAATAGGCCACCCAGTCCGCCGCAAGCTGAGTCCCGGCTGCAGTGTCGGGAACGCGCTCATCCTTCATTCCCGGCTGAAAGACCGTCACCCGCATGATCGGCTCGGCGTCAAGCCGCCGGCAGAAGCCGACGAATTCGACCGTGCCGAAATCGTGCCCGTCTTCCGCCCGCCCGGTCGGCGAGACCGCGCGGCGCGCCGTCCGCGGCCCGATGCCGTCATACCAGTTGTAAAACCCGAGTCCCCGCACCACCGGCCACCTCACCGACCCCGGGCTCACCGCCCGCAGCGCTTCCAGCACCTGATGATCCCACCCGCCTTCCGCATCGTCCGGCACCAGCGAAAACGCGCTGAACTCCATCACGCTGCCCGGCTCGACCGCAAAGACACACCGGTACTCCCCGTCCTTGTGCGGAGTCACGGCAAAGGCTTTCTCAACCCACTCGCCGCCATTCACAGACACGCGCTTCTCCGTCGCCTCTTCGGGGGGGGCCGCGACCGGCGCGAACACGAAACGCAGCGAACCCCGGCCCTTTACGTGGCGGCAACTCACGCGGACCGTATGCGCCACGTTGCGCCGCAGCGTCCGCGTGACCAGCGCAATCCCGTGCGGCGACTCGCCCTCGTTCGCGACGCGGAACCGTCGGCATCCCGTTTCGGGATCGGACACAACCGCGACGGAGACGCGCCCTTCCGCCCCGGCACTCTCCTCTAAAAAGCATTCGGCGCGGAACGGATTGCCCGGCCCCTCCAGCAGGCCGGCCTGCAGTCCCAGCCGCAACGGCGCGACATTCGTGGAGAGGGCCTGCGGCAAAACGCGGACCGTGAGCTCCGCTCCGCCCGGCCGGGCAAAAGCGCCCCCCGCACCCGCCGACAGCAGGCAGAACCACACCCAGACACGGCAGGCCGTCACAATTCTGTTCTGTCTGATCACACTCACGCCCGTCATTTCTGCAAAAACAGGTTCTCGACCGAATCGCCGGTCTTTTCCACCGTCCGCGGATGGGCGACCGGTTCGAAGGCAGGATCATACGTGCGCAAAGACCCTTTAGGCAAATACTCCCAGCGCAGAGTGGCCGGATACTTCAGCTTGATCGGACTGAGCTCTTTGCGCGAATGCAATGCCGCCGCAGTCCGCTCGCGGATCAAGCGTCGCGCCTCCTCCACCGGCACCAATTGCGCGCTCTGCGGCCCCGTGCCTTTCTTCGTCGCGCAGGTGAACACGCCCGGAATCCATTCCCGCGCCTCCGCGACCGCCTTGTCATCTCCTGAAACCAACACGACCGGGATGTTGTGTTCCGCCGCGATCGCGGCGTCCACACCGATTTCCCCCACCTCGCGTCCGTTGAGCCACAGCCCCTGTATCGAGGACGATGAATAGGAGTGCGCCAGCAATGCGCCGTCCGTCCGCGCTTTCGCGTGATACCCCAAGAGGATGACCGCCTCGCTCCCTTCCAGCCCCTTGAACCGCACCCCTGGCGTCGGCCCCTGGATCAGTTTCGCTCTCGGATCGATGACCGACGGATCCACGTTCGTGCCGCTGGAATGCCCGTCGCGGACCACGACCTCGGTTGCGCCCGCCTCGAAGCAGCCCGCCACACACGCGTTCATGTCTCCGGCCATCAGCCGCTGACCCTCATCGTAACGGGCCCCGGCGGACAGCGTCTGCCCGCTGTCGGTGATCCCGCTGGCCCCCTCCATATCCGCGAAAACATACACCTTGAACGCAGAGGCCGGCAGACCGCCCAGAAGCAGTCCGGCAGAAAGAACCCTCACAAGTCCGACACTGAGAAACCGCATGCGCCCCCCTTTCCCTGAACACACCGCCCCTGTTCCCGGCTCCGGCCGTTACCGCGAGGAAAAGGCCGCCCTATTGCCGGGAGACGTGTTCCTTCGTGTCCATCCTCACCGTCAGCAGGGCGTTCGAGAACACGATCGAGTCCTCAAAAAAATGGATCTGCCACTCGGAGCCGTCGAGCTTGCGGAACTCGAGATCGAGTCCCATCGGATCACTCCGTTTGATCGCATGCCGTCCCAGAAAGCGGTGCCGAGGTGCCTCCGTCAGCGCGGCAACCTCACGCCGGCGGTCCACGGCGAACCACTCGTAACGCCCGGCCAGTTTGCGGGGCAACGCGATGTAGTAACGGGTGGGCATGGCCAAGGGACGATAAAGCGCGGCATCGTTTGCCGTCTGTCCTTGGAACGCGTAAGAAACAAACGGAAAATCGGCTCGGATCAGCGGCGGCTTATACCAGATAGCCGCCGCGACCCCGATGACGGCCCAGGCCAGCGCGAACTTGGCCAGATCCGGCAGCCACCGGCGCCAACGGCTTTGGGGAAAGACAGAGGCCATCGGAACGGCCGGATGCGGCGCCCCCCCGTCCGTTTCTGGAGGAGCGTCCCCTCCCTGCTCAGCGGAAACGCCAACCGTCCCCACGGTTAACTCTTCTGCCGAGGGGAACGTCCGATCCGCCGGGCACGAGGGCGCCGACACGGCTTTATCCCCGATGCCGGCCCGAATCGAATCCGGTCCCGCCGCGGCGCGCTTCTCCTGTTTTTTTTTCGCTTTTGCCATGGACGCGATTACTTATAAACCGAGGCCGCCGTCGTGCACAGCGAATTTTTGATCTTTTGTTCCAGCGTTGCGGCATCGAGGGTGGGACACAGCAGCGTCAGCCGGCGGGACGTGACCGGCAGCACCAGTTTTTCATCCGCGCTTTTCATCGCCACCACCCGCTGGTCGTCAAAGTCCGCCACACGCGCGACAAAGGGCGAGAGGTCAAGCGTGATGTTCGCCTTGCCGGCGGCACTCCAGAACGTCGCGACCGATCCGCCTTCAAAAGATCCCACCATCGCGCGGGCATCCCGACTGTTGCCGCACGCCACGGGATGGACCGCCACAAGAACAGGCGCATGCCCCTGCCGTTGCAACAGGGTGAAATCCTTGCCCGGCTCGCGCATCGGCGCCCGGGTCGCCTCGGAGAATTGGCGCGCGAGGCGGGCGGTCTCGTACGCCTTGCAGAGGCGCAGAATCTCGGGGGCAAGCGGATGCTTGTCAAGCTCGCCGAAACCGGTTTGGAGCGAGATCGGGCAGTCAAAAGCGACGGAGCGGCAGAGCAGATATTCCATCTCGTCGAGCTGGAGTCCCTCGACCTCGCGACCGTGACGCTGCTGGCGAGGCCACACGCCGAACCAGCCCAACTCGCCGGGCATCATGTCCCCGCGGAGGCTGAGCATGTAAGCCACGCTGGTGTCGATGTGCTGCTTCACGGTCGGCCATTTCGCAGGCGGCTGTCCCGCAAGGATCGCGCCGCTCAGGGTGTTCAGATAGGTGTCCACCGTCGAACTGCGCGCGAACGAGTGCCAGAGCCGATGCGTCATGATCGTGCCCATGTGGAGCACCGGCCGGTTGAAGCGCCGCATCGCGCTCGTCTGGAACGCGCTGACATAATAGTCGAAACGGCGGCGGTCGACGTCCTCGCCCCCATCGAAATAGACCATGCCGAAGCCGCAGGCGTTGAAGATCTCGGCCAACCGCGCATGCATCTCGCCGGGGAGCGTGGTCTCCTGGTCGACAATATACCCGTCGATGCACCCGTCCACGCCATAGTGCCAGACCGGCGTGTTCGCACCGTGCGCGGCCGCGACGGTCTTCCAGGCCCCGCGCTCACAGCCCATAAAGGAATCCCACACGCCTTCGGGGCCGATTTCCTTATAGCGGATGATCTCGTTGTCGATCACGACCTCGCGGTGTTTCTCTGCGCCGCCCTCCCAATAGGCCTTGGCGACTTGGGGACTGCCCGGCCAATCCGCCAGACTCGATCCGGCCTTGATCGTCGTCTGCTGGGCGTCGACGCCTGCGGCCAACACGCCTTCGAATTGCCGCCAGAAACGCTTGTCCGGAACCGGCGCGACATAGGCGTCCGTTTTGCTGACTTTCGAGCCGAAGCAATGCATGCCTGTCGTAATGCCCGCGGCCTTGAGCCGCGCCACAAAGGCTTTGAGGTCCTCGATGCCCCTCGGAAAATTCCGGGCGTTGATGGCATAGTGTCCGACGGACGAACACCAAGCGCCCGAATTCAGCAACACGTGACGGATGCCGGACTCCTGACACAAGCGGATCAACCGGTCGGCATCGCCCAGGCCCGCGCTGACAAACAGATAAGACCCGCGCGCCAATTCAGAATCCTTGACCGAAGTTCCGTCCGCCGTCTCGTTGGTCAGCAGGCCATAGTCGTGGGCGACCTCGCGCGCCATGCGTTTGAAGTCCGCGGTCCGGCAGGCGATGATCGCGGCGGAAGCGCCTTCCATCCGGGGGCCGGGCGAATCCTGGACCGAAGCGGTCAGCCGGACCTGCGGGATCACCCCGCCTTCGCCGCGGCGGATCGCTTCGACGGTCTCTTCGAGACTGACCAAGGCCTTGCCCGCGACCTGCGTGTCGGTGAGCGGCGACGCCGCCATGACGCACAAGGCATGAGCGCTGTTCCACCCGATGTTAAGCCGCTTGCCGACGGTTTCGGTGAAGGCGGAATTCAGCTCCGCGAAGCGGACCGCCTTGGGGCGCTTGCCATCGATGCGGGCGAGGCGCAGCGTGATCCAGTCCTTGGCCGTCTCGACGTCCAAGGACACTTCCGTATCGGCGCCCCGAAACCCGAGAACCAACGTGTTGCCCCGTTGCCGGAGGGCGTCAGCGGCAAGCCAAACGCCGTCCGCCGTCTGAATTTCCGCAAGCGGTTCCGGCCGACGCGTATTGAGGCATTCGGTGCCGTCCGACTTCAGCACCAGCGAAAGCGGCACCGCCTGATCGCTGATCCGCAAAACGGCCTGGCGGCAAGCCAAAGAAATCTCGTCGGCAACGCCAAGACCGGGCGCGACGACCGCCAGCAGCACACAGAACGGAACAAGGCCACGCACCTGGCGACCCAACGAATGGCTCGACATGTTTAACCCCTCTTGAATGAGAACGGTGCTGTTTCCGGCACCTTGGTGAATCACATTAACGCGCTAAAATTTTAACAAAGCGCGCGGGGACATTCAAGCGAGGGCTGTCCAACCTGCGGCATCCTGCGGCATCGGCATCCGCGATCATGGAGCCGCCAGAGACGCCGATCAGGTCTTCGCAACAATTATTCCAGGCCTCCAATCCAAAACCTCTTTGCTCGGATCGCAGACTTCCTCCACCAGGGCCTGATAACCGAACGTCACGCGCATCAGTCCGCAGGAAAGCATTTTCACTCGCTCGTAAAATTTGCGCAGATCCTCCGGATCGTTCTCGTCGAAGTACTCGACCTCGTTCGACTCCGCGGGAAAATGGCGCGATTCGAAATTCTTGGGGCGGCACACGGACTCGGTTAACCGCGCAAGCTGGATGGCCTTCTCGATCTCATTCTCGGTTGCTTTTATCATTTTCATCACTTCTCTTCTCTCGTCAAACAGCCGGGCGGCCCCTGCGGCGAGACCACCCGGCGTGTCCGTTAGCGCTGTTCAGCGGCCGGCAGACGGTCGCCTTCGGGCCGCGCCGCCTTGCAGGGCGGATCCTCCGGCCGCGGGCTCTGGCAAGGGTGCCCGCCGCCCTCGGGCGGTTCCATGGTGCGCAGTTTCTTCAGCACCTCCGCGCCGAGAATCTCGCGCGCTTTCAAACGCGAGACGATCTCGAACTTGAAGCGTTCGCCGCGCGCCTGAATCAGCGCGTCGGCCAGTTTGAGCACCGTCTTCTCGTCGACGGAGTCATCCCGCATCTGCTGCTCATACGCCAGTTCGGCCTTTTCTTGGGCCGCGTTCAGATCGATCCGCTTGAGCTGCTGTTCATCTGCCGCCTTTTTCAGCGCCGCGAGTTGCGGGTCGGTCACCCCCGCCGCCTGCAGCCACTGCGGATTGAGGAAGCCGTCACGGCCACCCGCCATTCCACAGCAAGGGCCGCCGCGCGGCATTTGCGGACGCGCCATGCCTTCCGGCCCGCGGTGTTCCCTGCGCGCTTCGCGCTCCGGCCGTTCGCGCGAAGCGCCTTCCGGACGGAATCCCTGCTCTTCACCGCGAGGCCCCGGGCCCTGCGGTCCTTCCGCTTGCGCAAGCGCCGTGCCGCACATCAGCGTGGCACCGATCATGATTCTGACCATGTTTCTCGTCTTCATACCTGCTCTCCTTTCGTCCAGATCCGCATCGGGCACTCTGGGTGTCCGTTACGCGATAAAGTAAACACCATGGACATGACAGGGAAGGACACGTCTCCGTGACAAACATGTCATTCTTCGGACTGCGGCGCGCGTTCCGACGCCGCGCCGCAGGGGGAACGGATGACGAAACTGTCATCATTGAAAGCTGGAATCTGCATCGGCGGCCGCGCTAACATATCCGCATGAGAATTCTTGTGGTTGAAGATGAACGCAAAATCGCGGGATTCATCCGGCAAGGCCTGGAGGAGCAGGGTTTCGACGTGGAAGTCAGCGGCAACGGGGATGAGGCCTTCACGTTGGCCACCTCCCGTCCGTATGACGCCATCGTGCTCGACATCATGCTGCCGGGGCGTGACGGCCTGAGCATCCTGCGCGCATTGCGCGAGCGCAAAAACGCGGTGCCCGTGATTCTTGTGACCGCCCGCACCGAACTCAACGAACGGATCGACGGGCTCAACCTTGGCGCCGACGACTACCTGACAAAACCCTTTTATGTCGAAGAACTGATCGCCCGGATTCACGCGGTCACGCGCCGATCCAAAGACACCCCGCTCGGCATCCTGCAGGTCGCCGACCTGACGGTCGACTTGCTGCAGCGGCACGTCCATCGCGGCGCGCGCGAGATCGACTTAACCGCGCGCGAATTCAGCCTTCTCGAGCGCCTCATGCGCACGCCGGGCCGCGTCTACACGCGCACCCAGCTGTTGGAGCACGTCTGGGGATACGACTTCGATCCGGAAACAAACCTCGTGGACGTGAATATCCGCCGGCTCAGAAAGAAGATCGACGACGAGGCCGACACGCCGCTGATCGAGACGGTACGCGGGGTCGGGTACCGCATCCATAAAAGCTGAACCCCATGTTGCGCTCCTTCAAACTGAAAATAGCGCTTTTCGCTTTCGCGACCTCAGGGATAATCTTGGTCGCCTTCACCAGCCTTTTCATGTCGGTCGTCCGGCGCGTCGGGGTCGAACGGATCGACCGCAATCTTTTCACGCTGGCCGACGGCCAGTTGCGCCACCCCCCCTTCCCCGAACAATGGTCCCAGTTTGACAAAAGCCTGTCCTCTCTTTACGGCGCGACCAACCGGCCGACGTACCTCATCAACGTCATTGACAGCGATGGCGCACCGGTCTACACCTCCGAACGCTGGCCCCGGGCACTCACCGTCGCAGGACTCGAGCTGCCGGAGCTTGAAGAGCCACCCGAACCCCCGAAATTCGAAATGTTTCGCGATCTGCCAATGCCCGAGGCGATTCGCGAGCATCCTGAGCTTGAAGCCCCCCCCGCGCAGCCAAAACCCGACGGGGAACGCGATCTGCAGAAACCGCCACGGGACTTGCCACCGTTACACAGGCACGACGGAAAGAAACCGCCGATGCGGATGTGGCGCTCCCAACCGCGCTTTCTCGGCCTTCGGTCAGAAGATCGCAACTGGCGGTTCGTCATTCTCCGTAACGGGCGTGACACCCTGTTCCTGGGAATCGACATGGCGGAACTCCAGTCCGAGATCAAACGGTTCAGGACGACATTCATGTCCGTGGGCTCAATTGGCCTGCTGCTGCTCGCCGCGGCCGGCTGGCTGCTGGCCGGCCAGGCGTTGCGCCCCGTCAAGATCCTCACGCGAATTGCGGGAAACATGACCGCGAAGGGCCTCCATCAGCGCGTGCAGATTCCCGGAGCCGACCGCGAATTTCAGGCCCTGATCGACGTGATCAACGGCATGCTGTCCCGTCTTGAGACAAGTTTCAACCAGGCCGTGCGCTTCAGCGCCGACGCCGCCCACGAGCTGAAGACGCCGCTGACCATTCTGCAGGGGCAGCTGAACCAGGTGATACAAAGCGCCCCGTCCGGATCCGACCAGCAGCGCACCTATGCCGATCTGCTGGAGGAGGTCCAACGCCTGAAATCGATTGTCCGGAAACTGTTGCTGCTGGCGCAGAGCGATTCCGGGCAGTTACGGCTCTCTCTGGAAAACGTGTGTCTGTCCGATGAAGTCGGCATTCTTTTGGAAGACGCGCCGCTGCTGGCGCCGGGATTGACGTTGCACAAGGATATCGAGCCGGGCATCCATGTGCAGGCAGACCCCGACCTGATTCGCCAAGTCCTGCAGAACCTTTTCAGCAACGCCGTGAAATACAACCACGAGAACGGCATCATCGAGTGCGGCCTGCGGCGCGACGAGAAAGCCGTCACCTTCACTCTTGCCAACACCACAGTCCCAGGCCAGAGCCTCGACCGGGAGCGGCTCTTCGACCGTTTCTACCGCGGCGACCCTTCGCGGACCCGCCGGGTGGACGGAAGCGGGCTGGGCTTGAGCCTGGCGCGAGAAATCAGCCGGGCGCACAGCGGCGACCTCACCGTGGACGCCACCGAAACGCGCGAGGGCTGGATCGCCTTCCGGCTCGTCCTGCCCGCCGCCATACGCGTTTAGACGTTGCCCTTCTGCAGGCTTCCCGTCAACGCGTACAGCACATTCTCTTCGGTGATGATGCCCAGCACGGCATCGCCGTCCCGCTGGCGCACGATCGCCATCGGCTGGCGGTTCTTCCGCATCAGCGGCAGCACGTCGTCCGCGCGCTCATCCGCGTTCACAAAAAACGGGGGCTGCATGCAGTCGCACGCGCGCTTCTTCTCGGGATCGGGTGCCGAGGCCAACACATCCAAGACGTTCAGCACCCCGACGCACCGTGCGCCGTCCTCGCTGAAAACCGGCAAGCGCACGTGCCCGGAATCGCGCACCGCCCTGAAGCACACCTCCAAGGGAGACAGCCCCGCCGTTTTCGTGACGCGGGCCAGCGGCGTCATCACTTGCGCCGCCGTCTGGGATTGCAGGGTCAGCACGCGGTTGATCATCAGACGTTCGAAGGCCGTGATCCGCGAGCCGTCTTTGGCGTCGCTGACCACGTTCTGAATGTACTCGCGCGTCATCAGGAACCGCTGATCCGCGCCTTTGCGGCCCTTCGGCACCAGCCATTCCGTCAGCAGCAACACCAGAAACGTCAGCGGCGTCAGCAGTTTCTCCACCACGTAGAAGACGCGCACGACCCACAGGGTGCGCCGCAGCGGACGCGTCGTGAAGAAGAGTTTCGGCAGATACTCGCAAAAAAACAGCATCATAAACGCCATCGCCACCGCCCACACCGTCTGCAGGAAACGGTGCCCCGGAAAACAGAGCTGCGCCAAGCTGGCCGAAAGCGTCGACAGCATCACGTTCACCAGGTTGTTGCCGACCAGAATCGTGGTCAGAAACCGCTGCAGGCTCAGCAGATAACCGCTCAATATCTTTGCGGCCTTCGACCCGCTCCGCACCAGGTGCATCAGCCGGGCATGGTTGATCGACAAAGAGCCCGACTCCGTGCCGGAAAAGAAGGCCGAGGCCACAAAGCAAAGCGGAATCGCGAGGATGTAAAGTTCCGCGCTCACAGCAAGGCGTCCTCCTCCGAGCCCTCACCCAAGAAATCATCGCCCTCGGGGAGGTCTTCCAAGTCCTCGTCCGGATGCTCGAGAATCTCCAGCTGCACGGCCTCGATCCGGCGCTTCCGCAGCCGCCGCACCGTGGCGCGACAGCCCTGCGCCTCGACGGTTTGACCCACCTGGAGCAGCCGTCCCGCATGGAACGTGATCCACCCCGCCATACGGTCCGCATCGTCCGCCTCCAGCCCGAGCTCGAGCTGGCGGTTGATCTCATCCAAGCTGACCGTGCCTTCAATCAGCCACGTGTCCCCCTGAAGCCGGCGGATCGATTCCCCCGCTCCCGCGGCGTTCTTCAACACGGGTGCCGTAATCAGCTCCAGGATATCCCCGCGCGTGATCAGGCCGGCGGTCCCGCCATATTCATCCAGCACGCAGGCGATGTGCTTGCCGCTGCGTTGAAACGTGACCAGCAGGTCATCCAAGGACACATTCTCGGGAACGAACAGGGCCGGCGTCGTGGCCTTGCGCAGATCGTGCGCCGGATCCAGCAGGAACTGGACCGCGTCCGCAAACCCTTCGATCGCATCCGGCGTCCGCACATACACCGGCAGATGCCGATACCGGGCATTCCGGGCGGTCGCGAGCTGCTGTTCCAAAGGCGTGTCCAAATCCAACCCCACCATGTCGACGCGCGGGGTCATCTCGTCGCTGGCCATCAATTCGGACAGCCGCAGGATGCCGTCGACCATCGACGCCTCCTCCGCGTCGAGCACGCCCTGCTCCTCGCCAACCTCGACCACCGTCCGCAACTCATCGGTCAGAAGGGCCCGGCGTTCCCGGCGCAACGACTTCTTGAACACGCGCGAACCGGCCGTCAGCACGACATTGAAAGGCCGCAGCAGCCAGAGCCAAAAGAGCAGAAGCCGGCTGCACAGCGGCGCAAGGCGTTCGGCGTTGTTGATGGCGACGCGCTTGGGTGTGACTTCGCCGAACAGCAGCAACGAGACCGTCATGAGCGGAATCGCGATCGCCTCGCTCCACCGGGGAATAAGGCTGTCGATCACCACATAGCCGACGCTCGCGATGGCGAAATTGACCAGCGTGTTGCCGACCAGCAAGGTCGAAAGGATCAGGGCCGGATCGCCCAACAGCGTCTCCAGCCGGGCCCCCGCCACGGCATTCCGATTGCGGATGCGTTGCACCTGAATAGGTGAAAGAGAAAAAAGGACGGTCTCGCTCCCCGAGAAAAAAGCCGAGAGCGTAAAAAGAAACAGCAGCAGCACCCCATTGCCCAGTAATGAAAAAGGGTTCATGGCTCCGAAACGTCATCCACGAACAGCGTGGTCCGGTGCCCGCTGTTCAGGCTTTCGATCTCCATGTCGCGGATCATCCAGCGATCCCCGATCTTCTTGACCCGCTGCACCCACATTTTGCGCACGGGGTTGCCCTGCGGGTCAAGCTGTTCGGCTTGCATCACACACCGCAGCTGCCGGTCCACCCAGACGCGCACCGCCGAACAACCGGGAATCGGCGCGGGCGGCACCGTCACCAGAATATCGCAGTCCCGCCCGTTGTGGCTATCCCCCCGCGGCGCGTCGTCAAAACGCACATCCTTCCACCACAAAAAATCAAGCGTCAAATCCATCCATGTCATGTCCGTGCCCCGGATGCGGCCGGCATACGACGGGGCCTCCACCGGTTTCTGCTCCGGCCCCTCATACAGCTTGATCTGCGCGGCTTGCCCCGCAGGACGCGTGAGAACAGCCCGTTCAACCACGGAGGTCCCCTCCGCATCCAGCAGCAAAACCTCGGCCGTGGGCGTCTTGGCGCCCCACTCCATCATCAGCTTGAACGGCTGCTCGGCCAACACGATGCCACGCAGCTTGCGGACCGTCAGCGACCCCGTCAGCAACAGCCGGTCGGACGGAATGATCTGGGTGCAGACCCGCAACGTTTCCGCCGCCGTCAGGTTTTCCTCCGCGGCCGCCTGTTCGGTCGCCGGCCGATTGGCCCGCTCCGCGCAAAGGGAAAGCTCCGCCGTCCCCGCCGCGAGAATGATCAACATCAGTGTCTTCTTCAAAACCACCTCGTTGCGCCGCAGTCCATAAAAATGGGCGCTTTTGTTTCTTTTATACCAAAATACAACCTTGGCCGCAAGAAGCGCTGTCGGTCGCTGTCGGTGCCACTGGCTAATTCCGATGAAGGTTCCCGTGGCCGCGCCGTTCGCCGACAAATTCGCGGGCCTGCGCGAGCGACATCACCCGCCCCTCGAGCTGTGCATCGTAGAGTTCGCCGAGCAGCACCCCCATCTCAGGCCCCGGCGCCACGCCCCACGCCATCAAGTCGCGGCCACGCACTAACGGTTCCGGCAAAACCGGCTCGGAACGGAAGGCCTCGAAGCTCTCTTTCAGAAAGCGCCACGCCGTCAGGTCCCCGTTGCTGCGCAGAATGTCCACGCGCATGAGGTCCAGCAGCACGGGGAAGCAATCGCTTCCCATGAAGCGGCGCAGTTTGGACCGCCGCATCTTCTCGGCCTCCACAAACTGCATATGTCCGGAGACCACCGCCTTGACCTTTTCGACCAGGGCCGACGGCTGTTTCAGACGCAGCAGAATCGATTCAGCAAGCGCCGCGCCGACCGGCGCATGGCAAGGGAACCGGATCCGCGTTCCGCCCGTCGCCGCGTCCGGCTCCTCGCAGAACGTGACCGGCTTGCCGACGTCGTGCAGCAGGATCGACCACGCCAAGACCGGCTCGCGCGGCGGCGCCACGTCGTCCAGCATCAGGCAGGTGTGCGTCCAGACATCCCCCTCGGGATGGAACTGAGGTGGCTGCGCCGTGCCGTACAAGGCGTCGGCCTCGGGCAGAAAGTGTTTCAGCAAGCCGGTTTCACGCAGCAGATTCAGTCCGACCGACGGACGCGGCGACTCGCAGATCAGCCGCGTCACCTCCGCCGCGACCCGCTCGACGCTGACCGTTTGTATCCAGTCCGCGTGCGCGGCCACGGCCGCGCGCGTCGCGTCATCCACCCCGAAATCCAGCACCGACGCGAAGCGCACCGCCCGCAACATCCGCAAATGGTCCTCGCGGAACCGCGCCTCGGGATCGCCGATCGCCCGGATCACCCGCGCGTCGAGGTCAGCCAGTCCGCCCACGAAGTCCAGCACCTCGCCGCTCACGGGATCGCAGAAAAGCCCGTTGACGGTGAAGTCGCGCCGCTGCGCGTCGCCCTCGGGCGTCGCGAACGTCACGCGGTCAGGATGCCGCCCGTCCGCGTACGCGCCGTCCGTGCGGAACGTGGCCACATCGAACTGGAAACCCTCGCGCAGGACCAACACCACGCCGAACGCCTTGCCGACCGCGACGGTCTGCCCTTGGAAGAGCGCCTCCACCTGGTCCGGCGTCGCCGAGGTCGCGATGTCGATGTCCTTGAGCGCCCGGGCCAACAGCGCGTCGCGCACGCATCCGCCGGCGAAGAAGGCGATGTGCCCTGCGCGGGTCAACTCGCGGGCCACGCCGCGGGCGACACGCGCCATCGCCTCATCGCTCTGTAGAAAACGCACGGTCATCGGTACTCCTAGCACAAGCCCAGCAACAGGCCAGCGCACGCGCCACCCAACAGGATGTAGACGGGCGACACTTTCGTGAACGCGGTCAGCACGAACGCCAGCGCCACAATGGCGGCCATCCGGAAATCGGGCACGCGGTCCAGCACCTCCCTGAAAGAATCGCCCCACAGCGCGTTCAGCACCAGCAGGACCGCCGCCGTGATCACCAGGCCCGTCACGAGCGGACGCAAAATGTCGAACACCCGCACCATGCAGGGATGATTGCGGTTGCGGTTCCAAAACGCCCCGAACAGGTTGATGCAGACCAGCGACGGCGCGCACACCGCCAGCGTCCCGACCAGCGCGCCCGCCACCGCGATCCCGACCGACCCCGGATGCGCCGCGCCGATCACCCGGTAGCCCACGAACGTAGCCGTATTCACCGACATCGGCCCCGGCGTCATCTGGGCGATGCCGAGGATGTCCAGGAACTGCTGGTTGTCCAACCACCCGCGGCTCACCATCTCATGCTGGATAATGGGGATCATGGCCAGCCCGCCGCCGACGGTCAGAATGCCGATCTTGAAAAACGCATAGGCCAGTTTAAGAAATAGGTTCATGTCCGTTTTCTGAAGACCGCCGCGAACCAGATCACGCCCGCCGCCACGCCCGCCAAGATCACGTTCACGGCGCTCACCCCGCACACGAGCACAAGGAACACGACCAGCAGGGAGACGGCCAGCCCCAATTTCGTTTTGCGGCTGCGGCCGAACATCGTATAGGCCACGCCCAGCATCAGCCCGGCAACCGCCGGGCGCAAACCGGACATGGCGTCCGCCAGCAGCGTCGAACCCGCCATCCGGTCAAACGCGACCGCATACGCGAGAATCACAAAAAAAGGGGCACACACGACGCCGAGCGTCGCCGCGGCCGTTCCCCAAAAGCCGCGCAGGCGATGGCCGATCAGCATCGCCGTGTTGACCGCCACGACGCCGGGCACCAGCTGCGCCATCGCATAGTAGTCGGCCATCTCTTCGAAACGGCACCACGCGCGCCGGTTCACGACCTCCCGCTCCAGCAGCGGCAGCATCGCGTAACCGCCGCCGAAAAGCACGGCCCCCACCTTTGTGAAACTCACGAAGATCTGCCAAAACGTCGCTTGTGCCGGTAAGTTTTTCAAGGTGAGTCATTATGCCCGTTTTGCTGACTGAAACAAAGTCCGGTTTCTCCGTTTTTTCTGTTCCCGCCCCGCGCGACTTCCCGTTATACTATCCCTGTAATGTCAGAACCGCTTCTCCAGGTTGAGGATCTCGCCGTCACCTTTCGTCATGAAGGCGTCGCAACGACGCCGGTGCGGGGCGTCTCGCTGACCGTCCGCGGCGGCGAACGCGTCGCCCTCGTGGGCGAGAGCGGCTGCGGCAAAAGCCTCACCGCCTTGGCCCTGACACGCCTCTCGCCGACCGACCGCGCGCGGCTGTCCGGCCACGTGAATTTCGAGGGCCACGACACCTTGTCGCTGGACCCCCGCGGTTTAGCCGGCGTGCGGGGACGCGGCATCGCCTACGTTTTTCAGGATCCCTCCGCCAGCCTCAACCCGGTCATGCGCGTCTGCGACCAGATCGCGGAATGCCTCCCGGGCCTGCGCCGCGCCGACCGTCTCGCCACGACCATCGGCCTGCTCTCGAAGACCGGGCTGCCCGACCCCGCGCGCGCCGCGCAGGCCTATCCCTGCCAACTCAGCGGCGGACAACAGCAGCGCGTCATGCTGGCCATGGCGCTCGCTGCCCGCCCGAAACTGCTGGTGGCGGACGAGCCCACCACGGCGCTCGATGTCACCACGCAGCGCCAGGTGCTCGACCTGATCGACGCGCTGGCCGACACCTACAACATGGCGGTCCTGCTCATCACCCACAACCTCGGACTCGTGGCCGGCCGCATGTCGCGCGTCTACGTCATGTACGCCGGACAGGTCGTCGAAACCGGCGCGGTGACGGAGGTTCTGTCTCAGCCGCGGCACCCGTATACGCGCGGCCTGCTGGCAGCGGTTCCCCTGCTCGACGCGCCGCGCAACACCCCTTTGCAGGACATCCCCGGCACCGTGCCCTCGCCCGACGCCTGGCCCGCCGGCTGCGCCTTCGCGCCGCGCTGCACCGACGCGAGCCCCCGCTGCCACGCCGACACGCCCCCCGCTGCCCCCGAAGGCGACCGCATGACCCGCTGCTGGAGACGCTCCCCGCCATGCTCTTAAACGTCCAGGACCTCCATGTCACCTATCGCACGCCCGGCCAGAAACCGGTCGAGGCCGTGCGGGGCGTGTCCTTCAGCGTGGACGCGGGCGAGTCGCTCGGCATCGTCGGCGAGAGCGGCTGCGGCAAATCCTCGCTCGCCAAGACCGTGATCGGCCTCCAGTCGCCCAGCGCGGGCACCCTCCGATTCGAAGGTCACGAGATCGGGCGGCTCAGCCCCGCCGCTTTCCGGCATTACCGCCGCGTGGTGCAGATGGTTTTCCAAGATGCGGCAGGCTCCCTCAACCCCCGCATGACCGTGCGGCAGACGCTCGCAGAGGTCTTGCGCGTCCACAAGATGGTTCCGGCCGACCGGATCGCGCCGCGGATCGGGGAATTGTTCGACCGCGTCGGCTTGCCCGCGACCGTGCTCGACGCCTACCCGCGCGAAATCAGCGGCGGCCAGTGCCAGCGCGTGAGCTTCGCGCGCTGCCTCGCGCTGGAGCCGAAGATGATCATCGCCGACGAGCCGGTCAGCGCGCTGGACGTCTCGGTGCAGGCCCGCATCCTGAACCTCGTGCGGACGCTCCAGAAAGAGCTGAACCTGGCCGTCATCCTCATCTCGCACGACCTGGCCGTGGTGCGTAACATCTGCGACCGTGTCGCGGTGATGTACGCGGGCGAGTTCGTCGAAAGCGGTCCGGCCGCCGAGGTGCTCGACGCGCCGCGGCACGCCTACACCCGCGAACTGCTGGCGGCCGTCCCCGATGTCGGCCGGGCGCTGCGCCGGCGCCGCCCGGCCACGTCCTAAATTTATTGCGCAAAATGCAGTATTTATTTTGCGAATTCGGCTGCATGAAGGCCTGACACCTGTGGTATCTTTGACGCATAACGATTGGGGGCTTTTGCGATGAACAGACGGTCATTTCTGAAAGCGGGCACTGCGGCGTTGTGTTGTCTCGCGATTCCGGGAAAGGCGGGCGTTCCCGCACGGCGGCTGAAGACCGGCGTGCAACTCTACTCGGTGCGCAAGCTGTGCGACAAAGATTTTTCCGGCACGCTCAAGGCGCTCAAAGACATGGGATATGAGGGCGTGCAGTGCGGCGGTTTCTTCGGACATACGGCCAAAGAGCTGAAGGCGCTCTTCAAGGATCACGGCCTCGCCGCGGCGGGCATGCAGATGCAGGCCGACAAAATCATCAAGTCCGAAAACCTCGCCGCTTCGATCGATTTCGCCCGCGAGCTGGGCGCGCCGTATCTGTTCGTTCCCCACTTCGACGCCAAGACGGCCGACGGATGGAAGAAGTTCGCCGAGCAGATGTCGACGGCGGCCGCCGGTTTCAAATCGGCGGGATTACGCCTCGGCTATCACAACCACCAGCACGAGTTCCGCGACACGTTCGACGGCAAGTGCAAGTGGGAGATCCTTTACGACAACGCCTCGCCGGACGTCTGCCAGCAGCTGGATCTCGGGCACTGCATGCTGGCCGGGCAGGACCCTGCCTTCTGGCTGAAGAAATACCCGCGGCGCAACCCCGCCGTCCACGTGAAGGCGGTATCCAAAACCACCGGCGTGGTCGGCGCGGACGGCGCGGACTGGGAAAACGCTTTCGCGGCCTGCGAGGCGGACATCACGGAATGGTACGTGGTCGAAGCCGAAATCCGGCCCGACACGCTGGACGACGTGCGCGGCTGCATCGCCTACATGAAACAGAAAGGGAGAGCATAAACGTGAACAGAAGAACGTTTCTGACGACCGCCGCGCTCGGCACGGCCGGCTATTTCACCGGATGCACCACCACGCAGCCGCGGGGCATCTCCCCCAACAGCAAGCTCAACCACGCCTGCATCGGCGTGGGCGGCATGGGCGGTGCGGATATCAGCAATTTCAAGACGCACGCGCGCACGCAAATCGTCGCGCTCTGCGACGTGGACAAGGACCGGCTGGCCAAAGCCGCCGCGGAATTTCCCGGCGCGCGGACCTACACCGACTGGCGCGAGTTGCTGGCCCGCGAGGGCGACCGGATCGACTCGGTCAACATCGCCGTGCCCGACCACAACCACACGATCATCGCGGTCAACGCCATGCGCGCCGGCAAGCACGTCTACTGCCAGAAGCCGCTCTGCCACGAGATCGCCGAGTGCCGCCTGCTGCGCGACACCGCCCAGAAGATGAACGTCGTCACCCAACTCGGCGTCCAGTTCTCCGCCGGCGTCGGCGACCGCATGGCCGTGGAAATGCACAAGGCCAACGCCGTCGGGTCAGTGGAGCACGTCTACCTGTTCTCCAACCGCAAGGGCGTCTCGCGCATCGAGGTCACGCGCCCCGAAAAGGCCGACCCCGTTCCCGCCTCGCTCGACTGGGAACTCTGGCTGGGCACGGCGCCCTACCGCCCCTTCGCGGAAAAAGTTTACCACCCGCTCCTCTGGCGCATCTGGCGCGACTTCGGCTCCGGCTGGATCGGCGACATCGGCTGCCACCTCCACAGCTCCGTGTGGAAGGGCCTCGGGCTCACCGCGCCCCTTTCCGTCAAAGCCGAAGTCCAAGAGACGTGGAAAAACACGCCCGCCCGCTTCAAGGACACGTGGCCGCTCGGCGCGCACATCACCTGGGTTTATCCGGGCAGCAAGAAGACCGGCGGCAAGCCGCTGACCGTGGACTGGTACGACGGCTTCACGGGCGTCTCCGCCGCCAACCTCCTGCCCCCGCCCGAGATCACGGAGCTGGCGAAGCAAGTCGGGCTGGAGCGCCTGCCCGATGAGGGCTCGGTGGTCGAGGGCTCAGAGGGCTGGCTCCTACTGCCGCACACCAACGCGCCGCGCTTCATCCCGAAGCGCCCCGGCGCGGCTAAGCCCGCCAAACCGGTGCTGCCAGCCTGGCCCAGCCACTACCACGAGTTTCTCAACGGCTGCATCGACGGCAAGCGCACCAGCGCCGACTTCTCGCTCATCGCGCCGATGGTCGAGGCGATCCTGCTCGGCAACGTGGCGGAGCGCCAGCCCGACACCCTGCTGACCTGGGCTCCGGCCGCGATGCGCATCACCAACTCGGAGGCCGCCGACGGCTTCCTGCGCCGCACCTATCGCAAAGGCTGGGAACTTCCCGGCTTAGGAGCCTGAGCATGAATCGGAGAGCCTTCCTTAATGCCGGCGCCGCAACGCTCGCCCTGCCGTATCTGATCCCCGCCTCGGCGCTGGGCCGCGCCGGTCGCCCCGCGCCCTCGGAGCGCATCACCCTTGGCTTCATCGGCTACGGCACGCAGGGGCGCTACAACGCCAGCAACTTCATGAACGACGACCGCGTCCAGGCCGTGGCGGTCTGCGACTGCAACAAAGAGTCGAAGCTGTACGGCTACACCTCCGGCCTCGAAGGCGGACGCGAATTCGGCCGGCGCACGGTCAACGCATTCTACGCCAAGCAGACCGGCAAGGCCGACTACAGCGGCTGCGCGGGTTTCGTTGACTTCCGCGAGTTGCTGGACAAGCCTGACATGGATGCGGTGATGATCTGCACGCCCGACCACTGGCACGCCGCCATGGGCATCGCCGCCATGCGCAAGGGCAAGCACGTCTACTGCCAGAAACCCCTCACGCTTTCCGTCGCCGAAGGCCGCGCCATGGCCACCGTCGCCAAAGCGACCGGCGTAACTTTCCAGACCGGCTCGCAACAGCGCTCCGACACCTATTTCAAGATGGCCGTGGAGTTCATCCGCAACAACCGGCTGGGCAAGATCCACAAGGTCGAAATCGGCCTGCCCAAGGCGTGGCACAAGTTCTACGGACGCACCGGCGCCCTGGCCAGCTTCGCGCCGTGCCCGGTCCCCGACGGGCTGGACTACGAGCTGTGGACCGGGCCCTCGCCCATGCGCCCCTACTGCTCCGCGCTGCAGCCGCTCTCCTGGCGCAGCAACTACGACTTCGCAGGCGGCGTGCTCACCGACTGGGGCGCGCACCACTCCGACATCGTGCAGTGGGCGTTCGACAAGGAGCTTTCCGGCCCGACCTCGATCGAGAACATCAAGGCCGTGGAAATGCCGCCGGCCGACGGCGTCTTCAACGTGGCCAAGGGCTTCTCCTACGATTTCGTCTATCCCGAAGGCCAGCGCGTGACGGTGAACAACGAGCTCGAAATCGGCATCCGTTTCTATGGCGAGAACAACAAGTCGCTCTTCGTGACGCGCGGCAGCATCAAAACGGACCCCGCCGAACTGATCCGCGAAAAGATCAAGGAGAACGAGATCCGCGTCTACACCAGCCGCGCCCACGAGCGGAACTTCATCGACTGCATCTACAGCGGCCAGCCCACCATCGCGCCCTGCGAAGTCGGCCACCGGTCCAACACCATCGGTGCGCTGGCGGTCATCGGCCTGCGCCTGGGGCATTCCACCATCAAGTGGGATCCCGCCTCGGAAAAAATCATCGGCAACGACGCGGCGAGCGCGATGCTGAGCCGCACCCTGCGGGATCCCTGGAAGGTCTAATTCGGGAACAAGTGCAAAAGGCGGGAACGCATGAACTTCAACAGACGGCAATTCTTCAAATTCGGCGCGGCGGGCCTCGGTGGCGCGGCGTTGCTCGGTGCGGATAAAGCGCGCGCGGCCGAGAGCGGCATGCCCGTCCTCAAGGTTCCGGTGCCGCCGGCTGAGCTGCACCTCGGCTGCCAGCAGATGCTGGTGCCGGGAAAAACCTTTGAGGAACGCTACGACTTCCTCGAGGCCAGCGGCTACGACCGCGTCGAGATCAACGGCGGCAAGTGGGATTGGCTGGCCGCGAACGCGGACGCCATGGCCGCCGCCATCAAAGGGCGCAAGCTCAGGTTCTGCGTGACCTGCATCGGCGCGCGCGGCAACTCCGGCATGGCCGACCCGGCCGAGCGCCGCGCCGTGATCGACACGACCAAGAGCATCGTCGAAAGCGCCGGGAAACTGGGTGCCGTCGGCGTCATCATGTGTCCCGCGCGCAAGCAGATCGACCTGCCCTTCCCGGAGCTGCGCGAGCGCTTCCTCAACGAGATTCTGCCCGAGATCCTCGCGCATGCGGAAAAATGCGGAACCAGCATCGTCCTGGAACCGCTCAACCGCGGGGAGACGATGTTCCTGCGCCAAGTCGCGGACGGCGCGGCCATCGCGCGCGACGCGAAAAGCCCGGCCATCGGCGTGATGGGCGATTTCTGGCATATGACCTCCGAGGAGACGAGCGACATGGGCGCGTTCATCAGCGCCGGCACCTACCTCAAACATGTGCACATCGCCTCGCGCAAGAACCGCAAGATCCCCGGCACGGACGGCGACGCGGACAACTATGTCGACGGCTTCAAGGGCTTGAAGCTGATCGGTTACCGCGGCGCGGTCAGCATCGAGGCCGGTTATCCCAAGGATACGCCGGACGATCAAAAGAAAAAGCTGCTGGCACAGGCCTCAGCCCTCATCCGTAAACAGTGGAACGAAGCGTAACGCAAGGGCGGACCTAACCCGTCCACCCGCTCAAATAAAAGGGGAAAACACCATGCATAACCGCAGAGACTTCATCAAGAGCGCCTCCGTCTTTTCCGCCATGATGGCCGCCGCGCCCACGATTCTCAGGGCGCAGGGCGCCGCCCGCACCTTCAAGGTCGCGATGATCGGCTCAGGCCGCCGCGCCTCGGCCGCATTCGGAAACATGATGGACGCCGCCAAAAAAATGGGGCACACCCTCCAGCTCGTGGCCGCGCACGACTATTACCTCGAAGAGGCGCAGAAGCGCTGCAAGCAGTTCGGCTGCGACGAGAAATTCGCTTTCGGCGGCGGCGACGGCTATCGGAAGCTCGTGGAAATGCCGGAGATTGAGATCGTGATCCTCGGCGCACCGCCCGCCTTCCGCCCGCTGCACCTCGAAGCCTGCATCAAGGCGGGCAAGCACGTCTTCGCCGAAAAGCCGGTCGCGGTCGACCCGCAGGGCGTCCGCCACGTGCTGGAGAGCGCCGCGGCGGCCAAAGAGAAGAAGCTGACGCTGGTGACGGGCACGCAGCGCCGCCACCAGGGCGCCTACATGCGCCAGGCGCTCGCCATCAAGAAAGGCGAGCTCGGCACGATCCGCGGCGGCAACATCTACTGGTGCGGGGGCTGGGGCAGCGTTCGCCCGCGCAAGCCCGGCGCCACCAACGCGCAGTACATGGCAAACAACTGGATGAACTGGGCACAGATGTCTGGCGACCACATCGTCGAGCAGCATGTCCATAACATCGACGTGGCCAACTGGTTCATCGGACGCTACCCCCGCACAGCCATGGCCGTTGGCGCGCGCACCCGCCGCCAGACCGGCAACCAGTATGACTTCTTCAGCGTCGATTTCGACTACGATGACGGCTTGCACATCCACAGCCTCTGCCGCCAGATTCCGGGCTGTTCCGACCGCGTGGGCGAGCTCTTCTCGACCGAACTGGCCGAGCTCTCGGGTGGCGGCAAGGTCCGCCGCTACGACGGCAAAGAAGTGACTTTCGAGGACGTGGGCAACGAGGGCGACCCGTACGTCAACGAACACTCGGCGCTGCTCGACAGCGTCGTCAACGGCAAGGCGCTCAACGAAGGCGAAACCATCGCCCACGCCACGGCCGCGGGCATCATGGGCCGACTCTCCGCCTACACCGGCCAGGTGGTGCGCATGTCCGACATCCTGACCAACAAGGAGTCGGCCTTCTACGACATGAACTTCAAACCGGCGGCCCTCGACTTCGAAGGCGCCGCAGACGTCGTTCTGCCCGAAGAGGGCGTCGTCCCCCTGCCCGGGAAGCCCGGCAAAATCTAAGGTCCGTCCGACTGACACCAACGCCGATCCAGAGGAGAACATCCCATGACCGAGTTTAAAAAAACGTGGCTGCCCTACAAGTGGGAACTGATCGTTCTCCTCTGGTTCGCGTTCCTCTTCAACATGGCGGACCGGCAGGCGTTCAACATCGTGCTGCCACTTCTGTCGAAGGACTTGTCGCTGACTCCCGTACAGACGGGGCTGGTGGCATCGGTCTTCCTGTGGGTCTACTCGGTGCTGGTGCCGGTGGGCGGGTTCCTGGGCGACATCGCGCGGCGGAAGTGGATCGTCTTCGCGAGCCTGGTGGTCTGGAGCATCGGCACTATGTTGTCCGGCGCGGCGACCGGACTGGTCGGCCTGATCCTTTTCCGAGGCATCGCGACGGGCGGTGGCGAGGCGTTCTACTTCCCGTCGGCCAGCTCGCTCATCGGGCAGCACCATAAGGACACGCGCGCGATGGCCATGTCCATCCACACGACCGCGCTCTACGTCGGCATCATCGCCAGCGGGTTTGTCGCCGGGTGGATCGGCGAGCATTACGGCTGGCGCAGCGTGTTCTATGTCTTCGGCGCGGTCGGCGTCGTGCTCGCGGCCACCATCGCCTGGCGCATGAAGGACACCCCGCAACCGCCCCGTTCCACCGGTGCCGGGAAGGTCCCGCTGCGTGAACTCTTCCATGAAATCGCCGGCAAGCCGACCGTCTGGGCCATCTGGGTGTCGTGCTGCTGTTTCTACTTCGCGCAGATCGGCTACCTCACCTGGATGCCGACATACCTGCACGAGAAATTCAGCGTCTCGCTCACCAACGCGGGCTTCTCCTCCATGTTCTGGCAGCACGCCTTCGCGGCGGTCGGCGTGCTGGTCGGCGGCAAGGTCTCCGACATGCTGGCCAAGCGCCGCACCACCGCCCGCATCGAGACGGAGATCGCGGGCCTCCTCTGCGGCGCACCGTTTCTTTTCATGATCGGTTGGGCCGACAGTTTCTGGCTGTGCTGCCTGTGTCTCGCTTGCTGGGGTCTCTTCCGGGGCATTTACGACTCAAACGTGTACGTCGTGATTTTCGACGTGATCGCGCCGCGCTACCGTTCCTCTGCGATGGGTGTCATGCTCGCGGTGATGTTCGGCGCGGCGGCGTTCGCGCCGGTCGTTCTGGGGTGGGCCAAGGAGACCGTCGGCCTCTCGACCGCCCTCTCCGCCCTTTCGATCGCCTATGTCATCGGCGGCGCCATCCTCGTGGCCGCGCGCCTGTTCACGTTCCGCAAGGACTACTACGACGAAAGCGCGCCCGCCGCGCAGGCAATGAATTAAAGCAATGAGCACCCACGCAAAAATCACGGGCATCGGATACTGCGGCATGGATTATCTGTGCATCGTTCCGCAGGTTCCGCTTGACGACAAGGTCGAAATCATCGAAAGCCTCGTGCAGGGCGGCGGGCCTTCCGTGACGGCGATTGTCGCCGCGGCCCGTCTCGGCGCAAAGGCGGCCTTCTGCGGCGCGGTCGGCGATGACGAGCGCGGCGCGCAGATCGTCAAAGGGCTGGCGGACGAAGGGCTCGACACGCACGGCGTCAAGGTCCGCCGCGGGGCCGAGTCGCCGGCGGGCTTCTGCTGGATCGAGCAGAAGAGCGGCAAGCGGAGCATCGCCTGGACGCGCGGCAACGCCCGCCCGCTCTCCCCGCGCGAGATCGACCGCGACCTGATCCGCGAGAGCAGCGTCCTGCACATGGACGGGCATCAGGCCAAGGCGGCCATCGCCGCCGCGAAAATCGCCCGCAAGCAAGGCGTGACCGTGTCGATCGACGCCGGGACGCTCGTTCCGGACATCGACGAGCTGCTCGGGCTTTCCGACATCGTCATCGCCTCTGAAAAGTTTGCGGGCCGCTACACCGGCGAGGCCGACATGGCCGCCGCCGTGAAGAAGCTGTTCGCCGGCAACCGCCGGTTCGCCGCCGTCACCCTGGGCAAGGCGGGCTCCCTCGGCTTTGACGGCAAGCGCCTGATCAAGTGTCCCGCGTTCAAGGTCGGCGTCGTCGACACGACCGGTGCCGGCGACGTCTATCACGGGGCTTTCATTTTCGATTACGCCCGCGGCAGCGCCTGGGCGGAATGCATGCGATTTGCGGCGGCCGTATCCGCGCTGAAGTGTACGAAGTTCGGCGGCCGCACCGGAATCCCCAGTTTAACAACAGCAGAAAGATTCATGAGGAAACAATGAACGACTATTTGCGCCATTACGAGAAGCGGAACGGCTTCACGAAGATCGCCTCGCTCGGCGACGGCGATCTCAAACTCACCGAATTCGGCATCATCGCACTTGAAAAGGGCGGCAGCTACGCGGCCGCTTCCGGCGCCTTCGAAGTCGCGCTCGTCGTGCTGGGCGGCACGTGTGCGGTCTCGGGCGACGGTTTCGACTTTCCGCGCGTCGGCGAACGCAAGGACGTTTTCTCCGGCAAGCCCTACACGGTGTACATCCCCTGCGGCAGGCACTACACCGTCACGGCCGTGACCGATGTGGAGATCGCCTGGACGGCATCGCCCTCCGACCTGAAGGCCGACGCATACCTGATCACTCCCGAGCAGGTGAAGTGTGCCCATATCGGCAAGGAGAACTACCAGCGCGACGCGGTCCTGATGCTGACGGACGGCTTCCCGGCGCAGCACCTGTTCATCGGCGAGGCGTACGTCCCGTCAGGCAACCACGCGAGCTACCCCCCCCACCGCCACGATTTCGACAACCTTCCGGTCGAGGTCGACATGGAGGAGGTCTACTTCTTCCGCTTCAACCCGCGGCAAGGCTACGGCATCCAGAAGATCTACACCGACGACCGCTCCATCGACTTCACCTGCACCGTGCAGGAAAACGACACGACGCTCATTCCCCGCGGCTACCACCCGGTGATCAACGCGCCGGGCTACACGATGTACTACCTCTGGATCATGGCGGGGCAGAACAACCGCAAGTTCCTTTCGGTCGTCGATCCGAACCACAAATGGATTTTAGGGCAATGAAGAAGGACCTCCTGCTCGGCATCGATTTCGGCACGGGCGGCTGCAAGGTGACGGTCATCGATCCGTCCGGCGCCGTGATCGAAAGTGCGTCCGGCGAATATCCGACCAGCCATCCGAAGCCGGCCTGGGCGGAGCAGAATCCGGCCGACTGGTACCGGGTGATGTGCAGTGTGCTGAAAAAGATCAAGAGCCGCCGCAGGATCACCGCCCTCGCGCTGGACAGCTACACCCACGGCGCGGTTCTGCTGGACCGCCGCCTGGAGGTGGTGCGGCCGACCATCATCTGGACGGACCAGCGCAGCGTCAAGGAGTGCCAGCTGCTGAAGCAGGATCATTTCGACCTGATCTTCAAAACCGCCTACCAGGCGCCGACGCCGACCTGGACGCTTCCGCAGATGCTCTGGCTCAAGAACAACGAGCCGCGCGCCTTGAAGCAGACGCGGCACATCCTGTTCGTCAAGGATTACGTGCGCTTTCTTCTGACGGGCGAAATGGCCTGCGACAGCGTCGAATCGCAGGGGACGCTGTTCTGGGACATGAAACGCGGCGTCTGGTCCGAAGCGCTCTGCGACCTCGCGGGCATCCCGCTCAAGCAGCTTCCCCGCATCGGGAAGCCGACCGACCTCGCGGGCACGATCACCCGCCGGGCCGCCGCGGACACGGGCCTGCCGGAAGGCACCCCCGTCGTGATGGGCGCCAGCGACTCGGCGATCGAAGACTATGCGGCCGGGGCCATCGAACCGGGCCAGTGCGTGCTGAAGCTCGCGACGGCCGGCAACGTGAACGTCATGACGTCCAAGGCGCACCCGCACCGCGAGACCCTCACCTATTCGCACGTCGTGCCCGGCATGTGGTACACGGTCACGGCCACGAATTCGGCCGCCGTCTGCCAGCGCTGGTACCGCGACATGTTCTGCGCGCCCGGCACGCACTACGACGAACTGGACCGGGCCGCGGCCCAGTCGCAACCCGGCAGCAACGGCGTGTTCTTCCACCCCTACCTGCAGGGCGAGCGCTCCCCCTACTGGGACGCGAACCTGCGCGGCAGCTTCACCGGCCTGAGCATGGCCAACACGCGCGGCGATATCGCGCGCGCGCTGCTGGAGGGCGTCGCCTTCTCGCTGCGCGACTGTTACCGCACCATTGAGAAGATGAAGCTCTCCGTCAACGAGTTTCTGCTGATCGGCGGCGGCGCCAAGAGCGCCCTCTGGAGCAGCATCGTCTGCGACCTCTTCAACGCCCCGGTCAAATGCCCGGCGTGCTGCGACGCGTCCTTCGGCAGCGCGCTGCTCGCCGGCGTGGGCACGGGCGTTTTTGCCGATGAGGCGTCGGCCGTCAGACAGTGTCTGCGCTTTGACCGCGAGCTGCGGCCGGACCCTGAACGCGCGGCCTTTTACAACACGCGCTTCACGCACTACCGCGCCCTCCACGACGCGCTGGCCCCGTGCTACGCGCGCCTCACCCCCTAACCGCCCATTGCTTATTGCCCATTGCCCATTGCCTATTGCCTATTGCCCATTGCCTATTGCTTTATGGCCCATTGCCCATTGCCTATTGCTTTATGGCCCATTGCTCACAGCCTCTTAAAAGGAACACCTATGACACCGAAAAACTACCTCTACGAAATGATTCGTAGCGAGCTGACCTGGGCGGTCGGCGACGAACACGTGCAGACCAACGACGCCGACAAACTCGGCCATTCGATCGACTATTACTGGGTGCCCGAATGCTGGCATGACCGCGGCGAGAAGCCCACCCCGCCCGACTTCGTGGTCCATCCCGGCAACGCGCAAGAAGTCGCCGAAGTCCTGAAGATCGCCAACACCCACAAGATTCCCGTGATCCCGTGGGGCGGCGGCTCGGGCTCTCAGGGCGGCGCCCTGCCGATCTACGGCGGCATCGTGCTCGACATGAAGCGCATGAACAAGGTCCTCGCCATCGACCCCGTCTCCATGACGGTCACGGTCGAGGTCGGCATCAACACCCAGCACTTGGAGTGGGAAGTCGAGAAGGCCGGCTACAGCACCATGCACTTCCCGGCCTCCATCGCCTGCGCCACGCTCGGCGGCTTCATCGCCCACCGCGGCACCGGCGTGCTCAGCACCAAGTACGGCAAGATCGAGGACATGATCATGTCCCTCGAGGTGGTCACGCCCACGGGCGAGATCATCAATACCCTGCCCGTGCCGCGCCACGCCTCAGGCCCCGCGCTCACGGAGCTCTACCTCGGCAGCGAGGGCACGCTCGGCGTCGTCACGAAGGCGGTCATGAAGATCCACCCGATCCCCGAGGCGCGCAAGTTCCACGCGTTCCTGTTCAAGACCATGCACGACGCCATGGTGGCGGGCTCAAAGATCATGACCAGCCGCCTGCGTCCCTGCGTGATCCGGCTCTACGACGAGACCGAAACCGCGAAGCTGATCAAGCGCGTGCTCGGCATCGACCGCAAGGGCGCCTACCTGGTCTTCGGCTTCGACGGCCCCGAAAAAATCGTCGACCTGGAACTCGAAGAGGCGTGCAAGATCTGCCGCGCGCTGGACCACGAGGACCTCGGCACCGAGGCCGGCCAGAACTGGTGGGACCACCGCTACAAGTTCTTCTATCCGCCCTTCATGTTCCACGTGCCGCAGGCCTTCGGCACGCTCGACACGGTCGCGACCTTCGCCAACATCGAGAAGGTCTACTGGGCCATGAAGAACGTCGTGCAGGACAACTTCCCGCAGGCGACCTTCATCGGGCACTTCTCCCACTGGTACGACTGGGGCTGCATGCTCTACGCCCGCTTCATCATCGACGAGCCGCCGAAAGACCCGAACGAGGCCGTCGCGCTCTACAACCGCATTTGGGACATGGCGATCCGCGCGGCCATCAAGGAAGGTGGCGTGATCAACGAACACCATGGCGTGGGTCTCAAGCTCGGGCGCATCATGCGGGATCTTTACGGGCCGGCCTTCAAGGTCCTCGAGAGCATCAAGAAGACGCTCGACCCCAACAACATCATGAACCCCGGAAAAATGGGCTTGCCGGGAAAAGGAGAATAACCCATGCATATCAAAAACCATTTGGATGCGATCAACGCGTGCCGTTTCTGTTTCATGTGCCGACACCTCGACCCCGTCGGCAACGTGACGTTCCGCGAGGCCGACACCCCGCGCGGCCGCGCGTTGATCTGCGACCGGATGCGGATGGACGCCGCGAACCTGAAGAACGCGGACTTCATCGAGACGCTCTACCGCAGCGCGCTCAGCGCCGCCAACCGCTTCCACTGCGTCAGCCACTACGACGAGACGGGCCTCGTTCTCGAGGCGCGCAAAGACATCGTCGAAGCCGGCCTCGCGCCGGAACGCGTGACCGCCTTGGCGAAAGCGTTGGAGAAGGCCAGCTTCGCCGTCAAAGGCAAGGGCAGCGTCCTGTACTTCGGCGAGAAGCCGGAGCTCTACCCCGGCTGCAAGGTCATCACCGGAAAAGACGCCGGCAAGGCGCTGGAGGTGCTGGGCTTCGCCGACGCATCAAAGGCGGTGTTCGACAAGTTCGCGAAGGCGGTTGAAGCCTCCAAGTGCAAGACGCTCGTCGTCGCGGAGCCGTCAGCCTACGACTTCCTCAAGGACAAGCTCGCCGGTGTCAAGGTCGTCCACTGCGCCGAGTATGTGCTCGCCGCGGGCGTGAAGGCCGGGCGCGCTCGAAAGGCCGTCTATCTGGAAAGCGACTTCCTGAAGAATTACTGCGGCAACCCGTCGGCCCCGCGCGACCTGCTCAAGAAGGCCGGCTACGCGCTTCTGCCGTTCGGCACCAACAGCGAAGAGTCATACGCGGTCGGCGAGGGCGCGGTGGTCTACGACGAGCTGAACCCGGCGCTCTGCGAGCAGCTCTGCAAGCGCGTTTACAGCTTGTCCGGAACCAAGAAAACCCTTTTCATCACGGCCTCCGCCACCGTGCGCGACACCCTGAAAAAGTACAACCCCAAGTTCGAAATCATCACACTCGAAGAGGCGGTAGCCCTGTTGCAGGCCTAACCGTCCCTTCAGTCGTTCCAGTCACTTTAGTCACTTCAGTCCACCATAAGGAAAACACACACATCATGAAAGAGTTCAAAGTCGGATTTATCGCCTTAACCAAAGCCAGCTGGGCCACCCCGGAGATCGAGAACCTCCGCAAGACCGCGCTGGCCAGCCTCAAAACCCTCCCCTGCGAGATCGTCGACGGCGGCGCCCTGACCACCACCGCGGCCGAAGCCTCCGCCCTCTGCGCCGAGCTGCGCAAGCAGGACGTGAGCGCGGTGGTCGTGTTCATGGCCACCTTCCCGGTCGGCGCCATCATTCCCGTGATCGCCAAAGAGCTGCCCGTGCCCGTGATCCTCATCTCCACGCCCGAAAAGCCCCAGGCCGGCAAGATGTGGACCCAGAACTCCTTCTGCGGCTCCAACATGGCCGTGCACACGCTGCGCAAGCTCGGCCGCAAGAACACCTTCGTCTTCGGCCCGGCCGACCAGGCCGCGGCCCTCGTGAAGAAGCCCCTCGCCGTGCTGAAGTGCGTCTCGGACCTCGCCTCCGCCAAGGTCGGCCTCGTCGGCGGGCGCGTCCCGGGCTTCTACACCTCCAACTGCGACGAGATGCGGCTCCGCGCCAAGCTCGGCACCGAGGTCGAAATCATCGATCTCCTCGAGATCGTCGACACCGCCAACAAACTGAGCGACGCCGATGTGAAGAAAGGCGTGGACGCCGTCCGCAAAACCGCCGCCGTCTGCTGCGCGAAGGTCGAGAAAGACCTCGAGGCCGCCGGAAAGATGTACGAGTCGTTCCTCAAGACCGCCAAAAAGTACAACCTCTCCGCCTACGCCGTGCGCTGCTGGCCGGAGTGGTCGGACATTTTCGGCATCGCCCCCTGCTCCACGATCGGCATGCTCAACAACGACCGCATGGTCAGCAGCTGCGAAGGCGACGTGCTGGGCGCCGTGCTCATGCAGATGGAAGCGTCCCTCAGCGGCGGCATCCCCTTCTTCGCCGACCTGATCTCGTTCGACTACGCAGCCAACACCGCGGTGCTCTGGCACTGCGGCGCCGCGCCTTCGGCCATCTGCCGCAAGTTCGAGGAGACCACGCTGAGCCAGCACTTCCGCGTCGACGGCGGCAACAAGAAGGGCCTGACCAACGAGTTCTCGATGAAGGCCGGGCCGATCACGCTGGCCCAGCTCGACGAGGACGGCGACGGCTACCGCATGCTCATCGCCAAAGGCACGGCGCTGGACACCGAGCCGTTCATCCGCGGCAACCCGTTGAACGTCAAGTTCGACGGCGCGGTGGAGAAGCTCGTGGGCACCATCATGACCGAGGGCTTCAAACACCACTACTCGATCATCCACGCCGACGTCGAGGTCGAGCTGATCGAGCTCTGCCGCTGGCTGGACATCACGCCCGTGGTCGTGAAGTAAGAGCGCGGAATGATGGAGTGCACTCCATCATTCCAATATTCCATTCTTCCACCATTCCAATCCCCCCACTCCTATGTCCCTTGTCACTTTCAACGGCATCCTTCCTCACGCCCGCGCCGAGAAGCGGGCCGTGGCCGCCTTCAACGTGGCCAACCTCGAAACCACGCTCTCCGTCTTCAAGGCGGCTGAACGTGAAGATTCACCTGTGATCATCCAGGTGTATCAGCGCCTGTTCAAAGACGAGCGCGCCTCGCTCATCGGCGCCATGGCGAGCCGCCTGGCCGCCGAGTCCGGCATCCCCGTCGCGCTCCACCTGGACCACGGCGAGTCGCTGGAGCAGATCCGCCTGGCGATCAAGGTCGGCTACACCTCCGTCATGATCGACGGCTCGAAACTGTCCTTCGCCGAAAACATCGCGCTCACCGCCGAGGCCGCCAAGATCGCCCACGACGCCGGAGTGACCCTCGAGGCCGAGATCGGCCACGTCCCCTTCGGCGACGGCGAGATCGAGCTCTCGACCGCGGCCGAGGCCGAAGAGTTCGTCGCGAAGACCGGCGTCGACGCGCTGGCCATCTCGATCGGCACAGTCCACGGCTTCTACAAAAAGGCCCCGGTCCTCGACATCGCGCGGGCACGGGAAATCGGTGGAAAAGTCGGTATCCCGCTCGTCCTGCACGGCGGCACGGGTGTGCCGGACGACCAGCTCAAGCTGGCAGTCGGCTGCGGCGTGGCGAAGGTCAACATCGCCACCGAGCTGCAAAGCCTCTTCCTCAAGAGTGTCGCCGCCGAGCTCGCGGCCTGCGGTGACAAGTTCAAGCCCGTCGACCTGTGCCTCAAACCCGTCGAGGAGAAGATCAAAGACTACGTCAGCGCCAAGATCCGCAGTCTGAAGTGAACGGAATAGTGGAATGTTGGAATATTGATCATCATGCTTATGCACTTGACTAAGGTGGCCTCATGCGGGATCATTGACGCATGGGAC
>DAOPZC010000019.1:0-64743 GCA_035353175.1 Kiritimatiellia bacterium | reverse complement strand
TCTTCTCCAGTTAACCCTGACGCTGCTTATGGCGGGGATTCGTACAAATAATGCGTACGACGCCCTTGCGGCGTACCACTCGGCAACGCTCACAAATGCGCCGCACTGAACTGCGAACTTTCATGGTCTTTTTCTTTCCTCGTTCAAAAAAGGTTTTGGATTTAACCAAAAGTCCGTCACCTTGTCTACCCTAAAAGTTTGGAAAGTTCTCTATGCCAGCGTCAGAACTTCCACACTTTCTTCAAGCACGGCCACGGTGTGCTCGAAGTGCGCGGACGGTTTCCCGTCACGCGTTACTACCGTCCACTTGTCGTCCAGCACGACCACCTCCGGACGCCCGAGATTCACCATCGGCTCGATCGCCAACGTCATCCCCGGCTTCAGGACAGGGCCGCGCCCCGGTTCCCCGTAGTTCGGTATTTGCGGATCTTCATGGAGGTGACGCCCCACGCCGTGACCGACAAATTCCCTCACCACCGAACAACCGGCAGCCTCCGCGATGCTCTCGACCGTATGAGAGACATCCGAGAGACGAACACCCGGCTTCGCCACGGCCAGCGCCGCGTCCAAAGCCCGTCTGGTCGTCTCCACCAACCGGATCACATCGGGATCCGTCACGCCCACCATCACGGTGGTCGCCGAATCCCCATGGAACCCCTTGTAATACACCCCAACGTCAAGGCTCACGACATCGCCCGGCAGGACAACCCTCCGCCCGGGAATACCGTGAATCACCTCATCGTTGATCGATATACAAATCGCACCTGGATACCCCCGGTACCCGAGAAACGAAGGCTTGGCCTTCATTCCCTCGATGATCCGCCGGGTCAATGCGTCCAGTTCGCCTGTCGTTATCCCCGCTTGAACCGCCGCCGCCACCTGGCGCAGGACCTCCGCGGTCATCCTGCAACTCACCCTCATGGCATCCAGTTCGGCCGCACTTTTCAACGGGATCTTCATCATAACACTTGCCTGACCCGTTCAACGATTCCGTCAATCGGGCCCGTGCCGGCCACCCGCCGCAACACGCCTCGCGCGCCGTAGAAAGCAATCAACGGCACCGTCTGAGCCTGATACACCGCCAGCCTGTTCTTCACGGTCACAGGATTGTCGTCCTTCCGGACGATCAACCCGGCCCCGCACACGTCGCAGACGCCTTCCTGACGTGGCGGAATATTCGTCACGTGATACCCGGCCCCGCACTTTGGACAACCGCGACGCCCCGCGATCCGGTCCACCAAAATCTCGTCCGCCACCTCCAGCAGCACCACCGAAGAAAGCTTCGCGCCGCACCGCGCAATCGTCTGGTCCAGAATCTCGGCCTGCACCACCGTCCTCGGGTAACCGTCCAACAACAACGTACACTCGCCGTTGATACCCGCCATCAGATCGGCGATCATCTGAGCGATGATGCCGTCAGGGACCAACTCGCCACGCTTCATGTACCCTTCCGCCTCAATACCCGCCGGCGTCTGACGCTTCACGGCGTCACGCAACAGATCTCCACTCGAGACATGCCTGAGCGTACTGTCCGCTGCAAGTAAACGACCTGCTACCGTCCCTTTACCAGAGCCCGGTGCCCCTAGAAGAACGACTATTTTCATTGCGAGTTATGAAGTTTAGCAAATGGGGCCTCGCTACGCAACCGCTAAAATCTGCAAAACTCTGAAAATCATGATTTTGCACGTGACATTTCTTTTCGCTGCCGCAGGATTAAGTGCACGGCCGGACTCAAAAACGCGAAGGGACGCCTTTCGCGGCACCCCTTCGCGTTCGTTCCACTTCAAACCCGCCGGCTGGCCGACCTCAGTACTGCACGACCGCCAGAGGCTGGCCCTTGGCCACGACCGCGCCGTGCTCGACGAGGAACTTCACCACCTTCAAGGGCTTGTCGGCCTTGATCTGGTTGAAGAGCTTCATCGCCTCGACGATGCAGAGCGCATCGCCGGCCTTCAGGCTGTCGCCTTCCTTGGCCAACTCGGGCTTGCCCGGTCCCGGCGAGCGGTAGAACGTGCCGTTGAGCGGCGCGTTGATCGTCGGGCCGGCCACAACCTCGGCCTTTTTCTCGGCCGCGGGAGCGGCCACAGGAGCGGCCGCCGGCGCCGCCGCCGTAAGCTCAGGCAGCGCGAGCGGCGCGGTGCCGGCCGCGAAGCCCAAACGGCTCGCGAGGCCCGCCACCAGCTTGCCGATCTCGGCGAACTTCAGCGTCTCGTCCGTGGGCGCCGGCGCCGGAGCGGCCGCAACGGCCGGAGCGGCTTCGGCTTTCTTCTGGCCCGCGCCCTCGAGGTCGGCGGGAATCGGATCGCGCTGATCCGCCGGCTTGGCGCGCCACTTGAAGTAGCCCAGCGCCACTTCCGGGAAGAGGCAGTACGAGAGGATGTCCTCCTCCTTCTCGATCAGCTTGGACTCGATCTGCGCAGCCGCGTCGGCCAGGCCCGGCTTGAGCAGGTCGGCCGGACGGCAGGTCACCGGTTTCTCGCCGTTCAGGATCTTCTTGGCCAGCTTGGCGTCGATCGCCGCGGGCGAGCGGCCGTACAGGCCCTTGACGTAGTCGCGCGTCTCCTGCGTGACCATCTCGTAGCGCTTGCCGGCCAGCACGTTCAGCACGGCCTGCACGCCCACAATCTGGCTCGTCGGGGTGACGAGCGGCGGATACCCCATGTCGGCGCGCGTGCGCGGCAGCTCTTCCAGCACCTCGGGCAGGCGGTCCAGCGCGCCCTGCTGCTGCAACTGCGAGCGCAGGTTCGAGATCATGCCGCCCGGGATGTGGTGCTCGAGCACGTCCGCGTCCACAGACTCGCCGAGGCCGGTCGAGGGCTCGCGGGTCTTCTTGAGCGACTTGAAATGCGCGTTGGCCTTGGCCACGAGTTTGTGGTCGAGGTTGGTGTCATAGCCTTCGCCCTCGAGGATCGCGGCCAGCGTCTCGGTGGGCGGCTGCGAGGAGAAGCCCGACATCGTCGAGACCGCGGTGTCGACCGCGCCCGCGCCGGCCTTGACGGCCGAGAGGTACATCGCGACGGCCATGCCGCTGGTCATGTGCGAGTGCACCTGCACCGGCACCTTGACGGCCTTGACCAGCGCCGAGATCAGGTCGGTGGCTGCGGCCGGGGTCAGGATGCCCGCCATGTCCTTGATGCAGAGCGTGTCGATGCCCATCGCCGCCTGCTCTTTGGCGATCTGGACGAAGTTCTCGACCGTGTGCACGGGGCTGTAGGTGTAGCAGATCGTGCCCTGGGCGTGGCCGCCGTACTTCTTGACGGCCTTGATCGCCTTCTCGAGGTTGCGCGTGTCGTTCAGCGCGTCGAAGATGCGGAAGATGTCCATGCCGTTCTCGCAAGCGAGCGCGATGAACCGCTCCAGCACATCGTCCGGATAGTTCTTGTAACCGAGAATGTTCTGGCCGCGCAGCAGCATTTGCAGCGGGGTCTTTTTGCAGACCGACTTGAGCTGGCGCAGGCGATCCCAGGGGTTCTCGCGCAGGAAGCGCAGGCAGACGTCGAACGTCGCGCCGCCCCAGCACTCCAGCGAGTAGTAGCCCGCGTTGTCCACCTCCTCGGCGATCGCGAGGATGTCGTCCGTACGCATGCGGGTCGCCCACAGCGACTGATGCGCATCGCGCAAGGTCGTATCGGTGATTCGGATACGGGGTTTCGCGTCAACCACAGCAGAGGTTGCTTTCTTTGTGTCAGCTTTTTTCATAAACGGAAGTTTCTCCAGTGCCCATTGGGGCAAAACAGGTCGCTAATTGTGACATTTTTTGAAAATTTGTCACGTTTGATTTTTCATCCCTATCCCGCGCGTCCGCCGCAGGCGCTTTCCGTCAGGCCGGAGGCCGCTCCAAAAACTGACAGACACCCCCGATGCGCCGAGCCAGCGCGGTCGCGCTCAGCGACGTCTGACCCTCGGCCAACGCCGCGGCATCTCCGGCCGTGCCGTGCACCCACACCGCCGTTGCGGCCGCCCGCACCGCATCCATGCCCTGCGCCCACCACGCCCCGACCATGCCCGCCAACACATCGCCCATGCCACCGCTCGCCATGCCGGGGTTTCCCGTCCGGTTCAGCCACGGGACACCGCCCGGCGCACACACCAGCGTGCCCGCGCCCTTGAGCACCGCAACCGCCTGATATCGGTCCGCCAACCGGCGTACCGCTGCGAGCCGGTCGTTTTGAATCTCCTGCCCTGTCACGCCCAACAGCCGCGCGGCTTCACCCGGATGCGGCGTGATGACCAGCTGTTGGCCCTCGCGCGGCCGCCAACCGTCCGCCCCCAAGGCCGCCAGGACATTGAGACCGTCCGCGTCCAAAACAAGCCGCCCCGCATAGGATGCGAGCAGCTGCGCGATCAGGGCGCGCACGCGTTCGGACGCGGTCATGCCGGGCCCCGCCACGACCGCGTCAAAGCCGTTCATATCCATTCCCCACGCCTTGAGCGCCTCGATGGAAAGGTCGCCCGTCGGGGTCTCCAGCACATGCGTCATCGCCTCTGGCACCCACGTCGCCGCCGCGCAGGCGCTCTGCGCAGGCACCGCCAAGGTGACAAGCCCAGCGCCGCTCTTGACCGCGCCCAGTGCCGCCAGGACCGGCGCATGCGCAAACCCCGCCGCACCGCCCAGCACACAGAGATGCCCGAACCCGCCCTTGTGCGCCGCCCACGCGCGCCGTGTAAACGTCCGCTCCAGCTCGGGCCTCGCGATCAGCCGGCACGGCGTGTCGGATGCGCCCTGATCGCAGACCGCATCGGGAATCCCGATGTCCGCCACCGCCAAATGCCCCGCTAGACCGGCCTGGCCGTCATTCAGAAAACAGCGCTTGGGCCGTGCGAAGGTCACGGTGACATCCGCCTGCACAACAGCGCCAGACGTCTCACCCGTGTCGCCGTTCATCCCCGACGGCAGGTCGGCCGCCACCACCACCGCATGCGGCCGCATGCGGTTGATCCAGCGGATCGCCTTTTCCGCCGCGCCCGCCGGCGCGCCGGCACAGCCGGTACCCAACACGCCGTCGACGATGACGCCGTGCCGCACCGCGGTTTCGGAAAACATCGCGACGTCCTCGGCCCAACTCTCCGCGGACGCCAGCACGACATACGGCACCCCGACAGTCCGCATCTCGTCCCAGGCCTCGCGCGCAGCGCCCTTGAGCGTCGCCGGGACGCACGTCATCACCACCTGGACATGAAAGCCGTCCTCGTACAGGCAGCGCGCCGCCACGCACGCGTCGCCGCCGTTATTGCCGTGTCCGGCCACCAGCAAGACACTTTTGACGCCGCGCAGGGCCGCCACGGTCTCGACGGCGCGAGCCAGCGCCGCCCCGGCGCGGGTCATGAGGACCATTCCCATGCCGGCGTTGTCGGCGATCGCGGCGCGATCAGCCGCACGCATCTGTTCGACCGTCAGGAAACGCATAGTTTCTCTCCGCTGTTCGATCCTCGACCGAGACCGGCCGCAATCTTCTCAAACCGCTCGGCCGCGTGACGCACAAACGCGCGTTTCTCCTGATACCGCCCGGGATAGAACGCGCCCTTAAACCCCGCCATCACCAGCCGCTTGAACGCGGCCAGGTCGAGATCGCAGGCGTCGGACACCAGCGCGAGCTCGCGGTTGATGTTCGTGTGGGACACCAGCGTGTTGTCGGTCGCAACCGCGACGGCCATGCCGTAGCCGAGCATCCGTTTGACGGGATGCTTGCGGATATCGCCCGCCAGTTCGGGAATCGTCTGAAGATTGCTGGTGGGACAGACCTCGATCGTCACACGCATGGTCGCGATATACTCCGCGAGCGCATCGACAAAGCCCTGCCGGTCGGTGATCGACGGATCGCGGATCAGTTCCGGCGAAAAGAGAAACGTGCCGTGTCCGATGCGTTCGGCGTGACAGCGCGCGATCGCCTCGTAGATCGACTCCGGCCCGTACGCCTCCCCCGCATGCACGGTTTTACGGATGAAATGGTGGTGTGCCTCCTCGTAGGCGGCATAGTGATGTCCGGCCGGATAACCGGCTTCTTCGCCCGCGAGGTCGAATCCCATCACGGGCACGCCGTACCGATCGCGCGCCACCACCGCGGCGCGGACCGCCTCGCGCGAAGCGATTGCGACCACCTCCTTGTGCGCCATGCCCGGCAACACGTCGAGCAGACGGTCGAAATAGGCACCCATTCCCCGCCCGAAATTCCGCATCGCGCAGCAGATGATCGCCCATTCGAACGGGATGTCGCCCCCTTGCCGGACAGCGTCGGAAGCGTTATGCCGGCGCGCCGCGCGGGCAAGGCCGTCGCCGACCGACTTAAGCGCCTGCACGCACGCCTCGCCGGTGGACACCAGCAGCTGTGGCGCAAACCGCACCTCCAGATAGCGCACCCCCTGCGCGAGCGCGTCTTCCGCCATCTCGCACGCCACGCGTTCCATCGCCTCGAACGTCAGCAGCACCGCGCAGGTGTACCGGAACCCCATGAGATATTCCGGCAAGTCTCTGTAAACCGGCTTGAACACCAACGCGTTCAGCCCGGCCTCCTCGTAGGAGGGCAATTCCACGCCCTGTTCGCGAGCCAATTCGATCAGCGTCGAGAGGCGCAACGCCCCGTCCAGATGCGCATGCAAGTCGCTCTTGGGAACAGCCTGTATCAGCTCGCGAGCAATCATCGTCCCCCCCCCTCACGCCGAAGCGGGAATCAGTTCAGGACGCCACTGGCTCAAAAAACAGATGGCGTATCCCCTGAAGAACAGGTAATACGGCAACAGCATGACCGCGCCGAAATAGGGCAGGATCAAGGGAATGAACCCGATGCAGCACGTCAGCAGGCCGAAGGCGATGATCGCGAATCCCGCTGCCGTGGCGCAGGCGATCCCGCACGCGAAATATCCCAGAACCGCAAAGGGGTACTGGTTGCAAAGCGCGAAGACCACCAGCCATGCGCGCGACGCCGTAACCCCGTGCCAATACATGACCGGCACGACAAAGGCTTTCGTCAAGTGGGCAACGAGCTGAACCACCAGCCCCAGCAGAACGGTCGCCGTCACACATCCGATCGCGGGGCGCGTCAGCTCCACGCTCCACGCCTTGCCGGCCGCCATGTAGGGTTTCAGGATCCACGCATACGCGAATGCCGTATCGAGCGCGAACAGCAGGAGCGCGATCAGGAAAAAGTAAAGGCGCCACACGAACAGCTCGCGACCGGCCGCGCTCGACGCCCACCAGCACTGGCTGATCGTCGCGTCCGGACGATACCAGCGGTGCAAAAACATGAAATCGCCGCGCGAACGCAACTTGCAGAAAAGAACGGCGAACAGCAGGCCGAACACCGTCGCGCCGATGATGAAGGCCAGCTCCGTCCCCCCCAGCGACAGCGTCCAGAGTTTGTCCAGCGCTTGATCGATCCGCTGTTTCAGCACCGCGGAATCAGGGCTCCCCGTCCCGTTGAAATTAATCGAGGACTGGGTGCCGATGTAGGCCAACCAGGCGCAGAATCCGATGCTGAACCAACGCGTGATGTCGAACGGCCTGAGCAGCACCGTCACCATCCGCGCGAACGCCTGCGCGGCGGCCGCCAGACACGAGGGCCGGGCACCGGTGACGCCCACGAGCGGCACGTCGGGGCTCGCGCTCCCTTCCGGTTCCGGCGGCACCGGCGGCACGCCGGCCTCGAACAGCTCGCGGACCTGTCCCGCGTTGCGCCATTCGGGGCCGAAATCGGGCTGCCATACCAGATCGAGCGCCTTGATCGTCCCGGCCCGCGCCAGCGCGCGAAGCTCGTCGAAGACGACCGGCCCGTACCGAACGCCATCCACCGCATAGTACCACTTCTTGTCCATATGCCTCCCGGATCAACCGCAGACCAACGACCCCGTCAACTCGCGCACCGAGCGCATCCCGTGCCTCTCGAGGTAGGCCGCGATGCCGTCGGCCACACGCAAAGAGGTCGACGGATCGATAAAATTCGCCGTCCCGACGGCGACCGCCGTGGCGCCCGCGATCAGGAACTCGATGGCCTGCTCGGGCCCCATGATCCCGCCCATGGCCAGAATCGGCACCCGGGCCGTCTGGGCGGCCTCCCAAACCAGTTTCACCGCGACCGGATGGATCGCCAGCCCCGAGAGGCCGCCCACCTTGTTCGCCAGCACCGGCCGCCGCGTCTCGATATCGATCACCATCGCGGGCAACGTGTTGATCAACGCCAACGCATCGGCCCCCGCCTCCTGCGCGGCACGCACGAACACCTTGATATCGGGAACGTTCGGCGCCAGCTTCGGCATCAGCGGCAGCCGTGTCGCGTGCCGCACGGCGGTCACCAGCGACGCCACCGTGCGGGGATCCGTACCGAACGCGTGGCCGCCCTCCTTCACGTTCGGGCAGGAGATGTTCAGCTCCAGCCCCGCGACGCCCTCGACATCGCTCAAGCGGCGGGCCACCTCGGCATACTCGTCCTCGCGCGTCCCCCAGATATTGACGATGACCGGCGTCCCCGTGCTCCGCAGAAAAGGCATGTAGTCCCGCACAAAACCGTCCACGCCCGGCCCCTGCAGCCCGATCGCGTTCACCATGCCGCAAGGGACCTCCACGTGCCGCGGCAACGGGTTGCCCGGCCACGCCTGCAGGCGAATTCCTTTCACCGTGATCGCCCCGAGCTTCGACACGTCGACCAGATCGGCATACTCTTTCCCATACCCGAACGTGCCCGACGCCACGGCGACCGGATTCTTCATGCGGATACCGCCCACGTCGACACTCAAATCCACATCACGCATAGCTTGTCCGTTTTCGCGTTTCATGTCACCACACAATCTCACGGGCCTCAAAAATGGGGCCGTCGTGGCAGACCCGCCCGATCCACTCCGTGCCGTCCTCGCGTCTCAAATTCTGGACGCAGGCCAGACACGCGCCCACGCCGCACACCATGTGCTTGTCGAGCGACAACCAGCCGCGGAACCCTGCGGCGATCGCGCGCTCGCCGACCGCCCGCAACATGCCGTCCGGCCCGCACGCATACAGTTCCGCGACCTCGCCGGCCTCTTTCAGGCGCGCGATCTCCTGGTCGAGCAGCACGGTCACCAGCCCCTTCGAGCCCCGCGACCCGTCCTGCGTCGCGATCCCGACCGGCCATCCCAGGCGCTCGAACTCTTCGACCGCCAACACGTCATCAGCCGTGCGGCCGCCGGCCAGCACCACGCCTTTCTTTGCCATGCGTCCGGCAAGAAAACGGAGCGGCGCCACGCCATACCCGCCGGCCACGAGTATCGGCACCCCCTTCGGCTCCAGCGGAAACCCGTTGCCCAGCGGCCCGATCACCTGCACGGAGTCGCCGGGAAGCAACCGGTTCATCCGCTCCGTACCGCGCCCCACCGTTTTATAGAGGATCTGCAAGACCCCGTCCCCCGCGCCGAAGATGCTGAACGGGCGGCGCAAAGCCGTCTGCTCCAAACCCGGCACGCGCACGTGCACAAACTGGCCCGGGCGAGCCTGAGCCGCGACCGGCGCCGCATCCAGATCGAGCGCCCAATACCCGGCCGTCAGCGGCGTCTGCCGGATCACTTTACTGTTCACATCCTTCATGTCCAAACACTCCCTATCACTGTTGCGCCCCGGCGGACGGCGAGACGACCTCCTGCAAGGTCGGCGGCGGCAGCGGTGGCCCCTGCGGAGAAATCTCGCTCTGGGCCTCAATGAAGTCGACGCGGGCGCGCACACGCTTGATCTCCGCGTTGACGATCGCCGCCGTTTCCATCTGCCCCTCCACCGTCAGCTTCTTCTGCAGCTCCTGAAGCTTCTTCACATACTTCTCCGTCGTGTTGACCACGCCCTCGGCGCGGCTGCGCTTGTGCTCTTCGCGCAGCAGGAAATATTTCTTCTGAAGATCCGCAAGCGCGGCCGGCTGCATGACGATGTTCCGCTGCGTGATGGCGCGGTCCGCCTCGAAACGGCCCACCTCGTCCCTGACGCTCTCCCAGCCGCCGAAATCTCCGGCTCGCTGAAACTTGTCCATCAGCTCCGTCAGCCCGACGACATACTTATCGGGCCACTGGGTCACCTTCTCCGCGGCCACACGCTCGACCTCGCCCAGCTCTTTCTCGAAGACATCGCGCATCTTGGCAACTTCCTGCACGCGGTTCTCGGCCGTGGCGGCCAGCAACATCTGCGGCGCGGTCTCGGATTCCGACGCACCCGACGTCGTTGACGCGGACAGCACGGCCTCCGCAGCGAGCAGGGCCGGCGAGCCCCGCACACGCCGGATCTCGGCGTTCACGACCGAGGCCAAGTCCATCTTGCTCTCCTGCGTGTAGGTCGTCTGCATGTCGGTCAGATCATTGACATAGCGTTTGCTCAGCGTCACCAGCTTACGGCTATGCAGCAGCCGCTGATCCGACAGCATTTGACGATATTTGTTCTTGAGCACGTTCAGGTCTGACAGATCCTCGCCGGACGGCTCGTTCATCTGCCTCGTCTCGTCAAACCGTTTGCGTTCAGACTGGATCACCGCCCACCCTTCGAAATCGCCCGCCGTACGCCGACGCTCCATCAGCAAGTCCAGTTCGCGCAGATATTCGGCCGGCCACGCCCGCAGGAAGACCGCCTGACTGTCTTCGATCTCGGCCAGTTGGCGCACATACTCCTGCTGCTTCTTGTTCAGCGCATCCGGCTTGACCACGTCGCCGGCCACATCTTCCGTGGCCGCCGGCACGGCATCGAAGCGCGCGGGTAGCGCAGCCTCATCGCCGAGCCAGAAACGCGCGTACGGCCGCAACGGCGCGGCCAGCCCCCCTCGGCTATACACCCAGAGCCCGGGGCGGTAGAAAAGTTTAGCGCCGCGCCCGAACGTCCCTTTCGTGGCCTTCGCGGCAATCGGCAGGCTGAACAGGTAAAGCATCGCGACGCCCAGAACGATCGCGCACACGCCCCGTACGTCCGCCATCACGGCATGCAGCCGGATCGCCCGCCGGACATCCAGCACCTCGGGGTGGTCGGGCAGCACGTCGAGCAACCCGTCGCAAATCCGGGAGGCGGACTGCCATTCGTGGTTCTTCAACGCCTTGCGGGCCCGCAGCAAGTCGCGGCGCAGTATCAGCTCCGGCATCTGCTGCGATTCGCCCTCGAAGCTCAGCTTATCGTCCGACATTTCCCGGTACTGCTTGATGAAGGCCTCCGCGCGCTCGTAGTTCTCGGCACGGATCTCCATCGGAATCTGCTCTTTCAGCTGCTCGCGCCGTCGGATATTCTTCTCGGCGAGATCCCGCAACTCGGCCACCTCCGTCAGGATTCGGCGCCCGCTCGGGCCCGCCGGCTCAAAACCGTGGACACGGCCGGCATAGGAGATCACCCGTTCAAAGCGGTGCTGATCCAGCTCCTCGCGCATCTTTTTCAGCAGCAGCAGCACGGACTCGTAGGAACGCGCGTCTGCCCCGCAGTTGCCGCAGTACTGCACCCCGACGAACGTTTCCGCGCCGCACTCGGCGCACGTTTCGGAGCCGTCCCAGCCGCATTCGGCGCAGAACTTGATAGAAAGCGGATTGACCGCGTCACACCATTTGCACCGCCACGTAGTCCGGACCGTCGGAGTCTCCACGCGCGTCTTGGTCAGCACATGCGACAGCGCCTCGTTGAAGGCCGAAGCCGACGGCCACCGCTGTTCCTTGTCTGTGGCCAACGCTTTGGCCACGACTTCGCGCAGCGGCACCGGCACATCCTGCTCGCGGAAGTAGCGCGGGTTCTGTCCCGTGATCGTGAAATACAACAAGGCGCCCAGCCCGTACACGTCGGAGCGTTCGTCCGACAGGCTGGCGTCAGACTCCTGCTCCGGCGCGCCGTACCCCAGCGACAGCAGCTTCTCGCCGGGCACCGTAATTTTGGGCTCCTCCTTGCGCATGAGCCGCGCCAGCCCGAAATCCACGATCTTGGGCTCGTTGCTCTTGTCCAGCAGGATGTTGCTCGGCTTGAGATCACGGTGGATCACGCCGCTGGCATGCGCATAGGCCACGGCGCGCCCGATCTTGAGAAGGAGCTCGGCCGCCTCTTCAGAGGACAGCTGACCGTGCTGCGACACGTATTGATCCAACGTCAAGGGCGGGTTCGGCTGGACCAGCCCGCCCGCCGGGGCCTCGCCCTTCACGACCGTATCGTCCGGCCCCGCCACATACTCCATCACGATGAAGGGGCCGTCCTCGTCCTCGCCCAGCGCGTAGATGTGGACGATGTGGACATGGCTCAGCGTGGCGACCGCCCGCGCCTCGTGCAAAAAGCGTTGCCGCAGGGTTGGAATCGCCTGCGCCTGGTGGTTCAGACGCTTGATCGCGACAAACCGCCCCAGCCGCCGGTCGCGCGCGAGATAAACCACCCCCATGCCGCCATTGCCGATTTTGCTGTAAATCGTGTACTGGTCGAACAACTTGTCGTTTCCCGGTTCCTCGAAAGACGGCTCCGCGCCGGGCACCACACGCACGGTCGGCGTTTCCTGCGGATCAAGCGGTGCAATACGCTCGGTTGGCGGCACCTGGATTCTGGCTGTATTTTCTTGCTGCACGCGACTCTCCCAAACAGGTATCCCCGTTTCCGGACAAGCCCCGGGTGGGCCCATACGGCTGAAAACGGCAAGTATACGTTCTGCCGACCCGTTACGTCAATTCAAGCGCGCTACCGATCGAACACGACGAAGCAGGCGTCATGCGGCGCCAGAAAAAGAGAGGAGGTGACCCGTCCGTCCGCCGCCCGCGTGGCGTCTTGCACCACCAGCCCCGCCTCGCCGTCGGCAGGGTTCCAGCGTGTCGGCACGCCGCTTCCCGTATCGCGGAAGACACAGGCCACAGGGCCCGAGGCGGCGCTGTCGTTCACGACGAAATACACCTCATGCCCGATCGAGCGGCGGTGCACGAACCGCAATTCCAGCCCCGCCACGTCCGACCGCCACTGGAAATCCGGCGTGGGCAGCCCCGCCGCGCCCTCATCCCGCACCACGCCGGCCAGCGCGCCGGCCTTTTCCAGAACCCGCGCGAAAACCGCTTCCTCATCCGCCTCGCCTGACGTCACCAGCCACACGCGGATTCCCCGCGCGGCCATCTGGCAAACCAGGCGCTCCGCAGGCTTGTCGCGCAGCACCTCCGAGGTGACGGCCAGGACCCCGTATGTCCGCTCGGAATCGAACCGGATCCGCTGGTCGCTGACGGTGGCGGTCTCCAACATCACGCCGTTCGCGAAGTCGCACCCGTATGACCTCAGCAAAGCCGGAAGCTTCGTCGACCACACGAGGATATCCGCCACCGCCTCCCCCTGTTGCAGCAGGATCTGACAGCGTTGCGCGTACCGGCAGCCCTCCCGCAGCTGACGGAACGCCACGTCCTCCCCCGGCACACGGCCGCCCGACTCCAGCAGGATGCGCGTCGCACCTTCGGCCAGCAGGCGGTTGATCTCCGGTTTCCACGGAAACGACATCAGCGCCGCATCCGGCGACGGCAGAACCGATGCGACATCCAGGCTTCCGATGACATACCTCCGCCCCATCACACGAGCCCCGCCCGCAGCCCTCACGTTCGCAGCCCCCTGCACCGTGTTCCGGGCCTGCGGCAACGTCGGCCGCCGAAAATACACGGCGACCTCCTCCGGTGCGACCGGGACTTCGTCGATCCGTATCCCCGCCTCCAGCCCAGCCTCATGCACCAGCTCGTTCACGTTCTTCCCAAACCGTTCGCGCCACGTCTCGCACACCGTCTGAGCCACCTGCTGCCGCACATACGCGGCCGTGATCTCGCCGCCCACCGCCGCCCCCGCCAAAGCGGGCAGCTGCCGAATCAGCCCCAATCCGCTACGCTTCAGAGACAGCGCCGGCAAATCGCGAGGCCACACCACATCGGACGAAGCGGGGCCCGGCAATTGATACCATAGCAGCGTGCTTCCGTAGGTCTGCTTCAGCCGCCCCTGGCACGCAAACAGCCACTGATTCACGTGGCGGAAAAGAGCCGTTCCGTCGAACCCGTCCAGCACCGGCGGGACCGTATCTTCGTGACCGAACCGGTAGATACGCCACAGGCCGCCGGTCGAGACTTGGCCTTGCGCCAGATCCACGATCTGATGCGGCTGGATATCCGCATTCCACTCGGGGACAGCCAGGCACGCCAGGGCCTGATAAGAACCGAGCGGCGGGCCGACCTGAGACACCGCGTTCGTCGCCAGCACAGTCTGATTCGTCACAAGCGCCGAAGACCAGACCAGCTTCTGCGCCCGCGGCATGGCAGACGCCTCCGCCGCAGAAAGACAAAAATCGCGAACGCCCACTTCCAGACCGAGCATACGGGCCCGATCCGCCGCTCTGGCCAGCGTTTCCCAGACCGCCTCGTCGGCCGTCGGGACCGTCAACAGCACGCCTCCGGCTCCGAGGTCGCGCACACGCTCGAGCTGGCGAAAAACCCATTCGGTGTCGGAGCGGCCGGGCTCAAGCGTGAGCGACACGTTCGGCCGCGTGGCATTCGCCGGAAGCGCCTTGAACAGGTTCTCCAGCGCCGACTCGTCGGCGCGGAGCGCCCCCCCCGTCACCGCCACCAGGAGCATCCTCCCCCATTTGTACGAATCGAACATCGTGAGAACAGCGTATCACATTACGCCCCGGCATCCAACACCGAGGTAAGGCAATCCCGGCCGTCTTCCGGCAGAGGCGCCTCTGCGCCCATTTCCACACCTCGCCCAATTTCTTTCAGCAAACATTTTCGACGCCGACTGACCATCGGACTTTCCCGTATTTACTTGACGCTTTTCGGCCGATTAACCATACTTCATCACACTTAAAGACAAAAAGGAGAGCGTCATGAAAATCACGACGAAAAATGCGGTTGCCACGGTGGCCACGACAAAACCCGCGAACAGAGCAAAGGCTGAAAAGGCCGGCGCGAAGAAAACCGCGCCTAAAACTCCGCGCGTGGAGTTCAGCGTTCGCGCCGAAATCGGAAGCAAGGTTTTCCTCGCTGGAAGTTTCAACAACTGGGACCCGACGGCCAAGGAAATGATCGACAAGAAGGGCGATGGCATCTATACGGTAACGGTCTCGCTCACGCCCGGCAGCTACGAGTACAAGTTCGTCATCGACGGCACCTGGTGCGCGGACCCCGAATGCGCCGACTGGGTCCAAAACGACCATGGCACGCTCAACAGCGTCAAGCACGTCGGATAAGCTGCGTCCGTCCTATCTTTCTGCCGCCTGATCCCCCAAGGAGACACGTCATGCCGACGGCTCGACCGCGATTGGCGCTGACCGTAGGCGACTGTGCCGGAATCGGCCCCGAACTGGCGCTGCGCGTGATGGCCGCGCCCGAGATCGCCGACTGCTGCCGCCTGTTGGTCTATGGCAACTTGGCCTTGTTTCGGCGTGTCTCGGCGGCAACGGGCATTCCGATGCCCGAAGGGGTGACTGTTTTGTCCCATGCAGGACAAACCGGCGAACGGGTCCAGAGCACCGGGCACGTTCTTTTCGACCTGCCGTTCGACGAAGCGGAAACGCTGGTCCCGGGCCGCGTCCAACCGGCGTGCGGCGCACGCGCTTACGATTGGATCTGCCGGGCCGTCCGCGACATTCAGGCCGGAACGGCAGACGCGCTCGTCACTGCGCCGATCAACAAAGAAGCCCTACATCTGGCCGGCGTGAATTTCCCCGGACACACCGAAATCCTTGCCGACCTGACTCGGACCGCTGCGCCTTGCATGGCGTTCTACGCCAAGGGCCTTTTCCTCAGTTTGGCGACAATCCACGAAGCGCTGTCGAATGTGCCCGGGCTTCTTTCCGTCACCGCGCTGTCCCGCACCATCCGACTCACCCATGCGGCCTGTCAAGGTTTCGGGACGCCGGCTCCGCGGATCGGCGTATTGGCGCTGAACCCCCATGCCGGAGAAAACGGACTTTTCGGACAGGAGGAACAGTCCGTGATTTCGCCGGCGATTGCAGCCGCCCGGAATGAAAGCATCGACGCCATCGGGCCCCTCGTCCCGGACACTGTTTTTACCGGTTTATGCGCCGGTCGTCCTCTGCCCTGCGACGCCTACGTGGCGATGTACCACGACCAAGGGCTGATCCCCTTCAAAATGGTGGCCTTCGATACGGGCGTCAACGTCACGCTGGGGCTGCCGATCATCCGGACCTCGCCGGACCACGGCACGGCCTTCGATCTCGCGTGGCAAGGGAAAGCCTCGGACACGAGCCTGCGGAGTGCCATCGGGCTGGCCGCCCGCATGGCCGGCCACAAGCGGGACGAAGCGACCGCGTTGTTACGCCGCGCCTGAAACGAGCCGCGCCGCCAGCTGCGCCGCAGAGGCCGCGTCGGGCGAATACCCGTCGGCTCCGATCTCATCGCAGAAGGACTGCGTCACGGGAGCGCCGCCGATGATCACCTTGGCTGCAAGCCCCGCCGTCCGGACGGCCTCGACGACCGCCCGCATGTTCACCATCGTCGTGGTGAGAAGCGCAGAGACGCCGACGATCTGCGCCTGATGCTCCTGCGCCAGTCTCACGAAGGTTTCAGGAGCCACGCCGATCCCGGCGTCCACCACCTTGAAGCCCGCCCCCTCCAGCATCATGCCGACCAGGTTTTTCCCAATATCGTGCAGATCGCCCTTGATCGTCCCGATCACGGCGGTCGCGAACGGCTTGACTCCCGCCGCCGCCAAGTGCGGCTTCAGAAGGTCCGTGCCCTGCTTCATGGCCCGTGCCGCCAGCAGCACCTGGGGCACAAAAATTTCGTTCTTTTTAAACCTCTCACCGACGACCCCCATGCCGGGGCACAGCGCCTCGTTTAAAATCACGGAGGCCGCGACGCCTTCCTGCAGCGCCTGTTGCACGAGATTCACCACCTCGGGCGCCCGGCCCTTGATCAACGCTTCCTGAATCTGCTCACTCTTCATCTTTTCCTCTCAAATTCCGTTACGGGGAACCGTTACCGCCTCAACCGCATCCAAGAGGCCAGCTTGACGTTATGGGCCTCCGCCAACTGGGCCTCCTCGGGCGTGGAGGGTTTCGCCGATTTTTCGAGTGTCTCAATCCGCTTCAGCAATGCCTGCTGGCTCGCCTGGAACTGTTCGCGTTCGGCGTCACGGTTCCTGCGTTCATCTGACAGCTCCTGCTCACGCCGGCGGATCTGTTCCTCCAGCTCCTGAACCCGCAGCCCCTTCTTCTCGCCTTCGATCACCTGGCTCATCAGCCGCGCGCTTTCCGACTCCAACACGCGCACCTTGTCTTGAAACTCGCGGTCCATCGTCTCGGCAAGGCGCGCCTCGCGCTGGTTGGTCACGCGCAGGCTCTCGATCTCCGCGCGCATTCTGGCCACCTGCGGGTCCGAAGGCTGCTCCCGCACGGCCCGGCGCGTCATCTCGACGGGATTTTCTCCCATATGCTTCAGCAGAGTCTGCCGCCGTTCCGCCAGCGCTTGCTGACGCAGCGCGCTCCATTCCTTCAGCTGCTCGACATGCGACCGTTCCCGTTCCATCGTCCTGGATAATTCGTCGATCTCCGTTTTCACCAGCTCGTAGACAGCGGCCCTGTCAGCAAAGAACCGGGCCATCTCATCTGGCGGCATGGCGCACACCTTCTCCAGCGCGGCGACCTTCTCTTGGTACATATTGTCGCGAGCGTTGGCGTCGCCCAGCAGTTCCGCGAAGGCGGCCTCGCTCGCACGCACCTTTTCTTCCGCGTCGTGGAGGGCCGCTTCGGTTCGGGCCCTTTGCTGCGCGTGCTCTTCGGCGCGCGCGCGCGCGGCTGCCTTCTCAACCTCGCACGCCGCCAAAGTCCGCGCGGCATCCGCCGCGCGCTTCTCGTGATCCCGAACCGTCTGCTCGAGTTGCGCCAACCGCTCCTTCAGGGCACTGGACTCCTCCGCCCCGGCGGCCAGCCTGGCCTCGGCGGCGGCGCGCGCCTCGGCCAGCCCCCGCTCCGACGCCGCCAGCTTAGACCTGAGTTCATCGGCCTCGGCACACAGCTTCGCCTCACGTTCTCCGGCCTCCTGACGCGCCGTTTCCACCGCCTCGTGCCGCGCCATCTCCGCGTTACGCTCCGCCTCAAGCTTGTCGATCTGGTCTGGACGGCCCACCTGGGTCTCTTCCGACAGCAACAGTCGGCTATTGGCATCTTCCAGCTGCTGTTCCAGTTTTTTGGCCTGCAGCTTCAGCTGCTCCACTTTGCGCTCATACGCGCGCGAATCCTTTTCCGCATTCCGCAAGATGGTGTCCCGCTGAGTTTCCGTCTCCTTGACGAGGGACGCCAACACATCACGCTCATGCTGCACCGTCTCCAGCGCGTCCCCGTCCGACAGCTTGGACAGGCGCTCCCGCTGCTGGCTCACCATCGACTCCAATTCGCGGATCCGCAGGCGCAAGACCTCTTCCGGCATGGGCTCGTGCGGCTTCCGACTCCGCTTCGCCTCCGGCTCTTCCCCGATCTCCGTTTCCACCTCATCCGCCGACACCAACTGGGCCCCATCCGGAACCTTGCCGCTTTTAAGCAACGCCTCCGCAGCCGACCGGTTCAAAGGGCCGCGCAACTCCCCGCCCCCGTCATCGACAAACCAACGCATGTCGAGCAGGTCCAGCGAAACCGCCTGCACCCACTTCTTCCGGTCCGACGACACCTCGTGCCCCGGGAGGATGCGGCCTTGCTCCGCCCAGACGATCAAGCCCTGTGTAGAGACCGGGCCGAAAACGGTCTCGCCGTTGATTCTCAAGAACCATTGGCGGGAGTCCTCTTGCTCGTTTTGGATGTCAGCCATAAGATTTCACACGACCGGTTAGGGGTTATCGAACACGCGATCATCTTTTTTTGGCGAAAAACGCCGGACCGTGGGCACCCAGCCGCTCCAGTTCGCGCCGGGCCTGCTGTTCGAGGTCCGCCAACGAGAGCCCCGCATGCGCCCCGCGCCCGTGCGCATTCGGGGGTTGTGATTTGGGCTCGTCATGCTGTGGCGGGGGCTGCTCCCGCGGCAAGACCTCGGCCTCTAAAGGCTCGTGCTGCCGCTTCTGCCGCACCTTGGGACGCGGTTCGCTCTCCAGCGGCTCGACGTCCAGAACCTCGACCGCCGGGGCCGCCCGCGCGGCCTCCTCACGCGCAATCTTCTGGCGCAAAGCGCTCTGCAAACGGTCCACCTCTTGACGGGACTCGGCCAGCTCTTTGCTCAGCGCCGCGAGCTGCGATTGGTCGCCGTCGAGCCCGTGTTTAGCCGCATCCAACGCTTCCGTCAGCGCGACAATCCGCGCTTGGGACTGCTGCGCGAACCGGCGCTGCTCCGCAGAAGATTCCCGCGCCGACGAAGCCTCCTCACGCAAAGCCTCCTCCCGCCGCTCCTGTTCCCCACGTTGCAGATCCATCGCGCGGCCCGCCTCAGCCAAAGCCGCTTCGAGCTGCGCAATGCGCCCCGTGCGCGCCGCCGTCTCTGCAAGCGCACGCGTGACCTCCGACTGCAGCGCCTGGCGTTCCATCTCCAAAGTCCGGCGCGCCGCACCCCACGCCGTGGCTTGGGCCTGATGTTCGGCGCTGAGCCCGTCAAACCGGCGGACCGTCTCCGCCAACTCGGCACCGACCTGATCAAGCCGCTTCGACAATTCAGCGCTTCGCTCCTGTTCCCTGCACAGCGTTTCCCGTGCCTGCCCGGCGGACACCTCGCTCTGCTTCCGAAAAACGCGCAGCTCCTCCTCGCGCGCCGCCGCCCGCTGTTCAGCCAGTCGGCGTTGATCTTCCAGGGCCGCAGCCGAACCGCGCGCCTGCCGCGCCTGATCGGCCAGTTCCTGACGCAGTCGGACCGCTTCCTTCTCGGCCGCTTCAGCCTGTTGCCGCGCGAGACCGATCCGGCCTTCAAGCTCCGCGATCCGATGCCGCGTCTGCTCCTCGAATTGCGCCCGGGCGCGCTCCTCTCCGAGGGCGCGCGACGACTCCGCTTCGGATTCGGCCTTCAGCGCACAACGGCGAAAAATAACGGCCGTCGCGGTGATCACGCCTTCGTCGACCAGCCCCGCCATCGCGTCTTTGTGAATCGGCCCGTAAAAACTTCCCGGCACAACTTCGGCGACGCAATCCATCTCCAGTTCGCGGTGTGCGGTGGCCATCTTCCACTCGGCCCCGTTGTCTGAGATCTCATTGGTAGGGCCGATCCGCCCATCGCAGGCCCAAGCCTTAAGCGTTTCAAAATCGACAGGGCCGAACCGTCCGCCCTGCTCGTTTCGGACGAACCAGATCTTCGATTTTGCGCTATCGCCGAGTTTCCCCGTTGCCGTTTCCACTAGTACACCTGCTGCTGGGATGAATCCATCACATTCGCGATATCTTAGTAAAAACAAGGGGGCGGCTCAATGTCAATTGCGTGCTTCGCCCGGCTTTACTTTCACACCCCACCGCCCTACAATGCGCCCATGCTGACATCCCAATTCCATGACCACTTCATGCGGCTCGCCCTGCGCGAGGCCGAGAAAGCCGCTGCAGCCGAAGAAGTCCCCGCAGGCTGCATCATCGTCCAGAAACCTCAGGGCCCCGATCAACCGCTGGCGGCTGTGAAAGTGCTCGCCCGCGCCCACAACCAGACGGAAATGCTGAAGGATGCCACCGCGCACGCCGAGATGATCGCGCTGACCCAAGCTTCGGCCGCTCTCGGCGACTGGCGCCTGACCGGCACGATCCTGTATGTCACAAAGGAGCCGTGCCCAATGTGTGCCGGCGCCATTGTGCTTGCCCGCGTGCCGCTGGTCGTCTGGGGCATGTCGGATCCTAAACGAGGCGGACACACGGTCTTCTCCATCCTGAGCCACTCCGGGCTCAACCACCGCCCCGAATTCCTCGCGGGCGTGCTGGAGCCCGAATGCCGCGAACTTCTCCAGAGCTTCTTCCGCGAACGCCGCAGCGCCGCCGCCGCTTCATCCGACTAGAGCGTCGTCGTTTATTCGGATGACGTCGAGCTGGGTCTCCAGCTCGGACAACTCCTTGGCCCAAAACCCGCGCGTGCCCCAATCCGGATGGTTCTGCAGGAACGACGCGTCGTGCGACTGCCGCGCGCACCACGCCAGATAGTACGTCATGCGCATCGCCCTCAGCGGCTCGATCAGGCGCAGAGAGCGGCGGTCGAACGCGCGAAACGTCTCATACCCTTCAAGCAACTGTGCCCACTCCGCCCGCGACTCGGCCATCCGTCCAGGCAGCAGCATCCACAGGTCCTGCACAGGCGGTCCGTTCATCATGTCGTCGAAATCGATCAGGAAAATGCCGGTGTCGGGACGCTCCAAAACATTGGTGTGTTGGCAGTCCCCGTGCAGCCGAATCGTCTCCACCCCGTCGAAAAGCGGCACGACGGCATCCAGCAGCGCGCCCCCGAACGACTCCATGCGCGAGGTCTCCCGCGCATCGAGAAATCCGTTGTCGAGCAGGTAGTCGAGATCGGCGGTCGTCGCGGTCAGAGGATGCATCGTCAGCCGCGCTGGGGCGAGTGCCCGTTCCCCGACCCGGTGAATCCGCGCCAGCAAAGCGCCCAAGCGACCCCACAGCACATCCCCCGGGTCGGCCGGTTCGATAGGCCGTCCACCTCGGCGCGGAAAAAGGGCAAACGCGATCCCGTCAGCATCGCCCAGCGTGCCGCCCCCAGCCAACGGAAGCGGCGCGATCACCGGAATTTCGTCGTCGGCGCAGGCCCGCACGAAGGCGTGCTCGTCCAGAATGGCCTCCCGCCGCCACCGCCCCGGCCGGTAGAATTTGGCGACGGCGTATTCACCGGAATCCAGCTCGACCATGTAGACGCGGTTGATGTAGCTCGGGAGGGGACGAATCACGCCAGAGCATCGCTGGCCCATTGCGCTTTCGACCACGTCCAAGACCTTGTCCGGCGTCAACTCCGAAAAATCCGCTTTCATCCGGAGAAGTGTACCAAACATCCCCGACAGCCACCATCCGGAACCCACGCGGCCGCAGGGCCGACGCCTCTTAAATTTGGCCCATTGAATCAGAATTGCGGTTGTGGGAAGGATTAAGATTACGGCTCTGGCCCCTTCGTAATCTTAATCATGCTTGTAATCGTAATCCGTCAAGCCGACTCTCGCGGCACTTTGACTCACATACTCCTGGCACATGCAAAGTGAGATCAATTGGCCACTATCGCGGGTGAAATGCCGTGCCGGCAAGAATTTAGATGCGTCGGCCCTGCTCACGGCCGCGTGCGCCCGTCGGCCTTGGCCCTCTCAAGAAACGCGCGCATCGCCGCGACGCGCGCGGGCTGCTGGCCGGCGAGGTTCTCCATCTCCCGCGGGTCTGCGGCCGTGTCGTACAGCTGCGGCACGCTCCCGTTGCCGGGGTCGTGCGCCCCCTTGACGAAGGCGTCAGGATCGCCCAGCAGCCCCGAGTCTGGGCTCTTGAAGCCGTCTTTGCGTCCGTTTTCGGGAATGAACTTCCACGCCCCTTCGCGCACCGATAGCACGGGGTCCTGCGCGATGAAGGTTTTACGTGCCGTGGAAGACGGATCGCGTAAGACGCCCGAAAAGTCGAAGCTGTCTGGCGCGTCGGCAGACGAAAGCGTCTGCCCCGTGAGCGCCGCAACGGTTGCCACGCAGTCCACGAGGCTGACCAGCGCGGCGCTTTCGCCACCCGCCTTGATCTGCTTCGGCCACCTCGCCAAGAACGGCACGCGCGTTCCGCCTTCGTAGGCACTGTATTTGTGTCCTCGAAATTGTCCCGCAGGGCGGTGCGAGCCCAATTTCTCGACGGCCTGATCTTTATAGCCGTCGTTCAAGACAGGGCCATTGTCGCTGCTCAAAATCACCAGGGTATCCTCAGACAGGCCGCACGCGTCCAACGCGCCGAGAATCGCGCCCACCTGATAGTCGAACTGGACGATGGCGTCCCCGCGGGCGCCCATCGCCGTCTTGCCGACGAAACGCGGATGCGGCACGCGCGGCACGTGGATGTCGTGGGTGGCGAAGTAGAGAAAGAACGGCTTGTCTTTGTTGCGCTCGATGAACGCCGCCCCTTTCGCAGCCAGCGTGTCAGCCATCTCCTCGTCCACCCAGCGGGCCTTCTTGCCTCCGGTCATGTACCCGATGCGTCCGATGCCGTTGACCACCGCGTAATGGTGCCCGTAGTCCCAGTCCAACTTAAGCGACGCGCGATCCCTGCGTCCGTCGGGTTCTCCGGGATAATTGTCCTCTTTCAGCTTGTAGTTAACCTGGATGGGGTCCGCCGGATCGAGTCCCACGACGCGCTGATTTTCGACATAGACGCAAGGCGTGCGGTCCCCTGTCGCGGGAATCAGGAACGAATAATCGAAGCCGATCTCGCGCGGCCCCGGCACGATCTCCGTGTTCCAATCAGTCTTGCCAGGCCCGCGGCCTAGCCCCAAATGCCATTTGCCGACCACCCCCGTCGTGTATCCGGAACGCTTCAGCACCGACGGCAGCGTCGCACGCCCCGGCTCAATCAGCAGCGCCGCGTCGCCGGTCGCGATACCGGTCCCTTTCTTGCGCCAAGCGTATTCCCCCGTCAGAAGCGCATAGCGGGTCGGGGTGCAAGTCGCCGCCGAGGCGTGCGCGTCCGTGAAGCGCAGGCCCTCGCGGGCCAGCCGGTCGACGTTCGGCGTCGCCACCGCCTTCGCGCCGTAACAGGAGACGTCCCCCCACCCCAAGTCGTCGGCGAGGATCAGCACGATGTTTGTCGGGCGCGGCCTTGCGGTTTCCCCGCCCGCCGCCAATGGCATCCCCACGGCTGCGGCCATACCCCCCGCAACGAGAAGAAAACGAATCCCGTTCATTCGCACCCGCCCTTTCTTAACATGGCCTCACTTCTCCCCGTTGCCGGATCCCGGCTTGACACCCTCCTTCAGGCACCGTTTGAGTCCCATGCCCTCCATCACGCGTCCGGCGTCCATATAGAGGTCGGCGAGGCCAAAAGCGTACTCCTTGTTGTTCCAGTCGGTCAGTTTGCATGCCTGTTCCGCCAGTTTGAGCGCTTTCGTCAAATCCTTATCGGGGCGGCCCTTGAGCGCCAGACCCTTGGCATACAGGAAAAGCGCTTCCGCGTTGGCCGGCTCGCGCTTCAGCACTTCCTGATACTGGCGGTCGGCCTCCCGGAATTCACCGACGGACAGAGAAATCTGAGCCAGTTCCATGCGGTACCCCGTCTGCTCGGGGGCGGCCGCAACGGCACGCGCGAAATGCAGGTAGGCGTTCTCGTTCTCCCCGCCCGCACGGAGACAGTACCCCATGCCGTAATGCGCCCGCGCCATTCCCGGCGAGAACGACAGCAGGTTCTCGTAGCACCGCAGCGCACCCTTATACTCGCCGATCGCAATGCGCCGACGCCCTTCAAGATCCAAGTTTTCAGACAGGTGCAGCAGCAGCACGTCGCGGGAATTGAGTTTGGCGGCCGTCCGTGCCGCGGCAAGCCCCGCGTCCCCCAATCCTTTCGCCGTCTCCGCCAACGCGATCACGGCCGAAGCGCGGGCACCCACGCACTTCTCCGTCTTGGCCTGGATCGCCAGATACACGCCCTCTTCCAAGGCACCCGGCAACATCCACCCCGCCTTCCGCTGGCGGCACGTCTCTAAAACGCTCGGCGTCAACGCCGGAGCACCCGCGCCAAAAACGGTCAGCGGAGCCCGCCACGCGGCTTCCCAAGCCGTCTGGCTCCCCGTCCGTTCCAGCCACGGAGCCAGACCCGTTCCATCGCAGAGCAGACAGGCCAGGACCTCCGGCATCGATAAGATGCCCGCGCGCGCGAAGTCCCGGATCACCGCCTCCCGCTCGAAAAGCCCCAGCATCTTGTCCGCGGGCACCCGCAGGGGCTTGTTTCCGCCCACCAGCAACCAGTCATACGCCCCCGTGCACCAGACTTGCATCTCCGGAAACTCCGCAGCGAAAAGCCGTGCGATCGCCGCGAACCGCGCCGGCGACAACACCCTCGCATCCAAATGCAAGGCCACAAGCCCGTCGGCCGACAACGCGCCGCGGCACTGTCTGAACAGGCCCCGGCTATATGCCCTGCGCGTTCCGCGCATCCACACGGGCTCCGAGGCGAGAAGCACCAGATCATAGGCCTCTTTCGCCGCGAGCGTCGCTCCCGGGCGCACGGTCCGTTCGGCATCCGCATCTTCGCCGGCCACATAAACGTCGGCCGCCAACGCCAGTTTCACGACATCCGCATCAGCCCCCGCATACGCGAGGTCCTCGACGCCCGCCCGCTTGAAGAACGGCAGATAAAGCCCGGCATCCGGACCGAAGACCGCCGCCTTCTTGCAGGCCGGGCGCAGCAACAGCGGGATGTATCCCGTCAACGTCCGCGCCGTGTGGAAGCGGTTGCCGAACAGAACCGGCCGTCCGTCCAGCGCGAACACGAACCGATAGTCATGATCGTCATACACGGTCACCGTATGATGCCGCGTGTGATGGCTGAACATCGGCGTCCCGCGCGCGAACCCGCTGTCGCGGTGGACCAGCCGGCTGAAGATGCCGTCCGTCAACACCGACGCGCGGCCGGCGGGATTCAACACCGCCAGAAGCCCCGCAACCACTGCGAAAGGCAGGACCGACCACAACCCGCGCGCCAGCGCCAACGACGCCAGGGCACCGAACCATAGCGCCGCGAAGCGCAACGCGCCCTCGACCCCGGCGAGCGGAACAAGAAAACCCGCCGCGGACGCATATCCTAATCCTGCGGGCAACACGCACAACAGCAACATCAGGGTGAACGCCTGCCCCTGCTGCCGCGCGGGCGAACGCAGATACGTCTGCAACGACAGGCGGACCGCACACCCGGCCAAGACCGACGGCACCAGCACGAAAAAAGCGACGGTTTTTCCCAGCGTCACCCCGTACTGCCCGACCGTCCGGGACAGGTCATTCAAAATCCGTTGCCACCCGGCGACGACACCCGAAGCCGCGATCAGCTGCAACACCAGAAAACAACCGGTCAGAACAAACACGGCGCAGAGCACGGCGACGGGGTAACGGATTTTCCTGAACAGCCAAGCCGCCAGGCCATACCCGGCCGCCACACCCAGTATCACCAGCGCCGCACAGGCCGCCAGACTGTAGACCGTCCGTCCCGCCACGGCATCCAGAATGCGAAGCCAGACCGCGGGCAGCGCCCCGAACATCAGACTTGCCGCCACGTAGACGGCCACCCGCAACAGACCTTTATCCAAACCTTTGACCATAGATCACTCGAACCTTTTCACAGCCCCCGTCACACGCCGGTGCCATCTTTCATCCTCATCCGCTGGTACGGCAAATCGATGCCCTCGCGGTCGAACCGTTCTTTGATGTCTTTCATCACCGACGTCCGCGTCGCCGTCAGCTCGTGCCGGTCCACCCAGACCGCGAGCAGGAACTGCATCGAAGACTCGCCGAAGCCTTTGAAAACGACCAGCGGTTCCGGCTCATTAAAGCACTCCGGGTTGGCGATCACCACATCCCTCAGGATCCGCATCACGTGCGCAGCGTCCTCTTTGTAGGCCACGCTGAGTTCAAGGTCCAACCTCCGGATCGGATAATGGGTATAGTTGACCAGCTTCGACTTGGCCAGCATTTCGTTCGGCACGCGGATCAATCGGTTATCGAACGTGCGGATATAGGTGGACAGCAGCTCGATGCTGTGCACATATCCGTCAGACCCGTCCACCTCGATCCAGTCGCCGATCTTGAACGGCCGTTCCAGCACAAGGAACAGCCCGCTGATCAGATTCGAGAGGCTGGTCTGCGAAGCGAAGCCGATCGCCACGCCCGCCACCCCTGCCGCGCCCAAAACCGCCGTGATGTCCACGCCCACGCCGCGGATCAGCGAGAACACAAACAGCACGATGAGCAGGACCTTGAAAGCCTTTGATACGGCACGCGCCTTATCCGCGCCCAGCCGGTGCGACAATCCGTTATACAGCAGCCGCGCGAGGAAGGACGAGACCCACACGCCGAAAATCAGCCACGCGCAGATCCCGAAGAACGGCAGCGCGTAGTCGGTCAGCACCTCATTCAATTTGGAGATATCCACTTTCATCGGCTCCATCTCCGGTCAAAATTGCGGCTTAAAAATCGCGTTCGCGATCACGCGGGCGGTCAGACCGTATGCCGGCGTCTCACGCGAACCCGAGACCAACCGCGAGTGCGTCGCCGGTTCCGGCGCCGTCCGGCCGAACGTCAGCGAGGCCGGAAAAATGCTGCCCGTGTAGCCCAGCCGGCACTCGTTCGTCCACAGCTTCCCGTCCTCCGCCTGGTACACGCTCATATGCCGCACGCTCAGCAGCAACTGCGCGAACACCAGCGCCTCGTGCGTGTCGTTCTCCAGCAACAGCGGACAGATCGCACGGCCCTCCACGTCCGTCAGCTCATGCAACTCCTGCCGGGCCCGCGTCGTCAACGCATACGCAATCTCGCCCGGCTCCGACGGATGTCCGAACCAGGTTTTCGAAAGCACGCGCGTCGGAAACTCGCACACCGTCACCGGGGAAGGCTGATTCACCTGCACGCGCAGCCACACGGGAATCGTCACGAAGAAACGGCCCTTGTGCCGCGGCGCGATCTCGATCCGCGCCTCAGGACGGCTCACCACGGGACGATCCGGCAACACCGGCACGAGATGAACGGTCGACGACGCCGACGGCGTCACGAAACGCTGCCATTCGAGCCACTCCGGCTCCTCGGCGGTTTCGTGCAAGGGCTCAAACACGCTCTCGGCCACATGCCGGGCCGCCACTTGCCAGCCCTGGCTGTTTCGCGCAAGCCAAAGCCGCAACTGGGCGACCGCGCAGGTATAGACCTGCCCGACCACACACTCGTGTTGATCCCATAAAGAATTCATGCCGACAGTATAGCAAGCCTGTTTTGAATCGGCCAACCCTTCGTTTCAACGCCCGATCCGGCGCGCCAAGACGTCCGCGCAGCGCGCCACCACGCCCTTGCGCCGCAGCACCGCCGCCACCCCCCTCTGTCCCAGCGCCTGCCGCGCCGCGGCGTCCGCAACCAAACGCTCGACCTCCCGTTCCAAGGCCGCCGCGTCCGGCACCTGGATCAACGCCCCGGCCTCCAGCAAGTCCGACATCACGGGGCGGAAATTCTCGGTGTGGGGCCCCACCAGCGTCGCCGCGCCGCACAGGCATGGCTCGATCATGTTCTGCGCCCCGTGCTCACATAAGCTCTTGCCGACGAACACGATCTGGGCGTTTCCGTAGAACCCCATCAGTTCGCCTGTCGTATCGCCCACAACCACCGTGCTCCCCGCCTCCGGTTTCCGGGCTTCGGCCGCCGGCCTCTGGCCGTCATCGCGGCTTTTCCTCACGCATGCCAGCCCCGCCTTCTCGATCTCGGTCTGCACCGCGTCAGCCTTCTCGAAATGGCGCGGCACGATCACCAGCCGCAGCGTCGGGTACCGTTCACGCAACCGTTTGTAAATCCCGACCAGCACCGCATCCTCGCCCGGCCAAGTCGAACCGCCCAGCAGAACCACGCGGTCGCCGCCGCAATCGTGCCGCGACAGAAATTCCGCCACCGACCGCTCCTTGACGGGATTGCGGTTGGCCACATCGAATTTGAAACTGCCGGTCACCTCAATACGATCGGGATCGGCCCCCGCATCCACCAGCCGCCGTTTATCGGCCGCCGACTGCGCCATAATCGCCGTGAACATCCGCAGGACCGGGCCGAACCAGAAACGCAGCCGGCGGTACCCCGGCGCCGACCGGTCGGACACCCGCGCGTTGACCAGGAACAGCGGCACCCCGCGCCGACGGCAGGCCCGAATCAGATTGGGCCAGATCTCCGATTCCGTCAGGATGAACGCCCGCGGGCGCACGGCAGCCAGAGACCGCTTCACGCACAGGGGAAAATCAAGCGGGTTATACATGAGCACGTCCTCCGGCCCGACCTGCTTTTCCGCCTCTTTCCACCCCGTCGAACTGGTCGTGCTGAAGACGAACCGGATATCCGGGGAACGCTCACGCAACGAGCGCATCACCTGACCTGCCACATATACTTCGCCCACGCTCACCGCATGGATCCAGACCGCATGCTCCATCCGGCGCAACCGCTGCGCCACCTCGTCGGGATATCGTCCGAACCGGTCACCCATCCGGTTGCGATAGCCGCCGCGCCGTTTCATGCGCAGCAGGAAACGGGGCAGCATCACCGCATAGGCCACCGCGAACAACAGGTTATAAATCCACCATCTCATGCCGTTCAATCCGTTCACTCGGTTATCGTTTTCTGACTATACTCGCGGAACCACGCCGCAAATTTCGGGACGCCGACGGCCAGCGGCGTCGTCGGCGAATAGCCGGTCTTCGCCCGCAACTTGTCGATTCTGGCCCACGTATCCGGCAGATCGCCGGCCTGCATCGGCAGAAACTCGAACACCGGCGCCACGCCCAGCGCATCCGCCAGCAGGCCGATCATATCCACCAACCGTTCGGGACGGCTGTTCCCGATATTGAAAATCTCATACGGCGCTAATCCGGCTGCGGCCACACAGCGCGCCACGCCGTCCACGATGTCGTCGATATAGGTGAAGTCGCGCCGCATCTCGCCGCGGTTGAAAACCCGGACCGGCTGGCCCCGCACCATGGCGTCGGCAAAGAGATACATCGCCATGTCCGGCCGATACCACGGCCCGTACACCGTGAAAAAACGCAGCCCGACAGTCTGGAAGCCGTACAGGCGCGTATACGCGTGTGCCATCAGCTCATTGGCCCTCTTCGTGGCCGCGTAGAGGTTGATGGGATGATCCGCGGCCTGCTCTTCCGAGAAAGGCAAAGGATTGTCACAACCGTAGACGGAAGAGGACGATGCGTACAGCAGCCGGGGCTTGTCCGCCGCGTGACGGCAGCATTCCAACACGTTCAGGAAACCGTCCAGATTCGCCGCCTGATAAGCGAAGGGGTTCCGGAGAGAGTCCCGCATTCCCGGTTGCGCCGCCAGATTGACCACGCAGTCGGGGCGGCAGGCTGCGAAGACGCTGCTCAAAGCGGCCAAGTCGCAGATATCGTTCTCAAAGAAACGGAAACGCCCCGTCCCGGCAAAAGCAGCCGACAACACCGCTTGGCGGTCGCGTTTCAGGCGCACGTCATAGTAGGCATTGAAATTGTCCAGCCCGGCGACCTCGTGGCCATCCCTCAGCAGTCTGGCTGTCAGATGGAACCCGATGAAGCCCGCCGATCCCGTCACGAGAATCCGCATATCTGCTCCGCATAAGTGAAGGGCAACAATTTACCCCATCCGCGTTTTCGATGCGACAGAAAACGCGTTGCGGAGAACCGCAAAGCGCGGGAGCGGCGTCAGCGCGGCGTGGCGGTCTTCTCGGGTAGCTGGTTATTAGAGGTCCCGGTGTCCTCGTACGTTTTCACGGGGATTTCCCAGCCGATCTGACGCACATGCTGGGCGAAGACCAAACCCTCATAGCCGCCGGCAGGCAGAGCCCCCCAGGTCGCATGCGCCGCGCGAAAATAAATCGCCATCATGCTGGACCCATACAGGTGGTGCCAAGCCGTACAAAGCATCCCTTCCAGCTTCTCACTCTGAACGGCTTTGCTGAGTCCACGATAACCCTCCAGATTTTCCCACGGGCAGGCCAGCACGGGAAATCCTTTCTCCTTGAAATGTTTCAGCGTGGGCCAAACATTCTCTTTGTTCGGCGCACCGTAATACCAATCGCAGATCACAATGTCGCGGGGCAAACCGTCCAGCATGACCTCCGCCTGCTTGGAACCGTTGGCATAAAAGCCCTTCCAGCGCGGATCGCCAGCCTGCAAAAACATGTCATGCCAAATCATCATTCTGCATTTCCGCGCCGCCAGCACATCATGAATGCGGGTCAGATATTTCTGAACCACAACCGCATAATCCGTCCGGCGGCACGCCGCGCAGGTCCCCATGTCTTCCGCCTCGTCACACCCCGCGTGGAAATAGGGCGGGCGTCCGAACGCATCGTGCATCTCGATGACCCGCTCTTCGATCAGCTTGGCGGTCTCAGGATTGCTCAGACACCATGTCCAGCCCATCGGCTCAAACAGCGGCTGAAGTTCCGGATGAAAATCCAAGATCGTATGTTTATGCGAACAGCTTCGCGCCCCCGAAGCATGCCCGAACAGGTTGAACTGCGGGATGAGCGTCACCCCCAAGCTGTCCGCGATTTTGACCAGGCGCTTGATCTCGCGTATGGTCATCGAGCCGCCCGGCATGTTCAGCTCCGGATGCTTTTCCGAAACAAAGGTTCCCCACGACTCCAGCACGACCTTGTTCATTTTGTAGTAGGCCGCCAACCGGATGAACCGCTCGATCTGCACCGGCGTATTCTCAGGGAACCAGCAGATGTGAAAGCCGCGGAACGACATGGCCGGTGCGTCGTCGATCGCCAGCTCCGGTACGAAATACGCCTTCAGTTCGCGCGTGCCGCGCACCGGCTCCGCAATCTGCCGCAGCGTACGCATCGCATTGCGCGCGCCACCTATGTCCGAGGCTTCGATCGTCAGCGTCCCCTTCGACGCCGCGAGCCGATACGCGTCCGACAATTGCGGCGCGTTCACGGCGCTCCCAGTTGCGAGCTTGGGCGTGATGCCGAACCACTCTTTGAACAGCCGCCCGACTTCCTGCGCCGCGGCCGGCCCGTCCTTCGCGCATGCAAAGGACACGCTGACGGTCTTGTCCAGCACCACGTCCGGTCCGTCGGTCAGCGCGATCGACTGCGGTGCGGGCACCAGGCGGGACTTGACGAGCCGCGCCTCCTTCTCGTTCAGCGGCGCCGCCTGCAGCAGGCCGGCCACGCAACACACGACTGCAATCGTCATTCGTTTTCTGTTCATCTTCACGCCCCCTTTTGGTTTTCGATTATCGCGAGTTTCTAAATGCGAAGAAAGACCTTATTGCGGTGCATCCACCAGAGAATGAGCCACTCGGTCAGAAGCACGGCACAACCGAGCGTCAACCGCTCATAGGGAGCCCCGGCGAAAGCGAAGAAACCTTTGCCGGCGTGGCGTACCCACGCGCGTGAAATGAACCCTGCCCACAAATGCGAGATCAGGTAGGCGGCGATCGAGTTCATCCCCAGCACAAGCAGCGGAAAGGCCCACTTGCGGCGGCCCCATACGTCAACCACCTGATAAAAGAACGCCAAAAAAAGAAAACACCAGCCGCCGCTAAAGAACACGAAGCTCGGCGTCCGGGTTTTCTTGATCATCGGACAGAGGCCGGTTTCGTTCAGCACCCATCCCAGTGCGAGAGCCGCCAAGCCGACGACGAGGAACCACCGGATCTTAGCGGCGGGCGGGCGTTCGCCTCGAAGAATGCCCCCCGCAAGCAGGCCGAGAATCATGGTGGCAAAGGTGAGTATGAAATTCAGCGTGGTATAGCCGGCCGGGTTCGACGCCCGCCTTTCGGCCGGAAAGAGGCCCACGAACCAGCGGTCGAAAGCAGCGGCAGGGTTGGTCCCGAGACTCCAGTGTGCGGCAAACCCCGAGAGCATCCTCTCGGGTTTCGTACCTGCAGCCGCCCAATCGAAGCCCGTGTCCGGCAAGGGATAAAGCGCAAACCACAGCCAGTATCCCACCATCAACAGGGCGAAAGTCCCCCATTGGGCACGCGCCGAACGCAGGCCCAGCAGATAGAGAAAACCGTAGCCGAGGCCGATCTGCGACAGGGTGTCGATCAACGTCCACCGGGTGTAGTCGGCGTGCGCCGACTGCAGAAAGACGCCCAGCAACATCAGCGTCAGCGCCCGACCGAACGCGTGCGCAGTCTGCCGCCATTGAGGTTGCCCCGACGCCAAGCGCTTCGCCAGCGAATAGGGCAAGGCCACGCCGACCAGAAACACGAAGGAAGGCTGAATCAGGTCATGCAGCGTACAGCCGATCCAATCGGCATGCGACTGATGATGCGCGAGAAACTTCCAGAAACCGCTTTCCGGAAGCGCTTTTGCCACGCTGCGGAGCGACAGCACTTCGGCCATCATCAGTAACATCACCAGGCCGCGATACGCATCGATGGAGGCGATGCGCAACGGCAGAGGTCTCGCGGGCGCGTCTGGCTGTGTTTCCGCTGACATCACACCCACTTTCCCGCCTGCAAGTCGGGCTCCCGGTACAGCTCCGGACACGCCCCCTCCGCAATACCGACGGACTCCTCCTGCTCCGGCTTTCTCAGCGTCCACTGGCCGCGCGGCGAAACCGGTGTCGGGAACGCGGACTGCTCGATCGCGTGCCGCTTCTCCAGACTGTCCATGCACCCGCGGATGCACCCCTGCGCGCCGCAGATCGCGAAATACCCGACGTGCCCGAGAATCTGGTGATAATAGTCCACAATATGCCCGTGCGGAAACTCCTCGGACGCGACCCACGTTCCGGTCGCCAACGTGTAGGCCATGCGATAGGCCAGTTCTTCCGACACCTTGCTTTCCTTCACCTTGAAATCGACGGTTGGGAAATCCTTGATCAAAAAGGGCGACACTTCGCGGTTCAGCCCGTGATGTGTCAGCGTGCAGCGGCCCATCGACACGTCGCCCCACTCATACATTTGGTCGTCGATGGTGATGCGGACCGGCGGCTTCTCGCTGGGTTTGGGGATCGCGCAGCCGGGGCAGGTCCGCACGCACTTCATGCAACGGTTGCAAAGCGTGCCCGGCTTCATAAGCGGGTCCGGTTCCAGCTCGGCGTCGGTCAAAATGTTGCCGATGCGCACGCGCGGCCCCCACTTTTCGGTCAGGAACACCTTGGACCAGCCGATCTCGCCCAAACCCGCCGCCACCGCCGCGATCCGCACGTTGAGGTTGATCTCCCGCGCGGGCCGTCCCGGCATCACCGGCGCGTGCAACCCGCCGCGCTCCGGCACGGCCGGATAAAGCGGCACCGCCTCCCAGCCATGGTCTTCGATGAAGCACGAAAGCGCATAGGTGATGCGAGGCCGGAACAGATTGTTCAGCCGGTTGTACGAGTAGTAGGTATAGTTCGGCCAGTGCGTCCCCTCGGTGATGCCGCGATATGTGCCGCGCGGAAAAGGCGCGACCACTGAGATCACCGACTTGCACTCGGGGAAAATGTTGCTGGGGTGCATCTGCTGCGGCGCGTTCTTGAACCGCTCAATGTTCGCAACCCCCACGAGGCAGGGACGCCCCAGAGAGGCCGCAAATTCTTTGATCATCTGCGAGGTCAGTTTCATAACACCTCCTATTTCGAAAACACCTGACCCGTCGCATGTACCGAAACCACGCCAGTACCGGAAAACTTGTCGCAGCCGACGTCGACCGCCTTCATGGCACCGGACGCATCGCGCGTCATCGGGCGCTTGAAGGCGTCCAGTTGCCACGGGGCACGCTTGCGGAAGGTGTTTTCAAAGCGGTTCCCGACCTTGCCGGCTGTTTCGAGCCGGACGAGGCATTCGCGTCCGCACGCCGCCGCAATGCGGTCCGGTTCCTTGCCGCGACCACTCGCAAGGAACGCCCCGTTCGGGCACGACGCGCATAGGCCGACGTCCACCTGCGCCACCGGCATCGCGTGGCCTTCAACGCTGACCGTCTGCGTCTTGCCCAGGTGGATCGCGCCATAGGGGCAGGCCGTCGCGCACCCGCCGCAGTCGCCGCAGATCGTCTTGCCGCGCACAGCATCGCCATCCAGCTCCGCATCGGTCAGCACAAAGGCAAAACGCTGGCGCGTGCCGAACTCGGGCGTAAGGATGAAGCCGCCCAATCCCACCTCGCCCAGTCCCGCCGCCGCCACCGCGTAACGCGGATCAATGTAGACGTTCGGCGCGGGCTTATCTGACGCGACCGGCACGCCTTTTGGCATACCGGCTTCGTTATAGGCGAAGAGCGGCACGGCCTCGAAGCCCTGTTCCTCGATCCAGAGCGAGAGGTCATATGAAGTCTGGGACAGAAAGTTGTCCTCAACCCATGTATAGCCGAAACACTGGTAGGTACTGCCGAAGTTCGTTCCTTCCTCCACGCCGCGCAGCGAGCCGCGGCAGATGCGCCTCGCCAACACAATCACCGACTTGCACTCGGGAAAAATCGCAGCCGGGTTTCTGTCCGGAGACACTTCGGCAAAACGCGCTACCGGCGCGATACCCACCAGATCAGCCCCGCACGCGCGGGCTTTCGCTTTCAATTCAGCAGCTTTCATTCTCGTCTCCTCTTTAATCGTCCGTAACCTCAGCTAAGATCGTAATTACGACTAAGCGTACGATTAGGATTACGAAGAACCTGCAACCTTCTTAATCGTAATCTTAATCCGCCCCGTAATCGTTCACAGTTTCCGCATCGTTCATTTCCAACCATACACGCTCAGTGCAGCAAAGCGTTCTCCGGAGGGACCTGCCACTGAGCAACGCCCGTATCGCGATAATGTTTGATGCCCATGTCCCAGCCGACTTGACGCAGATGCATGTTGAACGACGCCTGAGGATTCCACCCGGTCCCGTCATTACCCCACGTGGCATTGGCGCCCGCATACAGCATCCGGTACATGTCGAGGCTGTGCATGTAGTTCCACGTCGTACACAGCATTCCGGTCATTCCTTTATCCCGCACAAGCCTCGCCTGGCTCTTGATCCCTTCCGTGTCCTTCCAAGGGCAGGCCAACACCGGGAATCCTTTTTCGTGAAAGTACTGCATGGTCGGCCAGGGCACGGCATTACCTTTCGGCACCGTGTAGTACTGCCAGTCGCAGATCACAATGTCGCGCGGCAACGAATCGAGCAACGCCTCCGTACCGATTTTCGCGGATCCCATCGCGACATAACCTTTCCAGCGCGGATCTCCAGCAACCACCAGCATGTCGTGCCACATCATGATCTGCGCCCCACGCCTGTGGAAGAGTTCGCGAAAATACAGCAGGTGGTCTTTCAAAAGCGCAGCATAGTCGGCTTTGCGGCACGCCACACACGTTGCCATCGAATACGCCTCGTCACAACCGATATGAAAATACGGCGGGCACTCGAAGGCCTCGTACAGTTCCAGTGTCATTTCGGTCAAATACCGCCGTGTCGCGGGATTGCTCAGGCACCAGGTCCAGCCGTCCGGTTCAAACAGCGGCTGCATCTCGGGATGGAAGTCCAAGACTGGGTGCTTGCCCGAAATGTGCCGCGCTTCAGGCGCGTGGCCGAAGAGGTTGAGCTGCGGAATCAGGGCCAGTCCCTGCTCGCGCGCCAAGCTCACGAGGCGGTGAATCGTCTTGGCCCTTACGCGCTTCTCAGCCCATGAGAACTCGGGGTGTGATCGATAATCGAAAACCGCCCATGGCTCAAGGACCACATAGTTAAACTTGTAATAGGCGGCCATGCGGATGCATTTCTCAATGAAGGTCGCATCGTTCTCAGGAAACCAGCAGATGTGCATGCCGCGGAAGGCCATCGCGGGCGCATCCTCTACCGACACCTCCGGCAGAAAATAATAGCGCATCTTCTCAACCCCGCGTTCCGGCTCGGCCAACTGCCGCAATGTCTTTAGCGCGTTCAGCAGCCCGCCCTCGTCCGCGGCCCCAATCGTAAGACCGGTGTCCGCTGCGCAGGCGAAGCGGTAGCCGTCCTTCGGAATCGCCAGCGACGCGTCATCCCTGAAAGTCAGCCGGGGCGACACGCCGAAGGCCGACTTGAAAAGCTTCGCCGTGCGTTTCTCAATGCCGTCTGTCCGGTTTGTCAGCGTGATTGTCACGGCAAGCGACTCGTCGATACGCACGACCGGTCCGTCCGCGATCGCCACTTTCTGGGGGTATGGGATCATCCGCGACTTGATGATCTGCGCCTCGTCTTTATCCATAGGCTGGCCCGCCGCGCCTGCTCCCAGTGCCAGCGCCGTAACAAATACCGCTACCACATGTTTCATTCGTCTGCTCCCCTTTCACGCGGACTCCAGTCCGCAGGCCTCGCAACACCGAACTTCTACTTTCTAACCCCTGATTTCTCTCGTATAGGGGCACGCCATGGCGCACGCTTCAAAATTACAGGGCCGGTATTTTGGTATCGGTGGCTGTTGGCGCAGCGCCGCGTCTAACGTTTCCGCCGTGATCGTCTCTGGCGGCGTCAGGTTCAACTTCCAGCCGACGAAACCGCAGCCTTCGTCGGCGATCAGCGAATAGCGCTTGGCCCAATCGCAGCGCTTTGTGCTGACCGAAAGAAGAACATCGCAGACGTTGCCTGACTCCACCGCAACCTCTCGCCCGAATGCACCTGTTGCGCACGCCGCCACACATCGTTCGCCGCACGTATCACAGCGTTCGGCCCTGAAACTGTCGAGCATCGGGCTCTCGTCCAATTCCCGGTCCACCACCACCGCCATGTAGCGCACGTTGGTGCCAAACGTCGGATTTACCAAAAAACCCGCCTTCGCGAACCGTCCCAAGCCCGCCGCCCAAGCCTCAAAGCGGTTAGAGAAGAGGTCAGGGATCGCTCCGCGCGGGCTCGCGGTCATCGAGCCCGTACCCAGCAGGTCGGTACTGAAAACAGCGTTCACCCCCTGCCGCGACAACCACATCGAGAGCCGCACCGCGATTCGGCGCAGATAATTCAGATTCTCGTAGATTGCGAACGCGTACGGCCCCACCGCTTCCGCAGGCGTCCGCGCCGTGACATCCACAGAGCCGTGAGGCAACGCGACACCGAACACCAGTACCGACTTGGCATTCGGCAACAGCGTGCCCGGGTCGGGGATGAGACGCTTGCGTTCGGTGATGAGCGGCTGATACGGCGTGAAAATCTGGGACGTGTCTTTCGCGTCCAGCACCGGCTCGCCATCAAATGCGATCGCCACCTGCTTCGCGATTCCTTGCAGCCGACTGATGGACGTTACTCCTGCCACGTCGGCCCCAAGCCGTTTTGCCTCAGCCTCAAACGCGCCCGTGAAATTTTCCACGCGCTCCGCCGACGGGGCACTGAAAGCAAGGCCCGTTGCAGGCAATTCGGCGTCGGTCAGCACCGTGTACGTGAAAAGCGTCTGCCCCTCTGGCACGCCGTGAACAGCCGCTGCGACCTCGGCTTCTTTGATCTCGGTTCCGCCCGTCGCAGAATACCCCGTCCGCTCCAGTTCGCGCGACACATCGTAGCCGGTTTGAAGCGCTAACTTCTCGGCGGTCTCGCGCAATCCTCCCGCCGTAAGGGTAATTTCAAGCGCCAGTTCCTTGTCCACGTCCGCCACATCCCGAACCAGATCGTTGACTGCCGCCAGACAGACGACCACCGCGCTTTTCGCGCCGGGCAGGTAGGCCTTCGAGTCCTCGATCTTCACGCCCGCGGCGCGCAGCTCGTCCACCGGCACCGAAAGGATGCAGGACGCCCCGTGCGCCTGCGTCAGGCCGCGTATCTTCTCGAACACCCCACGCGATACCAACCCCGGCTGCGGCACGACGTCGCGTTTGCGCCTCGGGCTCTTGCAGTAGGCCTTGTCGAAATAGCGACGCGCCTTGGGCACGCACGCCTTAAGGCAGCACCCCATCTCTCCGCCGCGGCGACCATAGCGTTTGACATACTTCAGAATCACCGCTTCATCAACCTTCTCGGGTATCTCCAAGTCGAGATCCAGGTCGAAGTGCTCGCCCCACGCGCAGCGCCAGAGGTTCTTGCGGGCATAGCGGTAGACCTTGCCCTCGGCTTCCATCTCGTTCCAACCATCGATCTCCTTGGAGAGGGCGCCAGATGGGCAGGCTTTTTTGCAAAGCATGCAGTTGTCGCAAACCGAGCCGGGCTCAACCAGCGGTGAGGGTGTCAGCTCGGCATCGGTGATGATGGATACATAGCGCTGACGCGCGCCAAACTCCGGCGTGATCGACAGGCCCGAGTAGCCGAACTCGGAGAGGCCCGCCGCTACGGCCGCATGCAGGTGCGACATGTCCGGCGCGAAATGTTCCTTCAGTCCCTTGTAGCCCTTGTAGCGCCAGATATTGGAGGAAACGATCGGCACCGCCGTGTATCCCAGCGATTCGATGAAGCGCCCCATGCGGTAGCTCATCTCGTCCAGCCGCATGTTCATGGCATACTGAATACAATATGGGCCGATCTTCTGCGGATGCTCTTCGCCGCCAAGCTCGACAGCCGCGTCGGGATGATGCACCGCCATCACGACAACCGAACGCGCCGAGGGCAGAATGCCCTGCGGGCTCATCATCAGCGGCGCGCCGCCGAAGCGCGCGATATTCGCCACGCCCACTAAATCCGCGTTCAATTCCGTCAAAGCGATTTTTTTGATTTGCGCGGTCAGCGCATTGTCTGCCAGATACTGCATAATCATCCTTCTCCTCTACGAAAACGATAGTGTCAGCATACAGGCTGACCGAGCGACCTGCGTTCGATTTCGGTCCCAGACTTTTTTCAAACACCGACTGAAACCGCGATTGCGTCAGCGTCAGCACGCCACGATTAAAATCATCTTTCGCACAGATCTTTTTTGTAAAAGAACAGAACCGCGATCAGAATACACAAAGCCGAGAACACATAAACCGCAGACAGGCAAGCGAAACCGTTAGCCAAGCCGAACGCGGGCTTCAAGATCCCCAGGATGTAAGGGGACAGCGCGCCGATGACAAGCCCGAAAGAAAGCATGAACCCCGTAGCGGCGGAACGATACCGGACATCGACCATGTCATAAACAGAGGCCCAGAGGTTAGCTTCGTAGACCCCACGGAAAAGGCCGAACAGAACGAGCGTGACATAGAGCGTTGATAGCGATGAGCTTTGTCCCATGAAATAAATAAAAGGTGCGCCGGCCAACAGCCCCAACATGGGTACAATCGCGCGAATGCCTTTAATCCTTTCAGCCAGCTTATCCGTGATCCTGGCCGCCACCAAGACGCCGACAAAAGCCGCAACATGATGATAAAAGGTCGCGTCAAACCCCGCCCTCGACAAGGAGAATCCATATTTCTCATGCAAGAAGGTCGGCATCCACACCAAAAAGCCAACTCCCACAAAATTCATCCCTGAGAAGGCAAGCGCCAGCAGAATGAACGACGGTTTTCTGAAAACCGCAATCAAAGCATCTTTAACCCCCGTATGGGGCACAGGGCTAGACAGATCGGCTTTCCGCACGGCGGGATTTATCAGTCTGTAGTAGAGGATAAAGGCCAGCATGATGCCGAAGCCGCCGAAAACATAAAAAGCCATCCTCCAGCCATATAAGTCCGCGATATGTCCGGCCAGATACCCGCTGGAAATGATGCCGACATAAACGGCAGTCTGGTGGATCGACAGAGCCGTCGCCCGTGTCTTGTCGTGGTATTCGCCAAGGAGGGAACTGGCGGAAGGAAAATAGAAAGCCTCGCCCCCTCCAGTCGCCACACTCCTCAGCAGGATCAAGTGCCAGATTGAACAGCTGAACCCAGTGACCAAGGTCGCGCTGCTCCACACAAGCAGGCTGGAGATGATAATTTTCTTTTTGTTGAACAGGTCTCCCACGATCCCCGCAACCGGCACCAGAATGCCGCACACCATAAGTAACACGGTGGCAACCAATCCCATATCGGCATCCTTAAGCCCCAGATCGTCGCGGATCGAAGACAGGACCACATTGAAGACCTGGCGGTCTGCCTGGTTGAAGAACAGCGCCAGCCAGAGGAGGATGACGAGCTCCCATTTGTAGGGCACTTTGTGGATTCTAAGCATATTCGCACCGTCCGTTCATGATTCGTTTGATCGTGACTGCTAACGCCTTGGCGTAAGGACTTATTGAAGCTTCCCGGTTTCCATCACGAGCCTGATCAGTTCCTGACGAAAGGCAAGAAGCCGTTCCGGATCTTTCGTATAGCGGGTTTCACCGCCCAGCACGTCGTCATCAATCGACAAGACTTTACGGGCATTCGGAAGCAACGGATGGTTCGGAATTTTGCTTTCGAGCGCCGCCACGTTCTTTTTAAGCATCACGAAATACTCGTAATCCTGCATCCCGTCCCGGAGGTTCTTCAGGCGCATGGACGGCCACGGCTCCCAGTCCGGCCCCGGATAGAGCAGGTTGCCCCCACCGTTGGTAGCGCTGACCGACCGGCTGTTAAAAACGTTGCGAAAATACGGCAACCAAGGCACCTCTGGCCAGCGGCACTCACCCGCGATCATCTTGCGGTGCACTTCCGGCGTCATCCAGTCGAGCGAGCGCTGTTCGATAAAGTCGGGTGTGATTTGCTTGCTTTCCCGCTGACCGTTCGTGAGCCATTCGCGATTCAGCCCCCAATAAAGCAAGCCGGAGAGGTTCAATTTCCAGTTCATCCAAGGAATGATCCTGGGATCGATGCCGGGAGAATCAAGATTGAAATTCGCATACGGAGCGAGGGGATAGTCGGTCGGATACCACCAGACCTTTTCACCGAGTTTCATCCGTTCCGTGCCCTCTGACGCGTTGAAATGGCTGAAGAGCGGACACCAGATGTCGACGTACCCGAAGAGGCGCGCGTCGACGGGCGCGGTATTGAGGCGGGGCACAGCCGGAAACAGCTCTTTTGCAAGGTCAAAATCTTTTTTCATCGCCGCAAGTTTTTCGGCGGAATTCTGCATCAGCACCTCATCGTGGCCAAAGAATACGGGGCGGAGCCTCCCCTGATATTGGTTGATCAACGTCTGATACTTGGCCTTGTTTTTTGCAAGATTCGTGATGGGCAGGAAGAGCATGGTTTTCCCGTGTTGGGCACAGTAATCAAGGTTGTCGAGCCCGATGTCGACGTTGCTGCCGCTCCAGAGATTCATGGGCTCCAGCCGATGATCCAAAATGAAATCGCAATAATTCCGCATCTTTTCAGGCGGGATCTCTTGTCCGTAAAACGCCCTCACCCATGAGGCGTCGAAACAGAAGGCGGTGTCTAATGACGCGTTGGGCGGGAGAGTCAAGCCGGTGGCCCGGACCGTAACGGGGATCACACAGGGCTCAGCATCGTCAGGCCTGACTTCGATTTGCGACTGATACGTGCCTGCCGCCGTGCCGGGCGGCAGAAAAACATCGAACCACAGCGGCACAAGCAGTCGATTGCCGACCCGGAAGTCGGCACCCGGTTTTAACACATCCGGATAGCCAACGGCTTTCAGGCGAGGCATAGCCGAGCGGACAGACTCGACCAGATAGGCGCGCTGCCGCGCGTTCGCCAGAACCTTGCCTGACCGGTCCTGCAGTGGCGCGATAGAAATCTTAACCCGGCTAAAACCGTCTCCCGGTACGGCCAGCAGCACGATCTGAAAGCTGCCATACTCGTTTCCCGAAAGCAGCAGCGAGGCACGCGTCTCAGGATTACCGCAATAATCATCCATGACCTTGTTCATGGATGATTCAACGCAAGCCGCATAGGCGCGGCGGCGGTTATCCGAGCCCGGCATAAACAGGTCGGACATCCGGGTTGCTTTCCGGCGCAGAAACTCCTTTTCGTCGTTTAGGAGTTTGAGAGCGGCATCGAGCTGAATGAACTCTTGAAAAGACGCCGCGCGGCCATGGGCTTGCTCCAGGCCCTTCAGTTTCTCCCCGAGTTCCCGCCGCTTTTCCTGAAGAACGGGATGTGGAAACGACAATTCCTCCTGCACCTCGCGCGACAAGGCCTGGAACCGATCAGGAAAATCGCAGAACCGGTCCATTAAGGCCGCAATTCTTTGGGAATCAGGCCGCGGATCGTTCAAGACGGGAAAACTGATTCTCCCGAAACGTTCGGGGATCGTCCACGAAAGCACCTCACGGGTATAAGGATTCTCCCTTCCCGCATTAAAGCCCCACACGGCGTCCGCAGGCAGGTCGCCTCCAAAGTCCGAAAAAGGAACAGAAAAAAGTGCGGTCCAGCCCCGTTCGTCCTGTCTGATTTGACAGCTCCAATGACCGTTCCAAGTATCGTCGCGGGAGCCGGCGTGATGCCTGGCATCATACAGGGAGCCAGCGGCATTCGCCGCCAGGTGATAATAGGTGTCGCGATGCGGGTCGGGTTGAAAAAAAAGTTCAACACAATCATCGTCCCAGATTCTGCCGTCCCGTTTGACGGTCTTCGGGAATCGATTCGCCGTCTCGCGAGCGTCAAGGCGGAACTGGCAATAAAGGTTCGTCTGATCCCGCAGCAAGCGAAGGCTGGCGGCTTCTTTGACGCTTCCCGTCGCGACGCCGAGAACCATCGGGATCCGCTGATCGAACGCCTCGGGTGTCGGACCATTTGCAGTTTCGCCGACTCCTTTCAGGCAAAACGGATTTCCGCTGAACGACTCAGGCGGAAATTCGTTGGGAAAAGTGAGGCTGACCGTGACCGGGCCAAAAAGGGTTCGCGATTCAGCATTTTCGCTGCCGAGCGTCCAAATCCGATCGATGAACAAGGACTCCGGTTCACGGAAAGAGATCATTTGCGCAACGGGTGTCTCCATGTCGTCAACAAACACGTCGTAAGCGCCTTGCTGACAGTGGACACGATAAAGCATTCTGTGCCAGCCGTTGAGCCGATTTCTTGCGATCTTTTTCCAGCTCGCGACGGCACTTTCAGGAATCTCAAAGAAGCCGTAATTCTGAATGAGGGTAATCGCTTTATGGCCCTTGCCGTTCGCAAGAAGCGCGTAGCGGGCCGACTCGGTGGCGGCTTTCATCCAAAAACCGATCTCCATGGTCTCACTTTCTGAGACCCTTTCCACGTTTCCAAGCCGCAGTTCCCAATGTCCTTGGCGAATTTTACCGTCTTCCGCCTTGACGCTCCGCAGTTCGAGCGCCCGCGCGAAATCCGGGTGGTCAGCGTCCACGACCCGCAACAAATCGGAGTCGCTTTTGAAGCCGCTGAAATCTTCCCGAAAAAGGGTTGTTTCTCCCTTGCCTTGAAGCACCGCCCCCATCAGAACGGAGAGAAGCGCAGACACCTGGAAGCACAAGACGATACGGAACATGAAGATCCCCTATCCTTATTCCGGCACGTCAGCGCACGCTGATCATTGTGCCGCTGTTGTACACCGCGCTCAGGACGGTTGAACCGCCACTCTCGGAACACCGCACGATAACGGAAGGATCCGGCACGCCGTCCCGCAAGACGCTCACCGACGTCGGCTTGTTGAAAGCCGCAGACGGCACTTTCAAAAGGGGCAAGGCTGCCAAGAGATCGGTCCTTGTATAGCCGGAGATATCCACCGTCAACGCACCGCTCGCATAGCAGTCGCTAACGTTGAGAGGTGAAGTCGCGCCATCCGTCTTGGACCGGACCAGCTTGGCTTTGTCTGCCAGTGTCACCCGCGCCACCGATCCTGTGCCCGCCAGCGCCGCGCCCGCCCCGACGGTCAGGCGGTTGTCCGCCGTCAACGTCAGCGTGCCGTCGATCCGGGAAACCCCTGCCGACACAGACACGTTGTTGCTGACAACCAGCGTGCCCCCGAGCACCGATACGGGGCCCGTGGCCGCGCGCGCGCCCGCCAGCGTCAGCGTGCCCGTGCCTTTCTTAGTGATGCCGCCCGCCTCGCCCGGCGCATCCTGCAGGATCGGCACCACGCTGACCGTGTTTCCGGCCGTGTCAACCGCCATGCCAGTAGCCGTCAACCGCACGTCGTCCAGCGCCTGAATCAACGTACCCGACGCCGACGCCTGCAGCGTGCCACCGTCAAACAAAACGTAGCTGCTTGCCGCCCCGTCATATTCGTAGAGCGCTTTCGCCCGCAAGACGCCGCTGCCTGCGAGCGTGAGTCGCGCAACGCCGTTCGGGCCGCCCATATAGACATTGCCGTTCACATTCAGCAGGCCGCCCGCCACCGTGACCTCGCCCGTGGCGTTCGCATTGCGGCCGAGCGCCAAGACGGGCCCGCCGTTCAAGAAACGTATCTCGCCGCCGGCGACCGTCAGGGCACCGTTGCCGCCGGTCACAAACCCGACCCACATATGCTCGTCAACCGTCCACAGGCCATTCGACACCGTCATCGCGCCCGTACCGCCCGTCTCATGCCCGAGGATAATTCCGCATGTCGCGTTCGTGCCCCCGCTCGCGCTCAGCGTTCCGGCGCCCATTCGTCCGACCGTCAAACGCGTGGCGGCAATCTTCCCGAAGGTGTTGTTGCCGCCCGTCACGGCCATCCGGCCGACTCCTCCCGAAGCGTCTCCGACCGTCACATTGCCCCCGAAAGTATTCGTTCCGTCCAACACCGTCAACTGCCCGAAACCAACACTCCCGACCACGTGCGCCGCCGTCCCCGTACTCAAAAAAGATCCTCCGGCCAGAATCATTTCACCCCACCCTCCCGCAAGTTCTCCGAGCGTGACGCCGGCTGGTGCCGTGACGCTCCCGCCGGCCTGCGCATACACGCCCCGCCCGCTGGAGCCGCACCACAGCCTGCCGGGGCTGAACACGTCCGCTCCGGCACCGACGGTGAACGTGCCTTCGCTGTTGGCAAAGTGCCCCACATAATTGTTGGCCTTTCCCATTCTGAACGCCGCGTCCGCCACCTCTAGCCGGCCGGTCGAGCCGCTGATGCCGCCCACATAGACTTCGTTCGTCACGCCGAAGCGTGTGCCTCCAACCAGCCTCACCGTCGCGCACGCGCTTGCGTTGGTCATGTTTCCCACGCGCATCAGATTCGTGACCGAATGCGCGCCGCCGTCGAACGTGGCGGTTGAGCCGGCGAAATAGGCCACATACGACTCGGAAGAAATGGTTTGAAACGCGATGAAGGCATGGTTCGAGAGCGTCGTCGCGCCCGTTGACGGCTCGACTTGGCAGTTCAACTTGTAACACGCCAAAGTCCCGTTCGTGAAGGTCACTTTTCCTCCGGTGCCATACCTGACATAGATCCCTTGCCCCGTGTCAGTCGATGTCCAAGTCTTCTGGCCGAGATTGAATACTGTCTCAGACCCAAAGGCCGAAATATCGTTCAGGATGGTCAAATTGGTTACGTTGCTGGTGAGCGTGACTCGCCAGTTCTTGTTCGCCGTGTTTTTGAACGCCGCAGAATCGGCGATCCCCGGTAGAACGCCTGTTGACCAGTTGTTCGTCGCCTCGTAGTCGCCGACGCCGCTGCCCCCCGTCCCCTGCCAGTAATACCAAGCGCCCGAAACGCTATGCGTCGCCAGAACCCCAAGCAGGCAGCCCCATCTTATGACACGTTTCATTTGATTTCGCCTTCCATGCTGGCCGCGAGATCTCTGACCACATCGGAGAACGCCGAACGCGTCTTCGCAGCAGAACCCGCCATCTCGGCGAGCGGTTTCGCGTAGAAGGCATCCACAACCTCCTTCATCGGCAGAGGCTTCGCCGGTTTCATCGGGCTCTTGGTGTCCCCGCTGGCTATGCGCTCATCCACCCATTTCGTGTAGAGCGACAGCTGCGGCAGATAGTAGTCGTTGAACAGTTCGTAAATGTACGTCCGACAATAGCCGTTTTCCGCGTTGCCTTTGAGCGCCTGTTCGAAGCAGGGATTCACGGGATGCACCGCCTGAAGCTTGGCCATCGAGGCGTTCATCGAATAGTCGTCGTGCAGCGCCAGGATATCGCGCAGCGAGGTCAGGATCGTCGTGCAACGTTCGCCCGCGTCCTTCACGGCCGCGGCGTCGGCCTGGCCCGCAAGCCAGTCGCCCTGCGCGGCGGCATACCGATAGAGCGCGACACTGAACACACGGCCCGCGACCGTCCGCGCCAGATCGATCGCGTCGCGGTCCACAAAGGCGTCGCCCGTCCCATACGGCAACGCGGCGAGCTTACTGAAGAGGTCGGGCAGCGCGCTCATCTGCGGCTCGAGTTTGCCGAGTTTTTCGCGCAAATCCTCGCTCCGCTTGACCGTGACCTCGCGCCCCGCAAACGCCGCGAGGTTGCGGAACTCGGGCGGCAGCTCCTGATGCCGCTTGATGAGCGGCAGCGCCGCCTGCCACGCCGCGAGCATCGGACCGGCAGCCGCTTGGTAGCGGTCGCGGCAGAAGGCGGGCAGCAGCGCTTCGGGCGTCAGCGTGTCGGGCCTCCACGCGTTCTTCGTGAAAAACTCGAGGATCAGGCTGTCGCTGTGCGAGTTCTCCGGCCAGTAGACGAACCCCTTGCACATCGGGTCAGCCGCGGCGACAGGCATGCGCTCCTTGATCAGATCATAATTGCCCCGCAGTTCGTTTTCCCACTCGTACGCGTGGAAGATGCCGAAGATCCACGGAAACTTGCCGATCACACCCCACTGCCGGAAGTCCGAACTTCCCCCCACCTGCGGCAGATCCGACGTGTAGTCGAAAATGAACGTATTCTGCGGGTCCAGAAGCGTGTGCAGATTCGAGACCTCGTCGCCGCTCCAGCCGGGATAGTAGAAGTCCCACGAGGCGATCAGCAGCGGCGCCTGAGGGTAGCGCTCTCGGATCTTCTCGATGATCCGCCGATAGGCGTAGAGTTTGAATTCGTGGTTCGCCCCCCGGTCTTTGTAGACCACGCGTTCGGCATAGCCGATGGTGTGGAACATTTGCGGACTTCCGTAATTGTCGATGTGCGCCTGCGTGAGCTTCCAGTAGTTTTCCAGATTGCGGTCGTCACGGATATCCCAGACATAGCCGGTCGGCAGGCCGTAGCCGCTCACCTGCGGCGAGAACACGGGCTTGACCTTCTCGAGAAACGCATACGGCGTACGGCTGTACCAGTGTGTCATCGTTCCGGTGTCTTCCGGATGTACCAGCCCGCGGTCTCGGGCGTATTGCAAGACGTGCTTGCGGAGCTCGCCGCGGACCTGCAGCGGCCAGGCGCTCGTGCGGTCGTCGTAGGAGCGGGCGACCGCCTCGGGCAGGGGCGCATTCGTCGGAGGATACGGCACGACGTCAGGAAACGCTTTCTGGTAAACGTCATCCATGCCGATCCGCAACATCACCAGATTGAGGCGTTTTTTGAGCGCCCAGTCAATCTCCCGTTCCCACTGATTCGGCCCCCAGTGTTCGGCCTGGAAACGATCCAAGCTGCGGTGCGCGAAGTAGCGGATGCCGCGGTAGGCGAAGCGGGGAGACTCGCTCACATCCAGCCCGTCCATCTTGATGGACGCCTGTTTCGGAACGATATCCCCGTCCCAGAAGTAGCGACAGCCCGCCTGTCGCTCAAAGAAATCGTAGACGGCATAAAGCGTGCCGCGACCGTTGCCGCCCGCGAGAAAGAGATAGCGACGCCCGTCCTTTTCGGCCGACCTGATCCGGTAAGAATCCGTATCCGCGCCAACCCCCAGCGGCGGAATGATGCTCTGCTCCACAGCGGTCCGGCAAAAGCCGTTCACGCTGTCGGAACCGATCACCACCAAGTTCGCGGCCGCAGCCGGCTCCGACACGATATCCAGCCGCTGCCCGGTCACCGAAGAATAGAACTTCTGGAACTCCTGGGCGGCCACCGAATAGGCCAGCGGCGCAGAAGCGGGCTTCAAGATTTTCCACTCGTCGGCCACCGCCGCGCCGAGCATGCCCCACACGCACATCATCCCCAACAAGAACGTCCGAAACTCTCGCATGTTCCCCTCTCCTTTCTTACAGGACAGGTTATACCTCACATGCGGTTTTTACACGTTCGTTTTCGTGTCTGGGCTTTTTTCAAACGTGCGGCAACCGGTTGCCGACGCGGACTGAACGGCGTTCAATAGCTGCGAAACCCGAAATTCTCGCGCGTGAGTCCCCGCGGCAGCTCTTTAATGAATCGCGAGGGCTTACAGAAATACACACCGCCGTCGCGCGTGCGTCGCATCTCGGGCGCGCAGAGCACCAGCTCATCTTTCGCGCGCGTCACCGCCACGTAGAAGAGCCGGCGCTCCTCGGCGTCGTTCTCGGTTTCGCCGATCGAACGGCTCGACGGGAACATGCCTTCCGACGCCCAGATCACGAATACCACCGGCCATTCCAGTCCCTTGGCCTGGTGCACCGTGCTCAGATGCAGCATATCCGCGTTCTCGCGGGCCATCTTGTCGTACTCGTGATCCACGTTGGTCAGCAGCGCCACCTCCTGCAAAAAGCCCGCCACCCCCCCCGCGCTCTTGCCGATCTGCAGCGCCAGTTCGCGGATATCCTCTTCGCGCTTGTCGCCGTTCTCATACGCGCGCGCCAGATAGGTATGGTAGAATACGTCGCAAAAGCGTTGCACCGCCTCCCCGCCGCTCTCGGCGAGATTTTCGCGATGGTACTCCTCGAACAGTCGGTCGATCTCCTGCCATTGCCCGCGCGCGGCGGGCTTGAGCGCCGCGTTCAGCCGGGCGCGCTGCTCCGGGTCGCGCGCGTCGAACTGGCCGCCCAGCTTCACCCATAGCGCATCGACCGTCTTCTCGCCAACGCCGCCCAGCATTCCCAGCAGCCGCGCGAAGGCCATGCGGTCCGTCCGGCTCTCGCACACGCGCAGGAAGGCGACCACGTCTTTCACGTGCGCCTGTTCAAACACGCCGATGCCGGAGGTGATCACGTACGGCAGCCGCGCGCGACCCAACATGATCTGCAGCTCGATCGAATGGAAGTGCGCACGGTATAGCACCGCCATGTCGCGCAGGTTATACCCGTCTTCCTGGTAACGCCGAATCAGCCCGAGCAGGGCCATCGCCTGCTCGTCGCCATCGCGCACGAAATAGACCTGCGGCTTGTTGCGCGTCTTGCGCGTCGGGCGCAGCGTCTTCTGAAACTGCTCGGGGTTTCCCTTGATGCAGGCGTTCGCCACCGCCAGAACCTCGGGCACGCTGCGGTAGTTCTGCTCCAGCTTGACGATGCGGCATTCCGGCCACCGCTTGGGAAACTCCATGATGTTGCGGAAGTCCGCGCCGCGCCACGAATAGATGCACTGGAAATCGTCGCCCACCGCCATGACGTTCCGGTTGGTCTCCGCAAGAATATCGACCATCTTGGCCTGCAGAAGGTTGGTGTCCTGATACTCGTCCACCAGCACATGCCGAAACTTGTTCTGGTAGAAGGTGCGAACCGGCTCGTGCTCGACCAACAGGCGCAGCCCGTTCACCAGCAGGTCGTCGAAGTCCATCGCGCCCATCGCGCGCTTGCGCTCCGCATACAGGTTCGCAACCCTGACGATCTCCATGGGATCGACCTTGAGTTCATCGACCGCCTGCTCCAAAACGTCCTCGATATCGCACGCGCGGTTAGCCGCGGAGCTGATGAGCGAGCCGATCACGTCTTTTTTGGGAAACTCTTTCTTGTTGAGCGCCGCATCTTTGATGCACTGGTCGATCAACGTGCGCGAATCGTCGCGGTCGAGGATGTTGAAATCGTTCGGATAGCCGAGCCGATCGCCGAAGCGCCGAAGGCACCGGTTACAGATATGGTGAAAGGTGCCGCTCCAGAGGTTGCCCACCGCATCGCCGGCGACCTCTTTGGCGCGCTCAAGCATCTCCCGCGCCGCGCGGTTAGTAAAGGTCAACAGCAGCAGGCTGTCGGGCGCCAGCCCTTTTTCCACGAGATAGGCCACGCGGTAAACGAGCGTGCGCGTCTTGCCGGTGCCGGCGGCGGCCAGCACCAGCAGGGGTCCTTCCCCCGCCGTGGCTGCTTCGCATTGCTCGGAGTTCAAGAGTTTGGAATAGTCAGTCATTGAGCGCGCATTATACGCGACCCGTACTCAAATGGCACTTCCATTTCTGTTCACCTTCCCTATCCCCCGTCAAGATGCCGGACAGCGCGAAGCCGAATAAAATCACCGGTGCCCTTGACTCGACGACACCGACGGACTATCTTCAACGGGAAAAGGCGGAAGCGCTTTCAACAAAAACACTCCCGCGGAATTTCCTATGCCAACAGAGGAACACGTCATGTCTGCAACCGCCATTCCGCCCGAAGAGGCCAAGCGCATCAAGGGCCTCGGCTTCCTGCACAACAAGGGCACCGCCAACTTCTCGGCCCGCGTCCTGACCGTCAACGGCGTGGTCACCGCCACGCAGCTCCGGCGGATCGCCGAAGCGGCGGAAAAGTTCGGCAACGGGATGGTCGCGTTCACCACGCGGCAGACCGTGGAGGTCCAAGGCATCCCGATCGGACAGATCGAAGCGTTCCGGGCCTTCATCGCCCCGGCGGGGCTGGAAACCGGCGGCACCGGTCCGAAAGTCCGCCCGGTCGTCGCCTGCAAAGGGACGACTTGCCAATACGGTCTGATCGACACGTTCGATCTGTCCCGAAAGATCCACGACCGTTTCTATACGGGGTACCATCAAACCCTGCTGCCCCACAAATTCAAAATCGCCGTCGGCGGCTGCCCCAACAACTGCGTCAAGCCCGATCTGAACGATCTGGGCCTCATCGGACAGCGCATCCCCGCGCTCGAAAAAACCCACTGTCGCGGCTGCGCGAAATGCGCGGTGGAGGCGGGCTGCCCGATCCATGCCGCCAAGGTGGCAGACGGCGCCCTGCATATCGACGAAACGATCTGTAGCCACTGCGGGCGATGTATCGGCAAATGTCCCTTCGGAGCCATCAAGACCGGCACCACCGGCTACAAGATCTATATCGGCGGACGCTGGGGCAAAGAGGCGCAGCGCGGCATCCCGCTGAAAACGGTCTTCATGACGGAAAAAGAAGCCATGGACATCATCGAGAAGGCCATTCTCCTGTTCAGGGAACAGGGACAGACGGGGGAGCGCTTCGCGGCTGTCATCGGACGGCTCGGCTTTGAACACGTTCAGGAACAGCTGCTGTCCAACGGCCTGCTGGCACGCAAGGACGCCATTCTGGCGGCGAGCCTGCACTAGCGCGGACGGCCCGGAAGTGTAACCGTCTTATTGACCGGGGTGCCGCCCTGGAGCGTCTGCGGCGGGATCGGAGCCCGCGGGCCGACGGAGCGCTTCCAGCTCGGCGGCGGCATAGGCGCGGCGCTTCTCCTGAAAGTAAGCGTATTCGGCCTTTTCCGCGTCCGTCCACGTGTTGTGTTGCGTATAAGATCCGCAGAAGGGAATCAGCAGATCAAGCCAGCAGGCGAACGTGCGCTTTTCATTCTCGCTGACTTTCACGCCGTAGTGGGAGGATTCGAAGTACGCCATAACTTTACTTTTCGACGAACCGGTGTGGTACGGCGGAAGCATCACGGCGCGGCTGCGGGGTTTCAGCCACGTCATCCACGGGTTTTTGTCGGGATTTCCGGAAGTGGTGATGGCGACGTAGGACTGCGTGTAGGTGCGTTTGGGGTCCACCTGTCCCGCGCCGATCAACTTCACGCTCTCCGGCTTGGCCGCCTCGCCCGTCAGACTGATCTTGCTCTCGCCAATCTTTTCAGCGTTGTGGCAACTCACGCAGTGCCGGTCAAAGATGGGCTGGATCTCTTGGACGAAGCTGAACCCGTCCACCGGCGCGGCGGCATCGAGCGCCCGCGGCGCGTTGACCCCGAGGTAGTTCTCCACGCCATCCCGCCAGGACTGAGACGCGAGCCGCTTGACCAGCGGATGATCCTTGCCCGCAAAGGGCTTAAGCTTCTGGATCGGCTTGGAAAGCGCAATCGTGGTCTTCCGCGGATACCCGTCCGGATTGCCCGCATCCATCTTGTTTTCGTGGCAACCGATGCACGAGAAACGCTCGCCGTTCTGAAGCGTTGACCAGCTCCGCATGGTCTGGATGGTATAGCCTTTGGCGTCGAGCACCTGGAAGTAGACAGGCGCATGCGCGGGCACTTCAAAGTTGCAGCTGCCATCGGCCTCGATGTCGACCTCGCCGAGGACGTGCTTGACATCCCAGCTGCCGCTGTTGAGCGAAATCGGCGTCTGGCAGAGCCCTGTCTCGCACTCGCCCCCGTTCTGTCCGTAGCCCATGCGGCATACGCGGTATTCCAGCGCGACGACGCGGAGCTTTTTCGCCGTGCCGCGCGGGATGCCGGCTAGCCCCGGCCCCTGATAGACGTCCTGAAGGGTATAGACCCCGTTGTTTTCGTTCGGATTGATGACGGACGCGCGCTCGTGCGGCGGCGTGCGGACCATGACGGGAACGGCCAACCCCGTGCCTTGCCAGTCATCGAACGCCAGCAGCTCGCGCGCGCCGTCCGGCTTCATGTAATAGACGCCCAGCGGAGGATTGAACGGCCCGAAGGGCGGCAGATACCCCTCTGGGCAAAACGAACAGAGGTAGTTCTCCTCGTCGAAGGCATAGGGATGCGAATACTGCGGCCCGAACTGTCCGAAGATGTCGATCTTGAAGTCGTGATACGGGTTGGACGGATCAGGCGGCTCGGGACGGATGAAGTCGGCGGACTCGCGTCCGAGGTCGCCGTTGAGTTTGGTATTGACGAACTCGATTCCCTTGCCCGCCTGAATGCCTTTGGAGCGGTCGATCAGTCCGAGCTTCCCCTTGTAGATGGAGTGGTGCCCGGCGATCAGGGCAATCACTTTCTGAGACCCCGGAATGCCGCGCGCGTGGATGATCGATGCCGGGAACATGCTGTTGTTCCCGTAGTATTCCGTCTGCGCCGTACCGTCCGGATTCATCGCGATCAGCGGATGGGTGTAGAGCGCGCTGCGGTCGTTATACTCCCAGCGGGTAAAGACCACGCGGCCGTCCTCCAGAACCTGGGGATTGCTCGTCATAAGCTGGTCGAAGGTCAGGCGTCGGATATGTCCGCCGTCGGCATCGCAGGAATAGATGTTGCCGCCGGCGCGGTACCAGCAGTCGCTGATATGGACGTCGCGGGTCGACGTGAAGACGATGCGGCCATCCGGCAGGAATGTCGGCTCGCAATCGGCGACGGGCAAGGGCTTGCCGTCTCTCATGAGGGGAAACGTGATCTGCCGCACCCGGCGCGTCGCCAGATCCATCGTGTAGAGATAGTAGGAGTCGGTCTCGAAATTGTCGCGCATGGAAAAGACCAGCGTTTTGGCGTCCCACGAGAGGTTCGGGTAACAGATGACGCCCTCGGGTTTTTCAAGCAGCACCTCGTGCTTGACCGCGCCGTCCGCAAGTAGCGTTCCCAAGCAGAGCTGTCCGCCCTTCTTGAAGCCGTAGGTGTAGTCGCGGATCTGCTCGTCGGGAATGTCGTATTTTCCGGCAAGCCCCTGCATGCACCCGAAAATGAAGTGTTTGGCATAGACAAACTGAGTGGCTCTCCCGCGCAGTTCCTGGAGTCGTGCCGTGCGCCGCGCCGCGCATGCATCCAGATACAGCGAGCGCCAGCGCGGATCGCAGGCGGGGGCTTCCCCTTTGACCAACAGATCCAGCCGCTGCCACAGCGCCTTCAGCCCCGGATCGTCGGGCGAAACCCGCCCCAAAACCTTTTCCACCATCGAGCGTTCTTTTTCAAAGTCGTTGGCCGACGTGAAGACGCGGGCAATGTCGAGCCCGGCGTCCTGATAGAGCCAGTCGCGTTCGAGACGGTGGCGCGGAAACGCGACAGCCGGCGGGTTCTTGACAGGAAAATCGGGGGGACGGGCGTCATAGCAAGACACCTCCGCGATCTGGATGTTCAGGTTCTTCCCGTCGCCCGCCGTCGGAAGCCCCACCTTGCGGCACCAGGGAATCTGCGCCTCGGGCATCCAAGGCCCGGGGTAGCGCTGCTGGTACGAGTCGTTGACGCGCACCAGCAAGTAGCGCGTCGTGACCGAAAGCCACTCCACGAAGGCGGAGTTGGAGTTGGACGTCGCGGGCAGTTCCACCTTCTCAGCGAGCGGTCTGATTTCCTTCCGGCCTTGCGCGTCGGCGCAGGCGGAAACGCTCACGTTCTTCGCCAACACGTAGACCCAGGCGTTGCGCGCCACGAAACGCATCCCGGAAACCGTCCGTTCCGCGCCCAGATCCAGCACGAAGGTGGCGGTCACGGGCGGTGCCGCCTTGGGCGGACAGACGTTCTTGCCGTCCTTGCCCGTGCGCGTGTCGTCCAACAGACAGGCGTAGGTGCCCAGGTCGCCGTCGATCATCTTCCCCGCAGCATACTTGCCAGGCGGGTTGGTGTAGCACTCCGTGTCTGTCCATACTGCCAGCGGCCGGAATTCCGCAGCCCTCAGCGGGCTGACCGATAAAAACAGCGGCAGGGCACACAGGATGACTTTCGTTCTCATTCGCCTCTTTTCCTCTTCACGGCTGAATCGCGATGCGGAACCCGAACCGGGGGTGCGTCTCCAGCGAATAACCGATGCCGTTGCGATAGCTCGATCGGCAACCGGATGCTTGAGACGCACATCCCCCGCCCTTGAAGACACGACTCGCGCCAGAAGACGGCCCCAGCGGATCCACGACCGCGAACGTGCCCAAATTCGACGCCTTTGCCGTGCTGGCAATGCGGTCCAAACAGTATTCGATAATGTTGCCGTGCATATCATACAAACCCCACGCGTTCGGGCAGTAAGAACCGACCAATGTCGTGTTATAACTTGTCGTGCAGTTCCGGTCTGGAGACAATCCGCTCGACGTATTGCCGACATACCGTCCGAGCGCTGCCATGTTTGCGTCCGAGTACGCATTTGAAATGGTCGTGCCGTTATTCCAAGCCCCATCCGTTCCCGCCCGGCAGGCGTACTCCCACTGGGCCTCGGTCGGCAGGTCGAACTTAAGTCCGGCTCGCTGCCGCAGCAGGTACATGAACGAGCCTTCCCCGACAGCCTCTGACGCGGGCCATGTCTGCGCGTCAGCGCGAAGAGTCGAACCGCCCGCACCTTCGCGAATCTTGCACCAGGAAACTTGTTCGACTGGGCGGGCCGCCCAGTATGTCACGTTGGTGTTGAAGGAGGGCTTCGTGCCCATTACCTGGTACCACTGCTGCTGCGTGGTTTCGAACACGCCGATGCAGAAATCTTTCGTCAGCGTCACCGTGTGCTGCGTTTCGAACTGGTCGGCCTCTCTCCCGACTTCATTGGTGGGCGAACCCATCGTGTAAGTTCCTGCCGAAATGCGGCGCAACCAGAGTTCTGTGGTCTTGCACGTGTTGGTGGTGAGGTCGGGAGCCATCACAGAGTACCGGACGGGATAATTGGTCGCCGTCGAACCGCCAGAAAGATCCACCACGACGTAAGGGGCTATGCTTGCGGGCGGATCGTTCGTGAACCACGCCGCGACCACCGCCCGCGCCTGAGTCGTCAGATTGCTTGGCCAGTCTTTCTTCGCCTGCCAGTAAATTTTCTTGCCGGTCTCACCCGGAGCGATGACGATGGGATTCCCCAGCGTAGAGACGTCGCCCCAAACCGAAACGGGAGCGGGAATGGCGACGCCGTTGGTTTCGATGCCGAGCGTTACATATACGGGCGTATCGCCCGTCAGCGTGTATGAAGCTTCGACCATACGCGTCACCGTATTTTGCGTCAGCGTGGCGTCGCCCAGATTGACAGACGCCTGAGCGGACACGAACGACGCCGTGCCCATAGACAGGCAGGCGGCGACCATGCGAAATTTGTTTATGAGCATTCAGTTTACTCCGCTTGAGTCTTTTTTTCAACAACGGTCATCCAATCGGAACGTCAGTGAACCATGATCAGGGTGCCACCGGGCGTCAGCGTGTCGATCTTCGTTCCCGGCGCGGCGGACCGAACGACGAAATTGATCCGCGTGTCGATCAGCACATCTGTGGCGGTAGCGACAGAGGCCGCAGGCGTCGCGGCAAGCGTCACGAGCATTTGAAGGCTTGCCCCTCCGACGATCAGACAAAGAAATGGTTTTTTGCCTTTCATATCATCTGTTCACTCCTTAAAAAAAAGTCCACTCAACGCCAACTTTGTTCCAATCCCTTTCATATGATGTTTTGACAATAGCACCGCTGGCAAGATTAGTCTTGTATGATCCTGCCAAAAAAGTGTACTAATTGGACACTCTGAAAATGGTCTGTGAACAGAGAAACCCGTTATGCCCATCGATAAACGAAACAAGATGCAGTCGGCCTTCCTGAAACAGGTCGGCAGCAACATCGAAGCCTTCCTGCTCCTTCTGGACGTGATGCCGGACACGGCGGCCTATCTGAAGGACCGCAAAGGGCGAATCATGTTCCTAAACAAGCGGAATTGCGAGAACTGCAACGTGAAGGAAATTTCCGACGCCATCGGAAAAACCAGCTATGACCTTTTTCCCGAGACCTGCGCAAAGGATTACGTGGACACCGACAGCGAAGTCATGCGTACCGGCAAACCGATCATCAATGCGATTTCTTTCTCGCCCGATCTGACCACCAAGTTCATCTGCACCAGCCGTGTCCCGCTTTACGGAAAAAGGCGGCAGGTCATCGGCGTCGCCGCCATCTACCGTTTTGTCGCCGACGCAAGGGAAATTCCGGAGTGGTACAGCAATTTCTCGGATGTGGCCGCCTTCATCAACACCCACTACAGCCGACCGATCACGGTCAACGATTTGGTACGGATGGCCCACTGTTCCAACAGCCAGTTCAGAAGGGGGTTCAGAAAGTTTTTCAAGATGACACCGGTGGACTATATCCTTCTGACGCGAATCAACGCCGCGCGGGAGATGCTCGAGCATTCGACCCGTCTCATCGCCGAGATCGCACAGGAAGTCGGCTTCTGCGACCACAGCCATTTCATCAGGACCTTTAAACGCTTCCGCGGGATCACCCCGCATCAGTACCGCCTGCAGCACCGGCGGGGACTCAGCGGCGAGAAACAAGCCGAGACGGGACCGCGCGGCTGTACATGAAGCATCGCAACAGCAACCGCCGCTGTCCAAGATCCTGCCCCAAAAATATGCATTCACCCGTGCTCGTCCGCTTTTGGGCGCACCACGTGGATTCCGGCAGTCAGAATCGGCGGACGCCGCGGACGTGAGGCGGCTTTCCACAGCACGTTTTTCTATTGCACTTTCCCGCGGGGTTTGGCATGTTTCGCGCGTACCTAATCGCTGTATCAGCGCGTTGAACGGGGCGCGTCTGAGACCTTATTTCCCGCACGTGATGGAGGAGGGATCACCCGAAATGTCGCAAAGTTTGTTGGATGCACTGGATGGCTGGAACAGCGTCAAGAGCGCTGAGCTCTATGGGGTCGGCGCCTGGGGTCAGGGTTACTTCAAAGTGACCGAAGACGGCCACGTGGCCGTCAACCTGAAAAACGCGAAAGGCACCGTCAGCATCAAACTGAGCGACATCGTGGACGGCCTCCACGACCGCGGCATGAGCATGCCGCTGCTGCTGCGCTTCAGCGACCTTCTCGGCGACCGCATCCGCCTGATCAACGAATCGTTCAAAAAGGCGATCGCGGACTATTCCTACCAGAACGTCTACCGCGGCGCTTTCCCGATCAAGGTGAACCAGCAGCAGCAGGCGGTCCACGACGTCGTGACCTTCGGCGCGCCTTACCACCACGGCCTCGAAGCGGGCTCCAAAGCCGAGCTGATCGCCGCGCTGGCCTACATGCGCGACCCCGACGCCTTCCTGATCTGCAACGGCTACAAGGACGCCGAGTTCATCGACCTCGCGCTCTCGTCGCTCAAAATGGGTCTCCAGACGATCCTCGTGCTCGAGACCACCGACGAGCTGAACCTGATCCTGGAGCGCGCGGCCGCCCTGAACATCCGGCCGCGCATCGGCATCCGCGTCAAGCTCTCCAGCCGCGTCGGCGGCAAGTGGTCCGAGTCCGGCGGCGAGCGCAGCGTCTTCGGCCTCACGCCGTCGCAGGTGATCGACGCCGTCGACTCCCTGCGCGACGCGAACATGCTCGATTGCCTCGAGCTGCTCCACTACCACCTGGGCTCCCAAGTGCCGAACATCCGCGAGATCCGCGACGCCGTCAAAGAGGCCTCGCGCTTCTACGTCGGCCTGGTCCGCGAGGGCGCCCGCATGGGAATCTTCGACATCGGCGGCGGCCTGGCGATCGACTACGACGGCTCGCACACGAACTTCGCCAGCAGCGCCAACTACGACATCTCCGAGTACTGCGCCGACGTGATCGAAGGCATCATGACCGCCTGCAACGAGGAGCAGATCCCCCACCCCGTCGTCATCAGCGAGTCGGGCCGCTCGCTCATCGGCTACTACTCCGTGCTGCTCATCAACGTGCTCGACACCGCCGTCTACGAGGAGCGCGAGCTCCCCGAAAACGTGCCCGAGCCCCGGCCGGAAGCGCTCGAGAACATGATGTACGTCTCGCGCACGCTCAGCCTCAAGAACCTGCAGGAGTCGTTCAACGACGCCCTCTACTACCGCGAGGAGATCCAGAAGGCCTTCAAGCACGGCGACATCACCCTGCGCCAGCACGCCGCCGCCGACTGCATTTTCTGGTACATCCTGACGCGCATCCGCGAGCTGCTGCCCGGCCTCAAAGTCGTGCCCAAAGACCTGCTCGGCCTCGACGCCCTGCTCGCCGACGTCTACTACTGCAACTTCAGCGTGTTCCAGTCCCTGCCGGACGCCTGGGCCATCGACCAGCTCTTCCCGATCATGCCGATCCACCGTCTGTGCGAGAAGCCGACGCGCATGGCGTGCCTCTCGGACATCACCTGCGACTGCGACGGCCGCATCGATAACTTCATCGACCAGCACGACGTCAAGCCGGTCCTCCCCGTGCACCCCATGCGCAAAGGCGAGCCGTACATGCTCGCGGCCTTCCTCGTGGGCGCCTACCAGGAGACGCTCGGCGACCTCCACAACCTCTTCGGCGACACCAACGTCGTGAGCGTGCAGGTCGACGAGGACGGCGACATCGACTACGTGCAGGAGCTCCAGGGCGATACGGTCGGCGATGTGCTGAGCTACGTCGAATACCGTCCCGAACGGCTCATGGAGCAGTTCCGCGCACTCGCCGAAGACGCGGTCAAGGCCAAACGGATCACGCCCGCCGAGCGCCGCGAAATTCTGGCAGCATACGACAACGGCTTGCGCGGCTATACCTACTTCGAACAGTGAGGCCGGTTCCTGCGCCGGTTCGCGGTGGAGAGCGTGTTTCGCTCCGGCGGTGTCGCGGCCGGGATGTTGCGCTATTCGTCCTCGTGGACGCGGCCCGCGTCCATGCTTCCGTTGCGGCCGCCGCCGCCCTGCGGCTGACCGCGCATCAGAGCGCCACGTGGCTCAACGGCGACGGAAGGCGGAAGGCCGTACGCCGCAATGTTTACGCAAAACAACATTCAGGTGGCTCGCGTCGCAGAAGCCGCATGCCTGTGCCACGGCTTCCTGGGTCATCGTCGTCCTATCAAGCAATGCCTTCGCGCGGCGGATGCGGAGATCCGTGATTTCGGCGTTTAACGTGCGCCCGGTCGCCGCCCGAAATCGCGTCTCCAGTGTTCGGCGCGAGACGTTAAGATGCATGACGAGATCGGCCACCTTGAACGGCGTTCCGGCGTTCGCCTCCATGAGTTCCCGGCAACGGCGCACCAGAACATCGTGCGAGAAAACACGCATCGTGGATTGCCGGGTCACGACGTGCGTGCCGGTAAAGAAAATTTTTTCTGCCTGCTGCGGGTGTCGGCCGCTCAACATCACGTCATTCAGTATCGCCGCCGCGCGGAATCCGGCCTCCTCCGTCGTCATTGGAATACTCGAGAGTGTCGGAGTGGCCGTTTCGCAGATCACCTCGTCGTTATCCACGCCTAGAATCGCGACCTCTCCCGGCACGTCGATTCCAACATCGAGACAGGCATCCAAGACCTGCCGCGCACGGAGGTCGTGGGAAGCGAAGAGCCCGACGGGTTTAGGAAGGCCTGCCAGCCACGCCTTCAGACGGTCGCTGTCGGCGTCGCGTCCGAAGGGGCAAACGTGGCAGATACCATCGCGGCGCGCGATTTCGTAAGCGAAAACGGAACAGCGCGCGGCCACCCACCAGGGTTCTTCCGACCCCCCGACAAAGGCAAATTTCTTGAATCCGGCGTCCGACAGATAGGCCGCAGCGGTCTTCGCGACACCGGCGTTATCGCTCAGGATGCGGGCGACAACCGGTCCGTTCCGCCAGATGTCGTTGAGCACCACCACGGGCGTCTTCATCCGGCGGACGGCAGTGGCGAGACGGGAGGTCATGCGATTTGTGATGAGCCCCGTCGCGCCCCACTTGGCGGGATCGAACGTCTCCGGTTCGTCCGCCCGCCCCATGCGCACGTCGAGCGCCCACGGCGTGCCTTGCCGGGTGAAGTTGAGAATGCCGCGCAGGATTTCCCGGTGCGTCGAATAAGGGCTTGCGAGAAGAATGGCCACCTTGGGCATCTGTTTCGTGACAATCGCCATGTCAACACGTCTTTCTGTAGGCCCCGCCCCGGGCAGAGCCCGGTTAAAGTGTTGCGCAAATGTTAAAGATCATTTTACGCAAATGTCAATGGAAAAGCTCGGCAGAACGTGGTTCAATGAGTTTAGTTTCTTTAAAAAAAGCAGGGGGCGGGATGAGAAACGGACAGATGCTATTGTTGTTCGGCATTTGCGCGGCGCTTACCTTACAGTCTGCGGCCGCAAAAATCGTGCCTGACGCGGGGCGCGACCGCCGCTCTTTCCGGCGAACTCGAAATCGTCCAGCCCGAACGCCGTTCCTCGACGATCATCGTCTACAAGGTCGCAAAATGAAAAACGTGTCCTGCTGCAAAAGGTGATGGCTCCATGAACAAATGCTGTTTTCTCGTGCTGTCGGCGCTCGCCGGCGTGTCGTTTGCGGCACTGCCGGAGCGGACGCATGCGTTGAAGCAACCGGCGAAAATGGAGATGCTGCGGCCGGGCGAAGTGAAGCCACAGGGGTGGCTGCGCGACTGGTGCGTCACCGCGAAGAACGGGTACATCTCGCGCATGGACGAGGTGGACCCGGCGTTTCCGCGGGCCTGGAACCGCGACTTCCACCCGCGCGGAAAGTATCTCGACTGGGGCGATCCGAACAAGGGCGCCTGGTGCACAGAGGGCGGTGCGTACTGGTTCGAGGGGCTCGTGCGCCTCGCGTGGGAACTGGACGATCCGGAACTGAAAGCGTACGCGAAGGAGCGCCTCGAGCCGCTGCTAGAGCGGATGAATCCGAATTCGATCGCGTTCGTCTACTGGATGGACCGCAACGATCCCGCCCAGATGGACGAGATCGAACGGGCGAACCACGGGTTTATCGTGGGCGCGAGCGGACGCACCACGCGCGCCGTGCTCGCCTACTGGGAGGCGACGGGCGACGAACGGGCGCTCCGCGCGCTCAAATGGTGTCTGGACGATCCGCGGTTCTACTTCTTCGGCAACCCCATCACGCTGCCCGCCGCGGCGTGTGACACCTGGCGCTACTGCGGGGACGGTTACCTCGCAAAGGCGCTCGACAACTTCTTTGCGACGAAGCCCTATCCGGAGCGGTGGCCGGCCATGCGGTACGGCCTTCCCGTGACACCGGAGACGATCCGCATGCGCGAACGCAGGGACGGCGACCCCAACAGCAACTGGGAATGGCGTCTGCAGCACGGTGTCCTCTGCTACGAGAGCATGTTCTCCTGGGTCAAGGGATCACTCTGGACGGGCGACGCGAAATACCTGGCGAATGTGCGCTCCTGGCTCGACTTCCAGGAAAGACACACGCGCCAGTCGCACGGCGTCACCGTGGCCGACGAGCAGTTCGGATGGGCGGGGCCGGACCGCGGCACGGAGACGTGCACCGTGGCGGGAGACCTCCTCCTCTACGCGACGCTCGCCGGAGTGACGGGCGAGGGGCGCTTCGCGGACCACGTCGAGCGCAGTTTCTTCAACGCCGGACCGGCGTGCGTCTCGCGCGATTTCATGCACCACGCCTACTTTCAGAGTCCGAACCGCGTCGCGGCGTGCGGCAAGTTCCACGCGGGCCCCGGCGGACAGGGCGGCGTCTTCAAGACGAAGCACTGGCCGCTCTGCTGCACAGCGGCGCTCGCGCGCATCCTGCCGGGCTATGTGCAATGGATGTGGATGAAACCCGCGGAAGGCGGACTCGCCGCGACACTCTACGCGCCGAACACGCTTGAAACGGAACTCAAAGGGACGTCGGTGAGGATCGAAACGAAGACGGACTATCCGTTTGACGAGACGCTGGAGATGTCCGTAGAGACCGGCAAGCCGATCAAGTTCCCGCTGAAGCTGCGTGTGCCGGAATGGTGCCGGACGCCGGAGTTCGCGGTGAACGGCACCCCCGCGGACCTCTGCGCCGGGACCGACGGCTTCGCCGTCCTGGACCGTGAATGGAAGGAGGGGGAGAAGGTGACGTTGAAGTTCCCGATGGCCGCGAAGGCGGAGACGATGCGTGATTTCAACGATGGCGGCAAGCCGTACTGCAGCGTCTCGTACGGGCCGCTCCTCTTCGCGTATGGGCTCCCCGAAAAGGACGAAAACACGGCCGTGGAAGGTGCGCGCACGGACTGGAAGCTCGATTCGTCGAAGGCCGCAGCCGCGGTCGAAGTCCTACGCGCGCCGATGCCGGCGAAGTGGGACTGGCCCTTTGACGCGCCGCTCAAGCTGCGGACGAAGGCGGCGGACGGTTCTTCCGTGCTCGAACTCATCCCCTACGGCTGCGCGAAGCTGCGCGTCGCGCTGTTCCCGGACGTCTCGCAGACGCTGCCGCCGCTCCCGAAAGAGGGCCTTTCCAGCATCTCCGTGCCGAGCGCGTGCATGAAGAAGGATATCCCGACGGCGGTGATTCTGCCAAAGGGGTATACGACTGATCCGTTGAAGCGGTATCCGGTTGTGTATCTGCTGCACGGGGCGTCCGACTCTGAGCGCCACGCGGCCCATCCGATCTTCCGAGCGGCGGCGGACCTGAATCAGGTCATTGTCGTCTGTCCGCGCGGGACGCGCACGTGGTGGCTGGACAGCCCCGTCGATCCGTCCTACAAGTATGAGACCTTCGTCGTCCGTGAACTCGTCCCCTGGATTGACGCGCATTACCGAACGGTTCCCGACCGCCGGCACCGCGGGCTGACCGGTAACTCCATGGGCGGGCACGGCTCGTTTTACATCGCGTTGCGTCACAAGGACCGCTTCGGCGCAGTCGGCAGCATTTTCGGCGGCGTGGATCTGTGGCCGTTCCGCGATTCAGGAAAATGGGAGCTGCGCGAGCGGCTCGGCGATCCGCTGTCGCACCCGGAATACTGGAATGAACACTCGGTCGTCAATCTCGCGCGCACGCTCAAGAACGGCGAGCTCGAAATCATGATCACCGTCGGGACGGAAGACATCTTCATCGCCCCGAACCGCGATCTCCACGCCCTTCTCTGTAAAACCGCCGTCGATCATTGTTATATTGAGAAACCCGGCGCACATACACAACCGTTTTGGGAAGAGGCTTACCCCCAGATGTTCCGATTCCTTTCGGATTATTTCAGCGCCGCATGTTCAGCACGACCCAAATAGAGGCGTAGCCTCACAGCGTCCTCCCGTCCTATTTTTCCCTCTATCAGGAACGACGGCGCAACCGGCAAACTGGCCCTTTTCCGCAAACGGCGGCTATGGGTTGCCCGCCTGGCCCCATTTTTGTAATATGATGCACGTGAATTCCATTATGCACATTGAGCCGCTTCCGTCTCGTCTGTTCGGAAGCATTGCGCCTTATCGTTCACACCTCACGTTTAAGCCTCATCCACAACTCCTTACCAAAAATGAAAGTGCATCATGCCTAAAGTAATGATCATCGGCGCCGGCGGCGTCGGCGCGGTCGTCGCGCACAAGTGCGCGCAGGTTCCCGAAGTTTTCACCGACATCGTGATCGCCTCCCGCACCAAGTCTCGCGTGGACGCGCTCGCCAAACAGCTTCCCCGTAAGGTCACCACCGCGCAGGTGGACGCGGACAACGTGCCGCAGACCGTCGCACTGCTCAAGAAGCATAAGCCCGACCTCGTCATCAACGTGGCCCTGCCCTATCAGGACCTGCACATCATGGACGCCTGCCTCGAGGCCGGCGTGAACTATATGGACACGGCCAACTACGAGCCGCTCGACACAGCCAAGTTCGAGTACAAGTGGCAGTGGGCCTATCAGAACAAATTCAAGAAGGCCGGGCTGATGGCCCTGCTCGGCTCGGGCTTCGACCCGGGCGTCACCAGCGTCTTCTGCACGTATATCCAGAAGCACTTCGTTCCCGCGATCGACGAGATCGACATCATCGACTGCAACGCGGGCAGCCACGGCCAGCCCTTC
>DAOPZC010000018.1:0-65535 GCA_035353175.1 Kiritimatiellia bacterium | reverse complement strand
GACTTCTTCGACATCGTCGCCGGCCGCAAGGACGTGATCTCCCTCGGCATCGGCGAGCCCGACTTCCAGACTCCGTGGCACATCCGCGAAAAGGCCATCGAGTCGATCGAACGCGGCGCCACGCGCTACACCTCGAACCTCGGCGCGCCCGAGCTGCGCCAGGCGCTCGCGCAGTACATGCGCCATTCGTTCCACGCCGACTACGACTGGAACACGGAAATTCTCGTGACGGTCGGCGTGAGCGAGGCCTTCGACCTCGCCATCCGCGCCATCCTTTCGCCCGGCGACGAAGTGCTCTACCACGAGCCCTGTTTCGTGGCCTACGCCCCGCTGATCCGCATGGCCCACGGCGTGCCCGTGGCAGTCGAAACCTACCGCAAGGACGACTTCCGCCTCACGGTCGCGGAGCTGGAGAAAAAGGTCACGCCCCGGACGCGCGCCCTGCTGATCAACTTCCCGAACAACCCGACCGGCGCCACGCTCAACCGGGAGGACACCGAAGCCCTCGCCGATTTCGCCATCCGCCACGACCTGATCCTCATCTCCGACGAGGTCTACTCGGAGCTCACCTACGAGGGCGGGCGCTTCTCGATGGCGGCGATCGAGCGCCTGCGCGACCGGCTGATCTTCCTCAACGGCTTTTCGAAAGCGTGGTCCATGACCGGCTTCCGCCTGGGTTACGCCTGTGCGCCTGCGCCGCTCACCGACGCCATGATGAAGATCCACCAGTTCGGCATGATGTGCGCCTCCTCGACCAGCCAGATCGCGGGCCTCGAAGCCCTCCGACATGGCGACAACGACATTGCGGAAATGCGCAGCTCCTACCACTTGCGCCGCAACTTCATCGTCTCCTCGCTCAACGAGATGGGGCTCGACTGTTTCATGCCGCGCGGGGCGTTCTACGTGTTTCCCTCGATCCAGTCGACCGGGCTCTCCTCGAAAGACTTCGCGCTGCGCCTGCTCAACGAGTATAGCGTAGCCTGCGTGCCGGGGAGCGCCTTCGGCCCGTGCGGTTCGGGATTCTTGCGCTGCGCCTATGCGACCGGCATGGACCAGCTCAAAGAGGCCATGGACCGGATGGCCACCTTCGTCAAAAGCCTTTGAACCGACGCCCGCCGCTGGCAAACGGGACCTCGGTGCTAAAAGAAAGGGAAGATCATGAGGAACGGCATGACCGCGACCCGACGCGCTTTTCTGAAATCTTCAGCCGCCTCGGCGTTCGCCTTCAACATCGTTCCCCGGCACGTGCTGGGGGGCGAGGGGCACACGCCTCCCAGCGAAAAGATCACACTCGCGGGGATCGGCATCGGCGGGATCGGCAACCCTCAACTCAAAGCCTGCGCCAAGGCCGGTTTTGAGATCGTCTCCCTCTGTGACGTGGACGACGTCCACGCGAAGAAAACCTACGACCTTTTCCCGCAGGCACGCCGCCACCGCGATTTCCGCGAACTGCTCGACGCCGAAGGCGACAAGGTCGACGCCGTGTACTGCGGCACGCCCGACCACACGCACGCGATCATCACGCTGGCCGCCCTGCGCGCCAAAAAGCACGTCTGCTGCGTCAAGCCGCTCACCCGCACCGTCGAAGAGTGCCGCGCCGTGACCGCCGCCGCCAGACTGGCGGGGGTCGCCACGCAAGTCACCGCGCGGCCCAACACCGGGGAAGAGGGTTGCCGCACCACCGAGCTCATCGCCGCGGGCGCGATCGGCGCCGTGCGCGAGGTCCACGTGTGGTCCTACCGCCCCGTCTGGCCGCAGGGCATGCCGAAGCGTCCCGAAGGCGAAGACCCCGTGCCCGGCACGCTCGACTGGAAACGGTGGATCGGGCCCGCGCCCATGCGGCCGTTCAAAGACGCCTGGCCCGAAGGCAACCCCATCCCCGACATGCCGCCCAAGAATTGGGGCGGCCGCAAGGTGTACCACCCGTTCAATTTCCGCGGCTGGTGGGACTTCGGCACCGGCGCGCTCGGCGACATGGGGTGCCATTACCTGAACACCCCCTACCGCGCCCTGAAGCTCGGCTATCCCAGCCGCGTCTCCGCCTCCACGTCGAAACGGTTCGACGAATCGTTCCCGCTCGCCTCGATCGTGACCTACGACTACCCCGCGCGCGGCGATCTGCCGCCGGTGCGCGTCGTGTGGTACGACGGCGGCCTGCGCCCGCCGCGTCCCGCCGAAATGGACTCGGCCGACCTGCCGGACGAGGGCGTGCTCTACATCGGCGACAAGGGCAAGATGGTGTTTGAGAAGATCCTCGATCCCGCGCTGGCGGCGAAATCCGCCGCGGTTCCAAAGACCTTGCCGCGCCGCGAAGGCACCTGGAGCGAATGGCTCGCCGCCTGCAAGGGCGGCGAGCGCGCGGGCTGCGACTTCGAATGGTCCGGCCCGCTCACGGAATTCGTGCTTTTGGGAAACATCGCGCTCCGCGCCGGCAAGCCGATCGAATACGATGCCGCCGCGGCGCGGATCACCAACGTCCCCGAAGCCGACGCCTTGCTGCGCCAGCCCTACCACAACGGCTGGACGCTCGCCTGACACTGCACCAGAAAGGAATCCGAGGATGAAGACATCGCGCGCTCTCGCTCTCGCCCTCTCCGGCTGCGCCGCGCTCGCGCTGCGCGCACAGGAGCCCCGGCCCTACGGCGCCGCGCCGAGCGAGCGCCAGCTGCGCTGGCACGAGACCGAGACCTTCTCGCTCATCCATTACGGCCTGAACACCTACACCGACCGCGAATGGGGCTATGGCGAGGAGAACCCGGCGCTCTTCAACCCGGCCAAGCTCGATGCGGGGCAGGTGATCACCGCGCTGAAACGCGGCGGCATGAACGGCGTGATCCTCGTGGCCAAACACCACGACGGGTTCTGCCTGTGGCCCACCAAGACCACCGGCCACAACATCGCGAAGTCCCCTTGGCGCGGCGGCCGGGGCGACCTCGTGCGCGAATACGCCGACGCTGCCAAGAAGCACGGGGTGCGCTTCGGCGTCTACTGTTCGCCGTGGGACCGCAACAGCGCCGCGTACGGCACGCCCGCCTACCCGCCTCTGTATCAGGCCCAGCTCCGCGAATTGCTCACCCAGTACGGCACGCTTTTCGAGGTCTGGTTCGACGGCGCCAACGGCGGTGACGGATTTTACGGCGGCGCGAGAGAGAAACGCAGCATCGACCGCTTCACCTATTATGACTGGCCCGGCACCTGGGGCCTCGTGCGCCAGCTCCAGCCATCGGCCTGCATTTTCGGGGACGTCGGCCCGGACTGCCGCTGGGTCGGCAACGAAAAAGGCTACGCGGCCGAAGAGTCGTGGGCGACGTTCACGCCCAAAGGCAAGACCGATCCCGCGCGCCCCGCGAACGGCGACTCCATGAACCACATCGAAGGACCCGCGGGACACCGGAACGGCGCGGCGTGGATCCCCGCCGAATGCGACGTGCCCCTCCGCAAGGGCTGGTTCTGGCACACGAACGAAGACGCGACCGTGCGCACGCCGGCCCAGCTCTTGGACATCTATTTCAACAGCGTCGGCAAAGGCGGCTGCATGAACCTCGGCGTCGCGCCGGACCGCGACGGGCGCGTGTGCGAGGCCGACATCCGGTCGCTGGACGTGTTCGGGGGACTCCTGCGCACGCTCTTCGCCGCCAATCTCGCCAGCAGCGCCGTCGCCGTTGCAGACAACGTGCGCGCCGCGCAGACCGCGCCCGAACAACCGTCGCCCTTCGCCCCCGCCAACGTGCTCGACCGCGACCGCTACTCCTATTGGGCCACGGACGACGGCGTCACCAACGCCACCCTCACGCTGACCCTTCCGGCCGTCGCCGAGTTCAACGTCGTGCGCCTGCGCGAGAACATCAAGCTTGGCCACCGCGTGGACGGGTTCGCCGTCGAAACCTGGCAGGACGGCCAGTGGCGCGAATACGCCAAGGGACAGAGCATCGGCGCATGCCGGCTGTTCCGCGGCACAAAAGTCAAGACGGACCGCGTGCGGCTGCGCATCACCGGCGCGGCGGCCTGTCCCTGCGTCAGCGACATCGGCCTCTTCGCGATGCCCGCGGCGTTCGACCAGAAACCATAAGTTTTCGACGGTTGCCTTTACAGGCGCACCGCCTCATCACTCACGCACCCGCTCAACAACAACCTCATGCATTCGCTTACCCCTGTACCTCTTCTCATCATCGGCGGCGGCGCGGCCGGACTTTTCGCGGGCTGCCTCGCGGGCGAACGCGGCCTTGGCGCGCTGATCCTCGAACGCAAGCACAAGCCCGGACGCAAGCTGCTGATGTGCGGCAACGGCCGCTGCAATCTGACGAAAGACATTTCGTCCGCGCAGATGTTGCGCGATATGGGCGAACCGATGACGACCTTCCTCGCACCGGCGCTGAACGCCTGTCCGCCATCCGCCGTGCAAGACTGGTTTCAACGGCACAACGTTCCGCTCAAGCGGATGGATGACCGCCGCGTTTTTCCCCGCTCCGAACAGGCCTCGGACGTAGTCCACGCGCTCACGGATGCGCTGCGCGACACCGGCACGGCGCTCTGCCTCAACGCGCCCGCCGAGCGTGTAGAGCGCCTCGCGGGCGAGGGCGGAGCCCTCTTCCATGTGACAACAACACACTTCTCTCTGCTCGCGCAGCGCGTGCTGATCGCCACGGGCGGCGTCAGCTATCCCAAGACCGGCTCGGTGGGCGACGGCCAGAAGTTCGCCAAGGCACTGGGTCACGCGCTCAAGCCCTACCGCCCCGGCCTCATCGGCTTCGTCATCACCCACCCGTGGATCGACGCGCACGCGGGCACCACCTTCGAGGAGGCCACCTGCCGCATCTTCCGCAAAGGCCAGAAACTTTACGAAGGCCGCGGACAGATGGACTGCGAGACATGGGGCATCGGCGGCGCCGCGGCCTACAACGCGAGCCGCTGCGTGGCTCGCCAGAACCTGAACGATTTCGAAGTCGAATGGCAAGTCGGAAGGGATACAGTCCGCGTGCACAATCCCGAGACGCGGCCGCTCAAAGAAGCGATCGTCACGATCGGCGGCGTGCCGCTGAACGAGGTCGATCCGGCCACGATGGCGTCGCGCAAATGCCCCGGCCTCTTTTTCGCAGGCGAGGTGATGGACATCGACGGCCCGACCGGCGGCTACAACCTCACCGCCGCCTTCGCCACCGCCGCGCTCGCCGTCGCAGAGGCCGCGCGGGCCTCGAAACCAGCCCTTCGCGGCGCGCGTTGAGCCCCGGTTTTTATTTGCGTGTCGCCCGCGATTCGGCTAACATATCGGCTTTTAACAACGGATTTGTAGCGCCGGAAACATGCGCGGACGCATGGTGCCGGCTCAACACCAAGGAGAACACCATGGCTTATAAAATCACCGACAAGTGTGTGGCCTGCGGCCTCTGCAAAGACGCCTGCCCGGTCGAAGCAATCAGCGAGGGCTCGCCCGCGTACATCATCGATCCCGACAAGTGCATCGACTGCGGCTCATGCGCCGGCGAATGCCCGAACGAGGCGATCATCGCGGGCTAATGCGCCCTCCCTCTCGAAAAAGGCGGCAGGATCACTCCTGCCGCCTTTTTTATTGTCGCTTTGGCCTTGAACAGCCCTTGCGTTCCCTTTAAACTTTGTTTCTCATTAAACGTTCAACCACGGATGTCCTGACATTATGCGCTACGCGATCGTTTCGGACCTTCATGCCAATCTGGCGGCGTGGCAGACCGTACTGACTGACATCGCCGATCTGAAAGCAGACAAAATCATCTGCCTCGGCGACGTGGCGGGGTACGGGCCCAATCCGGTCGAGGTCCTTGAATCCGTCTACCGCGTTGTGAACGTGACGCTTCTGGGCAACCACGACGCCGCCGTCTGCGGCCGGCTGACGACCGAGACCTTTTCCGCGCGGGCCGCGACGGCCGTGGCCCGGCATCGCGAGCAGCTCGCGCCGGCCGCCCTCGAATGGCTCAGCCAGCTTCCGCTCACGCACGACGAGCCCGCGTTCCGTTGCGCCCACAGCGAGTTCTCCGCCCCGGCCGAGTTCCGCTACATCGTCGAGCCCGGCGACGCACTTCCCTCCTGGCAAGCGACGACCGCGCAGCTGCTTTTTGTCGGACACTCGCACCTGCCGGGCATCTATGTCATCGGCGAAAGCGGAACGCCCCATTTCGTGGTCCCCTGCGACTTCGAGTTGGAAGACGGCAAGCGCTACATCATCAACCCCGGCAGCGTCGGCTACCCGCGCGCGGGCGATTGCCGATCCTCCTACTGCCTCTTCGATGACGCGTCGCGGTCCATCACCTTCCGCCAGCTTCCGTTCGACAGCGCGGGATACCGTCTGGCGATGCAGGGCGCGGGGCTGGACGATGACCCTTGGGTACAGCAGAAAGAGCAACAGCAGCATCTTCCGACCCTGCGCGAGAGCCCCTCGTTCGCCAAACCGGCACCGCCTGCGCCGCCGCCTGCCCCCGCGCCGAAGAACGGGGCCGCGACGCGACGCGAACGGCATACGGCTTCCCGTCAGCGCGTGTTCGGCTTCGCGGCCTTGGCCGCCTGCGCCCTTCTCGCCGCGGGCGCCCTTGCCTTCCGCGCCGGCCGCGCGGCGCCCTCTCCCGCGCTCGCCATCGCGGTTCCCGATTTCGACCTCCCGTCGCTTGCGGCTTATCCGCTGACCCCCGCCGACAAGAACCTGCTGCCGGCCCTTCCCGCGATGCTGAATCCGGACGGGCGCCTCGAGGGTTGGCGCTACGCGTTCGAAGACCGCAGCAAACAGACGTTCAGCACCGGCCTGCGCGACGCCGCCACCACGCTCTGCATTTGTAATGAAGGGCCGCTCAAAGCCCAAATCGAATCGCCCCTGATCAATCTCGCGGGCACGGGGCTCGACGCGCTGCGGCTGACCGGGAGAATCCGGAAAAGCGAGGCTTTCGACGGCGTCGTTTTTTACCAGCTGGTCATTTATGCCACCCGTCCGGACGGCGCGCCGGAGCCAATCCGGACCGACAGCTTCGAGGTGCGGGACATGCGCCAGAAAGTCGCCGTCCTGTCCGCCGCGCTGAACCGGAAGGTCGCTCTGCCCAAACGGGCCACGCACATGCGCTTCCGCATCGAGGCCGCTTTCAGCGGCACGCTCGAAATTGAACAGCCGCGCGTCGCCGGCGCCGCGAAAGGGGAGCGCAAATGATCAAGGCCGTCGCGAACGAAGTCTGGGCATTCGATTGCGAATGGGTTCCCGACCTTCAGGCCGGCCGGCTGCTCTACCACCTGCCGGACGATCTGCCCGACGGCGAGGTCTTGCGCGTGATGTGGGAACAGGGCGGCGCCACCGCCGAGAACCCGACACCGTTTCTGAGGACGCTCTTCTGCCGCGTGGTCTCCATCGCCACCGTCATCCGGCGGGTTTTCCAAAACGGCGACGTGCAGCTCTATCTTCAGGCCTTGCCGGAAAACCCGGAAGATCCGTCGCAGGACGAAGCCTACATTCTCAAGCGCTTCCTGAGCGACGGGCTCGTCAGCCGCGACCCCCAGCTCGTCGGCTTTAACTCACGCAATGCCGACCTGAGGATACTCACCCAGAGAGCGGTCGTGAAAGGGCTCACGCTCAAGAGCCTGTGCGCGCGGCTGGACGCCAAACCGTGGGAAAGCCGCGACGTCGACCTGATGGAACTCGTCAGCGGTTTCGGCAAGAACTACGCCGTCTCCCTCAACGAGATCGCCACGCTCTCGGGAATTCCCGGAAAACTGGACACGACGGGCGACGACGTCTGTGGCCTTTGGTTCCGGGGGCAAGCGCGGAAGATCGTCGAATACAACTGCTTCGACGCACTCACCACCTATCTGGTCTGGCTGCGCATGGCCTTCTTTTCCGGCTGCTTTTCCGAGACCGACTACGTCGTCGAGCAACAGCGCCTCAGGCGCCTGCTCGACGAGCGCATCCAGAAGCCCGAGGGCGCATTCCTGCGCGTCTACCTCGATGCGTGGCGCGAGCTCAAGGCGCGCACCGGGCAACTGGCCGACGGGGTCTTCCCGCCCGCCGATCAGTGAACGCCGCGCTGGCTGTTCTGATAGAAATCGACGAGGATCTTGATTTCCGGCAGGTCCGCTATTTCGTATTTGATACGCTCCAGTGCCTGCGTGCGGTTCAGCCCTTCGCGATAGATCAGTTTGTACGCCTCTTTCAGCGCGGATCGGACCTCCGACGAAAAACCGCGGCGCTGCAATCCGACGATGTTCGGGCCCGCCACGCGCACATCTGTGCCGGAAGCGTCGACCACCATATAGGGCGGGCAGTCCTGCCGGATCTTCGTAGCGCCGCCGATCATGGCGTGTGTGCCGACACGGCAAAACTGGTGGACACCCGCCATCCCGCCAAGGATCGCAAAATCCTCAATCGTCACTTCGCCGGCCAGCGTCGCAAGGTTCGACATGATCACATGATTGCCGACCCTGCAGCCGTGCGCGATGTGGCAGTAGGCCATGACCAGGCAGTTGCAGCCGACACGCGTCACCTCGCCCGGCTTGGTCCCGAGATGCACCGTCGAGAACTCGCGCAAAACCGTCTCGTCGCCGATCTCGGCATAGGTGATATCACCGGCCTGATACTTCAAATCCTGCGTCTTCATGCCGACGCAAGCGAACGGGAAGATTTCGCACCGCTTGCCGATCGTCGTATGCCCGCTGATATACGCATGCGCCTGGACCACCGTACCCTCGCCGACCTTGACGTCGGGCCCAATGATCGCATACGGGCCCACTTCGACGTCCTTGTCCAGTTGCGCCTTCGCATCAACAATTGCTGTCGGATGAATTGTCGCCATGTCCATCTCTCCTTGTTTCATATCACACTAAAGATTTTTGGGAATCAAATAAGAGGCAAGTAGTGCGCACGCCGCCACGGGCAGCCAGACCAACACGTACGGCTGACACGTCGGCATCTTGTCCAACGATTCCGCCAGAATCACGCACAGATAATAGGCCATCGCCACCGCCATGCTCACCGCCATGCCGACCGTCGACTCCTTGCGGTGGGTCCGGATGCCGAGCGGCGCGCCAATCAGCACAAAGCAAAGCGAAGCGAACGCATAAACCAGCCGCGTGTGGTACTGCGTGCGGTGAATGCTGAGCAGCATGCGTTTCAACGGACGGGGCAACTTTTCGTTCGCCCGGAAATCCCGGATCGCCGCCTTCAGCTCAAGGAGACGGAAGTCCTTCTCCTTGCGGACATAGGCGCGCTTCTTCAGCGCGTCCGGGATCACATGCTGAAACCGGTCGGCCGCCGCCATGCCGGGACGTTCCGCCTCGATCGGATCTACGCGCACCTTGTACATATCCAGCACGATGTCCGCGCCGTTCGTCGACACCAGGGCCTTTTCCGCACGGATTTCGCGCGTCACCCCTTTTTGGCTGTAGTCGAACACCAGCAGGTCGTGCAGCCAATTGCCGTCTTTTTTCTCGAAGAAGATTTTGAGGTTCGGGAAATCGTCGATCATGCGTCCGGGCTCAAGCAGGTCGAGGCCGACGTCCACGCTGATCAGCGAACGCAGATTGCGCCTGACCTCATGACTCCGCGGCACGACTTCGTTGTTGATGTAGAACCCGAGAAACGTGCAGGCGACGCCCACCAAAAGGGGCCACTTCATGATGTGCAGAAGATTCACCCCGCAGGCCCTCATCGCCGCGATTTCGCTGTCGGCGGAAAGCCGGCTGAAGACGAGCAGCGCGCTGACCAACAGCGCGATCGGGACCGTCAGCGTCAGCGTCTCGGGCAGCCCGACCAGCAGAAAGAGGCCGATCGCCCGCAACGGCAAACCCTCGATCAGCAGCTTCGTGATCCGCACCAGCAGTCCAATCGTCAGGACAAACGACAAGACCAGCCAAGCCAGAAAGAAAGCGGCCAAAAAGGACTGCAAAACATATCGCTCGATGATCTTCATGCGTCATCCAAAGACAAAAGGCCGCATAAGAAACGCCTGTTTCTCTGCGGCCTTTTGTCAGCGCTGAATCAAAAACGCCTGCACCCGGATTACGGATTCACGTACTTGGCCTTGTCCGCATTCGTCCCGGCACCGCGGATGTAAATCTCCACGCGGCGGTTTTCCGGATTGCCGTTGACCAGGTCGGGCTGCACTTTCGGCCGGCTGAAGCCATATCCGACCGCCGACATGCGGTTGCCCGGAACGCCCTTGCCGACCATGTAGGACTGGACGGCCTGAGCACGGCGCTCCGAGAGATCCTGATTGTACTTCTCGCTGGAGCGGGTGCGGCGGTCCGCATGGCCTTCGATCACCGCCGTCGCCTGCGTGTTGCGCTGCAGCACGCGCACGACCTGATCGATCTCGCCGAAATACTCGGGTTTGATCACCGTGGTGTCATAATCGAACTGGATGTAGACCTCGAACAGCATCAGATCGTCGGAGGGATCCAGCGGATTGGTGTGATCCTCAATCACTTCGTGCCCGTCGGCCACGCCGCCCTTGTCGGTGTCGCGCTCCAGCGGATTGGTCTTGTAGGTGAGGACCTCCTCGCCGTCCTTGAGTCCGTCGAAGTCGGTGTCGGGGTTCAACGGATTGGTCTTGTAGACCTTGACCTCGTCGCCATCCGTCAGGCCGTCGCCGTCCGTGTCCTTGTTGAAGGGATCGGTTCCCAACTTGGCCTCTTCATCATCCGTCAAACCATCGCCGTCCGAATCCTTCGGCAAGCCAGCCACCACCGCCGCACCACTCTCCGCGGCCGGCTTGCTGGCACCGCCGAACCGGTATGCGACGCCCGCGTCAGCCGTGTAAATCATCTCGCAGGTCGTATCCACCGCCATGAACGCGCGGGTGTCCGCACGCAGCGACCACCGGTCGTTCAGATGATACATCACGCCGGCGCCGACCCGCGGTCCGGCGACGCTGAATTCGCCGCCCTCGTTGAAGATGCGGTCATTCGCGCGGTAATATCCGAAGCCACCCGTCAGATAAGGATCCAGGCGATTGTAACGATTGAAGTGATAGAGGCCGTCCAAGAAGAGGCCTCGCACGCTTTGCCCGCTGAAATCGTAACCCTCTTGCCCATCATCGCGTCCATCTCTGCCGTTGCTCGTGATGTTCGGAGCCCACGACACACCGCCTTCAGCCGACCAGTGTTCGGAAATGTCGTAACCCAAACGGAGCACCATGTTCAGCCCTTCGTCGGCCGGCTGGTTGCCCTCGAAAAACATCATGCCCACCCCCGGGCTGACATACCAGCGCGGCGCATCTGCCAACTCATCGGCACACGCCATCGTCGCGCCCATCAGACCTGCCGCGAGACACACATAAAACGATTTTTGCATTGTCTTCTCCTTATAAGATCAGGTGTTTTGTAGTTTACTATAGTGAAACGGGGACCGCAACACGAAAAATCAAACATTACGGTCTTTTAAAGAAAACAAGGTCCGCCACGTCCCCCGACGTGGCGGACCCGAATACTTTCGGATACAGGCTCCGCACAAACATGCTTTGCCTTGTATGCACCCCGAATGTCCGATCCTGGCGGTTCTATCGGAAAACCCGCTGTTGGAGCTTCCCTTTGGCATCTTCTCGACACTTATGCCGTCGAAGGCGGGTTATTAAATGCAAAACCCATGCCAACCTTTTCTCACAGCGCCCAAACGGTCTCTGCCGGCGATTTCACGGACGGGAACGCGCACACCCGCCGGTCGCCCTCGGACAAGACCGCGGTTCCCTCCTCCAGCGCCAACCGCAGCGCGCGAGCGCCCCTGCTCCGCACGACATTCGCCACCAGCAGGGCCTTCTCGAAACCATCCCCGCGGCGGAAGTTCCAGACCTCATCCGGCTGCGCCAGCCGCGCCGGGCCGTCATAAATCGACTCGGCCGGCCACGACGCCACGCGCGACACAAGGGACTCTTCGGCCAGCCCTTCCGCGCCTGCCACGCTCACCGGATTCCTCTCCAGAGCCGCCTTCGCGAACGGCGCGTAAGGCGTGCGCGACAAGTCGCGCCAAGCATAAAAAGCCATATCCGCCGTCACATTCCTGCCGCGCAGCGATTCGATCTGCGCGACCATCTCCTCGCGCGTCATCTCCGCCGCCAAACGCACCGGAGGCTGCTCCGACTCGAACGCCACACCCGCCGTCGCCGGCAGGCGCGGTTCCGTGTGGCAAAAGCGCACCAGCTGCGCCACCATCTCCGTGGCGCTCATGCAGGCGTCGCCGATCTTGTCCTTCAGCGCACGGAGGTCCTCCGGCTTGTCCAGGTCGATTGACCGCGCCCGCACAAACTCTTCGATGTCGTTCAGCACGACCTTGCAGGGACAGCACGAGGCCGCAAAGGTCTCCATCGGAATCATGGCCAGCAGCTTGTCGCGCGTCGCGTCCGTCACCTTGTACGAGCTCTCTTGCTCGAAGCTGAACGCCTGCTCCAGCGTGAGGTAGCGGTTGACGCCGTGAACGGGCCACCGCAAAACGAAACACTGGCGACAGCGCGGGTTCTGCCGCAGGAAGTTGCCGAGGATCTCGGGCGTCAGCGGGGTCTTGAGATACGTGCGCAACTGCGCGGCGAAACGGCCGTAACTCTCCGGCTCGATGGTCGCCTGCCGATAAAGCGTATGGATCCAGCCGGTCGGATGCGAGACAATCGTCACCCGCTCGTGCTCCAGCGCCCGGCGCGCCTGCCCGGAGATCTGCGTGCCGTTGAACCACATCGCCTTCGTCACCAGCCGGCGGTTGTTGATCAGCACGCCGTCGTCCGCGTCCACGAAGTTTTGCGAATGCAACGGCGTGGCCATCAGAAAAACCTTTTCGAGCGGAATGCCCGCCACCACAAACAGGGCTGCGGCATAGAGTGCCGCGAGCGATACGCACTCGCCCGCGCCCGTCGCAAACCCCTCCCGAAAACGGAACGCGTCCATCGCCTCCACGGTCTCGGTCTTCCAGTACGGGATAACGTCGGACGCATACTTGTCCAAGCCGAAGTGGGTGCGGATGTCGATGTCGAAATAATAGGTGTCGCCCTCATATCCGAACAGCGCGTTCGACTGCGCGATCACCTCAGGATCCAAAAACTCGGAAAACCGGGCCAGTTCGCGCTTCTGATCCGTCAGTCCCCACGTCTCCAGGTCAAGGTTGAAGACGTAGTGGTCCATGATGTACTGCTTCAGCCTCTGCAACCGGCGGTAGGGCTTCATTTTGCGGATGCCTTTGAACCACGGATCGTCCCGCCACAGCCAGAGACGCGGCGACATGATGTTCGCCAGCACCAGGCTGTACATCAGCTCAGGAAAGATGAAGATCTCCATATCCGACAGCGTCACCGCCGACGAGCGCCGCTCCAGCTCTTGCAGTGTCATTGCCCCCCCCTCATTCACGCTTTCCGCGTTTCGCCCCGAAGAGGCCGAAGGCTCCCACGCCGAGCACCATTGCCAGGCCGGGGAACCCCAAGACCCAGTCGCCCCAACGGGTATACGGCGCGGCCAGCGGCTCGCGCGGCACCGCCACCGGCATCACCAAGAACCCGTCGAAATCGGCCACCGCTCCGCCGGACTCCAGCCGTTTGACCCGCCCCACCGCATCCACCACGCACGACACCCCCGAGTTGGCCGCCCGCACCAGCGGCACCCCGTTCTCAACCGCGCGGAACACCGACTGGCTCAAATGCTGCACCGGCTCGATCGATCCGTTGAACCACGCGTCGTTCGTCATCAGCACCAGCAGCCGCGCGCCGGCCCGCACCGCCCCGCGGCTCAGCGACGGCACCGTGTCCTCGAAACAGATGAGCGGCCCCATACTCAAGACCTCGCCCGCCGCCCGCGTCACATGCAACACGCCCGGGTCACGCCCCGGCGTGCAGCTCACCCCCGTCGGCGCCAGCCGCTGGAGAAAGGGAATCGTCTTGTCCAAGGGGATATACTCGCCGAACGGCACCAAGTGTCGCTTGCGGTAACGCCCCATCGGCTCGCCGGTCACAGAAAAGAGCCAGGCCGCATTGTAAAAGAACAGGCCCTCGGGCGCGGAGGGCGTCACCGCCGTCTTTTCGACCTCCAGCGCCCCGGTCAAGAGCGGCGCGCCAGCCGCCTCGGCGCCCTCGCGGATCACCTTCATCGTCTCCGGCTCGTAGGGCACCGATCCCAGCACCGCCGTCTCGGGCCACACCACGAGGTCAGGCTTGGCCGCCCCCGCGAGACGCGTCTGGTTCACCAGCAGTTCCTGCTGCGAGCGCACCGCATCGTCGTTGATCGCGAACACGCACGGCGAATTGGGCTGAACCAGCGCAACCCGCCACGAAGCGGCCTGGCACTCCTGCCGCCGCCACGCCAGCGTCCTCGTCATGCCCCAGTACCAGCAGACCATCACCGCGGCCAGCGGCAGAAAAGTCTCCGCCGAACGGAACAGCCGGCCGCCGAAACCCGTTCTCGGCCCGACTCTCTCCGGGCCCCGTTTCAAGCGCGCCACAAAGGGGGTTGCCGCGCGCTCCAGCACGCTCGCCACCGCGCCGTTGCCCAGCACCAGCAGGGCCGAAACGCCATACACGCCGGCCACCGACGCGGTCTGAATCAGATGCAGGTTCGACACTTGGCTCACCCCGAGGAAGTTCCAAGCGAACCCCGAAAAAAGCCATCCGCGCGCCACTTCCGAGCCTGCCCACATCAGCGGGTCGAGCGCCGCCACCGCGGCCACGCGCCGCCATCCGGGGGCCGCGCCCGCCCATCGCCACGCGCGGGACGAAGCGAACGCGAAAAGCGCCAGAAACGCCGCGCACCACGCGGCCAGCCCCGCCTGCCCCAACACCACCAGCGGCCACGGCCCGCCGTTCTTGATGATCGCGGGGAACCAACTCAGCGTCAGCACCCAGAAGACCAGCCCCGCCAGCCACGCCCATCCCGCCGCCGCCCGCGGCGCACTGTGGCGGATCACCAGCATCAGCGGCACGAGCGCCATCCACGCGCTGTCCGACTGCGCCTGCGGAGGGAACGCCACCCACAGCAGCAGGCCGCTCATCGCCGCCGCAGCGCCCTTCACCAGCCTCAGCCCCGTCTCACGCGTCACAATATCTCCTTGCCCGTTGTTTTCATCCCGACTTTCATCGCTCCGCGCCTGCCGCCGTTTTGCAGCCCGTCCCGACGAGGCCGCATCACGAGAACAGCGCCATCAGCGCGTCCGCGAAGAGTCCCATGCCGAACGGATTCGGGTGATTGATGTTGTTCATCATCAGCGTCGAATAGGGGATACCCTGCCGCCACAGACGCCCGTAGCGCAGCGACGCGTCCGCCAGCGCGAGGTTGTTCTCCGCCGTGAACTTCCGCAGCGCCTTCACATAGGGCCGCGGATCCTCATCGATCCCCTTCTCGGACGTCAGCCCCATCCAGTCCGGCCGCACGTAATGCGGCGTCAGGATGATCCACTCCGCACCGACCGCCTTGAACTCGTCGCGGATGCGGCCGTAGCGCTCAAACACCGCGGCCTCGCTGAGCCCCGCGTCGTTGACGAACTCCGAGATGACCAGATCCGGCCGCACATCCAGCACCTTTTCCTTGTAGTTGTGGACGCTGCCCGGCGGCTCCCTGCGGTAGCTGTCGGTGTTGCGCCCGCCCCACGCCTCCGTGATCAGCTCGATCTGCGCCTGCGGATAGCGCGCCTTCAGACGCCGCACGAACTGCGCCTGCCAGCGATCCTTCTCGGGCTCGGGCAAAAACCCGTCGGCCGTCACGCTGTCGCCCCACGCCAAAATGCGCAGCGCGCCGCCCGCGTTGAGCTTCGCCATCGCCTTGGGTATGAGCCGTTCCGCCGCCGTCGGCGAGGCCTTCGGCGGTTCGGGATACGCCCCCTCAAGCACGGGGAACAGATTCTCCTCCGCCAGTTTCGTCAGCCGCGGCGTCACCCAGATGTTGGCCAGCCGCGTCTCCCCCGGCGCCGTTGCCGGCGCTTCGGGCAGAGAGACATGCGGCACGCCTTTGCGCAAGACGGCCTTCTTGTCGGCCGTCAGCACCACCGCGTCCAGCCGCATCGTGCCGTAGGCGTAGCTCACCACGACCGGCGTCGAGGCGCCGATCGCCCCGCCCTCCAGCCGGCCCACACACCCCCACGTCAACTCGGCCTCATAGTCCTTGCCGCGCACGTACGCCGCCGCATCCGGCGCCGGCCGCACCACCAGCGACTCGGGATCCAGCGCATGCCGGACCGAACACTCCTGCGCCCGCACCCCGGCCAGTTTCGCGCCCCGCGCATACTGCGCCGCCTTGGGGTTGTAAACCGGCAACGCGGCGATCTTTTCAACCGCCACCTTGACCACATCGGGCGCGTCCACCGTCACCGTCGCCGCGATGCCATCCGACTCAACCTTGATTTGCCAATCGCCCGCGAGCGTCAGCGCCGCGGGCGCGGCCGACGACAGCCCCGCAGAAAATGCCAGCAGAAAAACAGGAACGGAACCTCTCATTGCAATCCCCCCCTTGTTGAACACCCTGTTGGAACGGTCGCCCGTTCACTTCGCGGAAGCGAGCAGTTCGCGCGCATGGCTCTCGATCACACTGGTCAGCCCTTTGCCGCCCAGCATGCGCGCGATCTCATCGACCCGCCGCGGTTCGTCCAGAATCTCGATGCGCATCTTGGTGCGCCCCTTGACCACCTCTTTCGAAACCACGAAATGGTGGCGCCCGTAAACGGCGGACTGCGGCAAGTGCGTGATCGAAATAACCTGATGCGTCTCCGCCACGCGGCGCAGCTTCTGGCCGACCGCACGCCCGACCTCGCCGCCGATATTGGCGTCGATCTCGTCGAACACCAGAACCGGAATGCTGTCGTGCGAGGCCAGCACGGCCTTGACCGCGAGCATGACGCGCGCGATCTCGCCGCTGGAAGCGATCGCCTTGAGCGCGCGCATCGGCTCGCCCGGATTCGGCGCAAACCCGTACGAGACGACATCCGCGCCGTGCGGTCCCGGCGCGCAGGCCTCGAGGTCGACCGCGAAACCGGATTTGAGAAAGCCGAGGTCGTGCAGTTCGGCCGTAATGGCGCGCGCGAGTTTGCCCGCCGCCTGCGTGCGGCCCTTGGTGAGGGCCGCGGCCTTCTCCGCCAGCTTCGCGGAAACGGAAGCGATCTCTTTCTGGATTTTTTCCACCTGCTCGGTGCGCGTCGCAAGATCGTTGAGCCGGTCCTGGTTTTTGCCCAGCGCCGCGAGAACGTCGCCGACCGTATGTCCGTATTTTCGCTTGAGGCGCTGCACCAGCGCCATGCGTTCTTCGAGCTGCTGCAAACGTGCGGGGTCGGCGTCGATCCGGCTCAGCCGGTCGTTGACGGCGCGCCCGAGCTCCTGGAGCTGCACCGCCGCGCCCTGGACCTCGGTTCGCCACGCGGCGGCCTCGGGCAGGATGCGCGCGAGCTCCGCGATCTGGACCTGAATGTTGGCGAGCAGATCGAACGCCGAATTCTCGCCGTCGGTGAGCGCCCCTGCGACGGAAGCGCCGAGGGAAAGGATCTGCTCGGCGTTCGCGGCCTGCGCGTGCTGCTCGACCAGTTCGGTCTCATCGGCATCGGTGAGGCCGGCCCGCGTGATCTCGTCCACGATGAACTGGAGCCGGTCGATCTCGGCGACGATGTCGGAGGAGTCGCCCTGCAGCGCGTCAAGCCGCGCCTCCAGGGTTTTCAACGTTTGCCACACGTCGGCGTAAGCGGCACGCTGCGGCGCGCAGTGCCCGTAGGCGTCAAGCACGTCGCGCTGGAAATCGGGATCGAGCAGCGACTGGTGGTCGTAAGGTCCATGAATATCGACGAGCAGGCTCCCGAGCCGGCGCAGGGTCTGGACCGTCGCGGGCGTGTCGTTCACGAGGCAGCGCCCCGCGCCCGAGGCGGCGACCGAGCGGCGCACCAGCAGCGCGCCCTCCTCGCAGACCGGCAACCCGCCCGCATCGAGCAGCGCGTCGACGGCCCGGGTGTCGGCGAGGCTGAAGGACGCCTCGACCCACGCCTCGGCGGCCCCTTCGCGGATGGCCGACTTGTCGGCGCGCCCGCCGAGCACCAGATCGAGCGCGCCCATGAGCACGGACTTGCCCGCGCCGGTCTCGCCGGTGATGATGTTGAGCCCCGCGCCGAAGGCGACTTCGGCCTCTTCGACGATGGCGAGATTGCGGACTGAAAGATGGGTGAGCATAGCTTTCCTACGCCGTTTCCGTGATGCCGTGGTACTTGAAGTAGGCCTCGGCGACCTCGTTGCCCATGTAGCGGCGCAACGTCTTGGGACTGGACTGCGAGAGGTCCACCATGATGAGGCCGTCCACGACCGAGCTGAATTCCGGATCCACGTTGAAGGAAAGCAGCTTGCCGCTCAGCTTCAAGTACTGGCGCAACAGAACCGGAATGTCCTTGCCGTCGGGCTCGATCTCCGCGACATACCCCGCCACCTGGTCGATATCGTTCAAATACTCCATGTACTCTTTGAGGCACCACTCTGAACGCTTGGGCGGCTTGGGCGGGAACTTGGGCTTGACCAGATACGCGAGGTCATCCGCCATGCAGGTCTGGCGCATCGAAGCGAGGATCATGCAGCGCGAGGCCTCGCGGTATTCGTTGGTGATGCTGACCGGTCCGAAAAGCACGCGGTAGTGCGGATTGCGGCCGATGAAGGCGGAGATGCCCCTCCAGAGCAGGAAGAGTGACGTGTAGGCCTTCTGGTATTCGGTCCGGATGAACGAGCGCCCCATCTCGATGGCCGGCGGGATCTTTTCCATCAGCCGCTCGTCGAACTTGAAGAGCGTGCGCGTATAGAGTCCCTTGACGCCACGGTCGGCCAAAATCTTGTCGGTCAGGCCAAGCCGGTAGGAGCCGACGATCTCCTGCCGCACCGTGTTCCACATAAACAGGTGGTTGTAGTAATCGTCGAACGCGTCGAGGTCGATCGCGTTGCCGGTGCCCTCGCCCACCGCGCGGAAGGTGGCCTCGCGCAGGCGGCCGATCTCGCGCAGGCACGACGGAATCTGCCGGGCGGCGGCGATGTAGACCGCGAAATCTCCGGCAGCGATCAGCTTACAGGTTTCGGGCAACCGGCCGATCTCGGCGGCCAGAATCTCGGCGGGCACCGGCGCGATGACGGGGTCGGGCGGCATCATCGGCGGATGCAGAGAGATGAAACGCCGCGTGCGGTGCGTTTCGCGCTCAGCCAGCAGGTAAGAGCGGAACCGCATGTACTTGATGAGCTGCACGTCGTCCATCGAGAAGGGCTCGAGCGCCTTGGCGGTGAGCGGCGTGCCGATGCGGACCGTCAAGATGCGGCCCTTCTTGTTTGCGATCTGGCGCGGCAGCAGCGAGGTCCGGAAACGCGGGTGGATCAGGCCGACCAGATTAAAGAAGAGGCTGTTGCGCCCCGGAAAAAACATCGGCACCACGGTCGCGTTGGTCTTGCGCGCCAGCGCGGCGATGCTCGCGCTCCAGGCGGGATCGCGCACCCGCAGCGTGCGGCGGTCGAAGCTGGACACCTCGCCCGAAGGGAAGACGATGAGCAGGTGCCCGTCTTTGAGCCACCCCAGGCTCTCCTTGATGGGACGCAAATTTGCCTTGGCCGAATTCTTCGAGGCGAAGGGATCCACGAAGATGAAATCGTCGCGCATCTCGGGGATCGCGCTCAACAGGTAGTTGGCCATCGCCTTCACGTCGGGCCGGATGCGCCGCAGAAGCGCGAGCAGAATCACGCCCTCGATGCCGCCGAAGGGATGGTTGGCCACCACCACCACCGGCCCCTCTTTCGGCACACACGCCAGCTCTTCCTCCGAGAAATCGGTGCGGACGCCGACCGCCTGCAGGGCGCGGTCGCAGAAAGGGATCTCCTTCGGCATCTTCCACGCGCGGGCATAGATGCGGTCCGCCGCACGCAGGCCGCTGACGCTTTCGATCGGCCGCTTGACGAGGCGCACAAGGAAACGCAGCACGCGGGTATGGACCTTGTGCACCGGAAGTTCGAAAATGCGCGGAGCCTGTGTCGGGTTAGATGCCATCGTCTGCCTCCGATTGTGCGAGATGTTGCGCGAGCGCGAACAGGAAAACGAGCGGGAGCCCGATGCCACGCACCAACAGCGGGTGCCATACGGCCGCGGCGGCAAACGCGGCCAGCGCGCCCAGCACGCCCGCGGCCAAAGCGGCGCGGGGCGTACCGCGCCGCGCGAGAACGGCCCGAGCCGCGGCGCACGCGGCGCCCACGAACATCGCGAGAAAGGCGAGCAGAGCCGGCAATCCGCACGAGGCGGCCAGCACCAGATACAGGTTCTGGATGTCGGGCTCCGAAGGCCCCGTCTGACGCGGAACCTGGTCGTAATACTGGCCGACGTGTTTCTGGTAGTTGCCGAGGCCGACGCCCAGCCACGGATGGGTCAGCGTCATGCTGGCCGCAGCCTGCCAGTCGGGATACCGTCGCCCGGCCTGGCCGCTACCGTCGTAAAGCGCCACGGACTGAAAATGGACGAGGTCGTTCTCGCGCGGAAGCCGCGGCAGCACCACGCTCTGCCACAGGATCAGGCCGGCGGCCACCGGCACAAACAGTTTGGGTCCACAGGCCGCCGCCATGCAGGCGACCGCCCCGGCAACCGCGAAATAGGAGGCTCCCGAGAGGTCGATGGCCAGCCCGGCCGCCAGCATCGCCGCGCAGGCCGTCTTCAGCGGCCAGCCGCGCGCGCCCAGCACGCCCGCGAAGCAAAGCGGAAGCGCCAGCGCGAGAAAACCGCCGAGCACATTGCGGTTGCCGAACGAGCCGCGCACAGAAAGAGGGTCCTCGCCCCCCGCGAAATAGTGGACCAGCGCGAGGCCGAGCACCGCGGCCGTCACGCACCCGAGCAGGGTCAGCGCCCGCCGCACGGCCAGCCGGTCCCCGTCGCGCAGATACGCGCCGAAGAGCATCGAGCCCACGAGGAAATACTCGACATACTGGACGAGGTCCTTGAGCGCCGCCCCCTTGTCCGCCGCGACCAGCACCGAGAGCGCCGCGCAGGCGACAAAAAGCAGATGGGGCCACGGCGGCAGCCGCAGCAGACGCCGCCAGTCGCGGCACGCCAAAAGGTCAAGAAACCAGATGCCGGCGGTGGCGGCGAGCGACAGGTCGGCCGGCGAAAGATGAAGCTTGGGGCGGGGCTCGAGCGACCACTGGGTCGGAGCAACGCACAGCGTGACGAGCACGCCACACCGGAAGGCCGACTGGAGCAGCGTATGGAGGCGCTGCCCCGTCATTTGCGCGTACCCGTGGGCTCGGTCTCGACGGGAACGAAGCGCTTGTCCGCGCTGAGCAGGATCTGATCGAGCCGCACGCCGTCCTCGCGGTTACGGAAGGTCAGCGCGTGCCGTCCTTTTGCGAGCTTGACGGGTGCAGAGGTGCGGGACACGGGATACCGGACCCAGTGCCACACTTTATAGGTGGCGTCTTCGCCGAAGAGAAAAGCGGGCTGCCCGTCGACAGTCACGGTGAACGAGTTGCTGCACTCGCCCTCCCACCAGACGCGGCACCACAGGGTGAAGACACCGTCTTCCGGCACGTCGAACGAATACACGGCTTTGCCCGCCTCCACTTTGGGCGGATTCCCGGCCCCCTCGGGAATCTCAAGATAGACACCCGAGGCCCCCGCGACACCGTTCGATACGACCGCCATGGGCGCTTCGCAGCGCTCCGCCGTCTCCGCCTCGAAACAAAGCTTAATCCCCGCAGCCTGCGTTGCCATGGTCCCCAGCAGGCAGGCCGCCGCCATAAAAAATAAACATTTCATAGACGTATTATACGTTTTCCGGTGCGGCTCGGCAACAGGAAGGGCTTGTCGACTTGCCTTGCCCGAATCGCGCAGCGGGCCATTCCGGAACGGCCCGCGTTTCGACCGGCGGCTCGGCATCACAGGTCTTTGAACCACGCCTCGGCGGAAACGTTGGAGGAAACGGAAGAGGGCTTGGAAGCGGTCGTCTTCTCCAGCAGGAGGCGTTTTTCGTCCGCGGTCATCATGCGCCCCGGAATGACAACGTCCCGGGCGTTGAGATTCAGCTTCACGCCGCGCACGCGCTCCCACCGGAACCCGGGGGCCAGACAGACCGGAATATCGGGAAGCATCGCCCCCGTCCCAAGCGTCTGCGGCGCGGTCAGGCGCCGGGCCAAGCTCTCGTTGCCGCCCGCCGCGTGCAGCAGCGGCTTCACGGCCAGGCTCTGCACTTCTTCGCCCGTATCGAGCAGAAGACCCACTTCCAAGAATCTCAAGACGACCGGGACCGGACTCCCCAGATTGATCACCGACAGTGTCGCATAGGAGACCGGCTTCGTCACGCGCCGGCTGAATTGACGCGACTCGGAGGCGTTGTCGGCAAACGAGGCGAGCACCGCCATGACCCCGTCCTGCTGCAACTCTCCATACCATCCGGGCTTCACCAGCGACGTGTCCTCCTGCGCGGCGGGAGCGTCCGCCGTCGTCGCTGCAACCGGCTCCGCCGGCGCGTCACCGGCCGGCGGCGTGACCTTATCGTAGACGTTGACGACCACCAGCAGCAGCGTCAGCAAGGTCACCGTGAGGCCCACTTGGAGCCGGTGCCGGACGCGTCGGCTCCAATGGTGAAACTGCACGATCTGCGCATAGCAGCCCGCACCGAGAGCGGCCAATGCGAACAGGCCGGTAACGCCGTTGAGGAAAGGATTCGCCGCCTCTCGCCGCGTGTAGGCCACCAGCTCCATGATCAGCGCGACTCCGAACGCCAGAAAAGCGGCCATCACACACAGTACCGACGCTGTCCTGCCGAGCCCCGCCCGACGGCCGGAGCCCATCCGATGAGATCCGCCGCCGCGTGCGGAAGAGAGGGGTTCGCTTTCGCTCGCACGTCCTTCCTTCAAAACCGCGCTGCGCCGGGAACCGTTCTGCGAACGCTCGGCGTCGTCGCGATGGCCGAGGGAGCCATGGCGGGAATGGTGATGGTGCCGGTGTAAACTTGGCATGCTCATGACGTGATCCGATCAGGCTGGCCGAGCCCGGCAAGAGGCCTGCGCCGCCGCGTAGACTTGCCGCGGGGCAACGTGGTGCGAAAGCGCGAGCAGCGCGCAGGCGTTGTGTTCCGGCGCAAAGGTGATGTCCTCGCCGCGCAGCGAGCCAATCTTGACCGGCACCTCGCCCCACGGCGTCGCCACGTTCTCAAACCGGCGGGCCAGCGCCTCCCGCTGCACCCCGTAGCTACGGATGCCGAACGTGGTAGTGGAGCGGAAAATCCACTCGCGCAAAACCGCCGCCTTCGCAGGCTCGGCCAGCACGCTCAGGACGATGCCGGGGCGGCCCTTCTTCATCACCACCGCCGTGTGCCAGACATCCAACGCGCCACGCTCGAGAAGATCCGTCGTCAGCGTGCCCAGCCATTCGGGATTGCAGTCGTCCAGATTGGTCTCAAGCACCAGCAGTTCCGGCGCGGACGCCACGGCCCCGGCCGCCGCTTCCGTCAGCAAGGTGGCGCGCAGCACGTTCGGCCGGCTGTTGAGCGTCCGTCCGCCGAAGCCGAAAGCGCTGCGGATCACGGTGGTCTCAGCCGGCAACGGCGCGAGCGTATGAGACCAGACGCGCAACAGCGCCGCGCCGGTAGGCGTCACCAGTTCAAAGGGCTCGTCGGTCTGCGTCACCACCATGCCGGCCAGCAACTCCTGCGTGGCGGGCGCGGGATTCGGCATCTCGCCGTGGGCGCACCGGATCGTGCCGATGCCCGCGGGCAGAGGCCCGCAGGAAACGCCGCACACGCCGAGCTGGTCCAGCGCGAGGCAGGCGCCGACGATGTCGGCGACCGAGTCCCACGCGCCGATCTCGTGAAAGTGCACGGTCTCCGGCGTCTTGCCGTGGATCTTGGCTTCGGCCTCGGCCAGTTTACGGAACACGCCGAGCGCCAGCGCGCGCGTGGCGTCAGCGAGCGGCGCATGCTCCAAAAGATGTTCGATCTCTTTGAGGCCGCGGTGCCCGTGCCCATGGGCCGCACCGTGGTGATGCGCATGCTCCAGCGCGTCCGGCCATTCGCGGTCGTCGTGATGAGCAGGGTGCACCGCGTGAACCGACACCCGCACGCCGTTCAGTCCTGCGGCGCTGGCGGTGTCGAGGTGAAAATGGAGGCGCTCCGGAAAGAAGCCGTTAATCGTCTGCTCGATGGCGACGATATCCGCGCCCAGCGCCGCAAGGGCGGAGAGGATCATATCCCCGCTGGCGCCACCCACGCTATCGAACCGAAGATAGGTTTTCATACAGGTAGCTTACAGGTCGGGATGCGCGTCTTCAACTCGAAAAACAGAGAAGCCCGCCGGAAATCCGGCGGGCCTCTCTTAAGGCTTTCAGCAGGGCGAAGATTAGTTCTTGCCGCGGCCCTTGACGCCGGCCGCCTTGTCGGCGTTGGCCTTGGCCTTCTCGTGGGGACGCAGCGCGCGCACCGCCGCGCCGGCGGTCCACATCTCGGAGTCGCGCATCACCTTGAGCTCGGCGTCCAGCTTCTGCTTGTAGTCGGCTGTGCCGCAGACCTTGATGACGTGCTTGGCCTCGCTCTGGGTCTTGACGGCCTTATACAGGGCGTTGAACACCGGCAGCGTCGCCTTCTTGAATTTCGGCTTCCAGTCGAGCGCGCCGCGCTGCGCCGTGGCCGAGCAGTTCGAGTACATCCAGTCCATGCCGTTCTCGTCGACCAGGCGGATGAGGCTCTGCGTGAGTTCCTCGACCGTCTCGTTGAACGCCTCGGACGGGCTGTGCCCGTTCTTGCGGAGCACGTCGTACTGCGCTTCCATAATGCCCGCCAGCGCGCCCATCAGCACGCCGCGCTCGCCCACGAGGTCAGAGGTGACTTCGTGATCGAACGTCGTCGGGAAGAGGTAGCCCGACCCCACGCCGACACCGATGGCCAGCGTGCGGTCCAGCGCCTTGCCGGTCGCGTCCTGCGCCACGGCGAAGCTGGAGTTGATGCCCACGCCCGCGAGGAAGTTGCGGCGCACCGAGGTGCCCGAGCCCTTGGGGGCGACCATGATCACGTCCACGTCCGCGCTGGGCTTGACGCCCGTCAGCTTGTTGTAGACAAATCCGAAACCGTGGGAGAAATAGAGCGCCTTGCCGGCGGTCATGTAGGGCGCGATGCGCGGCCACACCTGCTTGATCGCGGCGTCGTTCACCAGCATCATCACGATGGTGGCTTTCTCGGCGGCCTCTTCGATGTCGAACAGCGACTTGCCCGGCTTGAAGCCGTCCTTCATCGCGCGCTTCCAGTCGCCCGCGAACCGCTTGTCCTGGCCGATGATGACGTTGATGCCGTTATCGCGCATGTTCAGCGCCTGAGCGGGTCCCTGCACGCCATAGCCAATAATGGCGATGACCTCATCCTTGAGAACCTTCTGCGCTTTCTTCAAGGGATACTCTTTACGTGTAACGACGGTTTCGACAACACCGCCAAAATCGATCTTGGCCATTTTCAGTTACTCCTCAGTTAATGAACATCCCGCCCCGTCACACACGCCGGATGGCTGCACAATCAGGCGGAAAAATGCCCACCATCATATCACCTTATATCCGCGACGCAAGCGCTTAATTTGGCGACCGTGCGGGTAAAATCGGGGGCCGATGATTCCGGTTTCCCTGCTGAAAACCCAAGAAATCGGCCTCTAACCGGCTTATTCCCCGTTTTCCGGTTTTCCGTCAGACCGTTCTGCCAGATAGAAACCCGCGCGGCCGGTCAGGCCCCTCGGGACGCCTGCGCCGCTTCCCGCCCCTTCCGGTATTCGGGCGCATAGATCGCGGAATCGCGCACCACGCAGCCGCCGCGCCCCGCGAGGTCCTTCATGATCTGGGAGCACATGGAGCAGGTCACGCAGCACTTCTCCGGCGCCATCCCGCCGTGCCGCAAGATGTCCTTGGGCGCATCGGGATACGCGAACGCCGAACGCCCGAACCCGACCAGGTCGCACCAGCCCTCGCGCACCAGCCCCGCAGCCGCACATGGCGCGAGGTGCCGCAGCCACGACAGTGCCGCCGTGATCACCGGCACGCCGCCCGCCGCCTGCCGCACGGCCCGCACCGCCTCCTGGAAGCGCACCACGCCCCGCAGCGGATCTTCGGGCGGCGGCGGGCACCCCGCCAGCGCCCGGTCATGCGGCCGGTTCATGAACGGCTGAAAACGGGGAAACCCCATCGAGATGTTGTGCAGCGGCACGCCCCGCGCGGAAAGTTCGCCGACCAGTCGCAGCGGCTCGGACAGATCCGCCTGCCAGGGCCCCTCCGTCTCTGCGACGCCCCAGCCGCAAGGATAGTCTGACGGCTCCAGCACGGTGAGCCGCGAGGCCACCCACGTCGTCTTCGCGAGCGTCTGCCGCATCCCGGCGATGCAGTTCTTCAGGAAGCGCGTGCGGTTCTCGTACGAGCCGCCGTAACGCCCCGGGCGGCACCGCGCGCCCAGCAGTTCCGCCACGAGGTAGCCGTGCACGGCCTTCATGTCCACGCCGTCGAAGCCCGCCCGTTCGGCCAGCGCCGCCGTCGCCACGAACCGCTCTTCCAGCCGCTCCAGCGCGTCATCGTCCACCGGCTCCGCGAGCGGCATCCCCGGCAGCGCCTTCTCCAGCGCGGGATTGCGCTGCGCCACGACCGGCGCGGAGCGCCCCTCCGGGCGGCTGTAGCGCCCGCTGTGCGTGAGCTGGAGAATCAGCGCGACCGCGCCGCACCCTTCCGCCTGCGCCGCCCGCCGCGTCTCGTCGACCAGCCGCCGCCACACGTCGAGGTTGTCCTCCGTCAGCAGGAGCTGGCGCGGGCCGGAACGGCCCTCCGGCACCACCGCCGCGGACTCGAACCAGATCAGCGCGCTGCCGCCCGCCGCAAAGCGCCGGTAGCGCCGGAAGGTCAGCCCGCTCGGCGCGCCGTCCCCGTCCCGCGCGTCCACGCCTTCCATCGGCTGCACGACAAAGCGGTTCGCCAGTCGGCGCCCCGCGACGGCCAGCGGCTCGCCCAGCACGTCCAGGTTTTCGCTCACCGGCAGCCGCGCCCCGATCCGCGCCAGCTCCGCCGCCAAGTCCGCCACCGTCTTCAAATCGAATCGCTTCATGTTTCACCGCCTGCGAATCCCGTTTCCAAACCTGCCTGAATGCGGCATACTATAGCATATGTTTTTTTAACCCTGAACCCATTCCGGCGGTAATCCTGCCGCCTCTTTGTTTCTGTTTCAGCCATGGACATTCCCGTCACCACCGCCATCCGCGCGCTGCGCGCCGCGAAGGCCGCATTCGAGCCCCGCGTTTATGACTACGTCGAGCACGGCGGCACCGACCGCGCCGCCCACGAGCTCGGCGTGGACGAGCACAGCACCGTCAAAACCATCGTGATGGAGACCGACGCCAAAAAGCCCTTCATCGTGCTGATGCACGGCGACCGCGAAATCTCCACCAAACAGATGGCCCGCGTGCTCGGCGTCAAAGCGGTCGCGCCCTGCGCGCCCGACACCGCGACGCGCCATACCGGCTACCTGGTCGGCGGCACCAGCCCGTTCGGCACGCGCAAACCGTTGCCCGTATACGCCGAAGCCACGATTTTCGACCTGCCGCAGATCTACATCAACGGCGGGCGCCGCGGCCTGCTCGTCAAACTCGCGCCCGACGTCCTCGACCGGATCATCCACCCCGTGCGCATCAGCGCCGCGGTTCCGGGCTAACCCGGCGGCTCCCGTGCTACCCGCAGCCGCCGTAGAAGGCCGTCACCTTGCCGACGATCATCTGCACCTGCTCGGGCTGGAGGTCGTAATACAGCGGCAAGCGCAGCAGGTTGTCGACGAAACGTTCGCAGTTGACCAGTTCGGGGCCCGCATATTTGTCCTTGTAATACGCGGATTTGCGGAGGCTGAGATAATGCGTCGCCGTCTGAATGCCGTTGGCCTTCAGATAGGCGACGAGGCGCGCGCGCTCCCGCTGCGTGCGGCACACCAGGTAGAACATGTGCGCGTTGTTCGTGGCATAGAGCGGCATCCGCGGCACGGCGAAGAGCCCCTCGTCGGCGAGCGGCTTAAGCCCGGCATAGTACATTCGCCAGAGCAGCTTGCGCTTCCGCTGAATCTTCACGAGATTTTCGAGCTGCGCATACAGGAACGCCGCCGTGATGCCGGACGGAAGAAACGATGAGCCGACGTCGACCCACTCGTACTTGTTCACCTCACCGCGTGAGAAATCGGCGCGGTTGGTGCCTTTCTCCCAAATGATCTCGGCACGGCGGATGAAACGGGGGTCGTTGATGGTCAACATGCCGCCCTCGCCGCACTGGATGTTCTTGGTCTCATGAAACGAGAAGCACCCCAGATGGCCGAGCCCCCCCAGCGGATAGTTGTGGTTCAGCGGCTTCAGCCTCCGGTGCCAGGGATACCGCGCCGCCGACAGATCGCCCGTGTAATAGGCGTCGATCGCCTGCGCCGAATCCGCGATGACCAGCAGCCCGTATTTCTGCGCCAGCGCGAGGATCTTGCCCATGTCGCAGGCGATGCCGGCGTAGTGGACCGGGACGATCGCTTTCGTCCGCGCCGTGATCAGAGGCTCAAGCCTGTCCGCGTCCATGTTCGGATTGTCCGGATAGCTGTCCGCAAAAACGATGGCCGCGCCTTGGCGCACGAACGCCAGCGCGGTCGAGACGAAGGTGTAGGAGGGCACGATCACCTCATCGCCCGGCTTGATGTCGGCCAGAATGGCCGCCATCTCCAACGCATCCGTGCAGGACGTCGTCAGCAGGCACTTTGTAAATCCGTAGCGCTCTTCGAAAAACTGCTGGCACTTCTGCGTGAACGGCCCGTTGCCGGAGGTCTTGCCGCTCGCGACGGCTTTGGCAATGTGCTCGAGTTCCCGGCCGACCACCGCCGGCCTGTTAAAAGGGATCATATCGCTTCTCCTCCGCAGACCTCTTTGACGGTCGCCTGCGGCTTCCCGTTGCAGTTCAGATAGAGGCGGCCCACATACTCCCCGACCACGCCGATCGAGAACAGCAGCACGCCGCCCAGAACGAGCTGCAGGATCACGAGCGTGATCCATCCCTCGACGCGGCTATTGAGAAACACGTATTGGGCCAAGTAAAACAGGGCAAGGGCAAATCCGCACAGCGCACACGTGATGCCGAGATACGAGGAGAACCGCAGCGGCCACACCGAAAACCCGGTGGCCACACGCAGAAACACGAGGACGGACTTGGCCACCGTGTAATTGCTCTTACCCCGGTAACGCTCGTTGTGCGGAATGTCGATCTGCCCGAGATTGCGGGTCACGCCCATAATCAGGCCGTCCACATACGGAAACGGCCCCGTATATTTGATGATTTCTTCGACGATTTCCCGATTCATGACCTTGAACGGCGAGAGGTAAAGGGCCGCAGGCTTGTCGATCACGATCTCGGCCATTTTGCCGTTGAGCCAGCTTCCGGCCCTTTTCCACCACGCCTCCTTCATCGCGAAAAGCCGGGCATAACAGACGTCCAGCTCCCCCTTCCGGCACTGTTCGAGGAGCGCGGGAATATCGTGCGGCGAGTGTTGCAGGTCGTCATCCATGACGGCGACGAACGCGCCACGCGCCCGGCGCATCCCGCACAGGATGGCATTGTCCTGCCCGGCATTCTTTCTCAGATTGATGCCGATGACCGACCTGTCGTTTTCGCACAGCCGCCGGATCACACGCCAGCTGCCGTCCGGACTCTGGTCGTTGACGAGGATCAGCTCATGGGAGACCCCCCGCAAGGCCTCCGCGATCTGCCGGGCCAACTCCTCCAAACAGGCCTCGCTGTTGTAAACGGGGACGACCACACTCAGTTCAACCATACGACCTCCACGATCATGTCGCGCGCCACGCTGACGATGCGATAATCGAAACCCACGCCCGCTTTAAGCTCGTCCAAGGCCCCGATGAGCGAGGGCGCGTCGAACCGGAAGGTTTCCTCCTTCTGGCCGATGCGCGTGCCCTTCCTCGCGAGAAACCTCAGCAGCCCGCGGGAGTTCGTCCAGTTCCTGACCGGCTCGGAAAGGAGGAACCGTCCGGAAGCGGCCTTGATGCGCCGGAAAAGCCCCGGAAGGTCTTCTCTGAAATGGTAGAGCGACCCCATCATGACGCAGGCGTCACAGGCGGGCAGCGCGCGCGCCTGCGCCACGTCCTCTTTGCGGGCATCGAAGCCCCGCTTGGCGGCGTAGGCCACAAATTCGGCGCTCACGTCGAGGCCGGTCCAGCTTTTTCCGTGCGCCCGGCAATACTCCGCGATCGCCACATCGCCGAAACAGAGCTCCAAAACGGCTTGGTCCTCATCCCGCAGCAAGGCGGCGACCCGCGCAAACCGCGCGCGGTATCGTCCCGTATACAAGAGGGTCATGACGCCACGATAAAGCCAAAGCCGCCGATAAATCACACTGGCAATCATTGTGGTTTTATCTTTTCACGTTCTTTCAGCGCCCGCAATCTCTTTTACCCCGTTTTTTTTCAAGCAAGGGTTGAACGCGCGTTTCGAGTGTGCTATTTTTTAGAAAAATAGGATTCGGATTTTAGCATTATTCTTTAGACAGGAGTGAGTTGACGTATGGCATGCTTGACCGCCTTCTTTCTGGGCAGAAATGCGACCTCGAGACTCTTTTACGGAGGGGTGCTGCTCCTTCTGCTGGTCCTGACGCGCTGGCTTTGGATCGACTGCGACGGCGGCACGCCCTCGCTGATGGAATACGGATACTTTGCGACGGACGAGGGGTTCTACTCCGGCGGAGGGAAACAGAAGTTGCTGTTCGGCAAATTCATTTCGGTCATCCGCGCCAACCCGAACACCTACGCCATTTGCCCCTCCTCGCACGCGCTCACGTGGATCGCTTTTTCGATTTTTGGCCAAACCACGTGGGCACACCGCTTCTTCCCGCTCCTGCTGAACACGGCGGCCTGGCTGGGATTCTATGCTTTCCTGTCGCGCAAAACGCTCGCGTGGATCGCTTTCGCTCTCTGCGCCTGCTGCATCCTGAACCCCCTTCTGCTGGTCTATTCGCGAACCGTCTGCAACGACACCCTGATGGCCTCCCTGCTCATGCTCGGTTATATCCTCGTGCGTCAGAAAGGCGGCGTTCGGCCATTCTTAGGCGGCTGCGTGTTCGGCCTTGGGCTCTGGGTCAAACAATCGATTTGGCTTCTGGCCCTCTTCGGCGTCAGCGGCGCGGGGATGGCGGCCTCCGCGAAGAACCGCTGGAAACGCATCGGCTGGTTCTTGGCGGGTTTTGCCGTCTCGTGCTGCGTCCAGTATGGCTTGATCCGCCTGCTCGTCTACCCTGACGCCGTCTTGCAGGACGTGTCCGTCGACGAGCTGCTGGAGGCTTCGGATTCGAGTTACCCCCTGCCCAATCCTTTTGACTGGGTCTCCACGCTCAAAGGCATCTCCTCATTTCCGCGGTTTCCCAGCGGCGGATTGCTGAGCATTTGGATTCCCCTGTGCCTGGTGTTGCCCGCCCTCCTGCTCATCAGGCGGCTCACCGAGAAGCCCATCCGGTGGGACGGGCGGCTCCTGCTCTATCTCTTGCCCCCCCTGTACGCGGCGGGCATCATGATCATGCCGGTATATTACTCGCACTATTTCATCCCCGTGATCGCCTTCATGCCGATCCTGTGGCTCGAAGCCCGCCACGACTTGAAACTGTGGTCAGGCCCTGAGCGCCAATCGTCCTTCGCTCTGCTGGTGATCGCCGTCCTGTTCGTTTTCGCCAGTTTCCACTCGTTCGACGTCTCAGAATCGCAGGCCGAGAGCCTCAACGACTATCTGGCGAACGCCTATAACCTGCCGCAAAAGATCGTCTGGACACGCAACTGGGGTTATATTCTGACCGGGGCCGGACTGCTTCTGGCCATGGGATTGTGGGCGCGGCACCGCAGATGGACGCTCCCGGCCACCGCGGGCGTTCTCCTTTCCGCCCTGGGCGTCTCGGAACTCTGCTTCAGCCGGCTCCCTTTGTCGGAAGCCTACAAATACACCTCCATCTTTCCGTCCACCATGAAAGACGTGGCCTTCGTGTTGCAGGTGGGCTCGATCCTCCTCTTTTTCGCCGTCTGGTGTCTGCCGGGGACCCTCCGGCGCGGCATACGCTGGCATCTCCTGCTCGTCGCGCTTCTGCTGTTCGGGACGGCCGCGAATCCGCGATGGCGCAAGGGCGTCGTGGAGCTGACGGAACGGGGGCACCTGCACAAAAAAGCCGTCGCCGATTTGGCCAAGATCGTCCCGGACAACGCCGTCGTCTTCGGCGAACGGGCGCCGCAGCTTTTCCTGTCGCTCAAAGCGCGCGTGGCTCCCGCGCCGAACGCCGATCCGGTCCCCATGGTCCTGAACGTCCACAAGCAATATCCGGACCTCCCGCTTTTTGCGCTTTTGGATTCCGAACACAACTACCACTTCACGCACTACGATAAAAACAAGGACAAGATCGACCTGCAGGTGCTCCACACGCTGGTGCTCCCCAGCTTCAACAACGGGCTTCCCTCCAATGTTTTCTTGGTCAAACTGCACCTTAAAGGCGCCGGTCCCAAGCAGGGGCCGGTCATCCGGTAAAGGTCGAGCCCGGAAGGCAAGAACGCGCTGCACCACGAAACCGTTTTTCGCCGCCCGCGGCGTTGAAAAACGGGCTTGCCATAAACAGCCCGCAGGGGTATTCTCGTTCCGTCACCGTGGATATCAGAACGCTAGCAAAGCAGTCACGTATGGCGAAGAAACAACCTTCTGACTATGTCGGCTTCGGGCCCCGTCTCTGGGCGTGGGTCATCGATGTTGTGGCGTTTGTTTTCTTTTCCGTTCCGATTCTGTACGCCATCCATGGCCGCGAATATTTCAAAAGCGACATCACCGTGCGCGGCCCCGTCGATTTTCTGAACACGTTCGTCTTGCCCAGCCTCATCATTTTGCTTTTCTGGCTCATCTGCTCCGCGACGCCCGGAAAAATGGGGGTTTCCGCGAAAATCGTGGATGCGGAGACCGGCAGGAAGCCCGCGCCATGGCAGCTTCTCGTCCGCTTTCTCGGTTACTTTCTCGCGGCGCTTCCGCTCGGGGCAGGCCTGCTCTGGATCATCTTCGATCCGCGCAAACAAGGCTGGCACGACAAACTCGCCCGCACCGTCGTGAGGCGGGTCAAGTAAGAGGCCCGGCGCAGGCCGCGCCCGCTCACGCGAATTCCGACCGTTTCACCTCCGACGGGAGCCGTCCGCTGAGGGCCGCCAGGGAGGCGACCTTGCCAGCCGCTTCGCCCATCGCCACGGCATTGCCCGTCACGCGGTAGCTGGAGTGCGCGATGAAGTCGCCGCTGATGCAGCGCCCGGCAAAGAGCAGGCCCTGCACATCCTTCGCGACCAGCGCACGGAGCGGAATGTCATACGGCTTCGCACGCCAGGACTGCGCCTCGATACCCTTCGTCTTCCGGGGATCCAGCGCATGCACGTCGACCCCGAACGTCGCGCGGCAGACGGCGTCCTCGAAGCGCCGTCCCGCGCGCAGATCGTCCGCTGTGAGCGTGTAGAGTCCCCTCAGGCGCCGCCCCTCGCGCACGCCGATCTGCTCGGCCGTCGCGACGAGGCGCAGGTCCTTCCACACGCCTCCGGTGCTCCGCAAACCGTCGACCAGCGCGTGCAGCTCTTTGCGGGCGCGCAGCGTTGCGCGCGTCACGTCGCGCGCGTCCGTCCCCTTGACGCCGTATTCGTGGTTGGCCATCAAGATGAACAGGTCGTCGCGCACACGAAAAAGCGAGGGTTTGGCATATGACGGCGAATGACCGCCCGCCTCCATGGCGGCACGCAGCCTGTCTTTCGGCGCGGCCCAGGAACTCGCGTGGTCCAGATCGTTGTAGTACGCGCTGATCTCCGGCGCGGAGACCCCCGCCACCAGGCAGATCAGGCTCATGGGCTGGGTCGATCCCGTACCGGCTTGCCCGAGCTCGAAGCCGCATCCGGCCAAGGCGCCGAAGTCCCCGTCGCCGGTCGCATCGACAAAAACCTTCGCCGACAGCGCTTCGCGCCCGGAACGGGATTCGGTCACGGCATGCGTCACGCGACCGTCACGCGTCACCGCCGCGACCGCGCGCGTATGGTAACGGACCTCCACGCCGGCCTCTTCGCAGAGCTGTTCGAGCGCCAGCTTCATCACCTCCACATCGAAGGCGTTGGTGGCTTTGCCGCCGGCCGTGACGGTCTGGGCGCCCCGCTCGGCCATCCGCTTCGCGATCTCCGCCATCAGTCCTGTTTTGTTGTCGCAGTCGAGCAGCCAGCTCAGCAGGCCGGAGGTCCAGATGCCCCCCAGGCAGCCGTGCTGTTCCAGCAGCAGCGTTTTCGCTCCCTGCCGCGCCGCGCCGACAGCGGCCGCGACGCCCGCGGGGCCGCCTCCGCACACCGCCACGTCGGCCTGTTCAGCGACCGGGATATCGCGTGCCGGTTCGCGCACGGTCGTCCCCTGCGCCACCGCCGCATCCGCGGCGCGCGACGCCTGCGGCAGCAGCCCGGGCAGCAAGGCCGCACCTCCGCCGACCCTAAGGAAGTTTCTCCTATTCATGTGTTCACCTTACAGAAAAGGAAAATGCGGTGTCAATCCCGCTTGTCGAAAAACCCCGACTATGGGAAAATGAATCTTAACTTATCTGGTCTTTCATGCGGGTCATGGAAGATCCTGTCGGACAAACGGGTCGTCCTCGGACGTGAGGCGTCCCAGAAAAGGAGTCATCAGTATGAGAACGATGCAAGTGGCGGGTGCGGTCGCGCTGATGTGCGCGGGTCTGGCGGGCATGTTAAATGCGGCGGAAGCGGGTGCGGGCAAATCGACCCTGGAGAACCTCCAGGCGTCTTTCAACGGCGAGTCCAACGCCAAAGCCAAATACGAGGCCTTCGCGGCCAAGGCGGACGAGGAGGGCTACAAGTCGGTCGCGGCGCTGTTCCGCGCGGCGTCGCGGTCCGAAGGAATCCACGCCCAGAAGCAGGCTGCCGTCATCACCAAACTCGGCGCGGAACCCAAGGCGACCCTCGAAAAGGCCGAGGTGAAGTCGACCAAGGAAAATCTCGAAGCCGCCCTGGCCGGCGAGACGTATGAGAAGGAAACCATGTACCCGGCCTTCATGAAGCTGGCCAAGAGCGAAAAGAACGGGGCGGCGGTCAAGGCGTTCCGGGGCGCCATGATGGCTGAAGTCGAGCACGCCAAGCTGTACGCGCAGGCACTCGGCGAACTCGACGCGTGGAAGGCGGCGGGCAAAGAGTTCATGGTCTGCGACATCTGCGGCTATGCCGAGCTCCTGAACCCGGCCCTGAAAAAATGCCCGGTCTGCTCCGCGCCGAAAACGAAATTCCAAACCGTGAAATAGACCGCCATGAAAAAGGCCGCCGTGATTCTATTGGCCGGCGCACAACTCCTGATCGTTGCGGGAGTGTGGCTCAGGGCCCACATCTGCCACGAGACGGGCAACCTCCTCGTCGGAGGTGCGCCGGACCAGTTGCTGGCGTGGGCCCGCCTGACCGGATTGCTGGCGGCCTTGGCGATTCTGTTCCAATTCGCATTGCTCGGCCGGGTGCGGTGGGTGGAGCGGTCGTTCGGCATGGACCGCCTCACCCGCCTGCACCACGTGGCGGGGTTTGCCCTTGTTTTTCTGCTTCTGGCCCATCCGGTGCTCGCAACGTTCGGGCACGCGATGCAGGCCGATGTCGGCTACTGGGCACAGTCGGCCGATTTCATCAAGTCGTGGCAAGGTCTCCTCTCCGCCAACGCGGGCTGGCTATTCATGTTGGCCGCCGGAGTGACGTCCGCGCTGGTTCTGTCCGCGCGGCTTTCCTATCAGCGTTGGTACGCGACCCATCTGGTGCTGTATGTCGCGTTTGGGCTGACAATCCCGCACCAGGTGGCCGTCGGAGGCGACCTCGCCGAACACGGCGGCTTCCGGCTCTACTGGTGCCTGCTCTACCTGTGCGTGGCAGGCGCCTTTCTCGCCTATCGCTTCGGCGCGCCGTTGGCCGCGCTGGCGCGGCACCGCTTCTTCGTCGACAAGGTCGTCGCCGAGGCGGGCGACGTGACCTCGGTCCACATCGGGGGAAACCATCTGGACGCGTTCCGGGCAGAGGCGGGCCAGTTTCTGATCGTCCGTTTTCTCGCGAAGGGCTTTCGCTGGGAAGCGCACCCCTTTTCGCTATCCCGCCCGCCGGACGGCCACGGTCTCCGGCTGAGCATCAAGCGCCTGGGGGATTTCACCCGGCGCATCCCGGAGCTGAGCCCCGGGACACCCGTGCTGATCGAAGGGCCGTATGGCGTGTTCACGGCGAAAGCCTGCCGTACGCAACGGGCCCTGCTGATTGCGGGAGGAATCGGCATCACACCGATCCGGTCCTTGGCCGAGACGCTCGTTCAGACCGGCCACGACGTCCTCTTGATTTATGCGAACAGAGACAGCGCGACGATGGTGTTCAAGAACGAGCTGGAAGAACTAGCCTCGCGCTCCAGCGGACGGCTGACGCTCACCCCCGTCATGAGCGGCGACCCCGCCTGGACCGGCGAAAAAGGCCGGGTGGACCGCACGCTGCTGGCGCGGCGGGTGCCGGACCTCTCGTCGCGCGACGTGTTTCTCTGCGGGCCGCCCCCGATGATGAAAGGCGTGCGCGAGGCGCTCGCGGGATTGGGCATTCCCGCACGCCGCATCCACGACGAACGTTTTGCGCTGTGATCCTTGCCCCGTCCGCGTTTTTGCGATACCCTACACCCGGAACTGACCTTGGGAGAGATGCCACCATGAAGTACGTGACGTATGTCGGCTGTTACACGGATGCAAAAAAAGAGGGCATCCACATCTTTGAAACCGATGCGGAGACCGGCGCGTTCCGCCCCATCGGCCTGGTGAGCGGCATCGAGAACGCCATTTTTTTGGCGCTGACCAAGCGCAACACCTTCCTCTACGCGGGTCAGGGCATGCCTGAATACGGCGCTCCCGCCCAGAACGGCGTAGTGGCCGCGTACGCGATCAAGGGGGACATCCTCCTGCCGCTTAATCACAAGCGCATCGGCGTTACCGCGCCCTGTTACGTGGCGCTCGATCCCGCGGAGAAGGCCCTCGTTTTCGCGGAGTACACCAACGCCGTTGCCGGGGTCTTCGAACTGAAGGAGGACGGGCGCATCTCGGACGCGCCGCCCGTCACGGTCAAACACACGGGCCGGGGAACTGACCCGAAACGCCAGGAAAAGGCCCACGCCCACTGCGCGGAAGTCTCGCCCGACGGCAAGCACCTCTGCGTCGTGGATCTCGGCATCGACCAGGTCAAGGTCTACGATTTTCAGGAGCGTGCTTCAGGCTTGAAAGAAAAGGCCAACCTTACCATCACCAGCGCGGGCGGCGCGGGGCCGCGCCACATCATTTTCCACCCCAACCGGAAAACCGCCTATCTGCTGCACGAGCTCAACAACACGATCTCCTCGTTCCTGTGCACGGGCGATGCCTTCGTGCACGTGCAGACGCTGACGATGCTGCCGCCGGATTTCACCGAGTACAGCAAAGCCTCGGCCATCAAGATCTCGGCCGACGGGAAACAGCTGTTCGGCTCTAACCGCGGCCACGACAGCATCGCCGCCTATGACATCGACCCCGACACGGGCAAGATGTCCCTGCTGGCCATCTCCAGACTGGTCGGCAAGTCGCCGCGGGATTTCGAATTCATGCCCGGCGAGAAGTTTGTGCTGCTGGGCCATGAGAACTCGAACGAACTCATGTCCTACGCCTACGACAAAGCCAGCGGCAAGTTCACGCCCGCCCACGGGCCCTTCGGCCTCTACCGTCCGGTCTATGTCAAATTCGGCGCGGCGCGCGGATAAGCCGGAGCCTCACTCCACGCACCAGAGGCACGTGCGGCCGCGCACATAAATGCGGCCGCCCGCGAAGGCGGGCGTGGAGCAGACCGCATCCCCCATCGGATTCACGGACAATTCTTTCCCTTCACGGCCCGCCGCGTACACGCGGAATGCGCCCTTGACGCGATCCACCACGTAGAGTTTGCCGTCCGCAACCACCGGCGAGGCATAGAAGCCGTCCTCGAGCTCTTTTCTCCACACCTGCTTGCCGTCGGCCAGATCATGACACAGCACCTCGCCCGCATCGGTCACGAGATAGACCAGTCCATCCGCGATCACGGGGCTCGCCACGTCGGGCAGATTGCCGTCTTCCCACTCCCACAGCTTCTGGGGATCTCCCTGCTGCGGCAGCTTGAAGGCCACCATTTTCGAATAGCAATTGGCGGCGAGCCAGACGTCTCCCTCCCACGCCAGCGACGGCGCGATCTCGCCGCTCACGGCCTCGACCTGCCACAGCTTCTTGCCGGAGGCCAGCTCCAGTCCCCACGTCTGTTGGTTCGCGTGGATCAGCAACACGAACCGGTCGCAAAGCGGCATCACGACCGGCGTGCTCCAAGACATCCCGACCTCGCGCGGCGTTTCCCACAGCGTCTTGCCGCTCTTCTTATCCAAAGCCAGAATGCGGCCGTGCTCCTCCTGGTCCCACTGCACAATGAGCATTTCGCCGCAATACACCAGCGACGAGGCGTGGCCGTAGGTGTTCTTGGGACGCCCCAGGAACACCTGCCAGACGATCTTGCCGGCGTGGTCCAGCGCCGCGACATCGCCCGTGGCAAACACCGCATAAACCTGCGCCTCGTCACAGGCGGGGCTCGACGCCGCATACCCGGTCTCTTCGCCGACCTCCGGCAACGGCTCGCCGCCTTTGGCCCCGTCGGGAATATCGGTTTTCCACAGCAGCGCGCCGGTCTCGGCATCATGCGCCATCACCGTGCGCGCCGCGGCGTCGCCCGCCGTCAGGAAAAGCCGGTTCTTCCACACGACCGGCGTGCTCGAGCCGCCACGCGTCAGTTCGGCCTTCCACCGGACGCGCTGCCCGGTCGCGCCGTTCCACGACACCGGCAGGTTGGTCAGCGTCGACCGTCCCGACATCGACGGCCCGCGCATGAAAGGCCACTGTTCCGCAAGCGCGGTCTGGGCCGTACCCCTGCGGCACGGGCAAACATTTTCCTCGCCCGGCTTGAGTTCAGGATTTTTGAGGCTCACCCGCAGCGCGCGGTCTGCCGGCGACGGCTCGCGCCGTCCCAGCGTGACCTGCAGCACCGCGGCTCCCGCCAGCAGCGCGATTCCCGCCCCCAGCACCGCCTTCACCGCCAACCGGTCAGCCCCCGCCGGATCTTCTTCCCCCAGCATCCGCGGGTCGGGAATCGAGAGGCTGATCCGCCACGCCACGCCGAAGCAGCCGGCCGTGGCCAGCAGCCCCAGCACCAACAGCGCCATACCGCCCTGACGGAACGTCAGGCTGTTGAAATAAGCCCGGCGCGCCAAACGATCCAGCTCCCGGGCGAAAGCCACCGCCTGCGCGTCTTGCGGCGCGGCGCGGCCGCGCGCCAACGACTGCTCGAGCACCTCCGCGCGCACGGTCTCCGCGGGGCCGGACCGATACGCGTCCGCGGCCAGCAGAGCCGCCACCGTGAAGCTGAACACCAGCGCCACAAACCCCACGCCCCGCATGCACTGCCGCAATGTCCGGTACCGGCCCGCCGCTTCTTTGCAAAACATGTCGCCCCCCCTTTTACGCTTCAATGATCGACACCCCGTATCTTAAAGAACCCTCCGCCCATTCGCAACCGCTTAACTGTGCCCGCCGTCGGACGTTGAACTTTAAGACGCCTTGCTGTTGACAAGTTCCCGCGTATGGCACAAGCTTTGCCATGTGATCGCGACGTTTTCACCAAGGAGCTCTGATGAAAAGGGAAACGCAGCCTTCGGCCTCTCGCGGAAGCCCGCCGAGCGGGGCGCGGGCCGAATCACCTCCTTGCCGTCAAAGATGAAATAGGACGCATGCCGGAACCGCTCAGCAATTTCACCCCTCAGGAACTCGCCGCGCGTTATGCCCATCTGGGCATGACGCCCCGCCTTGCGCGCAGGCTGCTCTCGTCCGCCTTGCGCAACGGCGTATGGCCGACCGACGACACGACCCTTTCCGCCCGTTGGCTGGAGCGTATCCGGCTCGCGCTGTATATCCCCGAACTGGCCGTCGCCGACCGGCGCATATCGCCGATCGACGGATTCGTCAAATACCTCTTCCAAGCCCCCGACGGCGCCCGTTTTGAAGCGGTTGCCATTCCGCTGACTCACAAGGAGAATTCCCCGAAGACCATTGTCTGCGTCAGCTCGCAAGTCGGCTGCGCGATGGGGTGTGCCTTTTGCGCGACGGGCCGCCTGGGTTTCACGCGGAATCTGGCCGCGTGGGAAATCATCGCGCAGATCGCCCAGATCCGGCGCGACGTGGCGCCCCCCGTACGCGGCGTCGTCTTCATGGGCATGGGCGAACCCCTGCTCAACGCCGCCGCGGTCATCCAAGCTGCACGCATCTGTTCGGAGCCAAGCGGTCTCGCCATCGCCGCCAAAGCGATCACGATCTCGACCGTCGGCATCGTGCCCGCCATCCGCCGGCTGGCCCGGGATGGGCATGCCTTCCGCCTGATCGTCTCTCTGACCGCGGCAGACCCCGCGAAGCGCCGGAGCGTCATGCCGGTCGAGGACACCTGTTCTTCTGCTGACCTGCACGACGCGCTGGTCGAATACCACGCCGCGACCGGACGGCGCGTCACCCTGGCATGGACCATGATTTCCGGCTTCAACACCGGGGAAGACGACGCGCGGCAATTGGCGGAGTGGGCCAGGGGCCTTCCCGTCCAGATCGACCTCATCGATGTAAACGACGCGACCGGTCACTTCATGCCGCCCAGCGACGCCGAGCGCGACGCTTTCCGCGACGCCCTGCGGGCCCACCTGGCGGCTCCCGTTATCCGCCGGTACAGCGGTGGTAAAGACATTCACGCCGCCTGCGGCATGCTCGCCGCACACGTCACGGCAAATGGGATTTGACTTCTTTTACAGGCAAGGCATAATAGCAACATGACTTCGGCAGTGAAATCGCAGACGGTTTGCGCCCGTGCAAACCGGATAAGTCGGCGTTCTTTTTTCCAGGCCGCGGCGGGGGCGACGGGACTTCCGCTCTTGGCGGGCTGCGCAAGCGCCGGCGCGGCGGGACGTGTGCCGGAAGGCCTTTTCCGTGAAGCGGCGCGCGACGTGCCGCTTCACGATGACGCCGACGTGATCGTCTGCGGCGCGGGCCCGGCGGGCGTGGCCGCCGCGATCACCGCGGCGCGGGCGGGGGCGCGCACACGCCTTTTCGATCTCCACGGCTGCCTCGGCGGCGTCTGGACCGCAGGCCTTCTGACGTGGATTTTCGACTTCGACAAACAAGGCCTTGCGCGCGAGATCACGCGCCGCCTCGACGCGCGCGGCGCACGGCACGGCAGCCACCCCTCCATGTTCGTCTATGAGCCGGAGGAGATGAAAATCCTGCTCGAAGAACTGTGCGGCGAAGCGGGCGTCAAAATCCGTTTGCAGACGGGCGTCACGGCCGCTTACCGTGAAGGGCCCCGGCTGTCCGCCATCGCGACCGAATCCAAGTCCGGACGCGAAGCGTGGCGCGCCCCCGTGTTCATCGACGCCACCGGCGACGGCGACCTCGGCGCGCAAGCCGGCTGCGGCTGGGACATCGGCCACCCTGAAACCGGCGCGTGCCAGCCGCTGACGCTCAATGTGCTGGCGGTCGTGCGGGATGTGCGCCAGCTTAAACCTTATCTGTCCGAGAACGATCTGAAGGGGCACGTGGAAGCCACGCGGCGGGTGAAGGCCGAAATCCAGCGGGCAGGCATCGACCCTTCCTATGGCATGCCCACCATTTTCCCGGTGCGAGATAACGTGGTGCTCCTGATGTTCAATCACGAATACGGCGTGAGGCCGTATGACGCCGACGCCCTGACCGCCGCGACCCTGCATTCGCGCAAAGAGGTCTTCGAGATCATGCGGGGCCTACGCAAGCTCGGCGGAATCTGGAATGATTTACAGATCGTGGCGACCGCCGAACAAATCGGCATCCGCGACGGACGGCGCATCCACGGGCGCTACAGGGTTCTCAAAGACGATCTGATCAAGGGCGCACGCCACGACGACGCGGTGGCCCGCGTGACCTTCGGCGTCGACATCCACGCCGTGACGCGCGAAAAGAACAACACGGAGACGATCGGCCGCGGGGGCATTACACGGGCCCTGCCGTATGATATTCCCCTGCGCGCGCTGATCGCAAAAGACGTGGACGGGCTGATGATGGCAGGACGCTGCATCAGCGGAGACTTCGTCGCGCACGCCAGCTACCGCGTCACCGGCAACTCGGTGGCCACCGGCGAGGCGGCCGGTGTGGTGGCCGCTCTCGCAGCCAAGACCAAGCGCCCGCCGCACGAGGTCGCCTGGCCTGAGGCGAAGAAGGTGCTGGATTCGCTGGGAAAATAGCCGCCGGGATCAAAAAGCGATAAACACCGCATATGCGCCGAAAGAAAATCATTGTTTTTTCCTTGCTGGGATCGCTCATGGCAGCCCTTCTGGGATTCGCTGCGTATTGCGTGTGGGTCCGGCCACCGGCCTTTCTTCCGCCGAGCGTCACCTCCCTGTTCACGAATTTGCCGCAAGTCGCGCCATCGGATCTCCTTTCGTTCGCGAACGTGCCGGCGCCGAAGGAGCCCGTCCAGGAGAAACAGAGCGGTGACACGGCAACTGCGCCCGCGGCGGAAAAGCCGCCCGAGACGGCCGAGTATGTCTGGACCAACACCCCCGCAACCGAGCCGTTGCTACGGGAGCCGGGCGTGCGCCGCTCCCAGGTCGTCGCGGGCAAAAGAAGCCGCCTGTTGCGGGGCGAAATCAAAGCGGTCTCCCCGACGCACGGGCTTCTCGTCACCCTGCCGAGCCACATCGGCAGTGATGGCGTCATCGCTTCCGAAACGCTGATCGCAGACTTTCCTCGCCGCTTTCAAGTCGGCGAGAAAATCACGGTTGCCGTCACTGGAGTCAGCATGAAGGGCTCGCTCAAACAGCTGGACCTGCTGCTGGTCGAGCCGTAATACGGGAGGGAAACACATGGATCCGACACGCAGGGCTTTTATCCAGGCAGCCTCCTCTGCGCTCGCAACGGCCGCATTATGGCCGAAAGCGGCGCATGCGGCCAGCCCCGGCATCACGTTCGGCTCCTGCGTCGTCGGGCTCGACGCGGCCAAGCAGGCGGGGCTCGACGGCGTCGAAGTCGGCGCGGGCACCGAAGCCGACGAACTGAGCATCGCCAAAGCCGAAACGCGCGCGAAGTACAAGACGCAAATGGCGGCCACCGGGCTCCCGGTCTGCTCGATCATGATGGGTTTGCTCAACAACTTCCCGCTGGCCACCGACCCCCGCGGCCCCGCCTGGCTCACCCAATGCATCGATGCCGCCAAGGATTTGCGCATCCCAACCATCCTGGTCGCCTTTTTCGGCAAAGGCGACCTCCAGTCCGACAAAAAAATCAAAGAGCCCGAGTTCGCCACCGTGGTCCAGCGCCTTAAGGCCGCCGCCCCGCAAGCGCAGGCGGCAGGCGTGACCCTGGCCGTCGAGAATCTGCTGAGCGCCGAACAGAACCTGCGGCTGCTGGACGCGGTCGGCAGTGACGCGATACGCCTCTATTACGACGTCTTCAATATCGGCAAATCCATGGGGTACGACGTGCCCGCGGAAATCCTGCGCCTCAAGGGCCGCATCGCACAGATCCACTTTAAGAACGGGCCCAAATATCTCGACGAGGACAAGCCCTTCTTCGAAACCGCCGCCGCCGCGATCAAAGCGATCGACTACCGGGGTTGGATCGTGCTCGAAACCTCCAGCCCCTCGAAGAACGGCGTGGCCGACGCCCGCCGCAACGGAGATTTTGCGCGCTCCCTGTTCGCCTGAGAAACGAACGGCGCAACCACGGCCGCCCCGGAGGATTCTGGCGCGACCGCCTTGAAGCGCGTTTATTCGAAGCCGCGTCATTCTGTCGCGGCCAGAAGCGACTTTCTGGCCGGTAGCGGCGAGAGAAATTTGTCGGTTGAATCGATTTCATAATAATAAATATGGTCTATAGAAATTATTTACATTATGGCTGACCATGGCACATCCTTTGCTATTAAACAACCGGTTCAAATAAGCTTGAATGCCGATGAAAAGTGATCTACTTTGAAATCAACCGAAAGGGCGTCACCATGAAAGCTCAAAGATCGGTTCTATGGGGTATGCTGACGGTGTTAGCCATCAGCCCCGCATTAGCGTCCGACACGAATGCCCCGGCGAGCACCGCGACGGAGGCTACGGCCGCCCCGGTCAAGCGGCAAACCGTATGCCCCGTGATGGGCGGAGAGGTCGACAAGACCCAGTTCGTCGACTACGACGGCAAGCGTATCTATGTCTGCTGCGGCGGGTGCATCGCCAAGATCAAAAAGGATCCGGCCAAATACGTGAAACAGCTCGAAGCCGAAGGGGTCACCCTCGACAAAGCCGAGCCGCCCAAAGACAAATAGGATTTGGTTTTATGAAAGTCAGCCCGCTCCTATTACCATGCGCCACAGCGCTTCTCGTGGGCGCTGTCGCGGGATATCCCCTGGAAGTCCCGGCGGACACCAACGTGACCCTCACAGCCGCCGTCCGACAGGCTGTCAGTGACAACCCTCAACTGGCCAGCCTGCGCGCCAAGTGGGAGGCCATGCTGGAGCGGCCCGCCCAGACAAAAGCCTTGCCCAACCCCATGCTTTCGTATGGCGGCATGGACATGGCAAACGGCGGTGACTGGCCAGACACGAACGAGAAACGGATCATGGTGCAGCAGGAGTATCCCTGGTTCGGCAAACGTGCTCTGAGGGAAGGCATCGCGGCCAAAGAAGCCGAAGGCATGCGGCGTGAGCTCGAAGCCATGACGCGTGATGTCGTGATGATGGTCAAAGAGAGCTTCTATGACCTCTACGCCGTCCAGCAGGTCATCACCGTCACGCACGAAGAGGAAGCCGTACTCAGGCGCATGGCCAAGATTGCCGAGACCCGTTATGCCTCCGGGAACGGTTCTCAGGCCGACCTGATCAAGGCGCAAACCGAAATCACGATGTTGAAGCAACGATTGCTCGAATTGCGTGCGCAAGAAAACACGGTCAAGGCCAAGCTCAACACCCTGTCCAACCGTAGAGCGGACGAACCCCTCGGGACGCTCGCACGTCCCCCTGCGGTCGGCGTTCCGGTCGAGGCCGCCGCGCTCTTTGCTGAGGCGGCGCGGAACCGCCCAGAGGTTCTCGCCGCGCAGACGCAGATCGACCGATACGGGCTCGAAAAGAAGCTGATGGAAAAGGAATACCTACCGGACTACAAGCTCGGCCTGGAGTACCGCGACATCCAGTCTGAAGACAATATGCTCATGTTCACCGTCAGCGTGGAGTTGCCCATTTGGCAGTCGAAATACAAGGCCGCCGTGCGTGAGGCTGAACGGATGCAAGCGTCGAGCCTGTCGGCGCGTGAGGCTGCAGAACGCCAGAGCGCCTTCGACCTGCAAGACGCACACTTCAAGTTGCTGACCGCCCAACGCACGCTCCACATCTACCGAACCGAACTTGTGCCCCAAGCGGAGGCCCGCTTCAGCACCAGCGAAGCCGGTTACCGAGAAGGGAAGGTCGATTTTCTTGACCTGCTCGAAAGCGAGCGCTTCTTGCTGAACACGAAAGTGATGACCGCCATGAGCGAGGGCACGGTGGGCATACAGGCTGCGCGTCTTGAGCGGGCCGTTGGAATCGACCTGACCGTCATCTCACCTGACGAACACAAGGTTAAGCCATGAAAAAACGCATCATTCTTTCGGTCTCTGTCGGATTGCTCTTGGGAGTATTCATAGGCCGAGGTTGTCTGTCGCGGCAAACACCCAAAGCGTCGACAGCTGCCGAGACCCCCGCCGCCACTCAAGTCTGGACCTGCTCCATGCACCCGCAAATCCGGCTGGCGCAGGCCGGTAACTGCCCCATCTGCGAAATGCCCCTCATCCCGGCGGCTTCGGCGCAGACCGGCTCCGGCGGGGCACCCCAGCTGCAGCTTTCCGAGCACGCGCTGGCCATGGCCCACGTGGAGACCACGCCGGTCGCCCGCAAAGAGCTTTCCCGCGAACTGCGCGCGGTCGGCAAAATCCAATACAACGAGTCGGCCCTCGCGACGATCACCGCCCGTGTCGACGGTTACGCCGAGCGGCTCTTCGTCGATTTCACGGGCGTCGACATCAAGGCCGGGGACCATCTCGCGGAGGTCTACAGTCCGGAACTGCTTGTCGCCCAACAGGAGTTGCTCATCGCCCTCCAAAGCGGCACGGGCGGACAGGCCGGCCCTCTGGCGGAGATGTCCAAGCTCAAACTGCGGCGCTGGGGGCTCACAGAGGCCCAGATCACCTCGCTGGTCGAACACAAGAAGATCGCCGAGCGCGTCACGCTCTACTCGCCCATACAGGGCACCGTCATCGAGAAAACCATCGTCCAGAACAGCGCCTTTAAAGCCGGTGACGCGCTCTACCGCGTCGCAAACCTCGACACCGTCTGGGTCTATCTGGACATCTACGAGTATGACCTCGCCTGGGTGCGCTACGGTCAGCGGGTGGACCTGACCGCCGAGGCTCTGCCCGGAAGGACCTTTGAAGGGCGGGTCACGTTTGTGCAGCCGATTGTTAACGAGGAGACCCGCACCATCCGGGTCCCGGTCCATGTCGGAAACAGCGACCATGCGCTCAAGCCCGGCATGTTCGTGAGCGCGGTCATCCGATCGGTTTTGGCGGTCGACGGCAAGGCTGCCGCCACCGGCGTCGAGGGCAAGTTCTCCTGCCCCATGCACCCGCAAGTGCTGAAGGACCTCGCGGGCGCTTGCCCGCTGTGCGACATGCCTCTGACGCTGATCCCCGGCGCAACGGCAGTCGCGGCGCCCGCAGCACCGACGAACGCCCCCAGCGCCATGCAATACGCCTGCCCCATGAAGTGTGAGGGCCCAAAGACGTATGACAAGCCCGGCAGCTGTCCGGTCTGCAACATGAAGCTCAAGCCCCAGCCGGCAGCCGGCCCCGCAGGAACGGCGCCGCTTGCCGTGCCGGTCAGCGCGGTGCTGGACAGCGGAACCCGGAAGATCGTGTATGTCGAAAAATCTCAGGGGCTCTTTGAGCCGCGCGACGTTGTCCTGGGTCCTCGCACCGGCGAGTGCCTTCTGGTGCTCAAGGGCCTGGACGAGGGCGAGCGCGTTGTGACCCGCGGCGGGTTCCTGATCGACAGCCAGTTCCAAGTCACGGGGCATCCGAGTCTGTTCTATCCCGGAGGACTGATGGGCGACTCGCCCTCACACCCGCACGCTGAAAAGCCGGCAGACGGTACGGTCGCAGTCCCCGCACCCGAAAAGCCCGTTGCGCCAGCGCAACACAAGCACTAACGGAGGTCCGCCGATATGGTCAATGCGCTTATCCGTTGGTGCCTGAAGAACCCGTTTCTGATGGGGCTCATCGTCGTCGGCCTGTGCGCGGCCGGTTACTTCGCCGTCGTCAACACGCCGGTGGACGCTATTCCGGACATCGGCGATAAGCAGGTCATCGTGTATGCCGACTGGCCCGGCCGCAGCCCGCAAGACGTGGACGACCAAGTCACGTTCCCGCTCACGACGAGTCTGACGGGCACCCCCGGCGTGAAAACGATCCGCTCGATGTCGGGCTTCGGCTTCTCGATGGTCTTCGTCATCTTCAAGGACGAAGTCGATTATTACTGGGCCCGCTCGCGCGTGCTCGAACGCATGAACGTGGCCCAGCAGCGGCTGCCGTCCGGCGTCACGCCGGTGCTCGGCCCCGACGCCACCGCGCTCGGCCAGGTCTACTGGTACACGGTCGAGGGTGAAGGCTTCGACCTGGCCGAACTGCGCTCGATCCAGGACTGGTACGTGCGCTATCAGCTCAACGCCGTCGAGGGCGTGAGCGAGGTCGCGAGCATCGGCGGCTTCGTCAAGCAGTACCAGATCGACATCCACCCGGACAAACTCCGTGCGCACCGCGTCACACTGATGGACGTCTACGAGGCCGTCAGCAAGAGCAACATCGACGTCGGAGCAAAGGTGGTCGAGAACAACGGCATCGAATCCTTCATCCGCGGTGTGGGGTTCATCAAGACCGTCGAGGATCTCGAGCGGATCGTCATCCGCCAAGAGGGCGGGACGCCGATCACCGTGCGCAATGTCGCCACCGTTCAGATGGGCCCCGACTTCCGGCGCGGCTCGCTGGACAAAGGCGGCGTGGAGACCGTCGGCGGCGTTGTGCTCATGCGTTACGGCGAGAACCCCCGTGCGGTGATGCGGCGGGTGCAAGCCAAACTCGCCCAACTGGAATCGGGTCTGCCCTCCAAGAAGCTCGCCAACGGCCGGACCTCTAAAGTCAGCATCGTCCCGTTCTATGACCGAACCACGATCGTCAACGAAACCATCGCCACGCTTCAGGAGGCGTTGAGCGAGGAGGTCCTGCTCGCGAGCATCGTCATCCTCTTTTTCCTGCTCCACCTCCGGACCACGGCGACGGTGCTGGCCACGCTTCCGCTGGCGGTGGCGCTCACCTTCATCCTGATGTACCTCTTCGGCATCGACAGCAACATCATGTCGCTGGCCGGACTCGCCATCGCCATCGGCGACGTGGCCGACATGGGCATCATCATGTCCGAAAACATCTACCGCCGCATCGCCGCCGCGACCGATGAGGAGAAGCGCGAGAAAGGCCACTTCGGGCTCATCTACGAGGGCGCGACCGAGGTCGGAGGAGCGATCATCACAGCGGTCTCTAACACCATCGTGTCGTTCATCCCGGTCTTTTTCCTGACGGACCAGGAGGGCAAGCTCTTCCAGCCCCTGGCCTTCACCAAGACTTTCGCCATCGGCTCCTCCGTGGTGTTGGCGGTCACGGTGGTGCCGTTTCTCTGTTACTTGCTCTTCCGGCCGGTCAAGTGGCGTAACGGCATCGTCGCCCTGATGACCGTTTCCATCGGAGCGTCCGTGGCGTTCGTCACGCATCTCGCGTTCATCTGGGGCCTCGCCAAGGGGGCCGGCGAAGGCTGGCTGATCTCCGGCGCCGCCGGCGTGGGCGTCGCCCTCTGCGTGCTCCGCATGGCCCGTGAGCGCTTTCAGCCGCTGGAGGAAAACCGTGTCTCGCGCCTGATCGCCAGATGCTACGTCCCGGCGCTGGGCTGGGTCCTCGCACACAAGAAAACATTTCTCGTCCTTCCGTGCCTCCTGCTCTTTGCCGGTCTGAGTGTCTGGCTGGGCCTGGGGAAAACCCTCTATCCGGTCGAGGCCCTCATCAACATCTTCGCCCGCGAACCCGCTTCGGCCGAACTCAAGCGGCTCATGTACGCGCCTCCTGACGCCGCCATCACTCGCCCGCTCGCCGAGTTCGCCCACCTCCGCTGGGAACGCCTGCGGCACAAAGACGGCAGCGAGCAGACCCGTGTCCGCTGGCGCCGGCCCGACCCGAAAGAGCAAGCCGACGAAACCGCAGCGGGGACAACCGTCATCCGCGAAAAGCACATCCTCCCCGGCCTGGGCCGGGAGTTTTTCCCGCCCTTGGACGAAGGCTCGTTCCTCTACATGCCCTCGCTGCTGCCGCAGGGTTCCCTCTCGCAGGCGATCCAGGTCAACAGCACCCAGGACCGGGCCATCGCAAGCGTTCCGGAGGTCGAATCCGTGGTGGGCAAGGTCGGACGCGCCGAATCGGCGCTCGACCCCGCCCCGATCGGCATGATGGAGAGCATCATCATCCTCAAGCCCGAGGACGAGTGGCGGACGCGCAGCGTCAAACGGTTTTTCTCCGATTGGCCCGACGTCGTCAGGAAGCCGCTTTCGCGGGTTTGGCCCGAGACAAGGCGCATCACCAAAAATGAGATCCTGACAGAGCTTCAGGAGAAGACCGCCATCCCCGGCGTGCTGCCCACGTTCCTCCAGCCCATCCAGACGCGCCTGATCATGCTTCAGACCGGTTTCCGCGCCATGATGGGAGTCAAGATCTACGGCTCGAACCTGCGCGAGATCGAGCGGATCGGCCTGAGGATCGAACAGCTCCTGCACGAGGTTCCCGGCGCAACCGACATCGTCGCGGACCGCATCGTCGGCAAGCCCTACATCCAGATCGAGATCGACCGCGACCGCATCGGGCGCTACGGCGTCAACATCCGCGACGTGCAGGATGTCATCGAAATGGCTTTGGGCGGCATGAACCTCACGGAGTCGGTCGAGGGACGCGAACGCTACCCCATCCGCATCCGCCTGGCCCGCGATTTCCGCGAGGACGCCGAAGCCATCCAGCGGATCAATGTCCCCACCTCATCGGGAGCGCAGGTGCCCCTCGCCCAGCTCGCCGACATTACGACCGTGCTGGGGCCGCAGGAGATCAAAGGCGAGCGCGGACTCCTGGTCGGCTACGTCACCATGAACACCCGCGACCGCGACGAGGTGTCCGTCGTCAACGACGCGGAGGCCCACCTCCGTCAGGCTCTGAAGGACGGGCGGCTGCAACTGCCCGCGGGCTACTACTGGGAGTGGTCCGGCCAATTCGAGAACCAAGTCCGGGCCATGGCCCGCATGCGGATTCTCGTGCCCGTCACGCTGGCCATCATGTTCGTGATGCTCTACCTCGGCTTCACCCGCTGGTGGTTCGCCCCCGTGATCTTTTTCGGCGTGCTGGTCTCAGCCAGCGGCGGCTTCATCATGCTCGCCCTTTGGGGGGTGAACCTGTCGGTCGCGGTGTGGGTCGGCTTTCTGGTCCTCTTCGGCGTCGTGGACGACGACGGCGTGATCGTCGCCACCTATCTGGAGGGCGTCTTCAAAGACCGCACGTTCGCGTCGGTTGCCGAAATACGCGCCGCCACCATCGACGCCGGGCTCAAGCGCATCCGTCCCTGCCTGATGACCACCGCGACCACGGTCTTCGGCCTGATGCCCATCTTCTGGGCCACCGGCCGCGGCTCGGACGTCATGAAACCCATGGCGATCCCGTCCGTCGGCGGCATGGCGGTCAGTCTGATCACCCTGTTCATCGTACCCTGCGTTTTCTGCGCAGTCGAGGAGTGGAAGTGGAAACGCCGCTCCGTACCGGCCCGCACCTGAAGCCGCGAGATGCGCGCGCCGGACAAACCTACGTGGCGAAGACGGGCACGGCGCTGATAAAAAGACCGCTTGGTTTGTACGCCGTGTCAATACCGTTCATCATACCCATCGCGACTTTCTTGAAGGCTCGGTCACCGCGCCTTGTCGGTTTGGAAATCCGTTGCCACACGCGAGCCCGATTTCTTAACGCGCTCCACATCGTCTACCGTGAGTGTGGTGCCGTCCAACAACACCCCGTGCGTCACCTTCCCCTCTTCGCGGCGAATGAACGCGGCATGGCCGTCGCTCGCCATATCGGCGGCCCGGCACATCTCGCCTGAGCCGAAGAGGACCTGATCCGTCACGCCGTCCCAAACGATTTCCGCACCGACACCCTTGTCCATCGCGAGACGCCGCACCTGCGGCAGCGGTGTTGCACCTGTACCGGGCACCAATACCATCAGGAAACGCGGTTCGACGGCGTTGACCGTATGCGCCAAGCGCGGATGCATCCCTTCGCGCGAGGTCGCGAACCATTGGTTCGTAAACAGACGCGCATCGGTGGTGACCGGAAAGACCGTCAGCCGCACATCGCGCTGAACCATCCTCTGGATGGGTTGCCGCAACAGCGGCGGATCCATTAATTCGGCCTCGTCCGCCGTGAGGGTCACGCCGCCCGCGGGTTGTCCGTCCGGCGCAAGCGTCACGTCCGTTCCCGCCAGAATCAAGGCCAGCTTGCTGAGCTGCGCCTCGGCTTCCCGCGCGGCGAGCTCGACGCGCACGGTCTCGCCCGCCTTGAGCGCCAAAAGATTCGTCATGCCCGCCTCACCCGGCACAAAGACTTCCCAGCCGAAGTTCTTTCCGCTTTGCAGATTCCACGTCGCGCGTTTACCGCCATTGATGCCCACAAAGAAACTGTCGGACTTGCCCTCGTCCTCGCCACCCGCGCGGGTCAGGCCCGCAAGCAGATAACGGCCCTCAGCAGGCACCGTAAAGGTGAAACGCGCACCGCCCTGAGGATGGCCCGACGCCGTCGTAAGAACGGATCCCGAGAGCTGCATGGGAACGGCAGACCAAGAACCCGCGGCCGCCTTGAAACGCATGCCCGCTGGGATGTGCCAGAGCCACGTGTAATCCGCCGGCTTGCCGTCCTTGCGGATATCGTCCATCACCACGAGATAGGGTGGAACCGTACCGTGACCGCGCACAAAGAGGAAGTGGCGCAACGCCTTGTCCAACGGTTCGGCTGCGGGCTGTGGCCGCCACTCGCCGTCGTAACGGACAGCCCACGCCTCGCGGGCATCGACGCGCACCCAGTCCAGCAGGCTGCCATGGAGATAGCCGCTGATGTGGCCGCTGCTCTGGTTATGCCAGTTCATCGGCTGGCCCTCTCCGTTGATGAGCACCATGTTATGGGCGTGACTGCTGCCGCTCTTCAGCGCTTCGCCGTCGTTGCCGTAGCCGCTGTCGATCGCGAGATCGGCCCCGTACCCGTATAGGGTGAAGGATCCTTTGTCCGCCTGATCGTGGCCCGCCGCATGCGGCCCGGCTTCCACCGCGAAATGCAAGTCGTTTGAGCCATATCCCGTCCGCGAAACCGCCAACCCCCGCCCCCGGAAATGCAGTGCGTCGGGCAGGAGTGCCGCCGGATCTTTCGCCACCGGACACGGCTCGTGGAAAAGCAGATACGCCAACACGGACGGCGCGCTGGAAGACGCGATCCGCCGGCCAAGGCCCTCCTCCCACACCCATCCCATCAGCGACGCCAACGCGGGGTAACTGAGCAAGCGCGGGCCGGGCGTTTCCGCGAATTGCCAAAGGAAGTCTTTGGATGCCAGCAGGGTTTCCGAGGGCGACAGGCGCTCTCCCGGCACGGCGGCCGCGGATCGTGACAACTCGGACAAACGGCCGCACGTGTAACTGTAGACGGGAGACGGGCCTTGGCCATGACCGCAATCCGAGAGGTTATTCCAGCGCCGGTGATCCGGCAACATCTCCGCCGCCAGCCAGGGCGGGATCAGTTTCCAGTTGGTCTCCGTGAAGAGATCGCCGCGCCCCTGCTCACGCAGGCATTCGGCGAATTCGGGACCCGCTCCGATCCCGTAGGCGATATAGTTGGGGCCTTCGTGGCACGCGCCGTCGGCGTCGATACCCAGCGTGAGATAATCGCGCAAGTGTCTGCGCAGATCGAAAAGAACCGCTTTCTCGGCAGCTGTCGTCTCACCCTCCAAGGCTAACATCCCCAAGCCCGCGCAGCTCACCAGCCCCGGATTCCAGTTCCACACGCGGTGGAGCGGGCGGCGGCCCCAACCCGCAGTCCAACTGTCGGCATGGATCTGGAGCACGAAACCGAGCAACGTGGTCTTCACGTCACGGCGCTCTTCGGGCGTAAGCAGCGGCCAGAGCCAATCGTAACCGAAAGCCAGCGCGCGCACATAGAAGGTGCGGGTATAATAAAACCCGCTGTTGAGCACCGCATTGTCGGCATCGAGCGCACGGGCCGCGTTCACCAGGGCCTTCGCGGCGTGGCGGCCATAGCGTTCGTCGCCCGTGATCTGATAGGCTGCCGCCAGAATCTCGATGGGGATCACGGCCGATGTCAGACGTCCCTCCAGCTGTCCGCTGCGCTGATGGGCGTTGACCTCTCCTGTCGGCTCGAAGTTCAAGACCTTGTCAAGCGGGGCCGCGGCATTGTAATTCCGCAAATACCCTTCCGCGTGTTTCTTCACCAGCGCACCATAGGCCGCCTGCGCATCGCCGCCGGCCGCGGCTTTGGCGCGGACGCGTTGCAGCCGGGCGGGATTGAGCAACAAACGGGGATGCGGCGCACCCGCGCATTGCGCATCCGGCAACAGCGTGCGGGCAAGGGACGCGCGCCGGATCGCGCGGCCGATAGTTTCGGCCTCTTCCTTTTCCATAAAGCGCAACCGGTCAAACTCCGCGACCGCCTTGGAACCGACCACGTTGTTGAGATTCAGCTGAAGGCGGTCACCCGCTCGGATCATGTCGGCTTTCAGCGTCCGTGCCTTGGCGTTCCGGTCTGGCCTGAAATCGGACAGCGGCGCGTAGAACTCGATCCACGCGCCACCGCTCTCAGCAAGCGCCCCTTGGCTGCACGCATAGTAGTCCGTCTCTTTGCCGTTGAGCAGGAGCATCATCAGCGCAAGCTGGCCCCGGGTGCCGGGCGCGGCGCGGAACCGCCCGTAAACGCCCGCGGCCTGCGGCGGTACGGCGCCGGCGGGAAGCGGGCACTGCGACCAGCCGAAGTTAAAGTCGCCGGTGCGCACCGCCATCGTCAGCGCGCCGCCTTCAGCCCGCGACAGGGAGGTGTTGATCTTTTTGCTCCACGGTTTGAGCGCAACCTCATCGGCCAGCGGCACCAGATCGGCCGCGACGTGCAGACAGGGGACAACGATCCAAAGCAAACGAGAAAATTTCGGATTCATGCGTGATATCAGCTAAGCTTTCTGTTGATGTGCGACACGGATCTCATACAGGCAGACCGCGACGGCCCCGGCGCGGATGCGAGCAGTCTCCTCCTTTTGCGCGTCACCCCACGGCGAACACCCGCGACTCCGCGCGCTGAAACCCGGTGACCTTCACACTGCCGTCCGGATACACGTCGGCGGTGGCGTACGCGTTGTTCTGCGGGCCGGAGCCCACCACCATCGCTTTGAGCGTGTAGTAGTGGATTCCCCGGACGTTCGCATACTTGCCCTCGTGATAGTGTCCCTGAAAAACGGCGTGGACGCGCCCGCTCTGTTCGAGAACGCGTCGCACCGCCGCCGCATTCTTCACGTCATACACTTCTTGGTCGCCGTCAAGCAACTGGTGAATGAAGACGATGGACGGCAGCCGCGTTTTCTTGAGGTCGCGCTCCAGCCAAGCCAGTTCCGCCGGGGGCACAAACGCCTCGGTCCACTTGAAATTCCCGGAATCGTAAGGCGTGCCGTCCGGGCGGAACGTCGCGTCCAGGACGATGAAATGGGCACCTTTCACGTCGTACGAATAATACGATCGGTCGCGAGGAATGCCCGTGTTCTCAATCGCCGCGAGCGCCTGCGCCTTCGAGATCCGGTCCATGTCGTGATTCCCCAGCACATGATACCGCGGCCCGTTGAACTTCCGGAAGGCCGTTTCGACGGCGTGCAGATTCGCGACCGTCGCGTCGGCGGTCGCGCCCAGGTCTTTGAAGTCGCCCAATTCGATCAGGAAATCGACGCCGCGCCGGTTCATGTCCGACACGCACGCGTCCAGCTTCGCGATCGATTCGCGGTAATGCCGGCCGGCGTTGGGATCCAAGTCGGCGGAATGCAAGTCCGTGACCATCCCGAACGTAACCAGCGGCCCGCGCCTCTTGCCTGCGGCCCCGTTTCCTGCGCAACACCCCGCAATGGCACCTCCTGCCGCCGCGAGAAAACCGCGGCGCGACAGGCCCGCCATCCGTTTTACCACGCTCATCTCCGCTCCTTTCATGGTGCCGGCGCATCCAGCTGTTTCAACATGCGCACCAACGCATCGCCCATTTTCGGCGCCGCTTCGATTTCGAGCCGGCTGGTGCCGAGCCACGTCTCATATCCGCCCAGTTTGTGCTGTTCCGGCGTCGGAAGGTAGCCAAAATACCCGTGCGCCAGCGAAACCACGAACGTCGGCTTAAATGGGCTGCGGGCTTTGATCTCCAAGCCGATTTCGCTAAAGACCTCGTTCGGCAAGGTGGCAATACCGACTTCACCGACACGGAAGGCCTGCAGCGCGAAATGCCAGCGCTCCGGCGCGGTAGTGACCTCCAGCGTGCGCGCGGCGTAGATCTCCTCAAGCGTGTTCGGTTTGACGCCGGGCGCGAGCTTGGCGAGCACGCCTTTGGCGCGTTCGCACTGCTCTGGCGTCGGATGGCGGAAGGCGAGATCGATCTCTTCGAACGCCACGGCGAGCGGGACCGTGTCGCGCCACAGGATACGCTGATACGCCGCGTGGACCGCCTGCGCCACATCGTCGGCGACCGTTCTCATCCGGGCATACGGAGGCAGTTTCTCGCCCGGCTTGGTGAAATCGATGTTGTTGATGTTGCCGCTCGTGCCGTTGCTCATCAGGGCGACGAAAGGCGGATCCTGACGGTCCGCGCCCAGCAGCTGCTGGATACGGTCGCTGTACATGCCGTAGTAATCCGCCGAGATGTCTGCGCCGCGCACACCGCCGACGTAGTGCAGCGAATAGTTCGAGAGGAGCGCGAGCGGACGGCCGTCGAGCGCTTTCACGGCGACCAGGCAGATCTGGGGATCAGTCGGGCCGGCGGGCCGGTCCAGATTCGCGCTGGCCCGCGCCGGGTTCATTTTCACCAGGTCATTCGTGCTGCCGAACGGATTCACCGGCATGGTGCCGGGCTTCAGAAACCAGCGACGGCAGAAGACGTGCTGCGGCACCGACGCGGTAGTCCAGCCGATGCGAGCGGGCTCCAGGTTGTTGATCGCGCAGCGCACCGTGTCGGCGATGCGTCGCGCCACGAATTTCTGGTAGTCGTCCAGCTCGGGCGTGAGATTATACCGCCCACCCAGCGCGCTGATCGCCGAGTGGGTGTGCGTCGCGGAGACGAGCACATTGCCGGCGGACAAGCCGGTCTCCTCTTGGACCAGCCGCCGCGCCTCATCGCTCACGCCGCGCGAAAGACCGAGCAGATCGCACACGACAAACGCGGCGCGCGTCTTGCCATTGTCCAGCACGAGACACTTGGCGAACAGGTCGTCGTGCACATGCGTCGCCGGAAACGGATGGAAACCGCCGATGATCGGGGCCCCCAATGGAGGCGTGATATTGCCTTTCGCCGCTCCCGCGCGAAAAATGTCATTTGAGCCGGCCGCTCCCGCATCAATAACCGAAACCGCGAAAACCGCGAAAACAACAAGCGCCATCCCCTTCATCCGCCCCCCCCTTTTGTTATGCCCGTTTCAACCCGCAGCCGTTTACCGTGTCCTTTTCTCCCAGCCCATCTTTCCGCCGGCAAGTCTACCGATAAGCGGCGGCACTTAAAAGCCAAATGGGACGGATGCCGATTCGCCGCTTACGCGTCCGGGCGGGATCGTCCACGGCCCCCGCCCGACGTTACGGTCACCACTCCGGAGCAGACGAGGGCTCCGGGTAATGTTTTTGCATGCACTCGGGACAGATGCTATGCGTGAACAGCGCTTCTGAATGGTGACTGATATACCCCTCGACCTGCTCCCAATACCCTTTGTCATTCCTGATTTTCTTGCAATGCATGCAGATGGGCAGAATACCCTGCAAGGTCTTGATGTCGTCTAACGCCTGGCGCAATTCGCAGACCTGCCGGGCCAGCTGATCCTGCGTTTCGAGCAGACGCCGGCCCACGTCGACCCTGGCCCGCAATTCCGCCGGATGGAACGGCTTCGTCAGGTAGTCGTCGGCACCGGCCTCAAGCCCGGCCACGACATCCTCTTTCTCGCCCTTGGTGGTCAGCATGAGCACATAAGGCTGCAGCCCGGCCTTCTCCGCGCGGACCCGGCGCACGACCTCCAGCCCGTCCATCTCGGGCATCATCCAATCCAAGATGGCCAACCGAGGCGCATCGCTTTGTTGCAAGGCCTCCCAAGCCTCCAGACCGTTGGAGGCGGAGACCGCTTCATATCCGCACTTCTTGAGTACCGCCGTCAGCATCAGCCGGGAAGTCGGATCGTCTTCCGCAATCAGGACACGCATGAGTCGCCCCTCCACGTCTTCAGTTGGGATTCGAGCGCTTCTTTCAGTCCTTCAAAGCGCCGAATCAATTCCGGGTACCGTGCGGCAGCGCCGGCCCGATCGCCAGTCCGCGCCGCCTTCTCCATGGCGGAAGCCTCCGCACGCAGGGCTTCGCCCCCGATGATGCCCGCGGCGCCGTTGATGGCATGCGCCTGCCGTTCGACGCCGGCGAGGTTGCCCGCGTCGAAACAGGCTTTCAACGCCAGCAACCGTTGTCCGACATCCTCCGGAAAACCGGCCAGCACCTGTTGCGCCAAATCCTTGTCATCCATCACGCGCTCCATCAATCCGGCGAGATCCCAAACCGACGGCAACGGTTCGGCGGCCGACTGGCGGACGTTTCCGGCCGTGCCCGTGTTCGCGTGTTCTTTCTTTCGGAGCCACCTTTCGAGCACCCGGGCCAATGCCTGCGGCGTCACCGGTTTAGAAACATAGTCGTTCATGCCGGCGGCCAGGCACTTTTCCTGGTCGCCCTGCATGGCGTGTGCGGTCATGGCGACAATGGGGATGTCCCGATTGAGCACCGGTGCATGCACAGCGCGAATCTGCCGCGTGGCCTCCAGTCCGTCCAACACCGGCATCTGCACATCCATGAGAACCAGGTCATAGGGGACGGTCCCCAACTCTTTGATGGCTTCAGCGCCGTTGGCGACCGCATCGGCGCGCAAGCCCAGTTTCTTGAGGATACCCAACGCCACCTGCTGGTTGGTGATATTATCCTCCGCCAACAGAATACGGGCCTTGATATCGGCAAACTGCGCCTGCAAATCCTTGGTGCCCTGACGCTTGGTGGCCGACTGCGGAACCTTCGTAGCCTTGTCCATCAGAGCCAGCGACAGCGCGCGCTTCAACTCCTGATGGCGCGCCGGCTTGGTGAGGCAGGCCTCGAAGCCGATCAGCTGGAAATGAGCGGCATTGTCCCTCATCCCCAACGATGTGAGCATCACGAGACGGGTTCCGGCGATCCGAGCATCCGCCTTGATCGCCTGGCCGAGCATCTCCCCGTCCATCACCGGCATCTGCATGTCCAGAACCGCCAACTGGAAGGGGTCGCCCATTCCCACCGCCCGGAGGAGCATTTGGATCGCCGAAGGCCCGTTCGAGGTTTCGGCAGGCCGCATCCCCCAAGACGTCATATAGGTGGTCAGAATTTCCCGGCTGGTCGCATTGTCGTCGACGACCAAAATGCGGACATGGCGAAGATCAGCCGACACCGGCACAACGGGCTGCGCCCCTTCGGCCTGCTTCCCGAAGCGCGCCGTCACCGAAAATTCCGACCCCTTGCCCTCTTCACTGACGACACTCACCTCGCCGTCCATGAGCTCCGCCAACTGCTTGCAGATGGCCAGTCCCAGCCCGGTTCCGCCATACTTGCGCGTGGTCGAAGTGTCTGCCTGCATGAATTTCTCGAAGAGCAGACCGATCTTCTCCTCCGGAATGCCGATGCCGGTATCGCGCACCGAGAACCGGAGCAGGACGGAGTCCATCCTTTCAGATTCCAACATCACGCGGATCGCCACCTCACCGGCCTGGGTGAACTTGATGGCGTTGCTCACGAGGTTCGTGAGAATCTGGCGCAGCCTGCCGGGATCGCCGCGCAACTGCGTCGGCACCTCGGTGGCGATGCTGTACAGCAGTTCCAGCCCCTTGTCCTGCGCCCGCAACGCCATGGTCGCGGCCAGGTCCTCGACGAGATCCTGAAGATCGAAATCCAAAATCTCCAAACTCATCTTGCCCGCCTCGATCTTGGAGAAGTCCAAGATGTCGTTGATGAGGCCGAGGAGGGATTCGGCGCTTGTCCGCACGGTTTCGGCATAGCGCCGCTGCTCGTCCGTCAACTCGGTGTCGAGCAGCAAGCCGGTCATGCCGATCACGCCGTTCATGGGCGTCCGGATCTCGTGGCTCATATTGGCCAAGAAATCGGACTTGGCGGTGCTGGCCTGCCGCGCCTGCTCCGCCATCTCATTGGCGCGGGACATCGCCTCGTTGAGTTGCCGGTTGGTTTCGATCAGCTCTTCCTGGTCCCGCTTGTGTTCGGTGATGTCGCGAATGATGCCCACCGCCTGCCAGCGCCCCTCGAGGTGCAGGGCGGAGAGCGACAGCTCAACCGGCAATTCTTCGCCCGTCTTGCGGAGAGCCTGCAGCTCGATCGTCGTGTTGACGGCAGCCCCCTCACCGGTTTTCTGGAACCTTGCCATCCCGGCCTGATAGGCCGGACGGTAACGCTGCGGCGCGACCAGCTCGTGCAGGTCGCGGCCGATCACCTCGTCCTGCGCATAGCCGAAGATGCGCTCCGCCGCCGGGTTCCAGAAGGAAATCCGCCCATCGGCATCCATCATCAGGATTGCGTCTTGCGCCGCGTCGGTGAGCGCCCGTAGCCGGCCTTCGTTCTCGCGCAGCTCCTGCTCGATGCGCTTGCGCGCCGTGATGTCGTGCGAAACGCCGAACGTTCCGATAATGTTCCCGTCGCTGTCACGCAGGGGCATCTTGGTCGTCAAGACCCACGTGGCAGAGCCATCGGGCCACGTTTCCTTCTCTTCGAGGTCCACGATCGGCTTGCCGGACCGGACGATCTCCTGTTCCGCCTCAAACGCCGGACGAGCGTGTTCTTCGGTGAAGAAATCGAAGTCCGTCTTGCCGACCGCCAACGCGGGATCGGGAAGTCCAAACGCTTCCGCTTGCCGCCGGCTGATCATGACGAAGCGGCTCTCGGCGTCCTTGAAATAGATGTGCTCAGGGACGTTCTCCATCAGTGTCCGAACCAACACCTGTTCCTTATTCAGCTCCGCTTCCGTCTGTTTACGCGCTGTAATGTCGTGAACAACGGCGTACAGGCATTCCCGCCCATCAATGGTCAAGGTGCACAGATACGATTCGACCTCGCGGATCTGGCCATCGGCCAGCCGGTGGCGGAACTCAAACCGGGGGCAGCCTTCGGTGCGCGCCTTCGCCAGTATTTCATGCTGTTTCGACTGCCACATCGTGTTGATGTCGGAGATGTGCAGCTGCTTCATGCGCTCTCGCGTATAGCCGTAGAACGCGCACGCCGCAGGATTCGCGTCAACGATTCTTCCGTCGCAGACGTTCATGAGGTACTGGATGGACGCGTTCTTTTCGAATATGGCGCGGTATCGTTCTTCGCTGGCGCGCAGGATTGCCCGGCGCCGGTATTCCTCGCTGACATCCCGGAAGACGAGCACGACGCCGATCACGTTCTGGCTCGCGTCGCGGATCGGCGCACAGCTGTCGGCGATCTGATATTCCGTGCCGTCCTTAGCAATGAGCATTGAATGGTTGGCCAACTCGACAACCGTCTCTTCGCGGATCACCTTCTCAACGGGGTTGCTTATTTCCTCACGGGTCAGCGCGTTGACGATGCGGAAGACCTCCACCAAGAAACGTCCCTCCGCCTCAGCCGTTGTCCAGCCGGTCAGCCTTTCCGCCACGGCGTTCAGATCCGTGATCCGGCCGGCGGCATCCGTGGTGATGACGCCGTCGCCGATCGAGCGCAAGGTGGCGCTCAGCCGCTGCTCGCTTTTCTGCAGCTTCAGCTGCTGCCGGCGGATACTGTTATCGGTGCGGCGCAGCAACACGTAAAGGAAACTGAGCAGACCGACCAGGAGCACCAGTCCGCCGCCCAGTCCGACCGCCCTCAACCGGGCCTGTACCGTTTTCGCGTCCGTGATGTTGAGCAGCGCGATCAGACTGCCGATCTCGCTATGGTGGCCATCCTTCAGCGGGACCGTCATGACGCCCCATTTCTGGTCCCCGGAGGAGGTCTCGAGCACGTCGCGCGACGAAGCGGGGCGCCACGCCCCAAACGCCTGAGCGATGTCGGCGGGAAAGGTGGAAAGGGTTGCATAAATCAGCGCAGACGCGGCGAAGCGGTCCCAAATGGCAGGCCGTCCGAGCTGCCGCAACGTCTCCTCCCAAGCGGTCCGATCCAAATACTCCTTGCGGATGGCGACGGCATACTCGACCCCGTCATCGACATCCAAGGCGTCAACGATTTTATCGAACGTCATCCCCATCTCAATATACCCAACCAGCGTACGGCCGTCATAGACCGGCCGCACCGTCCGCAGGACCAAAAATGACTTTTCTTCCAACTCGAGCCCCGTTGCGGGAGCACCGCTGCGCTCGGCATCAATCAACGTGGGCCGCTCAATCCGATCGCCGTATTTTTCAGGCAGGTGGAAACGCACCAGGCATACCCGGTCAGTGCCAATCAGTGCGAAGCGGGCGAGAGATTGATCTGTACTCATCGCCTTGAACACCGGCGCATACGCTTTCAGCAGGCGTTCGCGGTCTCGCGATTTGAGCGACTCCACCAGGCATGGATCCATCGCCACGACATTCCCGAGCGCATTCATGACCCCGACTTGTTTGTTCATGGCGGCATTCAAGTCAGACTCGAGTTGGACCCGTGTTGTCCGGAAAACCAGGTTCAGACTTTGGCGATGCTGGATCACCAGCAGAGAACCGGCTCCCACCGGGAGAAGCAACAGCACGGCCGCGAGCGGCACCAGCAGGCGTTGCTGGATCGGCTTGATATCCACGTGATCGTATTGGGGGCGGAAAGCCAAAAGGCCTGCGATCACAACAATCACCAACGCCAGCAGCAGGCTGACGGGCAACGCCGTGCGGGCCGCCACCTCCCATTTCCAAGCATGGGCATCAACGTCAATGCCCAACACGCCGGCCACGGCTCCTGTCGGCGGATCGATGATCGGCACCAACGCCGAGACCCAGGTCCCCCAGCGGTCTGAGGATGGGCCGGTCACGACGGCCGTCTTGGTGTCGAACACACGGGCATCCTCCGCGGAGATCTCTCCGTACTCCTCGCCAGGCGCCGCATACAACTCTGAATTGACGTTCTCGGAGTCCAGATAGAAGAAGACCTGACCGTTTGCCCTCCGCCCCATGATGTACAGGAACCGGTACCTGGAGTTGGTTTCCTTGAGATCGGCGAACCGGTCCCGGATCTGTTTATAAGCCGGTTTATCGACATCTTCGCTGGAGCCGGCAAGCGTCTTGAGGTCCTGGTCTTCGACGGCTTGTTTGACCATCCGCGCCTGCACCAGCAGCTCATCACGCATCTCACGATCGGCATGACGCGCTGTTTTCCAGACAACCGCCGAGACCAACAGCAACATGACCGAGGCCATGACAATGATCTGCGCGGCAGACCGGTCCGCCAGCCTTGAAAAAGGGTTGAACCTCATGACGATCGGTCCTCCTCGCTGTGTTCACGACACGTCAGACGCTTTTTCCTGCCTTAGGCCCTCGGCCTTAACGGTTCGCGACAGACTCTGGCGCAATTCGGACAAAATCGAACGCCGGCTCTTCATACGGATGCGCGGCGCGCAGCGCGGCCGCGACTGCGGCAACCGCCTCGTCGGCACAGATCATCTCCACGCGGTATTCGGGCACCTGCTCGACCACGCCGGTCTGCCCGATGAACGGGGCGCTCCCCGCCAGCGGACGGAACTGGCCTTGGCCAAGGACCTGCCAGCTGCACTGGTCATAGCCGGCATAGCGGCCCGCGCCGGCCGCAAACAGCGCGGCCTTCACGGATTCGAGATGCGACGCCGGAACGTAGACGGTAAGCTTGTGCACGGCTTACTTCTCCACCATGTCCTTGACCGCCTTGAGGAACTGGTTCACATCCGCGAACCGGCGATAAACGGAGGCGAAGCGGATGTAGGCCACATCGTCGAGGCGGTGCAGCCGGGTCATCACCGCCAATCCGATCTGTTCAGAGGTGACCTCGCTCTCGCCCTCGAAACTCTCGATGACCTGGTCGACGAGGTCGTGGATCTGATCCGCGCTGATCGGGCGCTTCTCGCAGGCCCGCATCAGCCCCCGCTCCAGCTTCAGACGGCTGAACTCCTCGCGCCGGCCGTCGCGCTTGATCACCCGAAGCTCGTCCTTCACGATTTCCTCATAGGTCGTGAAGCGGTGCTCGCAGGCCAGACACTGCCGACGCCGGCGGATCGACGCGCCTTCGCGTGCCGCCCGGCTGTCTAAGACCTTGTCGTCGAGATGGCCGCATTTGGGACAACGCATCGAGGATCCCCCTTTTTCCCGCATCGGCCGACCGCGCGTTCTACGCTCCGGTCACAGCCATGGTGCGGTCAATGATCGTATTGACCGTGAGGTCTTTCAACATGTGGGTCTGCGGAATGTCGAGATTGGCCACGTGCTCCAGTTGCGCCTCCGGCAGGTCGAAGCCGTAGACCACGGCTTCGACGCCGCGCGTGTTCGGCAGCCGTTTCAGCATGGCGACGACCTCGTCCGCGCTCATGCCTTCAAGTTCCAGACGCATCACAATCGCGTTGGGCTTGAACGTGACGCAGGCCTCCAGCGCCTCGGGGCCCGTCGCGACGGCCGCCACTTGAAACCCGGCCTGCGCGAACTCCGACTCCAGCGTCCGCCGCAGCGTGGGATCGCCATCGGCGATCACCAGGCGCCGCGCCACCTGCGACGAAGTCACTCGGTACCCCTCATTCGCCGTCTCGAAAAGGATGCGGCCCACCTCTAGCAGCAAGTCGGGCGGATCGCACGGTTTGGCGATGAAACCGGCGATCTGCTTGTCGGCGAAATATTCGGCCATGGAAGCGCGCGCCGTCAGCACCACCACGGGATAGAGCGTGCGCCCGTCCGGATTGGTGATCCGGTCCAGAAATCCGGTCCCGCCCATGCCCGGCATGCCCATGTCGAGGATGATCAGGTCGGGCTGGAAAGGCCGCATCTTGATCAGCGCGTCCTCGCCGCTCGTGGAACACAAAACCTCATACCCTTCGAACGTCAAAAAGTCTCCCAGCGTCTCGAGCAGGCTCGGATCGTCATCGACCAACAGCAATTTCCGTTTGTTCGTTTCCATATAACCGTCATTTTATCCGGAGCCGCGGCAGGATTCAAGGGGGAACGATGATTCTTTTGGGGGCGGCAATCTGTCCCTCTGTTGACAGGCGCGTCAATTCATACGAAACTACGTCCCATGAAAAAACCGATCGCCGTGGTCGCCGCCATGCGGGAGGAGCTGGATGCGCTGCTCGCGGTCTTTCCCGACCACGGCGCGCAGACCCATTTCAACACGCAGCTGTTCCGCGGCCGACACGGCGCGCAGGAGTTGGTCATCGCCCGGTCCGGCGTCGGCAAAGTCAACGCGGCGTGCACCCTCGCCCTGCTCCTCTCCGATTTCGAACCCTGTTGCGTCATCAACACCGGCTGCGCAGGTGGCATGCAGCCCCATCAGCAGATCCTCGACCTCGTCGTGCCGGAGGAGGCCGTCTACACCGATGTGGACATCACCCCGTTCGGCTTGAAGTACGGCCAGATGATGGGATGCGAGCCGCGCTTCCACGCCTCGGCCAGTCTGCTCAAGCGCTTCAGGAAGGTCCTCGCCGAACACGCCAAGCCCCTGACCTGCCATCACGGACTGCTCGGCTCGTCCGATTCTTTCATCTACCGTCCCGAGCAGATCGCCGACATCCGGAGCCATTTTGGCGACGCCGTCCAGTGCGTCGACCAGGAGGGCGGTGCCATCGCCCACGTCTGCACGCGCTTCGGCGTGCCGTTCCTGATCCTCCGCGCGCTAAGCGACGTGCCCAGCAAAGGCGACAATGCGCTTGACTTCCAAACCTTCGTGCACCGCGCCGCCGCCAACTCGGCCGCGCTGTGCCTCACGCTCGTGAACCACCTCGCCCTTGAGGAAACACTATGAAGAACAGCTCACCGACGCAAGCGAAACGCGGCATTCTCTGCGACATGGACGGCGTGATCTACCACGGCAACAAGATCCTGCCCGGCACGCTCGACTTC
>DAOPZC010000017.1:0-71209 GCA_035353175.1 Kiritimatiellia bacterium | reverse complement strand
TCGAGGCCGCCACCACCCAGCAGACGCCCACGTGGCTTTCGCTGGACCGGAAGGCCTTCCGTGCGGAAATTTTGAGTCTCCCGACGCGCGAACAGATTGCGCCCGTCGTGGATGAGCAGTCGATTGTCGAATTGTATTCGCGCTAAGCGAAGATGTACTGACGGCCGCTGCCCCGCACAGGGGCGCGCGGCCTGAAAGGACGGAAACATGCCGATTCGTTTGAGTCGTTTTGAAATGCCCCGGCGCGTGCAGAAGGAAGAGAACACCGCAACGGCAACTTATTCGCGTTTCATCGCGGAGCCGTTTGAGGTGGGGTACGCCCGCACCGTCGGCAACTCTCTTCGCCGTGTTCTGCTGTCTTCGATTGAAGGTGTCGCGATTACTTCGATCAGGATCAGCGGCGCAAACCACGAGTTTTGCGCGCTGCCCGGCGTGAGCGAGGACGTCACGGACATCATCCTCAACCTCAAACGCGTGCTCCTCAAGAGTTTCAGCCGGAATCCCGTTTGGCTCAAGTTGAACAAGAAGGGCCCCTGTGTTGTGACGGCGGCCGATTTCGCCGAAGAGAATTCGATCGAAGTCCTCAACCCCACCCAGCATATCGCCACGCTCGACGTGGACGGCACGCTGGCCATGGAGGCTGAGATCCGCACGGGACGCGGGTTCTGCCCGGCCGAGGGGAACAAGACCGATGAGCAGGAGATCGGACGTATTCCGATCGACAGCATCTTTTCGCCGGTTTCGCGCGTGAACTTCCTTGTGGAGAACACCCGCGTCGGCCAGCGGACCGACTACGAGAAGCTGATTCTCGATGTGTGGACCGATGGACGCGTTTCGCCGGACGAGGCGGTCAAGACCGCGGCGGCCGTGTTGCGCCACCATCTCGACGTCTTCGTCGACTACAGCGAGGAAGTGCTGGAGTTCGAGGAGTCGGAGAAGAAGGTGGACGAGGAGCGTGACCGCCTGCGCCGTATTCTGAACATGAGCGTGAACGAGATCGAACTGAGCGTCCGTGCCGCCAACTGCCTGAACAACGCCAACATCACGACCATTGGCGAGCTGGCGATGAAGACGGAAGCTGACATGTTGAAGTATCGTAACTTCGGCAAGAAGTCGCTTAACGAGATCAAGGATAAGCTGACCGAGTTGGGGCTCTATCTGGGCTATAAGTTCGATCCCGACCTGCTCGAAGGAAACAAGTAAACTGTTTGAGGTTTAAGACATGCGTCATCACAGAATTGTCAAGAAATTCGGACGGTCCACGTCACACCGCAAGGCGCTCATGAGCAGCCTGGTGACGAACCTGATTCTCCAAAGCAGCATCAAGACGACGCTGCCCAAGGCGAAGCAGGCTCGTCGGGACGCCGAGAAGATCGTCACGCTGGCCCGCAAGGGCACGCTGGCGGCGCGCCGTTTGGCGGCTTCCCGGCTGCAAAGCCCGGTTGCTTTGCAGGAGTTGTTCGATCGCGTAGTGCCCTCGATGGACGGCCGTAAAGGTGGCTACACCCGCATTCTGAAGCTCGGCCAACGCCGCAGCGACGGATCGGAAATGTGCCTGCTGCAGTGGGTCGTTCTGCCGGCCAAGGTTGAGGCTGTCAGCGAGCCGGCACCCGCGCCGGCCGCCGAAGAAGAGAAGAAGCCTGAAGAGAAAAAGGCGAAGGCCAAGGCCAAGAAGGCGTAACGCGCCGCGAAACGCATAAATGCGAAAAAGACGGACGCTTCACGGCGGACGTCTTTTTTTTGCCGATCATCCGTTTCGGCAGCCCGCTCAGAAAGGGACTATTGCCCCTCGATCTTCAGGGTGTTGCCAGGCGTGAAGCGCACCGTGAGGGTCAACTCGCCGGAGGACGGCGCCGCGGCTTCGAACCCGACGAGCTTCATGCCCGGATTTTCGGAGTCCCACTCGTTTCCCGTACGGGCGGCCTCGTACGTTTTCCACGCCGTGGAAGGATCGTGAAGCGCGCTGAGGATCAGCTGCCGGCCCGCTTCGCGCAGCACGAGGAGCCCCGTGCGCGACGTGTCGGGCGTCGCCTTCGTCGCCATAGCCCAGCGCACGACGGAGCCGGGGCGCAGGCCTTTGAGCGTATCGGTCATGCGGTATTCGCCGTCGGCCAGCAGGGTGCCCGTGCGGATGACCTGCGCGGCGTTGGTGTAGACCGGCGAAAGATCGAGCACGGCTTCAGACTCGGGGGTTTCGCGGAACGAGAGAACTTTGGCCGTGCCTTTCGCGAACTGGAGCTGGCCGTCGATCACCAGCGTGTTGTGGCTGAGGCTGCTCAGGCGGAAGATGCGCCAGCGATCGGCGTTCTGCTTGGAACTCCACAAGTCCATCTTGCGCGATTCGATGCGGTGGTAACTTTCTGCGCCGATGTCGTAGGCCCAGCGCACGCCCTCCGCATCGAGGACGAACGATCCCGCGTCCATGTGACCGTGCGGAGCCGAGGGGGAACCGGCTTTCAGCCCGATGAAGAGGGCCTTGCCGTTGTCCCACGAGGTGCGCTGGATCGTGATTGGCACGGGGCCTTCTGACGACCACGCGAGCGGCGCTTTCGTGGCGAGGTCCGCGGGCAGCGGCTGGAGCCAAAAGAGCGTGAAGGCGAAAAGCCGGTTGCCTTTTTGGGTTGCCGAAGTTCGTGAGCGGTCATCGCAGTATGTGCGGAAAGCGTCCCGTTCGAAATAGGAGAGGACGTCGGGACGGCCGAAACGCTTGGCGAACCACCACGAGGCGCAGTCCGTGCCGCGGCCCATGCCGCCGTCGGCGTAGTTGAAGGTCATGCCTGAGGGGCCGGTGACGAGGTCGAGGTAATCGGCGGTCGCGGCGAACCCTGGCAGAGCGGTCAACCCGTAGTCCGATTTCAGCACGCCCTCGAGCAGGGCGATCGCGAGCACGTTGAAATCGGTGCCGTAGGACCAGTAGCCGGGGCCTTCGGGATAGCAGCCTTTGGGCGCGAAAGCGTGCATCGGGCGCGGCAGGTTGGTAATGGCGCGGTGGGTGATTTCTGCCGCGAGGGCTTCCTGCTGGTCCATCAGGGCGAGTGCCCCGGCGAGCATGCCGGCGTGGCAGACCTGTCCCCAGTTGTTGGAGGCCTTGACCCAGCCCGTATGTTTGAGCGAGGTGCGCAGACCTTTTTCGAGGATCGCGTCCGCGACGGCCTTGCGGGTGGCCTCGTCCATGTCGTTGTAGAGCCAGTCGTAGCCTACGGCCATCGCGAGGGTCATCTCGGCGACGTCGAGGAAGTGCGAGGGATTCCAGTCGGAAAAAGCGGCGACGGCACGCATTTCCGAGGCGCAACGCTCGAGATAGGCGGGTTTGCCGGAGAGCCGGTAGGCCATGGCCAGCGTCGAGATGCGGTGTAACGCCCGGCGAGAGACGCCGAGCAGACGGCGTCCTTCCATTTCGCGCGCGCAGGGCGGGAACCCCATCATCTGGTCGGCGTCGAACATGATCCGGTCGTTCGCCTGCTTGACGGTCCCGGGGATGCCGGCCTGCTCACGCAGGGTGGCAAAGGTCTGCGCGTCACCGAAAAGCGATGGGTGCCGTTTGTCGGCTTTCCTGACCGCATCGGCCACTGTCTGCAGCGCGGTCTTTTCTGCGGGGATGAAAGCTTCGGCCTGCAGGAGGGTGACGGCGAGCCCCAGGCTGACAACGGCGGACACGGCGATTAGGCGCATGGCTGTTACTCCTTCTTTTCGGCGGGATGGTCGAACGTCGCGACTTCGCAGGGCATGCGCCGAGAGAGCAGTCCTTGCGCAAACCGGACGCCGTAGACGAGGTGCGTCGCGATGACCCCCAGCCAGGTCGCCAGCCAGAGTTTCGGGCTGAGCGAGGCGGTGGAGAGGAGCGTCAGCACGCCGTAGCAGGCGAGCGCGGTCAGGTAGGCGATGCGGATCCAGGGGTGGAGGCACGCCGCCAAAGCGCCGGCCGCAAGTCCCGCCACGAAAAAGGAGGGAATCAGATAGCTTAGGCGAAGCGACGTGGCCGGAAAACGTTTCGCGAAGTGGCCGCGGTGCAGGGCGTAGCGTCCGATCTGCCGCAGGTGCGGGCCGAAGAGCGGGCGGCGGTGATGGAAGACCTGGACCCACGGGTCATACATGATGCGTTTCTTCTGTCCGAGCACGATGTCCGCGCAGAGGATGGTGTCCTCGCCGGGCCAGAAGTCGGTGCGGTAGCCATTGATGGCCTTGAGCACGTCGGTCCGCGCGAAGAGGTTGCAGCTCGGGAAGTCGTCGACGGTGGCGCGTACGCGGTCGCCGATGTAGCGGTATCTGAAGTTGCCGGACACGAAGAGATTCGCATAGACCCGTCCGCCGGCCTGTCCCATGAAAGGGTCGCCGGGCGGGGTCACGCCGGGGCCGCCCACGCCGCCGACGTCGGGCAGGGTGAAGTATTTGACGGCGTGCTCGAGCCAGTTGGGGACGGGGTAGGCATCGTCGTCCAGAAAGGCGACGATCTCGCCTTTGGCTCGGCTGATCCCCTCGTTGCGCTTTTCGGCGGGACGCGTCTTCCCCGTCGGAATCACATGGAGGTCGAACGGGTAGGCGCCGAGATCGCACGGTGCATCGGGCAAAACGATGGCCTCGAAGTGGGGATAGGTCTGGCGCGCGAGCGCGTCCAGGCATTCGGTGAGATAAGGGCTGGGCGCGGGGCAGGCGATCACCACAGAAACGAACAGCGGTTTCTCGGCGGGCGGGGCGACCTCGACGCTGCCGTAATAGCGCAGAACGCGCAGGCGGTAGAAGATGGCCAGTGTGTCGTTCATCACCTGTTTCACGTTGCGCCAGGAAAGGCATCCGACCTTCTCGCCGAAATGCATCTCGATGGGGGCTTCGGCCACGACGAAGCCCTTGGCGTGGGCGATGGAGAGGACTTCGAGGTCGAAGGCGAATGCCTTGACCAGCATGCGGTCGAAGGACCAGGCAAGCGCCTCGCGCGTGAACAGCTTCATGCCGGTCTGGGTGTCGGACACCGGCAGCCCGACCAGCAGCCGGACGAGCGCGTAGTAAATGCCGCTGGCCAGGCGGCGGTGCCACGGATAGTCGATGACCGAAGCGGGGTGGCGCTTAGAGCCAATGACGATGGCGGCCCGTTTCTCGGCCATGATGTCGAAAAAGGTCGTGATTCGTGAGGGCGACAGGTCGAGGTCGCCGTCGAGCAGCAGGACGTGGGAACCCCGCGAGGCTGCGAAACCGCGTTTGAGGGCGTTGCCCTTGCCGGCGTTGACTTGCACGTAGACGGGGTGCACGTGTTCCGGGTCTTGGGCCGCGGCGCGGCGGATCGCCGCCGCGGTCTGGTCCTGGCTGCCGTCGTCGACGGGCACGACTTCGAAGGGGATGTTGCCGCGCAAAAGCGAACAGACGGTCGCGATGTTGCGCTCGATCACCGCTTCCAGTCCGTAGGCGGGCATAATGACGCTCAGTTCTCCTGACTTCCCCAGACAGGCCTGCGCGGAGCACCAAAGATTTTTGCCGTTTTCAGTGGTCATTCTTCAGGAGATAAGTAAAATAGAGCGTTATTCTTTTTCGGCCGTAACGGTGCCGTTGGTTTCTTGGACCGATTGTCGAACCGATCCAAGATGATAAGCGAGCCCAGCGTGTAAACCAAACGAAAAATGAGTGAAAATGCTTTTCATTTTCAGGGGTTTGTTACATGGTTCGAGTAGATTCAATTCTTTTTGCCGTTTGTCTTGCCGTTTTGGTGTCAGGCTGCGGCGGCGAGTCCGACATCGCGAAGAGCGAAAATAACGAGCGCGGGTCGGCGCTGTATCGCAAGGCCTTCGCGGCGGAGCAGTCCGGTGACATCAAAGAGGCCATCCGCCTGTTCAACAAGGTGCTGATTGAAGAGCCGCACTCGTTTTCCGCGCATTTTCAGCTCGCGACGCTTCTGCAGGACCATGCGGAAGATTACGTGGGCGCGATTTACCACTACAAGCAATACCTGTATCTGCGTCCGGACGCGGAAAAAAGCACGCTGGCGCAAGAGCGTATCCGGATCGCCGAGCAGTTGCTCGCGCCGCAAATTTTGCGCAAAGTGGGCGATTCTGTGCAAGGTATCTCCCAGGCGCATCTGCTGAAGGAGAACGAGCGGCTGAACCGCATCATCACGACGCTCGAGGGTGAAAAATCAGTGCTGAACGAAGGCAAGGCGACGGCGGAAGCCGAGCTGGCGCGGCTCAAGGGCGACAACGAAAGGCTCCGCCAGATTCTCTCCAAGATGCGCGTCAGCGAAGAGGCGTCCGCGCCGTCCGAGTCGTTGCTGAAACGGGTGGAGGCCGCCGTGCAATCGGCCGAGGGCGAGAAGGCGGCAAAGCCCGACTCGAAGGCGTTTCGCGCCCTGCGGGATGAGGCTTCGGCCATTTCCGAGGGCGGCGGCAAGACGGAAACGCGCAAACCCTTGGTCGATGTGCCGTCGACAGAGACGATGCTCCAAAAGGTGCAGACGCATCTTGCGGGAGACTCCGAGGCCGCCGCAATCCCGCCGCCCGACAAACCGTCCGACAAGCCCGACAAGTCGGTTTTGAATTCGCTGTCGCTGTTCGGCAAAGGCGACAAAAAAGAAAAGCCGAGCAAAACGGCCGGCGAAATGCGGACCTATGTCGTGCAGCCCGGCGACACGCTGTTCCGCGTGGCCGAGAAGTTCTACGGCGACTCCACGAAGTGGAGGAAGATCCGTGACGCGAACCGGACCCGGATCGATCCTGACGGCCGTATCCGGGCCGGTCAGATTATCTCCGTTCCGTAAAGGGGGCCGGAGGAGATATGTTGGCGAAAGCGGGCAAACGAATTTTGAAGCCGGGGACATCGAGCGTTTTCGTCGGTGGCCGGACGGGGTTTGCTTCCGTGACGTGGCGTCTGGACGTGCGGGAGGACGCGGGCGGCAACTCGCATTTCTTCCGTAAGAGAAGACGCCCAGGCGTGGAGCGCGGCAGATACAAGCTGTTCCATTACATCGCGGCGGGCGGCATGCGGCAGCTGCGGCGGACCTCGGCGGACGACATCGTCGAGGACCGCCGCCGCTCGTTTCTGGTGTTTCTCTGTGTGGCCTTCGCCGTCTGGCTGGTGTTTTATTTTCTGCCCTGCGCATAGGCTTATGGAGGTGGAAATGAAGGTGGGCAAGATTCTTTTTCTGTTGTTCGGCGCGGGCCTGATGTCCGGTTGCACAGGCCCCATGTTCGAGGGCACCATTTTTGAGCAGCAGCCCCGGAGCAATCCTGAGGTGGCTCGGGTGGTGACCAACTCACAGCAGATGGGGCTCGATTTCCGGCAGTTGTCCGAGCAGGTGGCGGTGCTGAACCATAATCAGGAGCAGCTGGATGCGCGCCTGGCCCGGCTGGAGACGCAGGTGAACGCGGCGCCCAAATCGCAGGACGACATCGTCGCACTGCGGCGGGACCTCCAAATGGTCCGTTCGGAACGCGAGACGCTGAAGCGGGAGATCACGGACGATCTGGCGGGCCGCATCGAGAAAATCGCCGCGCGGCAGCAGGCCGAGATCAACGCGGCGCGCGCCGTTTCCTCCGCGCCGGCGCGGACCGCGGCCGGCGCGGCCACCACGGCTTCCGCGCGGGGGGGCGGCTACGAGCACAAGGTCGAGCGCGGCCAGACGCTTTCCGAGATCGCGCGGGGCTATGGCAAGAGTATGGATGCGATCATGAAGGCCAACAAGATCACCAATCCTTCGTCGATCCGTGTGGGCCAGGTTCTTTTCATTCCCGATTGAGGTGCGTATGCGTTTTCCTGAAGTCCGTCTGCGCCGCTTGCGGCGAACGCCCGCGATCCGGCGGCTGTTCGACGCGCCGGTGCCGCCGCCGGCAAAGTTTGTCTGGCCGGTGTTTGTCGTGGAGGGCGAAAAAAGGTGTGAGCCGATTACGTCCATGCCGGGCCAGAGCCGCCTGAGCATCGACGAGCTGCTGCGCGCCTTGGAGCCCGTGGCCGCACAGGGCATCGGCGGGGTGCTGCTTTTCGGCCAGACGGAAGGCGCCAAGGACGCGGGCGGCAGCGGCGCGTTCGATGAGCGGGGGGTGGTGCAGCGCGCCGTGCCGGCGATCAAGCGCGCGTTCCCCGAGCTGGTGGTGATGACAGACGTGTGCCTCTGCGCGTATACGGAGCACGGGCACTGCGGGCCGCTCGACCGGCAGGGACAGGTTGACAACGACGCTGCGATCGGCCTGCTGGCGCGCGTGGCGGTGTCGCACGCGGCGGCCGGCGCCGATGTGGTGGCCCCGAGCGCGATGATGGACGGCCAGGTTGCCGCGATCCGTGAGGCGCTCGACGCGAACGCGCTGGATCAGACACTGCTGATGGCGTACTCGACCAAGTTCGCGTCGTCGATGTACGGCCCCTTCCGGGACGCTGAGAATTCCTCCCCGTCGTCGGGGGACCGCAAGGGGTACCAGGCCTCCTACGGCAATCTGCGCGCGGCGGTGCGCGAGTCGGATTTCGACGAGCACGAGGGCGCGGACATCCTGATGGTCAAGCCCGCGCTCTTCTATCTGGACGTGCTGGCGAAACTGCGCGAACGCACCGATTTGCCGGTGGCGGCGTACAACGTGAGCGGCGAGTACAGCATGCTCATCGCGGCCGCGGAGCGCGGGTGGGGCGATCTGGACGGGATGGTGCGCGAGTCGCTGATGGCGCTCGACCGGGCCGGCGCGGACCTGTTCCTGTCTTACTGGGCGCCGCGTTACCGTGAGGTGTTCGGCGTGTAGTCGCGAGAAAATCCGGCTGGAGTGCGTCCTGCGATTGGTGTATTCTAACACAACTGTTTATTTTGTTTTCGGCTGACGGGGCGGATAGGAAAAGCCCGCGGCCGGGGGCGAGGGGTAACCGTTTCCGGTTGGCCGGGAACAAGAAGAGGAGCAAGGCATTCCATGAGCAAAAAAAACATCGATGCGGCGTATAAACTCGCGTGCGAACGGTATGCGGAGCTGGGAGTCGACGTTGACGCCGCGCTGAAAAAGCTGTTGAAGATCCCCGTGTCGCTGCATTGTTGGCAGGGCGACGATGTGCGCGGTTTTGAGAATCCCGAAGGCGATCTGACGGGCGGCATTCAGGCGACGGGCAATTATCCCGGCCGCGCCCGCAATCCGCAGGAGCTGCGCAGCGATATCGAGTTCGTGCTGTCGATGGTTGGCGGCTCGCACCGCGTGAACGTGCACGCCTGCTACGCGGAGTTCGAGAAGGGCACGAAGGTGGACCGCGACGAGCTGCAGCCCGAGCACATGAAGAACTGGATCGCGTGGGCCAAAAAGAACAAACTGGGCATGGACTTCAACCCCACGCTCTTTTCGCACCCGATGTTCAACGGCTTCTCGCTCTCCAGCCGCGACAAGAAGATCCGCAATTTCTGGATCAAACACACGATCGCCACGCGCCGCATCGCGGCCGCCATCGGCAAGGCGCTGGGCACGCCTTGCGTCAACAACGTCTGGATCCCGGACAGCTACAAGGACATCCCCGCAGACCGCGAGACGCCCCGTAAGATCCTGAACGATTCGTTGGACGCCTGTTTCGCCGAGAAGTTCGATCCCAAGCACATGCTCGACGCCGTGGAGTCCAAGCTGTTCGGCATCGGCGGCGAGAGCTACACGGTCGGCTCGCACGAGTTCTACATGGGCTATGCCGTGAAGAACCAGAAGGTGCTGACGCTCGACGCGGGCCATTTCCATCCGACCGAGACGATCTCCGACAAGCTCTCGTCCTGCCTGCTGTTCGTGCCGGAAATCCTCCTGCACGTGAGCCGCGGCGTGCGCTGGGACAGCGACCACGTGGTGATCGTGAACGACGACCTGATCGCGATCGCGCAGGAACTGGTGCGCCTGGATCAGTTCAAGCGCGTGCACATCGGCCTCGACTACTTCGATGCGAGCATCAACCGCATCGCGGCGTGGGTGATCGGCGTGCGGGCCATGCAGAAGGCCCTTCTGTACGCTTTGCTTGAACCGCTGAAGCTGATGCAGGGCGCGGAGGTGTGCGGCGATCTGACCTCGCGCTTGGCTTGGACCGAGAACGCCAAGACGATGCCTTTCGGCGCGATCTGGGACAAGTTCTGCACGGACGAGGATGTGCCGCTGGATACGGAGTGGCTGAAGGACGTGAAGTCTTACGAGGCTAACGTGCTGGCTAAACGGTAAGGAAAAAGGAGTGATGGAATAGTGGAAGCGGGGGCCGCGCCGCGAAAGGCGCCCCCCCCCATCTCTGTTCCGCATTCCGGTTTGGAAGCCATAAATCATGGGTATTCTCGAGACCATCACGGAGTTGTCGCACGAGTTCGGAACCGCGGAGTATGTCAGGGCGGGCGGGGGCAATACGTCCTGCAAGACGGACGATACGCTGTGGGTTAAGCCTTCCGGCACCACCCTCGCGGGACTGAAGCCCGAAACGTTCGTGGCGATGGACCGCTCGCTGCTGTCGCGGCTGTATGATGCGGAGACGCCTGCGGGACCCGCTGACCGCGAAGAGCTGGTCAAAAACATGATGGCCGCGGCGGTTAAGCCGGAGACACCCGGGCGCGCGTCGGTCGAGGCCCCGCTGCACGATTCGATTTCTGCCCGCTATGTGGTGCATACGCATCCGGCCGCCGTCAACGGGCTCACCTGCGCGGTGGGCGGGCGGGCGGCGGCCGCCAGACTTTTCCCTGACGCGCTGTGGGTGCCTTATGTGGACCCCGGTTACACGCTGTGCATGGCGGTGCGGAAGGCGATCCACGTTTACCAGGCAGAGCGCGGTGTCGAGCCATCGCTGCTGTTCTTGGAAAACCATGGCGTTTTCGTGTCGGGCGACACGGCGGAGGCTATCCGTGCGACGTACGCGCGCGTGATGACCACGCTGAGAAAGGCCTATGCCGCGGCGGGCGTCACGGCTGACGTCCGCGTCGGCGCGCTTCCGCCTGAGAACCAGGTCGAGGGGTGGCGGAGAATATTGGCATCTGCGCTGGGTGCCGATGCCGCGGCTGTGGCGGTCTCGGGTCTGTTCGAAACCGGCAGCGGGCCGATCTCGCCCGATCATATCGTGTATGCCAAGTCCTATCCGTTCGACGGGGTTCTGACGGCGGACAACCTGTGCGCCTTCAAGGAGGTCCGGGGGTATGCTCCGCGCGTGGTGGTTGCCGGGGAGGCCGTGATGGGCGTCGGCTCGAATGAGAAGAACGCGCGGCTGGCGTTGGAACTGGCGATGGACGGCGCTGCGGTGAATCAGTTGTCGCGGGCGTTCGGCGGAATTCAGTATTTGAGCGACCGCTCCCGAGGATTCATCGAAAACTGGGAGGTTGAGTCTTATCGGTCGAAGCAGGTTTGACGTTGCTTGACGTGGTTCAGGGGGTGTCCCTCAGGAGCCCCCGTAACGGTGTCAGGGGGACTGGGGGGAAACCCTGACGCTTGTGAGTCGGATAGTTTGTGTTTGGAGGGGGATGCGTTTTATGGCTTGGGCAGGAAAACGCCTGCGGGAAAAGTGGCAGTGGCACATGTGCGCATGTGCGGGGTTGATGGCATGGTGTTTATTTGTGCCGATGGCCTGCATGACGCCGGACAAGGCCGTCAAGGAAGGCAATGAGGCCGGCACGCGGCTGGCGACCGAGTTCTGGCAGCAGCAGACCGGCAGCACCAATGTTTTCGACGTGCACCGTCCGGCCGATGCCCTGACGTTGCGGATCGCGTTGCTGGCGGCCGCGCGCGGCGATCAGACGGTCGTCTTTCCCTCGATTCCCTATGCGGATTCCCTGACCGCGTCGAACGGCATACTCACGCTTTCGCTGTCCCACGCCATGTGTGTGGCGGCGCGGAACGACCGCGCATATCAGAAGCTGAAGGAGTCGATCTTCTCGGCCGCGCTGGACCTGGACTATCAGCAGTATCAGTTCGACACTTCCTTCAGCGGGGCGATGTTGGCTCTGTTGTCGGGGGAACCTTCGGTCGAAAAGGCCACGGGGCAGGGATCGGCAGGCTTCGAACGCAAACTCGAGAACGGGGCGGAGATCGCCGGAAAACTTGCCCTGGATGTGGTGAGCCTGTTGCGGGACGACTGGCGTTCGTTGGGCCTCACGGGCGACCTCACGATGTCGCTGCCGCTTTTGAGGGGCGCCGGCCGCGAGATCGTCCGCGAGCCGCTGACGCAGGCGGAGCGGAACCTCATCTATGCCATCCGGACGTTCGAGCACTACCGGCAGACGTACGCGGTATCTGTCGCCACTTCGTACTTCGACGTGATGGAGTACTCGCAGCGCGTGCGGAACGCGATGGACAACGAACGGAACCTGTCCGATAACAGCCGGCGGGCGGAAATGATGTTCGCGGCCGGGCGCATGCAAAGAATTCAGGTCGATCAGGCGCGGACCGATTTGCTTGACGCGAATGAAAGCGTGATCGCGACCCTGAAGAGCTATGAGACGAAACTCGATTCCCTGAAAGTGAAACTCGGGCTCCCGCCCGAAGCGAAGATCGCGCTGGATTTCGACGAGGTGGGGCGTCTGGAGCGGAAGATGGCGCGGCTGGCGCACGATGAGACGAGCGCGGTCGCGGCGTTTCCGGACGAGGCCGAGGCCTGCCGGATCGCGCTGATGGAGCGGCACGACCTTTTCGTGACGCGCTGTGAGCTGGAGGACGAGGCGCGCGCCGTGAAGATCGCCGCGGACGCGCTGAGGGCGGACCTGACGCTCAAGGGTAGCGCGGACTTCGATCGCGTTCGCGAAACGGGCGAGAACGGGTTCGAGGGCGATGAGGCGTGGAACGCGGGGCTGACGACCGACCTCCCGTGGAACCGAAGAAAAGAGCGGAACGCGTTCAGGAAGCAGCTGATCGCGCTGGAACAGGCCAAACGGACGTTGGACGAGAGGGAAGACGCGGTCAAGCAATCGGTGCGGAGCGGGCTGCGCAACCTGCGTTCGGCAAGGGCCTCCTACATGAATCAGATCGAGGCGGTCAAGGTGGCGCGTCTGCGGGTTGAAAGCAATACGCTGTTTTTGCAGTCGGGCCGCTCGTCGATGCGCGATGTGCTCGAGGCGGAGGAATCCCTCCTGGCCGCTCGAAATGCGCTGTGTTCCGCGCTGATCGATTGGCAGGTGAGCGATTTGGAGTTGCGCCGCGATATGGGCGTGTTGAAGATTTCTGATGCGGGGATGTGGCTCGAAGCGAATGGGGAGAACAATGGTTAAGAAGCGGTCCAAAAAAAAGCTGTTTTTTGCCGGCCTCGTGGCGGCCGTGATGCTGGGTGCTTGGCTCGTGACGCGCGGCGGCGGCAAGAAGAGCGAGCCGGTGCCCGTGTTTGCCGTGCAGCAGGGGCCGCTGACGATCGCGGTGACCTCGGCCGGCTCGATCCAGAGCCGCGACAAGGTCGTGATCTCCAGCGAACTGGAAGGGAATAACACGGTCATCTGGGTGATTGATGAGGGCACGAATGTGCAGAGCGGCGACCTGTTGCTCGAGTTCGACTCCAGCGACCTCGTCGAAAAAAGGAACGAGCAGGAGATCGCGGTGGCCAATGCCGAGGCCAATCTGATTATCGCGCAGGAGAAGTTGGGCATCACGGAGGGCGACTGCGAAGCGGCGCTGTTGGACCGCGAGGTGGACCTGATGCTTGCGAAGATGGCATTCGAAAAATATCAAGACGGCGACTATCCCCAGGAGGTCAGGAAAAATGAGGCGGACATCGCCTTGGCTGATGAGGAGCTGAAGCGTGCGGCTGAAAAGCTGGAATGGTCGCAGCGGTTGGCTAAGGAAAGCTTCCTGACCCGGACGGAGCTGCAGGCTGACGAACTGGCACTGCAGCGGAAACAGCTCGACCTCGAGATGGCTCAGACGAAGATGAACGTGCTGACCAATTTCACGGTCGTGCAGCAGCGGGCGACGTTGGAAAGCGCGCGGCGCAAGGCGGATCGCGCCATGGCGCGCACGACCTGGCAGAACAAATCCACGTTGCGACAGGTCGAGACGGAGCTGCGGGCGCGGCAGCGCGAGCGCGACCGCGCCACCAACCGGCTGGAAGAGCTGAATTTCCAGATTTCGAAGAGCAAGATTTACGCGCCCACCAACGGCATTGTGTTGTACACCTCGACGGTTCTCATCTCGCGGCGTCAGTGGTGGATCAAGCCGCTGGCGGTCGGTGCCACGGCCGTCGAACGGCAGGAGCTGATTTATATCCCGATCGAGTCCGGCATGGTGGTGGAGGTGATGATCCCCGAGGCCAGCCTGAACAAGATTGACAACGGCATGCTGGCCAGGGTGAAAATCGACGCCTTCCCGGGGCGCGTCTTCGATGGCAAGCTGGTGAAAATCGGCATTTTGCCGGATGGCCAGAGCTCGCAGTTGAACCCCGATCTGAAGCTGTACAAGTGCGAAATCGAGTGCGATTTCAAGGACGTTGTGATCCGGCCGGGAATGAGTTGCGATGTCGAGCTGGTCAAGGAAGCGTATGAATCGGCGTTGTACGTGCCGGTGCAGTGCGTGGTGCGCGTCGAGGGGGTGCCGCGCGTGTATGTCAACGACCACGGCGAGTGGGTGCCGCGGATTGTGCGTGTGGGGCTGGACAACAATCGCATGATCCACGTCCTCGAGGGCGTGCGTCCTGGCGAAGAGGTGATGCTGGCGCCTCCGGTCAAGGAGCAGAAGAGCGAGGCAAAAGGCGAGTCGCGTTCATCGCGGCGCGGCGCCGCAAACGGAGTGAAGCTTCCGTCGGGGAACCGCAAGGCAACTCCGGCGGAGGAAAAAGAGGGCCGGAAGACTCCGCCGGCCAAGAAGCGCGCGGCTGTGGCTGAAGGCGGCGGCCCGGCATGATCGTTCAGATGACAGAGCATTCGCGGCCCCACGCCGATGAGGTGGTCCGGCTGGACGATGTGATGCGGCACTATATGGTCGGGGATGAAACGGTGCGCGCGCTGGACGGCGTTTCGTTTTCGATCCGCAAAGGCTCTTACTGGGCAATCATGGGGCCGAGCGGTTCCGGCAAGAGCACCATGCTGAACATCCTGGGGTGTCTGGACCGCCCTTCGTCGGGTGCGTATTGGCTGAACGGCGTCAATGTCGCGGAGATGGACGACAACGATTTGAGTGACCATCGGTTGCGAAACTTGGGGTTCGTGTTCCAGAGTTTCCATCTGATCCCGCAGCTGACCGTCAGCGAGAACATCGAAGTCCCCATGCTTTATTTAGGCTTGTCCCAGTCCGAGCGGAAACGTCGGGCCGAAGTGCTGGCGGAGCGGGTCGGCATGTCGCATCGACTGCGCCATCTGCCGTCTGAGCTTTCCGGCGGTCAGCGTCAGCGCGTGGCGGTGGCCCGCGCGCTGGCCAATGACCCGGCGGTTTTGCTGGCCGACGAACCGACTGGGAATCTGGACAGCGCGACCAGCGTGCAGATCATGTCGCTGTTTCAAGAGCTGTACGAGCAAGGGAAGACCGTGATCGTTGTCACCCATGAACCCGATATCGCCGCCTATGCGAAGGGCAGCATTGTTTTGAAGGATGGCCGTATCCTGTCAATCACGGAGGGCGGACGGTGAACCAGATCCTTTATTTCTGGCCGTTCATCAAGTTGGGTTTGACCGATGTGTGGCGGCATAAGACGCGTTCGTTCTTGACCATGCTGGGGATGGTTTTCGGCGTGGGCAGCGTGATCGCCATGTTGGCGGTGGGGGAGGGGGCCAGTCAGCAGGCACTGGATTCGATCAAGCGTTTGGGCAGTGAAAACATCATGGTGATGTCGGTGAAACCCAGCGAGGACGAGGGCTCCAGCACGGGGGCCCAACGCGGCAGGCTCGCGGTTTACGGGCTGCTTTACGACGACGAAAACCGCATCAAAGAAACGGTGCCGGGCGTGGTTTTGACGGTGCCGGCACGCATGACTCGGCGCACCGCGCGCCTGGGCGAGCGACAGCTCGAGATGCGCGTGGTGGAAACCGTGACGGAGTGGTTCGACGTGGTGCAGCGTCCCGTGTTGGCCGGACGCGTGTTGTCGGCCAACGACCTGCAGATGCGGGCGAATGTCTGCGTGCTGACGGAGCATGGCGTGCGGCGGCTGTTGGCGGCCGAAGAGATGACGGGCCAGCGCATCCGCATTGCGTCAGGCGTGTTCGAGGTGATCGGCATCGTCAAAAATGAAACCGGCGGCACTGTCCGTGCGCCGGACAGCGAGGCCGATGCCTACATTCCGATTACGACGGGGACCCGGCTTTTTGGCGAGGCGAACATCCGCTATTCGGCGGGCGGGATGGAAGGCGAGAAGGTCGAGCTGAGCCAGATCATCGTCAAGATGGCCGACACGCCGGCCGTCGAGCCGGGCAGCCAGGCGATTGAGGCGGTGCTGAACAGGTTTCACAAAAAGAAAGATTTCCGCATCGACGTGCCGTTGACGCTGCTGCGCGAGGCCGAGCGCACCAAGCGGACCTACAATATCGTTTTGGGCGCGATCGCCGGAATCAGTCTGCTGGTGGGCGGAATCGGCATCATGAACATCATGCTGGCTTCGGTGACCGAGCGCACCAAGGAGATCGGCATCCGCCGCGCGATCGGCGCCCGGCGCAGCCGCATCGTTGTGCAGTTCCTGATTAACACCTGCGTGTTGTCGATTGGCGGCGGGCTGGTGGGGCTCCTTCTGGGCGTCAGCATTCCGCTGCTGATTACGGCGTTCACGGCAATGCCGACGGTCGTTCAGCCGTACAGCCTGGTCTTGGCTTTCGGCATCAGCGTGGGGATCGGCATCGTTTTCGGTCTCTATCCGGCCATGCGCGCGGCTGCGCTCGATCCCATCGAGGCCTTGCGGCACGAGTGAGCCGAAAGAAAGGACTGTTTCCTGCGCTTGCGTGATGCGGAGCCGTCCGCTAAAATGGCCCCCATTTGCAAAAGGAGTGTACATGCGCAAGACGTATAAGATCGCGGTGTTGCCTGGCGACGGAACCGGACCGGAAGTCATCGGTGAAGGGTGTAAGGTTCTGGACGCTGCGGCTCACAAATTTGGCTTTCAGTTGGAAAAGGTGCCGTATGACCTGGGGGGCACCCGCTATCTCAAGACCGGCGAGACGCTGACGGATTCGGTCCTTGACGAACTGCGTGGCTTCGACGCCATCTATCTTGGCGCGATCGGCCATACCGACGTGAAGCCTGGCGTTCTCGAGAAGGGTGTGCTCCTCCGCTTGCGTTTTGAGCTGGACCAGTACATCAATCTGCGCCCGGTGAAGCTCTACCCCGGGGTCGAGAGCCCCCTCAAAGGCAAGGGGCCCAAAGAGATCGATTACTGCGTGGTCCGCGAGAACAGCGGGGGCCTCTATACCGGCATCGGCGGTCTGTCCCGCAAGGGCACCAAGGACGAGGTGGCCGTTCAGCAGATGATGTACACGTACGACCAGGTGGAACGCTGTCTGCGCTACGCGTTCGAATATGTCCGCAAGTACGGCAAGAAAGCGCGCGGCCTCGGCGAGTCGAACACGTTGGCGCTGGTCGGCAAGTCCAACGTGCTGACCTATATGTACGAGCTGTGGAACCGCGTCTTCGCCGAAGTCGGCGCGGAATATCCGGACGTGAAACGCGAGTATTACCACGTGGATGCGACCTGCCTCTATATGGTGTCGAGCCCCGAGATGTTCGATGTGATCGTCACCGAGAACATGTTCGGTGACATCATCACCGACCTCGCGGCAATCACGCAGGGCGGACTCGGTGTGGCGGCGGGAGGCAACATCAATCCCATGGGCGTGAGCATGTTTGAACCGATCGGCGGGACGGCGCCCATGTGGACCGGCAAGAACGCCATCAACCCGCTGGCGGCCATCGGCGCGGGAGCAATGATGCTGACCGCACTGGGCGAAGAGGCCGCCGGCGCGGCTATCGAGGCGGCGATTGCGAAAACCACGCCTAAAATGAAGAGCCAGATGGCCAACCAGATGGGGTTCACGACGACGCAAGTCGGCGATCTGGTCGCGGGAACCCTTTAAAAAGTGCGCTGACGGCTTTACAGAGCGGCCCGATTGTGCCGCGTCATCCGGCCTGAACGGCCACGCTTCCTGCGGGCAGGACGCGTGGCCGTTTTTTTTGTATAGGGCAGCCGACCTCACCGGTTGCAACAAAAATGTTATAAAAATGACTTTTTTGGCGGTTTCCGACGGCGGAATACGCCGGGGACGGGGTGACTTCGACAATGCAGGGATCGTTTTCCTGCTTCCGCTTTTGTGCGGTTTGACTTAAAGTCAATGCGTCGAATGTGGTTTCAGACCGAAGAGCTGCGGGAACTCACCCTTATGCGGCAACGTAAACGTTGCTTGGCATGGGGAGTGCTGAAAGTGTGGCCGTATGCGTGAAGCGAAGAACATTTTTGACGATGTGCCGGATGCTGACGGTCCGCGCGAACATTGCGGCGTGGTGGCGGTGTATGGCGTGGAGAACGCCGCGCTGACGATTTATAACGGTCTTTTTGCCCTGCAGCATCGCGGGCAGGAAGGCGCGGGGATGGTGGTCAGCGATGGCAAGATCCTTCATTTCTGTAAGGGGATGGGACTTGTCAGCGAGGTGTTCACGGGCGATTTCACGGAACATTTGCCGGGCAAGATCGGCATTGGCCATGTGCGTTACTCGACCACAGGCGCTTCGCGTTCCGCGAACGTGCAGCCGTTTCTGGCGGAATGCCGAGACGGCATGTGGGCGATCGCCCACAACGGGAATCTGGTCAACGCGGGCGAGTTGCGCGACCGCTACCAGAAGCAGGGGTCCATTTTTCAGACGACGACGGATAGCGAAATCCTGCTTCACCAGCTGGCTGATCCGGCCTTTTTCAACCAGAAGGACCGCATCCGGTCGGCTCTGTCGGAACTCTGTGGCTCCTTCGCGTTCGTGATCGCCCGTCCGAACTGTGTGTATGCGGCGCGCGACCCGTGGGGAATCCGCCCGCTTTCAATCGGCCGTCTCGGCAAGGGGTACATGGTGGCCAGCGAGACCTGCGCCATGCAGCAGGTCGGCGCGGAATACCTGCGCGACGTGAATCCCGGTGAACTGGTGAAGTTGGATGACAACGGCATCAAAAGCCTGCGCTTTGCGGACGTCCCCTCCGGAGGCTACGGGCAGTGCGTGTTCGAGCACATCTATTTCGCGCGCCCGAACAGCCACGTTTTCGGCCAGAGCGTGTATTTGGTCCGCACGGCGATCGGCCGGACGCTGGCGCAAGAACACCCGGTCGATGCGGACGTGGTGGTGCCGATCCCGGACAGCGGCGTCTTGTCGGCGCTGGGGTATTCGCACCAGAGCGGCATTCCATTCGAAATGGGTTTTATCCGCAACCACTATGTGGGCCGCACGTTCATCATGCCGACCCAACGGTCGCGCAAGAACAGTGTGGATTTGAAGTTGGCGGTCGTTCCCGAGGTGGTGAACGGCAAACGTGTGGTGCTGGTGGACGATTCGATCATCCGGGGGACCACGATTCAGAAGCGCATCGACGTTCTGCGGCGGGCGGGCGCGAAAGAGGTGCATGTGCGGATCGCGTGTCCGCCGACGCGCCATCCGTGCTTTTTCGGGATCGATTTTCCCGAGGCCTCCGAGCTGGTGGCTTCGGGGCGGACCGAAGACCAGATCTGCCGGTTGTGCGGCGCGGACTCCGTGGGATACTTGAGTCTCGACGGGCTGCGTTCGGTGCTGGACAGCCCCGCGCATTTCTGTTTCGGCTGCTTCAACGGGCACTATGTGTGCGCGACCGAACACGTGGTCTGCAAACACGCATTGGAACGCTCCGGCCCCGACAATCTGGAAGACCGCCACCATCGCTATGGTGTGATGATGCAATAGGGGATGGTTCCCCGACGCTTCAAAGGACGTCTCGGAGAGGCGCTCCGGCAACGAGGCGATGACCGTGTGGAGATTTGAGGTTGGCATGACAAAGAACAGCGCAGGTTATTATCCGGAATCGCAAGGTTTGTATGACCCCGCCTTCGAAAAGGATGCGTGTGGCGTGGGGATGGTGTGCAGCCTGAGGGGCGAGAAATCCCACGATATTGTGGCCAAGGCGCTGAAGGTCTTGGCGAACCTCGAGCATCGCGGCGCGACGGGGTATGACCCCGAAACCGGCGACGGCGCGGGCATTCTGCTTCAGGTGCCGCACGCGTTCTTCAGCTCCGTTTTGAAAGACCTTCCCGCGGAAGGCTCGTACGGCGTGGGCATGGTGTTTCTGCCGCAGAACGGACAGAGCCGGAAGGTTTGCGAAGCGGCTCTCGATCAGCACGTGAAGGCGGAGGGGCTGAAGATCCATGCTTGGCGCGATGTTCCGGTTCGGCCCGAGGCGATCGGCGAACTGGGGCGCGGAACCATGCCGTTCATCCGCCAGGTGTTTGTGACGCGCGGCAAGGTTGCGCCGGAGCATTTGGACCGCCACCTGTTCATCGCGCGCAAACTGGCGGAGAACGAAATCCGTTCCAGCGGACTGGATGGCTGCGAACAGTTTTATCTGCCCAGCCTCTCTTCGAAGCTCATCGTGTACAAGGGGCTGATGCGCTCCTTCCGCGTGGCCCAGTTCTATCCGGATCTGGAGAGCCCGCTGGTGTCCTCCGCATTGGCGCTGGTGCATCAGCGCTACAGCACCAACACGTTTCCGGCTTGGCCGCTGGCGCAGCCGTTCCGCTTCATCAGCCACAACGGCGAGATCAACACGTTGCGCGGCAACATGAACTGGATGAAGGCGCGGCAGGGACTTTTCGAATCCGAATTGCTGGGCACCGGGCTGGAACGGCTGTTCCCCATCCTGACCGAGGGCGCGAGCGACTCCGCGATTCTCGACAACGCCATCGAACTGCTGTACCACGCGGGACGCAGCCTCCCCCACGCGGTGATGATGCTGATTCCCGAGGCATGGCACCACCACACCGAGATGAGTCCCGAGAAACAGGCTTTCTATGAATATCATGCCTGCCTCATGGAGCCGTGGGACGGTCCGGCCTCGATCCCGTTCACAGACGGGCAGGTCATCGGCGCGGTGCTTGACCGTAACGGGTTGCGGCCATCGCGCTATACCGTGACCAAAGACGGTCTGGTCATTCTGGCCTCCGAAACGGGCGTGCTGGAGATCGACCCCGCGAACGTCGAGCGCAAGGGGCGTCTTCAGCCTGGCCGCATGTTTTTGGTGGATACGCAGCAGGGGCGCATCGTCGACGACGAGGAGATCAAGGCTCAGCTCAGCAACCGCAAACCGTACGGTCAGTGGCTCGCGCGGAATCTGATGGATCTGGACGCGCTGTCACCCGCCGTTGCGGACGAGCGCCTCACGCTCGAAGGCGATGCGTTGGCCGCGCGTCAAAGGCTCTTCGGCTACAGCGTGGAGGATCTGAAGATCACCTTGGCGCCGATGGGCCGCACGGGTGTGGAGCCGATGGGGTCCATGGGCAACGACGCGCCGCTGGCCGTGCTCTCAAGCCGGCCCCGGCTCTTCTTCGACTATTTCCACCAGCTGTTCGCTCAGGTGACCAATCCGCCGCTCGACGCGATCCGCGAAGAGTTGGTCACCTCGCTGCTGTCCTATCTCGGAAAACAGGGCAATCTGCTGGCCGAGAGCCCCGAGCTGTGTCGCCTGCTGCGTGTGCGGCAACCGATTCTCACAGAATCCGAGTTGGTCAAGATCCGTAATGCGGACAACGGCGTGATTCGGAGCGTGACCCTGCCGTCCCTTTTTGCGGCGGAGGGGGATGGACCGGCGCTGAAGCGCGCGCTCGACGAGCTCTGCTCCGGCGCTGAAGCGGCGGTCGGGAGGGGCAAGACTTTCCTGATCCTTTCTGACCGTGGCGCGAACGGAAAACTGGCGCCGATGCCTTCGCTGCTGGCCGTTTCGGCCGTGCATCAGCATCTCGTGCGGCGGCAGTTGCGCGCGCAGGTGGCGCTGGTGGTCGATGCGGGCGACCCGCGCGAGGTGCATCATTTCGCGACCCTGATCGGTTTCGGCGCGGACGCGGTCTGCCCCTACATGGCTTACGCTTCATTGCGCGACTTGTGCGCGCGCAAGCTCTATCTCGAGGACGACCCGGAGGAGGCGTGCGCCCATTTTATCAAGGCGGTCGACAAGGGGTTGCTGAAAGTGATGTCCAAGATGGGCATCTCCACCCTGCAGAGTTACCGCGGTGCGCAGATCTTCGAGATCGTCGGACTCAACGGCGATGTGACGTCGCACTATTTCGCAGGCACCGTGTCGCGCGTGCAGGGGATCGGTCTGGAGCAGATCGCCGAAGAGACGTTGCGCAACCACGCGTCGTGCTTCGGCGCGCAGGTTCCGGGCACGCTCAATCTGCCGCCCGGGGGCATCTATCAGTGGCGCCGCGACGGCGAGACCCACCTGTACAATCCCGGAACCATCGCGCTGCTGCAGCAGGCGGTGCAGAAGAATGATGCGGAGGCCTTCCAGCAGTACGTGAACCGTATCTGCGGCGAACAGGCCGAACTGTCCACGCTGCGCGGACTGCTCAAGCTGAAGAAGGCGGCGCAGCCGGTTCCCTTGGAAGAGGTCGAGCCGTGGACCGCCATCGTCAAACGCTTCAAAACGGGCGCGATGTCGTACGGCTCCATCAGCCGTCAGGCTCACGAGACCCTGGCGATCGCGATGAATCGCATCGGCGGCAGCAGCAACAGCGGCGAGGGTGGCGAAGCGCCCGAGCGGTTCCGTCCTGACGCCGAAGGCAATTGGCGTATCAGCATGATCAAGCAGGTGGCCTCTGGCCGCTTCGGCGTGACGAGCCACTATCTGGTCAACGCCCGCGAGCTGCAGATCAAAATGGCGCAGGGCGCGAAGCCTGGCGAAGGCGGTCAGTTGCCGGCCGAGAAGGTGTATCCTTGGATTGCCGAGACCCGCCTGTCCACGCCGTATGTCCAGCTTATCTCGCCGCCGCCGCATCACGACATCTATTCGATCGAGGATCTGGCCCAGCTCATCCACGATCTGAAAAACGCCAACCCCGCCGCGCGCATCAGCGTCAAGCTCGTCTCCGAAGCGGGCGTGGGCACGGTGGCCGCGGGCGTGGCCAAGGGCAAAGCGGATCTCATTCTGATCAGCGGCTGGGACGGCGGCACCGGCGCTTCGCCGATGACGGCCGTAAAGCATGCGGGCCTCCCTTGGGAACTGGGTCTGGCCGAGGCTCATCAGACGCTGCTCCTCAACAAACTGCGCGACCGCGTGCGGCTCGAGTGCGACGGCAAGCTCATGTGCGGGCGCGATGTGGCCGTGGCCTGTCTGCTGGGGGCGGAAGAGTTCGGCTTCGCGACGGCGCCGCTGGTGACGATGGGCTGTGTGATGATGCGCGTCTGCCACCTCAACACCTGCCCTCAAGGCATCGCCACGCAGGACCCGCGGCTCAGCAAGAAGTTCGCTGGCAAGCCCGAATACGTGGTGAACTTCATGCGGTTCATCGCCGAGGATTTCCGACGCGTGATGGCCGAGATGGGTTTCCGCACCGTCGACGAAATGGTGGGACGCACGGATCTGCTCGAAATGCAGGGGGCCATCACGCATTGGAAAGCCAAGGGGCTGGACTACTCGTCGATCCTGCGGCACGTGCCCTCCGAGCCGACGGAACGCCGCTGCACGCGGCAGCAGGACCATGGCCTCGGCGACACGCTGGACCGTGTTCTGATCCAGCAGGCCGAGCCGGCGCTCGAAGGCGGACAGCCTGTGCGGCTGACGGCCAACATCCGGAATGTCAACCGTACGATCGGCACGATGCTGAGCAGCGTGATCTCGAAGAAGTACGGCGCCGACGGCCTGCCGGAAGACGCCATCTGGATCTCCTGTAAGGGAACCTGCGGCCAGAGCTTCGGCGCGTTCGGCGCGCACGGACTGACGCTGGCGGTCGAGGGCGACGCGAACGATTACTTCGGCAAGGGGTTGTCGGGCGGCAAGCTGATCCTCTATCCGCCTGCGAACGCATCCTTTGCGGCCGAAAAAAACATGATCGTCGGCAACGTGGCGCTGTACGGGGCCACGCACGGTGAGGCCTATATCCGCGGCTTGGCGGGCGAGCGTTTCTGCGTGCGCAACAGCGGCGCGCACGCGGTGGTCGAAGGCGTGGGCGATCACGGCTGCGAGTACATGACCGGCGGCCGCGTCGTGGTGCTGGGTCCGACGGGGCGCAATTTTGCGGCGGGCATGAGCGGCGGCATCGCCTACGTGCTCGATGAGAGTGGTGCGTTCGCCGCGAAACGCTGCAACCGTGAGCTGGTCGATCTGGAAGAGCTGAGTGACCCCGCTGAAATCGAAGCGGTGTCGGGCATGATCCGCCGGCACCGCGAGTATACGGGTAGCCCGGTGGCGCAGCGCGTCATCAACGAGTGGTATCAGCTGCGTTCGAAGTTCGTCAAAATCATGCCGCGCGACTACAAACGCGCGCTGGCCCGACTGCAGCGGGAAGAGGCGGGCACGGTGACGGAGTAGAAAGAAAGGGCTGGCACGCGGGCCGCCCCGAGGAGGATTTATGGGTAAAATCACGGGATTTATGGAATACGGGCGTCAGACGCCGGAACAGCGCCCGGTGGAGGAGCGGCTGCACGACTTCAAAGAGGTCTACCGGCCGATGGATGAGGAGGCGATCAGGTGTCAGGCCGCACGCTGCATGGACTGTGGCGTGCCCTTCTGCCACAGTGGCTGCCCGCTCGGCAACCTTTGCCCCGAGTGGAACGACCTGGTCTATCGCGGTCAGTGGGAGAAGGCCTGGGAGCGGCTCTCGGCCACCAACAACTTCCCCGAATTCACGGGGCGCCTTTGCCCCGCGCTCTGCGAAGAGGCGTGCGTGCTCGGGATCCACGAGGCCCCCACGACGATCCAGCTCGTCGAGAAGACGGTCATCGAATATGCCTTCGCGCACGGTTTGGTTAAGCCGGAGATCCCGACCAAACACACGGGCAAAAGGGTCGCTGTCGTGGGGTCCGGTCCTTCCGGTCTCGCCGCGGCGCAGCAGCTCAACCGCGCCGGTCACGAGGTGACGGTGTTCGAAAAGAACGAGAAGCCCGGCGGCCTGTTGCGTTATGGCATTCCCGATTTCAAGATTGAGAAGTGGGTTATCGACCGTCGGCTGGAGATCATGGCCGAGGAGGGTGTCAAATTCGTCACCAACACCGATCCTTCGGCGGAGGTGCTCAAAACGTTCGATGCGGTGGTGCTCGCGACCGGCTCCGGACGGCCGCGCGACTTGCCGATTCCCGGCCGCGAGCTGACCGGCATCCACTTCGCCTTGGAGTACCTGCAGCAGCAGAACCGGCTGCTCAGCGCGAAGCCCGACGGTTCCGAGGAATGGGGCCGGATCAATGCCAAGGGAAAAAGCGTGATCGTGATCGGCGGCGGCGACACCGGCAGCGACTGCGTCGGCACGGCGCTGCGCCAAGGCGCGCGGGAGGTCCACAGCTTCGAGCTGATGCCGATGCCGCCCGAGACGCGCACGGAGGACCAGCCGTGGCCGTTCTGGCCGATGAAACTGCGTACGAGCTCTTCGCACAAGGAGGGCGGCGACCGCTTCTGGAGCATTCTCACAAAGGAATTCAAAGGATACAACGGCCACGTGCGCTCTCTGGTGACGATCAACGTGGAATGGACGAGGCCGACGACGAAGGGCGAGCGTCCGCAATTGAAGGAAAACCCCAACACGCGGCAAGAGTGGCATGCTGATCTTGTGCTGCTGGCGCTGGGGTTTCTGGGGCCGGAGACCGACAACGTGATCGCGCGGCTGGGCGTGGGTGTCGACGAGCGCGGCAACGTGAAGACCGGCGCGGACTACCAGTCCAATGTGCCCGGCGTGTTTGCGGCGGGCGATTCGCGCCGCGGGCAGTCGCTGATCGTCTGGGCCATCTCGGAAGGGCGCGAGTGCGCGGTTGCGGTGGACGCTTGGCTGATGGGCTCCAGCGACCTGCCTCGGCGGACGGGCTTGGATTTGACGTCGGTGAAAAGGTGAATGTTTTGTGGTAGGAACGGTTCCCCGAACCGTTCGCGGAGGCCTCGGGAAGGCGTCCCTACCGAGAAGATTCGGGATACAGGGTATGGGGGATGTCCTCCAGAAAGTCGATATGAGCTGCAAACATATTTTTGTGACCGGCGGCGTGGTTTCGTCGCTCGGCAAAGGCTTGACGGCGGCCTCGATCGGTTTGTTGTTGAAACGGCGGGGTTACCGCATCCGCATGCAGAAACTGGATCCCTATCTGAACGTTGATCCGGGCACGATGTCGCCGTATCAGCACGGCGAAGTCTATGTGACTGAGGATGGCCGCGAGACCGACTTGGACTTGGGGCATTACGAGCGGTTCACCGGGATCGCGTGCGACCAGCACAGCAACTATACGACCGGACGCATCTACAGCAACGTGATCGCGCGTGAGCGCGCGGGAGGTTATCTGGGCAAGACCGTGCAGGTGATCCCGCACGTGACGGACGAGATCAAGCGGGCGATCCACGAGATCGAGGACGACCAGACCGACATCGCGATCACCGAGATCGGCGGCACGGCCGGCGACATCGAATCGCAGCCCTACCTGGAGGCGATCCGGCAGTATCACCACGAGCAGGGGCCGGGGAACAGCTTGTTCATCCATCTGACGCTGGTGCCGTACATCCGCGCGGCGGGCGAGATGAAGACCAAGCCCTCGCAGCAGTCCGTGGGAATCCTGCGCTCGATCGGCATCGTGCCGGAACTGCTGATCTGCCGGTGCGAGCGCCCGTTCGCGGCCGAACACCGCGCCAAGCTGGCGCTCTTCTGCGGCGTGCGGCCCGAGCACGTGATCGAAGAGTGCGACGTGGCAAACTCGATCTACGAAGTGCCGCTGGACCTGATGAAGCAGCACGTGGACGAGAAGATTCTCAAGTTGCTGGAGCTGCCGGTCCGCGAGTTGGACATGGCCGAGTGGAACGCCATGCTCGACCGGTTGATCCGCCCTCCGAACGGCGAGGTGGAGATCGCGGTCGTGGGCAAATACATCAGCCTGCGCGATTCTTACAAGAGCATTTACGAGGCGCTCACGCACGGCGCGATTGCGGCGGGCGTGAAGCTCAACATCCGGATGCTGGAGTCCGAAGAGATCGAACAGGACGGCGCGGCCGCGAAGTTGGCGGGCGTCCGCGGCATTCTGGTGCCGGGCGGGTTCGGCGGTCGCGGCGTCGAAGGTAAGATCGAGGCGATCCGCTTTGCGCGGGAGAAGGGAATCCCGTTCTTCGGCATCTGCTTGGGAATGCAGTGCGCGGTCATCGAGTTCGCCCGCAACGTGTGCGGGCTGGCGGAGGCCAACAGCACGGAGTTCGCGCCGGGCACACCGCACCCCGTGATCTCGCTGCTCGACGAGCAGCGTGGCGTGACGGACATGGGCGGCACGATGCGCCTCGGCGCTTATCCGTGCAGCCTGAAGGCGGACACGAAGTCGGCGGCGGCGTACGGGCGCGAGCAGATCCAAGAGCGGCATCGCCACCGTTACGAGTTTAACCTCGCTTACCGGGCGGCGCTGGAGCAGGGCGGGTTGGCCGTGGCGGGCGTGTCGCCGGACGGGAAGCTGGTCGAGGTGGTGGAGCTCGCGGGCCACCCGTGGTTCGTGGCCTGCCAGTATCATCCGGAGTTCAAGTCTTCGCCGGTCGCTCCGCATCCGTTGTTCGCCTCGTTCGTGAAGGCCGCCGCGGACAAGCGGTGACGATGCATTTTTTTTCGAGAGTCCGCTGTGTTTTTGTTGTTTTTTCGGTAGAATAAGGGCCGAAAAACCAACGAGGGTGTATGCAATACGACAAAAATCATGCTTTGCTTGAGAGTTCGATTCCCGGGATGCCTGCGCCCCGCCGCGGGAAGGTGAGGGACCTGTACGATTTGGGTGACAGCCTGTTGCTGGTGGCGACGGACCGGATCAGCGCGTTCGACGTGATCATGCCGAACGGGATTCCCGACAAGGGCCGCATCCTCAACAGCTTGAGCGTCTTCTGGTTCGGGCTGCTGGACGGGATGCCGAACCATCTGATTACGGCGGACGTCGACGCGTACCCTGCGGCACTCCAGGCGGTCAAAGAGGATTTGCGCGGGCGGTCGATGCTGGTCAGGAAGGTGTCGATCATTCCTTTCGAGTGCATCGTCCGCGGGTATCTGACCGGATCGGGATGGAAAGAATATCAGAAGAGCCGGACGGTCAATGGCCAGCCGCTACGCGAGGGGTATCAGAACGCGTCGAAGCTCGACGCCGTATTGTTCACGCCGAGCACCAAGGCGGAGCAGGGCGAGCACGACATGCCGGTGACGCCGGCGGAATTGACTCATGCGCTGGGGCAGGAGCGGGCGGAAAAACTGGCGGACGTCTCCACGGGCTGCTATTCGAAGGCCGCGGACTACGCGGCGGCGAACGGCATCATCATCGCGGACACCAAGTTCGAGTTCGGCGAGGACGCGCAAGGCCGGCTGGTGCTGGCCGACGAGGTGCTGACGCCGGATTCCAGCCGCTTTTGGCCGCGCGAGAGTTATGCGGTGGGCAGCAATCCGCCGAGCTTGGATAAACAGTTCGTCCGCGACTGGCTGGACAGCATCCACTTCAGCCACCAACCGCCCGCGCCGGTTCTGCCGGATGACGTCGTTGCCAAGACACGGGAGAAATATGTCGAGGCGTACGAGAAACTGACGAAGCGGCGGTTCGTGTAGCGGGGCAAGGAGAACATGGAACAGAATCGGCACATGCAGGAACTCACGCTGTTGCACAGCATCAGCACGATCGTCGACCAGAGTCTCGATATGCGTTCCGTCGTGCATCCGGTTCTGGAGGCCTTGGCGGAGTGCCTGGATTTCCGCCTGGCGACCATCACGCTGCTGCGCAAGGGCGGCGACGATATTCTGATCGAAGCCGCGCATGGCCTGACGCGCGCGCAGGCCGAGTTGGGCCATTATAAACTGGGCGAGGGCGTGACCGGCAAGGTTGTGCTCTCGGGCGAGCCGATGATCATCCCGCGCACGAGCGAGTCGCCGATCTTTCTGAACCGCACGCGGCTCGGGAAGACTCCGGACACGGCGTTCATCTGCGTGCCGGTCAAGGAGAAACAGGAGGTGGTCGGTGCGCTGAGCGTCTACCGGCCTTCCGCTCCCGAGGCGCAGCTTCAGGAGGATGCCACGATCCTCGGGATTGTGGCATCCATGTTGGCACGGGCCGTCCTGTTGCGGCGCGATGTCTTGGAAGAGCAAGAAACGCTCAAAGAAGAGAACCGGCAACTCCGCGCCGAGCTGACGCGACGCTACCATCCCGACAACATCGTGGGAAACTCGCGTGAGATGCAGGGCGTTTACGACCAGATCTCCCAGGTGGCGAAGAGCCAGGCGACCGTGCTCATTAACGGCGAGACGGGGACCGGCAAGGAATTGGTCGCCCACGCGATCCACTACGCCAGTAACCGGGCTGCAGAGCCGCTGGTTCGCGTGCACTGTGCGGCGCTGCCGGAAAGCCTGATCGAAAGCGAGCTGTTCGGGCACGTCAAGGGAGCCTTCACGGGCGCGGTGACCGACCGCAAGGGACGTTTCGAACTCGCGGACGGCGGCACGATCTTCCTGGATGAGATCGGCGAGATCCCGCTTTCGATCCAGGCCAAGCTGCTGCGCGTGTTGCAGGAGCGAGAGTTCGAGCGCGTGGGCGGGATCAAGACCATCAAGGTCAATGTGCGTATCATTGCGGCGACGCACCGCGACTTGCCGAAGATGGTGGAGCAGCGGTTGTTCCGCGAGGACTTGTACTACCGCCTGAGCGTGTTCCCGATCTTCGTGCCGCCGCTGGTCAAGCGCAAGGCGGACATCATCCTGCTCGCCGATCATTTCATGGCCAAATACGCCGAGGAGAACGGAAAGAACGTGACCAAGTTCTCCAACGAGGCGGTGGACCTGCTGATGCGCTACACGTGGCCCGGCAACGTGCGGGAGCTGGAGAACTGCATCGAGCGCGCCGTGCTCCTCGCCGATGGAGAGGTCATCCGCTCCGAGTTCTTGCCCTCTTCGATCCAGTTGCCCGGCGAGACAGAGAAGCCTGAAGTCGGGACGAAGCCGATGTTGGTCGAAGGCGCCTCGCTGAGCGACATGGTGGAGGCCTATGAGAAAACCATTCTCGAAGAGGCCTTGAAGCTGAGCCGCGAGAACGTTGCCGCAACGGCGCGTCTGTTGCGCTCGACGCCCCGCATCGTCAGCTATAAGGCCAAACAGTACGGGCTCGTCTCCAACTGACTGCCCGGGGCCGGCTGTCCCTCAAATAAATGCCCAACGTCCGGCGTCTGACGTTGGGCGTTCGGGATGCCCCTGCCGGATGTGCCGGGCAGGGCTCCATCTCTCAGGACACGGCTGAGAACTGGTCTTTGCCGACGCCGCACTCGGGACAGCACCAATCTTCAGGCAGCGCCTCGAAAGGCGTGCCTGCGGCAACGCCGCTGGCCGGATCGCCGATCTCAGGGTCGTAAATGTACCCGCATACATTGCACACGTATTTCTGCATAAGTCGTTCCTTTCACTTATCAGTAAACCCGCTTTTCGCGCTCGGGTCAACCGTTTTCGTTTTCCTCGTCTGATGCGAAAAATTCCTTGGCCTCCTTGTCGGAGCGGGGCTCCATTTCCGGATCGACCTCCAGCGGGGACAGGGGCTTCTCCTTGGCCGTCAGGGTCTGAAACGCGCACTGGCCGATCGGCAACCCTTGGCCACGGAACAGGTGCTCGAACTCGGTCCGCTCGTCCTCTGTCCGTTCCATGGCAGGGATCTCTTTGAAACGCGGGTCCGCGGCGATCCGGCCTCGGATTTCCGCGAAATAGTCGAGGTGGTCTGTGGCGACTTGGACCGTGCCGCCGATCTCCAGCCGCGTCCATAGCGCGTCAAGGAAAAGCGGCGAAAAAAGCCTCCGGTTGTGGTGCCGGCGCTTGGGCCAAGGGTCCGGAAAAAAGACGTAGACGGTGCGCACGCGGTGCGGCGGCAGCAGATAGTAGAACGTGTAAAAGGCCTCCAGCCGCAGGACGCGGAGGTTGTCGAGCTTCAGCCGGCAGGCTTTTTTGTCGAGCTTTCTCACGCGCGACAGCATGCGCTCGATGCCCAGATACTGCACCTCGCGAAACGTGGACGCGCGGGTGGTCAGAAAGCGGCCTTTGCCGCAGCCGATCTCGATTTCCAGCGGCCGGGCCGGATCGAACAGCGTGTCGATCGGCAAGGGCACCGTGGGGTCGGCAACGGGGATGACGCGCGAGGGCGGCGGCTGGAGCGCGGTCTGGCGGGGTAGGGCTGTCATCATGCGCTCTGCCCCGGGGCGTTAACAAAACCGAGCGCGGCCAACATCGCCGGAGTGGGCCGGGTGGGGCGAAGGGTTTTGATGTTGACGTGGGCGTGGACCGTGTAGCCCTCGGCGAGCAGCTTGCCGTCGCGGCGGACCTCGCAGCAGATCTTCAGGCGGACGCCCTTGAACTCGTCGCACCAGGCGGTGATTTCCAGGAGGTCGTCGTACGTGGCGGGCGCGTGGTAATCCACATGCGCCTCCAAAACGGGAAGCGCGAAACCGCCGGTCTCCAGCGCCCGGTAGGTGTAGCCACAGGCGCGCATTAGTTCGTTGCGGGCCCGCTCGAAAAAGGTCAGGTAGTTGGCATAATAGACCACGTGCATCTGGTCGGTGTCGGCGTAGGGCACACGGTAGGCAATCGTGGCGCGTTTGGGGGCAGGCATCTCACACTCCTTCACTCAATTGGCCGCCAGTTTAGTGGTGTCGCTGGCGGTTGGCAAGCGGTTCTTTTCGCGCAACATGGGATTGACATCCGTGCCGGTGTGGCGCATTCTAATCGCCAACTTTTTCTAGCCCATTCTGAGGAGGCGGTACGCATGTTCGGAACAATTTTCTTGCCGGCGGGATTGCCGCTGGCGTCGTTGGTCGGCGGGTTCATGGAATCAAACCTCATGGGCAAGGGGATTGTGCTGGTGCAGCTTGCCAGCTCGATCGTGGCGGCCGCCATCATCATCGGAAAAAACAAGGAGCTCGGCAGTATCGCCCGCAACAGCAAACGGTTCCTGCGCGAGTTCTTGGCCGGCCGTGACGTGCTGGACTATTACCTGTTGCGTAAAAAGGGCGTGATGACGTCGCTCGAGCTGATCTACGACAGGACGTGTGAACGCATGGTTAAACTGCTCGACCCCGATATGCGGAGGTCGGTGATCGGGCGCCAGAGCGATGCGCAGGACGCCGCGCTTTCGGTGCGGGAGATTGAGCTGGTGCGGAGCACCTGCGAACACACGGTGCAGGAGGAGGAAATCCGCGTGGAGCACGGGATGGGGTTGCTCGCGACGATCGTGACGGCCTCGCCCATGCTCGGGCTTCTCGGCACGGTCTGGGGCGTGTTGGACGCGTTCGCGGATATGGGCTCCAAAGGGACGGTGCTGCTGTCCGTCATCGCGCCGGCCATCTCGTCGGCGCTGGTCACCACCGTGGTGGGCCTGCTGGTGGCCATCCCGAGCGCGATCTGCTACAACAACTTGGCCTCGAAGGTGAGGCAGCTGACGACCGACATGGACGGGTTTGCCGACGAGCTGATGGGCCGGATCGCCTGCGAGTTCCAAGGGGGGAACGACTAATGGCTCTGCGGCGTCTCGGGCGCAAGAAACCGTCGAAGGTCATCAACAACATCGACATGACGTCGCTGATCGACCTGACGTTTCTGCTGCTGATCACCTTCATTATCACGATGCCTGCTCTGGAGCAGGGCATCTCGGTCCGATTGCCGCAGGGCAAGGCGGACGCGCTGCCGACGAAGAAGTCCAACGTGGTGACGCTCGATGCCGAGGGCAAGTCCTACCTGAACAACCGGGTGATCTCGTTGGAGGACCTCGAGCGCACGCTGGGCAACATGGCGGCGGAGGACCCCGAGGTGGCGGTCTTGGTGCGGGGCGATGAGCGGCTGGAGTACGGCAAGGTGGTCCAGATCATGAAGATCCTGTACAAGGTGAAGATTACGCGCATGGCGCTGGTGACGTTGTCGGAGTAGGGCGATTGCTTTTCGCCCGCACGGGCTGGCATCGCGCCGGCCCGTGCACGGGAGACGGATGTTGAATACGGGGCCGGTCAATTCTTATTCGCTGAAGTGGTCGATGGCGCTGCACGGCGTGCTGCTGTTTCTGGCCGTTGTCGTGCCGCTGCTGCCGAGCTTCCGGCCGAAGGAGGTGGCCATCCCTTTGGATTTCACGGTGGTGCTGGAGGAGAATCTGGTAGAGCCGAACGTCCCTCCGGACACCGTGAAGGCCGAGCAGGTTAAGCCTCCGGACCCGGAGCCTGAACCCGAGCCCGCGCCGCTGAAGCCGGTGCCGCTGCCCGATCCGCCGAAGGATGCGGTGGTGGTCGAGAAGAAAAAAGAACCGGAAAAGAAGAAGCCGCCCGAGCCGGTGAAAAAGCCTGACCCAGTGAAAAAAACCGAGCCGGCGAAGAAGCCCGAATTCAAAAAGGGCAAGCGCGTCGAGGCGCCCAAGAAGCCGCAGCAGCCGAAGTTCGAGGAGCTCTATAAGCCGTACGACCCGTCCAAGCCCGCGAGCGTCAAACCGCTGACGGACAAAAAGCTGTCGCGCGCGGAGATCGAGAAAGCGCTGCGCGACGGCGCGCGTCCCGGCGTACGCAACGAGATTCCTGCAGACGAGATTTCGCGCTGCGTGTTTCTCGTCAAGCGGGCCATGTACGAGGCGTGGGAACAACCCGGAGCGGGGGACGCGGGACCGCGTCCGGCGTTGCTGGATATCCGGCTGGACAGCTCCGGCCGCATTGTGAGCTACCGCATCAGACAGTCCTCTGGCAGCGCGTTCTTCGACCAGACCGTTTTAAAGGCTGCGGCGAATGCGGCACCAATCCGCGGTTTGTCGCTGGCGTTCCTGAAACAATACGAGTCTCTGACGGTGGAGTTCAAGCTGGAATAGCCCGGAAAAAAGGCGGCACCCCGCGAAGGGTGCCGCCACATATTGATTTCGTGTCGATAGTCAGCTTACCAGCGGTCACCGCCGCCACGTTCGCGACGGTCACGGAACCCGCCGCCACCGCCACCGCCGCGGGGCCCCCGGTCTTCGCGCGGCTTCGGCTGGGACTCGTTGATGCGCAGCTTGCGTCCTTCGAGTTCATAGCCGTTCAGCGCGTCGATCGCCTGTTGCGCTTGGGTGCGGTCGGCCATCTCGACGAAGCCGAAGCCTTTGGAGCGGCCGGTCATGCGGTCGATGACGACACGGGCCGAAGCAACCTCACCATGAGTCGCAAAGAGACCTTTCAGGTCATCATCTGTCGTTGAATACGGAAGGTTGCCAACATAGATGTCCATGCCTGCATTCCTTGTCTGTTCGATGTCTTGCCATGTTGTTACTGATCCGACGGAGACGATTTCCATGGCCCAAACCGTCGCCGCGGGCATAACGCATGCCCAGACACGCCAACCGCCTTAGCCGTTTAAGCAACAGGGTTATGGACGCATCCCGTAAAACCAAAAACGGATTTAATATGATGTTAGAAGAAAACTGTTCTTATCCGCAAGAACAAAAATTAAAACATTTTAAACACGTTTCGACGAATCAGCCGAGGCGCAGTTCAACGAGGGACTCGAAGTGGGCGGTGCGGGGAAACATGTCGAAGAGCTGGACGCGGCGGACGCGGTAGCCGCTCCGCAGCAGCACCGCCAAGTCGCGGGCCAGCGTGGCCGGGTCGCACGAGACGTAGAACATGCGCGGCGTGCCGCTGACGGCCAGCGCCCGCGCGACATCGGGCGCGAGCCCGTCGCGCGGCGGATCCACGATGGTGGTGGTGCGGGCCGGGGCCCGGATGAAGGCGCGCAGGTCCGCGGCCTCCTGTCCCAGCACGCGGCACTGGAATTCCGCGGGGAGGCCGAGCGCCTGTGCATTCTGCCGCGCGGCCGCGACGGCCCCCATCCCCGACTCGATGCCGGACAGATGCTCGCCGCCGGCTTTCATGCAGGCGAAGCCGAAGATGCCCACCCCGCAGTAGAGGTCGAACAGCTCGGGAACGTGGCGGTTTTCGGCGAACCATGTCGCGACCGTCCGCACCAAGGCGTTCCCGACGGCGGGATTGACCTGGTAGAATCCGTCGCGCGGGACGCGCAAGTCACCGACGGGGGACGCTTCGGTGAGAAGCCCGGCGTACGGCGCCGGAGCATTCTCGCCGTCCGGCCACCAGACTGTGCCGTCGCAGACCGTGTGGCGAAGCGTGACGCGGGTGCCGTCCTTCCACGCGTGGGCCGCAGCGCGCAGGGCTGACAGCGCCTCGTTGATCTCGTCGCAGGCCAAGGGGCATGCCGGCACATCCAACACGCGGTGCGAGGGCTCCTGGCGGTAGCCGAGGCGCATGCGGCCTTGCTCGCGCTGCACGTGCAAGACGATCTTGTTGCGGTAGTGCAGCGGCGCGGGCGAGGCGAAAGGGTTCTCGAAAGGCACGCCGCCGCAGTCGGGCAGGCGCCGGATGAATCCTTCGAGCTGGCGCTGCTTGGCGTCGACCTCCGCCGCATAATCGAGGTGGTCGTAGACGCAGCCGGGAACGCGGACCTGTGCGCCGGTCGTCGGATCGGCCACGCGGCAACAGGGGGCGATGCGCCGGGGAGACGGATCGAGGATTTCGAGGATTTCGGCGCGCGCGAAGTTTTTCTTGAGCTGCCTGATGCGGACGCGGACCCTCTCGCCGGGGACGGTTTCCGGGATGAAGATCACCCGGCCGTCGGTTCTCGCAATGCCGTCGCCGCCGTAAGCCAGTGTTTCGACGGCGGCGGTGAGTGTGTCGCCGGACGTCATGGGGCCACGTCGCCGTACAGGGTTTGCGGCGCGGCCCGGGTGATCCGGACGTGTGCCAACGTGCCGGGCTGTAGGCCTGCGACCGGATCGAAAACGACGATCTTGTTGCCCGGGGAACGTCCCGCCCAGCGGGACGCGTTGCGAAGGCTGGGTCCTTCGATCAGCACCTCTTGAAGCGTTCCGACGAGACGCTGGTTGGCGGCCACGCCGCGCAGGTCCTGGTCCTCCAGAAGAATCTGGTTGCGCCGCATTTTGTCGCGTTCGGAAACATCGTCCTCCATGTCGGCGGCGGGAGTGCCCGGCCGGGGCGAGTACTTGAAAATGAAGGCGTTGTCGAAATCCGCCGCGTTCATGAGCGAGCGGGTCTCTTCGAAATCGGCTTCGGTCTCGCCGGGGAACCCGACGATGACGTCGCTCGTCAGCGCGAAGTCCGGCATGGCCGTTCGCAGGCGGCGCACGGCGTCGAGATAGTCGGCCCGCGTGTAACCGCGACGCATGAGGCCCAGGATGCGGTCCGAGCCGGACTGCACGGGCAGGTGCAGGTGATGGCAGATTTGGGGAAGCGACGCCACGGCCCGCACGAGCTGGTCCGTAACGCCCGAAGGATGCCCCGAGGTGAAACGGATGCGGCTGATGCGGGGAATCGCGGCGACGGCCTCCAGCAGGCGCGCGAAGGGCTCCGTGTAGCCGCCGGGGCTGGACGCGTCCGAAGCGTCCCACACGGTGTTGGTGCGGCCGTAATTCATGACGCTTTGCCCGAGCAGCGTGATTTCGCGGACGCCGTGGAGGGCGAGCGACGCGATTTCGGCAAGGATCTCTCGGGCCGGACGGCTGTATTCGGGACCCCTCACATCCGGCACGATGCAATATGCGCAGCGCCGGTTGCAGCCGAGGAGGACGGTGACAAACGCGGAGAACCCCAAGTCGGAATGGGCGTCGGGGGCGTCCGGGATCTCGTCCGGGCTGGAGATTTCGCAGATTCCGGTTTCGCCGGCGAGGACACGCGCCGCCATCCGGGGGATCGCACCGCAACGCCGTGTGCCCACGGAAAAGTCGAGCGTTGGGACGCGCTTGAAAATGTCGGAGCCGAGGCGCTGGGCCATGCAGCCCATGAGACCCACGATGCGCCCGGGACGCTCGCGCTTGGTGGCGCAGAGCAGGCCCAGTTTGCCGAGGGCCTTGTCTTCGGCTTTGCCGCGCACGCTGCAGGAGTTGACCACGATCAGGTCCGCTTCGTCTTCCGTGCCCGCGGGGGTGTGCCCGGCGGCTTGCAGCAGGGCGGAAACCGATTCGGAGTCGCGGACGTTCATTTGGCAACCGTAGGTGTGAAGGATGAAACGCATAGGTCGGCGGGGTCCTGAAGTTTGTTTGCCCGGACTGAGGTCAGGGTCGGGGGGTGGCGGAGGTGTCCGGCGGCGCGGCCAAATCGGACAGGCTGTCTGTGATTTTTTCGAGGATGCTGGCGTACGACCAATCGGGGTTCTCGAGCGACCCGAAGACCTTGAATTCCAGAAGCAAACGGGAGAACGGCAGGGTCACGAAGTGGGTGATCTTCCCCGCGAGCGTCTTCTGTTTAAAGATGTTGGCGCGGATGACGAAATCGAGCTTGTCCGTGACGAGGTTATAAGAGCCCTTGCCGTTCATGCTGAAGATATCGCCCTCGATCAGCAGATTTTCTGTGGTGAGGACTCCGTCGCGGATTGTGAAGTCCATGGATCCGGCGGACTGGTTCACGAGCGTGGCGATGCCGGGCACGGTGCGCGTGAGATAGTCGGTGAATCCGGCAAACAGTTTCATCCGGTTGATGACCCCGTCACGAACCTTGACGTGTCCCTCGCCGGAAAGATAGGCGATGGTACGCTTGTGGGTCGGGCCGTCGAGGCGGATGTGGCCGGAGACGAGTCCCGCGCGCGCGTTCGTGACATTAAAGGCCCGCGAAATGTCCTCGAGCGCGACGTCGGAGAGCTTGATGTTCGTCGTGAACACGGTGGCTGTGGCCGCGTAGTTCGGGAAAGAGAACGTGATGTCGCCGGCGACCGAGCCTCCGCTTCTGGATGTGCCCGTGACGTTTTCAAAGCGGGCGGTGTAGCCCTTGAGCAAAAAGTCTCCCGTCATGTCTTTCGCGTGAAAGTTCAGGATGGAGCCTTCGCTGAACGCTATTTTCCCTGTCAAATCGTTGGTGATGGTGCTCTCGGTAGACGAGAGCGCGATGTCGCCGCGGACAGAGACGGAAGGCGGGGCGAAGCAGCGTATGCGGTCGAGTTCGCCGTGGTTGAGAACGTTGATGATGGTGACGAGCGGCACGGTGTCCATGGTGGTGGCGACGTCGAGTTCGAGTCCCTCGGTCTCTTCGCGGTACACCAGGTGCCCTGTGAGCGGCGCGCCCGCGGTGCTCTTCGCCGTGATCGGGCCCACGGCGACGGTGGTGTAGATGTTGGTGCCGTAAATGCCCAGCGAGCCTTTCGCGAAATCCATGGGCACGCCGCGGTAGGCGCAGGGGCCGACATCGATGTCCAGCAGCATGGAGAAGTCGCTGTTGTCCATGTTCACGTCGAAAGTGTATCCCGCGTCAACCGGTCGCGCCAGTTTCGAGAAGCAGTTGATCTGGCGGATGGCACCGCGGGCATGCAGGGCGGTGAACAGCGGCATCAGGTTTTCAGGGAGAGCCTGGCCTTTGGCGTAGCCGTTGATGCGCCGCGCGGCGAAATCGACGGTGACGTTTCCCGCCACCGACATGGTGAAGGCTTTGTCCGGCCACAGGATCGAGACATCTGTGACGCGGATGCGCTTTTCCGCCAGGTGGACGGTGGCCGTTAGCCGCTCAGCTTTGATGCCGAGGATGTCGGGGGTCTCAAGCGTCAGCGTGAACGGCTGCATGGTTGGGATGGGGGGGACGGCCGGTTCTTTTTTGTCCTGCTTTTCGCGGTTCTTCGGCGGCAGCGCCGGGAAGACGATATTCTTGACCGTCACGCCGCGGAGGCGCTCGTTCAGGGACAAGTGCGGCTGGAGGGCAATGTCGATGGCAATCTCGTCGGCCGATACCAAGGCGGTGTCGGCGACACGTTTGGGAAAAGCTTTGATGTGGTGCAGGCGCAGCCCGCTTCTCAAGCTGAATGTCGCGCGGTCGATGCGGACATGCAGGTCGTCGGAGGAAAGCTTAGCCGAGAGGCGCTGGACCAGCGGCGCGGGGATGTCGTTCTCGAGGATATAGAGGGCGACCAGCCCGGCCACGAAAACAACAAGAAAAAGCCAGAAAACGGCTTTCAACAGGAACCCGATGAATTTGAGGATTTTCCACATGACAGGAGCGACCGGCACAGCCCAGATCCGTCGGCAGTAAGCCATAAGAATACTTAACAATGGGGGCCGGGGGCAACAGGAAAGACGGCGCTGCGCTTTTCGGCGGATCAAAGGAGCTGCAGGGGGCCGATGGAGGAAAAGGGGACCGGGTCGATTTTGCGCCAGCGGCACTCCTCTTCTGTGGGGCCGTCCTCCCGCTCGAAGGCGTGCCGCCAGCGCTTCTGGAAAAGCAGCCCGTTGCGGACGACCACGGCCGCGTTGCGGACGGTGGGTGTGCCCTGGGTCGTCACGCTCTCGAAATGGTACATCTCCGCCCTGGGCGTGTAGACGGCGGCATAGCCCGCTTCGCGCAGGCGATAGACGAGGTCGAAATCTTCGAACTGCACGGGATGGAAGGCCTCGTCGAAACCTCCGTGTTTCTGGATGAGCGCGGTCGGGATCAGCAGGCAGGCGCTGATCAGGCACTGCACCGTTTCTTGCCGGCCGAAACGCGGATCGTCGATCGGCTCGCCGCGGCCCCTGAAACAGACATGGCCCCGCTTCGAGATGCCGACCCCCGCGCACTGGATGGCATGGGGCGTCCAGGGATAGACCATTTTGGCGCCCGCCATGCCGGCGCCGGGGACCGAAACGAGCGCGTCGCGCAATTCCGGCATCCAGCGCCGCGTGCGGGGCGCGATGTCGTTGTCTGCAAAGACGAGATACTCGCCGCGCGCAATCGCGATGGCACGGTTGCGCGAATAGGAACAGCCGATGTTTCCCGGATTGTGCAGGACGGTGACCGGGACTCCGCGCGCCGCGCCGAGGGCGACAAGCTCGGTGTCGCACCATTCGCCGCTGCCGTCGGTGGAACCGTTGTCCACGACAATCAGTTCCCACGGCGCGTCGACGGCGGAATCGGTGAGCAAGGCGGAAAGGCAGCGCCGCGTGCAGTCCAGCTTGTTGTACGAGAGGCTGATCAGCGAATATCTCATCTCAGTTCACCAACTCGCGGGCCAGGGCGAGGATGTCCGCGAGCGAGGGGATGCAGGCGGCTTCGAGATTCTTGGCGGAAGGGATCGGGAAGTCCGCGCCGGCGAGGCGCCGGACGGGCTTCTCCAGATAGTCGTGGGCGTTCTCCATGATCTGCGCGGCGATCTCGGCGGAGAAGCCGCCGGTCTTCGGGCCTTCTTCTAGGATCATCACGCGTCCCGTGCGCTTGGCCGATTCCACGACCGTTTCGGTGTCGAGCGGGCTGAGGGTGCGGAGGTCGATGATTTCCGCGTCGATGCCTTCCGCCGCCAGCTGCGAGGCGGCGTGTTGCGCGAGGAGGGCCATGTGCGACCAGGCGACGATGGTCAGGTCGTCGCCTTCGCGCGCGATTTTGGCAAATCCGAAGGGGATCGGCTGCGGCAGTTCGTCGTCGACGTCGAAGCGCTGCGGATAGAGCAGTTTGTGCTCAAGGAAAAGGACGGGGTTGCTGTCGCGGATGGCGGTCTGGAGCAGTCCCGAAGCGTCGGATGCGTTGGAGGGCGCGGCGATCTTGATGCCGGGGATGCAGGCGAAGAGCCGCTCGAGCGATTGCGAGTGGGTCGCGCCGTAGCCGCGTCCGCCACCGGGCGGCGTGCGGATGACCAGCGGACAGTTCAGCCCGTAGATCGGGTGGATTTTGGCTGCCATGTTGACGAGTTGGTCCACCGCAAGGGTGATGAAGTCCATGAACATGATTTCGATCACGGGGCGCTGCCCCGCGACCGCCGCGCCGATGGCGATGCCGGTGAGCGCCTGCTCCGAGATCGGCGTGTCGCGGACGCGCTCCGGGCCGAAGTCCTTGATGAGTCCGCGGGTGACGCCGAACGAGCCGCCGTAAACGCCGATGTCCTCGCCCATCAGGAAAACGGAGGGATCGCGCTGCAATTCGGCGGCGAGGGTTTCTCGGATGATTTGTGTGAAGGTGATGGTTCTCATGGGAAATGGACTGTTTTGAAGTTGTTGTTGAGTGGGGCTGCGCCGTTAGGCGAAGAGATCGTCGCGCAGCGACGCGGGGTCGGGCAGGGGCGAGGTCTCTGCGAAACGGATGGCTTCGTCGATGCGGGCCTTGGCGGCGTGTCGGGTGACCGAGATGTCTTCGTCGGTCAGGACGCCTTCCGCTTTCAGGCGCTCTTCCAGGCGGAGAATCGGGTCATTCTTCCAGGCGACGGCTTCCTCCTCGCGTGTGCGGTAGACGCGCGGGTCGCCGCGCGAGTGGCCGGAGAGGCGGTACGTGACGCACTCCAGCAGGGCGGGCCCTTTGCCCGTGCGGAGGTCGGCGGCCAGCGCGGCGACGGCGTCGCGCACAGCGCGCAGATCATTGCCGTCCACGCTCGCGCCGGGCATGCCGTAGGCGGCGGCGCGGTCCGCGATGTGCGTGTTCGCCAGGCCCCGCGCGGTGGCCGTCGACATGGCGTAGCCGTTGTTTTCAACGATGTAAAGGACCGGGAGCTTCCAGAGCGCGGCGATGTTGAGCGATTCATGAAAGACGCCTTGGTTCGAGGCCCCGTCGCCGAAAAAACAGACGGTGACACGTCCGGTCCCTTTGAGCTGCGCGTCCAGCGCGAGTCCCGTTGCGAAAGGGATGCTGCCGCCGGTGATGCCGTTCGCGCCATAAAAGCCGATGGAAGGATCCATCATCATTTGGCTGCCGCCGCGTCCGCGCGAGTAACCGGTCTCGCGGCCGAAGAGTTCGGCCATGGCGCGTCCGGCATCGGCCCCGCGCGCGAGGAAGTGCCCGTGGCCCCGATGCGTCGTGGTCATGGCATCGCGGGGCTCGAGCGCCGCGGCCACGCCGACGGCCACAGCTTCCTGTCCGATACAGGTGTGCGCCGTGCCCATGACGCGGCCTTCCAGAAAGAGCCGCTCGATCGCCTCTTCGAAGAAACGGATCGTCAGCATGAGTGAATACGCCGTCAACGTCTCCATGATATCCCCCAGTTCAAAATCTTTAGGTGATAGAATAGCACAACTGCGGCGGCGGGGGCAATTTTGGATTTCGCGGGAAGCGGGCCGCAGAGGCCAAAAGGGGGTTGACTCTGTCCGTGCCCGCGCCACATAATACCGGACCTGCGAGACTTGTTGTTGAAAAATGCCGGAGTCGGAGTGCGCCGGGAAGGAGACTGGGATGAGAATGCGCGGTTTGGGAATCGTGATTGCGGCTGTCTGGGTGGGGGCAGCCCAAGGGGACGGCCCGCAGCCGAAAAAGGCGGTTTCGCCGGTGGGACCGAGCGGTGAAGTGAAGGCGGCGAAACCTTCGAAGCCCCCGGCTGCCGCCGCTGGCGAAGGGGTGCTGGCCGCGCAGGTGAGGGAAGGCATGGTGCGTATTCCCGCCGGGGTCAACAAGGGCAAGGATCCGGATTTCGGCGACTACACGCTGACCGTCGGCGAGCCGTTCCACATGGATGTGACCGAAGTGACGTGGGCCAGATGGCGCGAGGTTCGCGACTGGGCGGTGAACAAAGGGTACGACCTGGTCGACGTCGGCGTGGGCAAGGAGGACAACCATCCGGTGCAGCGGGTGAGCTGGCACGAGTGCGTCAAGTGGTGCAACGCCCGCAGCGAGAAAGAAGGGCTGACGCCCTGTTACACGGTGGGCGCGGTGACGTGCCGGACGGGGGACGAAGGGTTGCCCGACTGCTCGTTTACCGCATCGGGGTATCGCCTGCCGACCGCCGCCGAGTGGGAGTATGCCGCGCGGGGCGGGCTGTTCGGCAAACGTTTCCCGTGGGGGGATACGGTTTCCCATTCGCAGGCAAACTACTACAGTTGGGACGGGTACGCATATGACGCGAGCCCGACGCGGGGGTGTCATCCGAAGTATAAATCGGGCGTTTATCCGTACACGAGCCCGGTGGGCTCGTTCGCGCCGAACGCGTTCGGCCTCTACGATATGACGGGGAATGTCTGGGAGTGGTGTTGGGCGCCCAAGGGCTCAAGCCGTTGTATCCGGGGCGGCAGCTGGGACGCCGACGCCGGCGGGTTGCGCTGCGGTTACCACAACGTGAGTGACGGGCCTAACGACCGCGGCGATTACGGAGGGTTCCGGACCGTCCGGCGTGCGGGACAGTAAGCGGGCTCTTTTCCGGGAGAATTCCGGAATGTGCCTGAGGGGCGAACGGCAAGCGGGGGCGGCATGCATTATGAAGTGATCCCGGTGGGGGCCTATGAGGCCAATTGCGGCATTCTGTGGGACGACCCGGCGCAGGCGTGGGTGGTTGACCCCGGCTCGGACGGCGACATCATCCTGGGCCGCTTGGAGAAGAAAGGGCTGAAGGTCGGCGTGGTGGTCCTGACCCACGCGCACTTCGATCATATCTCGGCAGTGAATGAAATCCTCGCGAAATTTCCGGTGCCGGTCTACATGAATGCCGCGGATGCGGCATTCGCGTTTTCGCCGATGAACGCGATGCCGCCGTATCAGACGACGCGCCGCCCTCCCCAACTGGTGACGGACAAGCAGGAAGGCGACCGCATCGCGTGCGGCGGGCTGACGGCGACGCTGCTCTGTGCGCCCGGCCACACGCCGGGCGGGTGGTGCCTGTACTTCGAGGCGGAAAAGCTGCTGGTGGCGGGCGACCTGCTTTTCGCGGGGTCGGTCGGGAGGACAGATTTCCCCGGCGGAAGCTGGCAGGAAATGGAGCGTTCGCTTCAGAAGATCAAGGCGCTGCCGGACGACACGCGCGTGATCTGCGGGCACGGGCCTATGACGACGATCGGAGCCGAGAAGCGGAGCAACCCCTATTTATGACGGCGGCCGAAAAGATTGTCGCCTGTTTGCGTGAGGCGCGCGGCGGCGAGGTCTCGAGCCGCATCTTGTGTGGGCGGCTGGGCGTGTCCCGCGCGGCCGTCTGGAAGCAGGTGGAGGCGCTGCGCGCTGCTGGGTATGCGATCGAGGCCTGTTCGAGGCGCGGGTACCGGCTCGTGCGCGCGCCCGATACGCCCTGCGCGGCCGAGCTGCTGTCCTTGCTGACCACCGGGCGGATCGGGCGGGACTGCCGGTATGTGCCGGAAACCGGTTCAACAAATCGTGATGTGGCCGCGGCCGCCGCAGACGGGGCGGAAGAAGGCATCGTGGTCGCCGCGGGCCGGCAGACCGCGGGCCGCGGCCGCATGATGCGCGTGTGGTTCTCGCCGCCAGAGGCGAACCTCTATTTTTCGGTGCTGCTGCGGCCTGCCGTCGAGCCGGGGCGCGCGGCGTCACTGCCGCTGGTGGCCGGGCTTGCCGTGGCCGAGGCCTTGGCTGAGCTTGCGCCGGACATCAGGCCGCGGATCAAGTGGCCAAACGACATCTTGATCGGCGGCAAGAAAGTGTGTGGAATTCTGTGCGAGATGCAGGCGGAGACCGACTGCGTGCGCCATATCATTCCGGGAATCGGCGTGAATGTGAACCTGACGCGCGACATGCTTCCGGAGGGGTTGTGTGACCGGGCCACGTCGCTGCGGATCGAGACGGGCCGTGTGTATTCGCGGGCGGCGGTGTTGGCGGCGATCCTGAACCGGTTCGAGCCGCTCTATGACCGCTGGCGTGCGGAGGGGTTTGCTCCCCTGATCCCGGCCGTGGCATCGATGGACGCTCTTTATGGAAGAACGATCACGCTGGATCAGGGGGGGCGCACGGTGACGGGCCGGGCGGATGGCGTGCAGCCCGACGGCGCGCTGCGGCTGGTGACGCCGGAGGGCGTTGTGTCGGTCTATTCCGGCGAGGCGCACATCGGAAATTAGGGGGAGGAGAAAGCGATGGAATATCAGGCGACGCAGGACCGGGTCGGCTATGTGCGCCGGCTGCGGCTGTTCTTGAACGGGCTGGGCAGCTCGCGCACGTGTTGCGTGTGCGGCAAAACGTTCTTCCGGTTCTCAAAATATCGTGGCGGGTGGAAGGCTTTTTCGGCCTACCTGCACAACCTTAAATGGACGGGAAGCGATTTCGACCAGTTTTGGTGCCCCTTCTGCCGCAGCCACGATCGCGAGCGTCACCTGATCCTTTTCTTTGACAAGTTGGGGTTCTGGGAAAAGTTCGCCAACGCCGCGGTCCTGCACTTCGCGCCGGAGAAACAGCTGGCGTCCCGCATCGGGGCTTGCCGGCCCGCGCGGTATGTGAAGGGCGATCTTGTGCCGTCGCGGGAAGGCGTCGAGAAAATTGATGTGACGGATATCCCGTATGCCGCCGCATCGTTCGACTGGGTGCTCTGCAATCACGTGTTGGAGCATGTGCCGGATGATGCGAAAGCGTTGCGCGAGCTGTTCCGCGTGCTGAAGCCTGGCGGCATCGCGATCCTGCAGACGCCGTTCGCGTCGGGGCTGGAGAAGACGTTGGAGGACCCGGAAGAGATCAACACGGACGAGAAAAGGACGGCGTTCTATGGACAGGAGGACCACGTCCGGCTATATGGGCGCGACCTGTTCGACCGGATCCGCGCGGCGGGGTTTCAACTGGAACTGCGCAAACACGGCGATTGCCTGCCGGACATCGATGCCTCACGTTATGGCGTGAATCGAGAGGAGCCGCTTTTTTTGTGCGTGAAGCCGAAATCCCTTGTGTGATATGCTGGCGACAAATCGGAGTCTTCAGACATGAGTTTGCTTAGAGTTGGTTATGTTTTCCTTGCTGTGGCCGGGATGTTTCTGATGCCCGTTTCCTCGATGGGTAAAGAAGAGAAGCCCAAGAAGGTCTCGGAGTTGATGCAGGATGCGAACGAGGCCATGTCGGAGGCGCAGGCCTCGTATGTCGATGGCGACGCCAAGAAAGCGATCGAGCTCTACCGTAAGGCGTTGACTGAAATCGGGCGGATCGAAAAGGAGAATCCGAAACGGGTTGCCACGAGCGAGTTCGCGCCGGTGCGCTTCCGCAAGGCGTTGTGCGAGACGGAGATCGACCGGATCATGCTGGAGGAGGTGAACGCGACCGCGCGCACCGTCGCCGTCACCGATACGACCGCGCTTGAAGCCAAGCGGGCGGAGCGCAAAAAGGCGGCCGAAACCAATCATGTGCCCGAGGCTTCCGTCAAACTTGCCATCAAGCAGGGCGCCGGCGCGCCTGCGGCCGCCGTGCCGGACACGGAGGAGGCGCCTGCGGCGGAGTCCGACAAGCCGGTCAACATCAAGGAGGAGTTGGAGTGGGCCAAAGAAATGCTTTCGGTGGACCGTTTCGGCGATGTTGAGAAAGCGCTGCTGAAAATCCTGAAGAAAGAGCCCGCAAACCGCGAGGCGCGTTTTCTGATGGCGTTGGCCCGTGTGCAGCAGGGCAAGCAGGCCGATGCCGTCGTGGTGATTGACGATCTGTTGGATGAGAATCCGAACGATGAGTCTACGCTGTTGCTTGCGGCTGGCGCTCACGTCGCGGCGGGAAACTACGCGAAAGCGATGGAGATGTTGGATAAGGCTCTGAAGATCAACCCCAAGCGTCCGAACGCGTACTATAACATGGCGTGGCTGCTGCTTGAAATGAAGCCGGGGAAGTTGGATGAGCCGGAGATGTATTACCGTCAAGCCGTGAAGTTGGGCGGATCGCGTGACCGCGATCTTGAGCGGCGATTGGGCATTAAGACGGAATGAGCCGGGAAGGCGTTCCGGCGCTTGACCCGAACGCGATGGACATGCAGACGAAACAACCGAAACGGCAGGGGCGGAAGCGGCGCATTGCGGGGTCGGCTGTTTTTCTTTTTGCGCTGGCACTTCTTTTATCGGGCGGTTTGCTGTGGTGGTGGCGTATTCCCCTGACCACGCGCGTTGTCCGCGGGATCCTTGATCGGCAAGGCTTCAGCGATGTCTCGTTCCGCCTTTCGCGATTGGAGCCGGGTCGTGTGACCATCGAGGATTTCCGGCTGGGGACGCCCGACCCCATGTTGGCCGTCGGCGAAGTGGATGTGCGTTTCTCGCTGGCGGATCTCATGCGGCGGCATGTCGAACGCGTCCATGTGCAAGGTGTCCGGACTTGGCTGACGGTCTGCGAAGGCAAACCGGACTTCCCGGTGTATGCGCGGCTCAAGCCGACTCTCGCGAGACCGGCGCGCCAAGGCGCGCGTCTGGCGGGGAACGGGGCGGCTAAAGGGTCCGTCTGGATGGCTTCGGCCCGCGACGTGCGGGTTGATGTCATGTCTGCCGGCCATGAGCCGTTGGCCTCGCTGACGATGGAGGCGGGTGCGTTGGCTGAGACCGGCGGCCTTTATCGCGTGTGGGGCCGGCTGCAGGACGGGCACGCGCTCTGCCTACAGGCCGAAGGGACGGTGCAGGCCGAGTCGGGCGATGTTTCGGTGACGCCCGAACTGACGGTCGGCGACCTTGGCTCGCTCGTTGCCCTGGCGCGGCGGTTGACGCCGGAGCAGTTGGCGGGCTTGACGCTTTTCCCGACGAATTGCAGCCTGACGTTGCAGGGCGCATTCGCGTTCGCAAATTGGACGAATGCGGGCGCGTTTGAGGTGAGCGCCGCGCTCGGGCGGGGCAGCGGCTTCGACATGCCCTCGAAGGACGCTCTCGTGCGGTTCCAGTCGCTTCGGGTCGAGGCTTCCGGCACGCCGCGCGAGGTGCAGTGCCGTGTCAATGCGGGCCTTTCAGGATTCAGATTTGGCCCGGATTTTGAGGCATCGCAGGACTCCGGCCGCATGCTGAGTCTGCGCGGTTCGGCGCGGTTCTTTCAGAGCGCAACCCATCAGTCGGTCACAGCCACCTTTGATTCGGATCTGCCCGGGCGCTCGCTCGCGCGGGTGTTGCCGCGCTTGGTGCCGCTTGTCCCCGTGTTTTTCTCGGATGGCGGAGCCTTGCGCGCGGAAGCGGACGTGACGCGTCCGTTTCAAGGGCCGTGGGGGGGGCAGGCCCGGTTTACGGCTGAGGCGTCGCGCTCTTCCGCGCCCTTGACGGCAGGCCGCGTCGGCGCTGCAACGGTGCGCGTGGAGGGGGTGCTCCAGATCGAGGATACGAAGCCCGGCGCGCTGACAACGGACATCAAGGTCGCGGACGGATATTTTTTCCGGCGGGACCTTTCGGTGCGGGGCGGATTGGACGCGTCATTGACAGCCACGCCTCCGTATGCGTCGGCCTCTGGTCATTTCAAGGGGCGGATGGGGGAGTCAATCGCTTTGGCGCGGCGGAATCTTTCGCTCGGAGAGAACGCCGTTCCGTTCGAGGGTGATGTGCGTGTGGCGGGGCTGCCGTCCAATCCCGCATGGGCGGTGGCGCTGCGCGTGCCCGAGTTCGGCGTGGCTTCGGCGCAGCCTTCGGCCCAGGTGACCGCGACGGCGGGCGCGGCGGCGTCATTGCGCTATGATGCAGAGAATCTCGCCGTGGCGGGCGAGGCGTGGCTGCGGGACGTGGCGATGCTCGCGGGACCGGAGAGCAATCGGCTGGGCGAGGCGGGGGTGAAGCGGATCACGGCGCGGTTCAAGGTGCCCGAATTCAAGCGTGTGGCTGTGTCGAACGCGGTGGCAGAGGTGCGGGTCTGCGCGAGCAACGGCTGGGCCAAAGCCGGTTCACTGGCCGTGCTGGAGGATGCCGAAGTCGAGGTTCCGCTGACGTGGTCTGCCGCCGCGGGGCTTTCGTTCCCGTCTGGGCAACGTCTCGGCTGGCGTCGGATGGAGGCGCAGGGGCTGAAGATTGTCCCCGACGGCTTCGTTCTTGCGCGTCGCGATAATGTGGTGGAATCCTGCATCGGTGCGCGGGTCTCGGAGAGCCGGCTGGGGGCGGCGGTCACCGTGCGTGTCCCGCTGGACTCCCCAAGACAAGTCGAATTCGGCGTTTCGATGCCGGATACGGTGATCGCTGCGGACGACGCGGTGGCGGCCACGGCGTGCGCTAAGCTCAAGGACGCGCAGGTCTCGGGGCGTGTGTCGGCCGAGGCCCGTGTGCGTTTTTTGGGCACGCAACCGCACGTGGTGGGCCGGTTGCGGGTCGCGGATGGACGGGCGGTGTGCGGCCAGATGGAAGTCGACGGATTGGCGGCGGACGTACCGTTCGAGGGCGGAATATCGTTCAGGACAATCGAGCGGCCGTTCATTTCGTTCCTGACGGCGAAGGCGGGCAACGTCCGGCTGGGAAAGGGGACATTCGCTTTTCAGCTGACGCCGCAGGAGTTGTTTGTCGACCGGATGGAGGTCGGGTGGTGCAAAGGAAGCCTGAACGCGTATTCGCTGCATCTGGACCTCAAAGCGCCGAGGGACGATTTTGTCGTTTACGCCGACCGGATCGACCTCGGCGAGGCGTTGATGATGGTCATGCCGTTCAAAGGGATGATGGAGGGCGTGCTGTATGGGCGCATCCCCATGGGCTTCGACAACGGGCGGATCAAGGTGTCGACCGGCTTCCTGTATTCGTTGCCCGGCCAGGGCGGGCGGCTGAAGCTGGACGATAGCCGGCAGATGCTGTCGCTGCTGGATAAGGCGGGGATCAGGGGCGATGTCCAGGTCCCGCTGTCAAAGGCGTTGAGCGATATGGATTTCAACACGTTCAAAATGGAGTTGGAGCCGGGAAAGGATGGCGACGGCACGTTACGGATGAAGATGGCAGGCAAGTCCAACGATAGGGCGTGGCCCGCTCCGGTCGACCTGAACCTGAATCTGCATGCGCCGCTGGAGGAGCTTCTGAACATGGGACTCAACCTGTCCCGCAAATGATGTTTTCCGGGAGGGACCCCCCCTGCCGGTTGGAGGAGAAAAGCGAATGAAGAGAACCAGGAGAGCTATGCTGACCGCTCTGTTGTTGGCGTTGTCGTCGTCGTTGTTGGGCGGCTGCATCTCGGTCAAGACCGAGCACGAGATCAAACCGATCCACATCACGATGGATGTGAACCTCAAGGTCCAGAAAGAGCTAGAAGACTTCTTGAAATTGGATTGACCGAAGCGTCAAGGAAAGGATAGAAAAAATGATGCCGATGAAACGAGTCATGAGTGTGTTGTTTGCAGCGGTCGTGGGAGTCGTGTGCCTTGTTCAGGCCGACGACATGAGCGACGCGAAGGAACGGCGCAAGGCGCGTAAGGATGCTGTGGTCGTGCTGGTGCTGACGGGTAAGGCGGAGGAAGGCGCGGACGGGTATCTTGCCGCCAAAGCCGGATTGGACGCTGCCCAGGCCGCACTCGTCAAGGCGGAGAACGCGGATCGCAAGATCGGTTACGAGGCGATCGCCAAAGCCAACGGCAAGACGGTTGAGGCCATCGGCCGGCAGGCCGCCGCGATCAACAGGGCGAACGCGGCAAAGAAATAAAGGCGTTTTCGCCGCACGCCGCACACGGCGTCGGGGCCCGGTTGCGGGTGAGACTCCGCTTCGGCTTATTTCTTGTCGAAGGGGAAAATCTCGCGCCATGTGATGGCGTTGTCGGCGGTGAGGAAAAGCGCGAGGGGATGTTCGCCGTCGAAATGGAAGGTGGTCCACCAGACGGCGGTCGCCGATCCCGTGATGCCCTGTGTGCGGGCGTCTTTCACTTTCTGAAGGGCGCAGAACACATAGTCGCCGGGCGGCATGCCGAAATGATAGGTGGTGCCCTCGGTGATGGCCTGCGAACGGATGCGGAAAGCCTGTCCGAAGAGCGTCTCGAGGAAATTGATCGCGCTCAGTTCCGCGCCTTTCGACGCATTCTGCTTGTCGCGCGCGGAGGTGCTGACAACGGGAGAGAACGAACTGCCCGCGCGCCGCGAATAAATACGCGGCGTGCCTTCAAGCTGGACATCGGCGGAATCGACGTCGACCCGGTTGGCGAGGTTGACGTATTTCGCGCGCAGGCCGTAAAGTTCGCGGATCAGGGCGCTGTTGTAAGGCGCGATGCCGATCAGCGGCGTCTGATTGATCTTGCCGGGGTGGTTCAGCGTCACCGACAGCCTCGGCGGAAACCGAAGAACCGACATGACGGTGTTGCCGATGGCGACCGTGGCGCCGTTCGTTGCGGCGAATGGCCCGTAAGTGATGGCGGTGTTGTTCGAAGGGTGCAGGGTGAAGTGCTGACCGTAGTCGAACATGCGCAAGAGGTAGGGTGCTTGCTTGCTGCCGACGGCGGTGTTGTCCGCGAGCGCGTAAGGTCCGTAACGTCCGCTTGTGCCGCAGTTGAGATAGAACAGCGGGGGGGATGCGGCAATCGGCAGGTCTGCCATGACCAGCGCTTGGCCGACGGTGCGCGGAGGCGGAGCCAGTGCCACGCTGCCGCGGTCCGAGGTGCTGATTCCTCCCTGGCCGATGTTGAGGGACTGTCCCGGGGCGAGCAACGCCGCGCCACACGCGCAACCGAACAGAATCCGCGTACGCATGACTGACTCCTTGTTTAACCGCGCTGCAAGGAAGCGCCGAGAATCAGCGTCCTGTCACTTTTTTGCAACGGGTGTCAGCAGATGAAGTTTAAAGGCGCAGTCGGAATTGAACTTGGGGACCGGGATCGTGAGCACTCTATCCTGGCTTCGCACGTCAAAGCGGCGGACAGACGTTCCAGCTTCGGTTTCGAAAAACTCCACCCGGTAGAGACCGGGGATGAAGCCCTCGATGTTGACGGTGAGACGATCGGCGGCGGGGGGCGCTTCGCCGGCGCGGGCGAAACGTGCGGGATGGATGTATCCGCGGGCTTTCTCGGACGAGGCGGTGCAGACGGCGGCGAACTTCTGCAGCTGTTCCTTGTCGCCGCCCTCGGCGACGCCCAGCACGATCGGCACGCGTTTCGCCGCGGTGTCGCGCGGGTCGACCCCTTCCATGAACTTCTTGATCGCGGTGTAGCGTGGATAGAGGTTGTTCTCGTCGATCACCTGCCACCACCAGAACATGGGGATGCCGGCTAGCGGCAGACAGGCGCCGGACCAGAGCGCCCCGTGCTGCTCGATCATCAGTTTTTCTAGACTGGTCGCCATGGCAGACCCGCCGAACTCGGTGATGAGGATCGGTTTGTTGTAGTTCTGCCCGGCATCCGCCGTGCCGACGGTGAGGGCGATGATGCGCTCGGGGTGTTCCGGGCTCCTGTTGTTATAGGCATCGAGCGGATTGAAATCCATCTCTGGCAGGCTACACAGCGCCGGATTAAGGAACGTGTAGTCGTTCGAAACGTGCGCGGAAACCAGATGCCCGTAGGGGTCGATGGTTTTGAGATAGCCTCCGAGGACGCGGCACCACTCCACAACGGCGGGGTCGAAATGCGTCCGGTGGTGGGTCTCATGGCCGGTGAGGTTAAGTTCGCTGCATAATTCATAGCCGAAAATGACGGGCGCCCAGCCCCAGCGGGCTTGGGTGTAGCGGCAGAAGCGCCGCTGCATCTCGATCGCTCGGGCGTCGCTGAAGAATTCGAGCGGCATGTTCAACCAGCCGCCGGGCGTCTTCTGATTGTAGGGGTGCAGGTGCCACTCGGGGTCGCTCCAGGTGCTGATGCGCCCGTGGTAATTGAGCACGAGGTTCAGGTAGATGCGATGCTGGAGCGCGAGATCGATGACGCGGTCCAGCTCCCAGGCGTTGCCCATATGGAAGTCGTTGGCCCCGTGATAGCCGCTGACGCCTTCCGTCCACTCGAGGCCCAGCGACCAGGCGCTCATCCAGATTTCGGCCATGTTCTCGCCCGTCTCCTGCATGCGCTTGAAATAGCGGCGGTATGCGGTGGAGCCTTCGGCTTTGCGAAAGACCCAGGGGAACTTGTCGTCCATGCGCGCGTCGGTCGCGGAGCGCGTGTTGTGGCCGATGGGATAGAACAGCGAGCCGTCGTCGAATTCGAAATAACGGCGGTCCTTCTGTGAGACACGCACAAAGCGCAAAGCGTCCTCCGCCGGGGGCGCGGCGGTGAAGCGCAGCGCGTTGGTGACGACCGTCTCTCCGAACGTGTCGTGGGCATAGAGCGTGACGGCGTAGTCGCCCGGCGTGCGCGGGCAGTAGCGTATGCGCCATTCGGGCAGCCCGTCTGGCTCGACCGGCTCGCCGAGCTCGTCCTCCAGTCGGTAGTGCGGCTGGTAGTAAAAGGCGTGGACAAGGTTGGTTGTCCCCTCAGGGGTGATGACGGTTGCGCCGGCGTCGATCTGCGTGGGATCAAAGGGGTTGGTGTAGCGGTCGGGCAGGTCGAAGCGCAGCTCGTAGAGGGAGCGTGACCGGGCGGTGCTCGTGACGGGCCGGATTTTCGATAAGACGGGCGCGCCCGACGGCGCCTGCGTTTCCAGCGTTGCGGACACCAGAACGCACTTTCCAGTGAAGGTTGTGTCGGCAAAGACGCGAAATCCGGCCGATTGCGGATTGAGGCGGACCCTGTGATGCCACGCCAGCGAATGGCCAGGCGTCTGCCAACCGGCGGCGCCGGGCTGGAGAGGAATCGTGAGGGTGTTAGTGGCTCCGGCATTCAGGTGGCCGGGGGCCAGGTATTGGTGCCAGTAATCGTCGCGGTCTTTCAGCCAGACCAGGGCGCCGGAATATACGGGCGCCCCCTCCGGCCAGACGACGGTTACGGACAGCGTGCATCCCGTTAACCAATTGGTCGCGGCCGGCGCGTGCAGATGGAAGTTCCGCTCGCCCGGGAAGACCAGTTCAGCCGCAAAGGGTAAAGGCTTGAGCGCCGGATCGCCGTCCAAGGCGACCCCGAGCGAAACCGGCTCCGCCTGCGTTACGTCGGCCGCGACAGCCAGAAGGACGAGGAGGGTGAAAGCGCTCAGGTGAGTTGAAACATTATACATGGCGGATACAATAGAGCAATCGCTATGCCAGTTCAAGACGGGATGCGACCGGACGCTCCTTGCGCGTTCCGCGGCACGTCCTGCCGGCCTGAAAAAAAAGCTCGCCCACCGGGTGAAGGGGGCGAGCCGTCGGATGGGTTACTGCGCCGCTTTTTTGGCTTTTTTCGCCTGGCGCTTTTCTTTCAAACTCAACGCAGGTTTCTTCTTTTCTTCTTTTTTCGCGTCATGACTTTTGGCCATACCTTGTATCCTCCGGTTGTGCCGCGTGCCAGAGCGTTTCCACCTGACGCACAGCGGTTAACATTAGGGTGAAAGATAACAGGTCGCTGTTGTCGTGTCAATGCCGTGGCCCGCGGAGTCGCTCTTTAAGCGTGGTGCGGCGCTCGCGGACCTGGTTTGCCTTGATCGCGATTTGGATGGCGCGGGAGGAGCCGACCACAAGCACCAACTTTTTGCCGCGCGTGATGGCGGTGTAGAGCAGGTTGCGCTGCAGCAGCTTATAGTGCTGCGTATGCATCAGCACGATCACGGCCGGGTATTCGCTGCCTTGCGATTTGTGGATCGAGCAGGCGTAGGCGAGCACCAGCTCGTCCAGCTCGCTCTGCGCATAGCGCACGGGCCGGCCGTCGAAGAGCACGACCAGCGCGCGGTCCTCCTCGTCGACCTCTTGGATGAAGCCGATGTCGCCGTTGAAAACCTCTTTGTCGTAGTTGTTGCGAAGCTGCATCACGCGGTCATGGGCCCGGAAGTGGACGCAGCCGCGCACCAGCGAGGGGCCGGAGGGGTTGAGCGCGGTTTGGATCACGTCGTTGAGGTTCTCCGTGCCGAGCAGGTTCTTGCGCATGGGGGTGAGCACCTGCACGTCGGTGAGCGGATCCATTTTGAATTTTTGCGGGATGCGCTGCGTCATCAGCTCCACGGTGCGCGCGATGATCTTCTCGGGCTCGCCTGTTTCCACGAAGTAGAAATCGCTTTCGCCCGCGCGCGTCTCCAGCGGCTCACCGCGGTTGACGTGGTGGGCGTTGCGCACGATGAGGCCGGAGGTGTCTTGCCTGAAAATGGTGTCGAGCCGGCAGCACGGGAGCTCTCCCGAACCGATCAGGTCGCGCAGGACGTTGCCGGGGCCGACGCTCGGCAACTGGTCGATGTCGCCCACGAGGATGAGTGTCACGGAGGCCGGCATGGCCTGAAGGAACTGGTCCATGAGCTTGATGTCGATCATGGAGGTTTCGTCGAGGATGAAGCAATCGCCTTCCATCGGGTTTTCGCCGGTGAATTCGAAACCGCCTACGCTGGGGTTGAACTTGAGCAGGCGGTGGATGGTTTGCGCTTCGTGGCCGGTCGCCTCGGCCATGCGTTTGGCGGCGCGGCCGGTGGGGGCCGCGAGGCGGATGACAAGTTTGCGGGCACTGAAAATTTCGGTGAGGGCGCGGATGATGGTGGTCTTGCCGACGCCCGGGCCACCGGTGATGATCGAGATTTTGGAGCGGATGGCGTTGCCGAGCGCCTCGCGCTGAAGCGGGGCCAGCCGCAGACCCATCTTGCCCTCGGCCCAGGTGATGGCCTTGTCCGCGTCGATGGGCGCGAAGGCGCGGGGCGTGCCGAGCAGATGTTGCAGCTTGTCGGCGACGCGCGCTTCGGCGCGGTAGAGGTCGCGCAGGTAGACGCGGTTCTCCTCTTTGACCAGCGTGCCTTTCTCGTACTCCTTCGCGAGCGCGTCGGCGAGGATCTCAACCGAGATGTCGAGCAGCTCCTGCGCGTGCAGCAGCAGGTCGGCGTCCACGGTGAAGCAGTGCCCGCCATCGTCGGCTTCGGTCTGAAGCGTGTAGATGAGCCCGGCGCGGGCTCGGACTTCGGAGTCATGCGGGATGCCGACGCTGAGCGCGATGGCGTCTGCCGTCTTGAAGCCGATTCCCCAGACGTCCTCGCAGAGACGGTAGGGGTTGCGTTTGACGATGGCGATGGCGTCTGCCCCGTACTGGCGGTAGATGCGCGAGGCTTTGGCCGTGCCGATGCCGTGTGATTGCAGGAAGATCATGATCTCGCGCACGCCGCGCTGTTCGACCCACGACTCTTTGATCAGCTTGCGGCGGCCTTCGCCGATGCCCTCGACCTCGCGGAGCCGGCCGGACTCCTTGTCGATGACGTCGAGGGTTTTTTCGCCGAACCTGTCGACGATGCGCTGCGCGAATTTGGGGCCGATGCCTTTGATCATGCCGCTGGAGAGGTAGCGTCGGATGCCCTCGGTGGAGGTCGGCGTGATGCAGGTGATGGCTTTGGCCTGGAACTGCTGGCCGTGCGACGGGTGCCGGATCCACTGGCCTTCGGCGTGCAGTTCCTCGCCTTCCCACATCGTGGCGCAGGTGCCGACGAGGGTGATGAACTCCTCGCGCGCCCGGACGCCGCTTTGTGTTTTGACGGTGCAAACCGTGTAGCCGGTCTCGTCGTTCCGGTAAACGATTGACTCGACGGTCCCGCTCACGGTGTCGGACGGCCCGTCCTCGGGCGGGGATGGCGGGATGGCGCTATGTGTCGATGACGTCGTCATTTCAAGATAAGTGATACCAAAGTAGTCATGTTTCCGGCTCAAGGCAAGGCGATTCCGCGATGACGAAGCGTGCCCGGTGCGATTCGGTTCCGTAAAACGGAATCGCACCTTTTACAAAACCGCTTGCCGAACAAGGCGTGTAGGGGTAATGTGAAAAAAACGGCGGGAAGGTGAGACCCGAACCGATGCGCGCACATTGACCCATCGCGGCCTCGCGGTGATCGCCGTGCTTGTTTTCAAACGTACACGAAGGGACGCCCCGTATGAAGTTAACCGATGCCGAGTTCTGCGAATCCCATTGCCCCGTCTGTACAAAGGCCCGTAAAGGCAATGTGATCGCCGGTTTTCTGCAAAAGCTCGAAATGGCCCTGACCGGCGGCGGCTGTCCCTCCGGGCGGGCACGTCAGAAAAAATACGGTGTTAATCCCAATGAGCCGAGGGCAAAACAAGATTGAAAACGATGGCAACCACCAGCACGCGGTTTGATGAAAAGGCGGCAGACTGGGACGCGAATCCCGCACGGGTGGCGCTGGCGCGGGCCATTGTGGCGGAGATCCGCACGGCTGTGCCTTTGCGGTCTGACATGACGGTTTTGGATGTCGGCGCGGGCACTGGACTGGTTTCGTTGGCGCTGTTGCCGTTTGTCCGGGAAATCACCGCGGTGGACGCCTCGTCAGGGATGTTAGGGGTGCTAGAAGAGAAGGCACGTTCTCATGGCATCATGAATCTGTTCCCGATGCATTGCGACGTGGCCAAGGCGGAATTGCCTCCGGACCGCTACGATCTTGTCATTAGCTCGATGACTCTGCACCATTTGTCGGACGTGCCGCTGGTGCTGCGGCGTTTGCGTCACGCGCTGCGTGAAGGCGGGTGGATTGCCTTAGCTGACCTGGATGCGGAGGACGGGTCTTTTCATGCGGACCCGACCGGCATCTATCATCACGGCTTTGAGCGTGCGACCGTCAGCCGGTGGCTGGGAGAGACCGGATTCACGGATTCAACTTCACGCGAGGCCTATCGCATCACGCGTCCGGGGGCTGATGGTGTGATGCGAACCTACCCGGTCTTTCTCGTGACGGCGCGGGCGGTGTGATGTAAACTGTGGCCAAGGTGTTTGAAATGAGACGGAAAAAACAGAGCCCCGAGGCGAAGAAACCGACAGCCACCGACGCGATTTTGGAAAGCATCTCAGACGGTGTGTTCACGGTGGACGCCGGGTGGCGTGTGACTTCGTTCAATCGTGCGGCGGAGAAGATCACGGGCGTGCCGCGCAGGGAGGCTGTCGGTCGTCCCTGCGCGGAGGTGTTCCGTTCCAGCTTGTGCGGAGCGGAGTGCGCGCTGCAGAAGACGCTGAAGACGGGCCGGCCGGTCATCGGCAAATCCGCGTACATCGTCAATGCGGAGGGGGAGCGGATACCGATCAGCATTTCGACGGCGGTGCTCAAGGACGAACAGGGCAAGGTCATCGGTGGGGCGGAGGTCTTCCGCGACTTGTCGGAGTTGGACGCGCTGCGCCAGGAACTGCAAGGGCGTTTCCGCGCGGGCGATCTCGTCAGCCGCAGCCCGGTGATGCAGCGCCTGTTCGAGGTGTTGCCCGCCATCGCCGCCAGCCCCAGCACGGTGCTGGTTCAGGGCGAGACCGGTACGGGCAAGGAGCTTGTCGCCCGGACCCTGCACGCGCTGAGCCCGCGCAAGGGCGGCCCGTTTGTGGCGGTCAACTGTGGTGCGCTGCCTGACACGCTGCTGGAATCGGAGTTGTTCGGCTATAAGGCGGGGGCGTTCACCGGTGCAGCCAAAGACAAGCCAGGGCGCTTTGCTCTGGCCAAGGGCGGCACGCTGTTTCTCGACGAGATCGGCGAGGTCAGCCCGGCTTTGCAGGTGCGCTTGCTGCGCGTACTGCAGGAGCGTGTCTATGAGCCGCTCGGGTCGACGCGCCCGGAGACGGCGGACGTGCGCGTCATTGTGGCCACCAACCGGGATCTGCTGGCGCGGTGCCGGGAAGGCGCTTTTCGCGAAGACTTATATTACCGTGTCAATGTGGTACGCGTGGAGCTGCCGCCGCTCCGACGCCGCAAAGAGGACATCCCGCTGCTGGCGGAACAGTTCATCGCGCGGTTCAACCGGCTGCAGGGAAGAGCCGTGGCGGGAATCGACAGCGAAGCCCTTTCCCTGCTGATGGCGTACGATTGGCCGGGCAATGTGCGGGAGCTTGAGAACGTGATCGAGCGCGCGTTCATTCTCTGCCCAACGGGGCGCATCGGGCTTGCCCATTTGCCGGAAACGTTGACGGGTGCGGCGGGGAACCCCGCCGCCGGCGGCGGACTGCGCGGCGCGCGTGCCGCGCTTGACGCGCAGGCGATCTGTACGGCGCTGACGCGCGCCAGAGGCAACCGGATCGATGCGGCCCGCGAACTCGGCGTCCACAAAACTACGCTGTTCCGAAAAATGCGTGCCCTCGGTATCGAGGTTCCCGAGCGCGACGGACGTTCATGCCGCATAGCGCAGACCGGTTCGGCCAGGGGCTGAAGCCGCCGCCCGCCGTTATTCCGTTCTGGTCAGACGCTGGGGGCAACGAAGCCCGCGGCGGCCAAAAGGTCGCGGCAATCGGCGGTCGTGATTTCCGAGCTGCGGCGCCAGAGGGCCGTTGTGAAACCGGCGGACGCTCCCGCTGGCGGTTGTTCGGCAGGCTCGCCGGCTTCGGGAAAAAAGGCGTTCGCGCCGCTGAAAAGGCCGCCGAGGTTCGTCACGTTGACGGCGATGCTTTTGATTTCGGGCTTGGCCTGCGTCGCCAGCGCGACGACCGCCGCGACTTGGTTCAGGCGACGGAGGGGGATCTGTCCCTTGGCGTAGAGCGGCGAGCCAGGGACCGGGAAGCGCTGCATGGCGCCGTGCTGCCGGCAGGGGCGACCGACGCCGAGCCAGATCTGCTCCGCCAGTTCGGCGGCGGTGTGCTCCGGCCCGACAGGCTCGCAGAGCGTGTACCAGTCGAGCCCGGCTTCGATAATGCGGTCGATCGTCGCGAGCCGGCTGGCGGGCGTCATGCAGGAATCCACACCTTCGCGCAGCCGGCAGACATGGTAGGCGCCGGCCACTCCCGCAGCGCGCAGCTCGCGCATCTGCCCGAGCGAGATGTCGCCCACGTTCGCCAGAATTTCAAGCGATGCAGGGATGCGACGGCGCAGCGTGCCGCAGAGGTCGCGGAACCAGTCGAATCCGAAGCGGTGCATGGTCATCAGAAACACGCCGGACGCGCCGCCCGCGGCGAAGCGCTCGCAGCGGCGGACAATTTCATCGGTCGGCAGCAGGGCCGGCTGGACCGACGTGTGCGATCGGGCGAAAAAGCAGAAGGCGCAGTCGCCGTCGCAGGGGGCCATATCTACGCCGATCTGGCCGAGCAGAAGTCCGCGGTTGTTGAAGCGCCGCCGCGTGACGACGTTTGCCGCGGCGCAAAGCAACGCCGCCTCCAGAGAGTCTGCCGGAAGAGCGAGCAGCACCTCCGCCTCACGCCGCGTGATCGCCTGTCCGGCGGTGGTTTCGCCCAATAGGTCTTCGATCCTTGCGTCAATCATCATGTCCCCCTGCTGCGGTCCTCTGGTATGTGAGAGAAACACATAGCGGCCCCACTGTAGGCGACGCGGGAGGCGTTGTCAAACCGCGAGCGAAAAAATGTCAGACGCGCGGGCTGAACGCGTCCTGGCGGGAGGCTGCGGCAACCGCCGACAGGGAGCGCGTCTGCGTCGCGCCGGGGAACCGCCATAAAAGAGCATAAACGCAACGAAAACAGTCGCTAACAGTGCAAAAATGCACGTATATGAGGGCGGCATGACGGGTGCTTGGATGTGCCAACATGTTGCCGGACAAGGATATGGATGTGACTCGCGCGCGGTTCTTCAGGTTGGCACGGATACTGCGGACTACAGTTGCGTGAAAACCGCATTTTCAGTTTGGGAGCAACGCATCGCGCCTGTCTTCGACACGGCGAAGCAGTTGTATCTGGTGGAGTCCGAGAACGGGCTCGTGACGGCGGAGGCGGCGTATCTGGTCGACGTCGACCTCACGCGGCGGCTCGCTTGGCTGACGGCCCGCGGGGTGCAGACGCTGGTGTGCGGCGCTGTGTCGCGTCCGCTGCAGGAGCGGCTTGCGGCCGCCGGCATTCAGGTTGTTCCTTTCGTGGCGGGCGAGTTGCGGGCCGTGATCCGGGCGTCATTGGACGGGACGCTGTGCGGCGCCGCCTTCGCCATGCCGGGCTGCTGCAACCAGCGGCGCCGGCGTCGGCAAGGGAGCGGGCGGTGTTGCGGATCTTTATGAACGCTTTAGGCGGGGGTGCGCTTCCGGAGAGAGACTCCGGGACAACTCATGTGTCCGGGGGCCACCCCCGCCGCCTATTGCCCGGAGAAACAGAGAAAAGGAGGCAGAAAATGCCAAGTGGAAACGGAATGGGCCCGACGGGAATGGGTCCGATGACGGGGCGCGCAGCCGGGTTCTGCGCAGGCAACGCCCAACCCGGATTTGCGGGACTGGGCGCTGGCCGCGGATGCGGTTTCGGCCGCGGGCGAGGAGGTCGCGGGAACCGGAACATGTTCCGTGCGACTGGTGTGCCGGGCTGGATGCGGGCGGGTTTGAGCGCGGTTTTTGAGCCGTCTGCCGGCGAAACCGAGAAACAGGTCCTGACGAGCCGGGCCGACGCGCTTCAGAGGCAGTTGGATGCGGTCAAGCAGCGGCTTGCGGCACTGGACACGAAAGAAGGTTGATTCGGAGCGGCTGAGAATGTTGTGCAGGCGTTTCGCACAGGGCCTCGGTCCGGCGGGGCGTCTGCCTATTCTCGCCGGTCGGGTAGAGCAATCAGGCGGAAGGAGGCTACCAATGAGAACGGTCAGAATGGCACTGATGACGATGGCGGCGCTGTGGTGTGTCGCGTGGCGTGCGGCGGCGGGAAGTATTCCGGCGACACCCGCGGGCGAGCCGATCGTGCCGGGCGAATGGCACCTCAGCCTGACGAAGGCGCTGGCAGTGGCGCAGGAGACCGGCATCCCGGTTTTGGGCTTCTGGTCCAACACCGGTTGTTCCCGTTGTTCCGAGGTGATTGACCTGGCGGTGAACACGCCAGAATTTACGGCGTGGCGGCAGGCCAAAAAACTGCTGTTGGTGACCGGAGAGGGCAAGACCGGGTTGCCGGGGGAACTCTACGATTGGGTTAACGACGCGGCGGCCGACGACGGCAACCTGTCGTATCCGTTCATCCGCATTTACTGGGTGCAGAAAGACGGGACCGTCCGGGCGGACTACCGGTTTTCCGGGTATCCTTACCGCGCGGACGCGCAAACGCTCATCGCGCAAATCGAGCGTTTCGTGGCGGACTTTTGCTACCACGGACGGACGAGGTTCGGGTTTACGGCGACGGCCGAGATGGAACCCGGAACCTTGGCGGCTCCCTTGCCTTTGGTCCGGGCCTTTGGTTCGTCCGGAACACTGACGAACACCTTGTCCTACGCGCGCACGCTGGAGGGCGGAGGTGTCACCAACTGGAGCGAAACGTTGGTCTGGGCCGACGGGGAGACCAACAGGAACATCTTCGTCAAAAACGAAGGACACAGGGTCGGCGGGACGGTGACGGTGACGTTAAGCGCGGCGGGGGAGACCGACGAGACACGCGTTGTCGAGATGGTCGGCGAGGCGGAAATCAATATCCATAATCCGCGCTATGTTGGTGAGCCGTTCAGCTTCGGCGAGTGGACGATGGATCTCGACGCTGCAACCAATGCCGTGGCTCAGAGTGTGGAAGAAGACGCTCGGACGATGGTGTTTTTCACCGCGATGTGGTGCCCTTACTGTGCGGGGTTCGAGGATGATGTCTTGCAGACCGAGGCGTTCAAGGAGTTTGCGAGGACAAACAAACTGGCGCTTGCTGTGATCAGCATACCGTCTCGCGATGGCATGTTCGCGGGTTCACCGATGACACACGCGCTTTTCACGAATAAGCTGAATGCGGCGGACCGGCGGGCCGGACTGAACGGCACGAGCTACATGACGCGGCACGGGATCACACCTGAGGCGGGATGGGCGCAGGTGGAGAAAATACTGGCCTTTGAGCGCCTGCTCACCTTGCCGGACAAGACGTTTGTGAACCTGCCTGCCGTTGTTATGCTGCGCAAGGACGGCAGCATCGCCAGCCGGATTCCCGGCTACTATTGCTTCAACTACCGCCGCGAGGGAGCGGTTTACCCCCCTTTCATGCGCTTCTCTCCCGCATGCAATCTGACGCGTCTGCATGAGCAGTTGGCGATGACGCGGGATGAACGCGTCTTCGACCACGAGGAGAATAATAACTATGCGGTGTGGACGCGCGAGATGCTGGGGGTGCAAACGCCACGCGATGAAACACTGGCTGCCAATGATGAGGCTGATTTCTTCCAATTGGACGCGGTGAACGGTACGGAGCAGCGGGTCACAGTGACCGGACCTGACCCGGTTGCCGTGTCGGTTTCGATCCGTTCGAACGGCGTTGCGGTCGCCTCCGCTGCGGGCCGGCTGACGGACGGCGTGAGCGTCGAAGCAACCATTGCGGGCGTCGCGGCATACCAGGTGTGTGTGCTTACGAACGACGCGGCGTTCTCGTTCACAAACGTCGCCTCGACCCTCCGCGCGTACCGTGCGGAAACGACGGTGAACCTGATCGCGAGGGAATGTGCCGCCAGCGTCCGGGTTGCCACGCTGACGAACGCGGCGGGCGTTTTTGGAACGACGATGGCGGTCCAAGCGGGCCAGCTCTACAGGTTGGTTGCCGAAGGCGCGCAGCTTGTTCTCCAGCCCGGTGCGTTCGAACCCGTCGCTGGACCCCCCGGCGTGTTTCAGGCGCTGGACGGCGGCGCAGTCGCTCTCGCGCTGACGGCCGATTCCCCGGACGGCACATTCACTTGGCAGATTTGGAATCCCGGAACGGTAGGGTTTGTTCAGACGGCCCAGTCCGTGTCTGAAACCGCCGGCGAGGTGGTGATCGCTGTCGAACGGACGGGCGGAGCTTCGGGCGTGTGCGTCGTCCGCATCGCGATTGACCCGCTGAATACGACCGCGACGGCGGGTGAGGACTTCGAGGACCTGTTTGCGGCAGGTCTTTTTCTGTCGTGGGCGGACGGCGAGACGGGAACAAAGAGCGTTGTCCTGCCGCTGACCGATGACTTGGGCTACGAGGGCAACGAGGCGGTAGCGCTGAGTCTCGCGGTGACGGAGGGTGGCGCGACGCCGGTCGAAGGGCGGATGCATGAGGTGGTGACGATCACCGAGAATGACCTGCCGGCAGTCGGCCGCCTGATGTTTACGGAGGCGGGCATATTCTTCGCGAAGACGTCGCCGCTGACGATTATTGCGCCGGAGGGCGGGCAGGTGCTCTTGGGCGTCACGCGTGTGGACGGTGCGTCGACCGCGGTTACCGGCACCGTGACGGCGACGGCTGGCGACGTGTGGCCGGAGACGCTGACGTGGGCCAACAATGATCGCGAGGCTGCCAAGGGTGTGGTCGTTGCCCTGCCCACGCTGGCCGAGTATCCGCGGGGCGTGGTGACGGTGACGCTCACTCCGAAAGGAGCTGTCGGCGCGGTCTCGGGCAAGCGGTCCGTCACGGTCCGACTTGTGGCCGAGAACGCCCCGTTCTTCGCCTCTGACGAAGTCGCGTTTGTCGCGCAGACGGCGGTAGCCTTTGCGCAGAAGATCACGGTGCTCCAGACGGAGGGCGGCGGGATCTACATGACACGGCTTTCAGGATCGCTTCCGGCGGGCGTCGCGGCGGCGTTTGACAAGACGTCGGGTGCGCTGAAATTCAGCGGCGTTCCGAGATCGGCGGGTGTCTTCACCTCGGTTTTTCAGGTCTCTGAAACGCGTTCCGGCAGGTGGGTTGCGGGAGGCGCAGTCCAGGTGACGATCACGGTGGCGGCGCTCGGGAGCGTCAATGCGGCTGCGACCAATGCCATCACGTTGGCGGAGGGCGCGGTGCTCGATTCGAACGTGCCGGCCCGCGTGGCGGGAACGCTCACCTGTTCCGTCAGTTCCTCCGGGCGCGCAACAGTTCGATATCGCATGAAAAAAGGGTCCGTCGCGTTTTCGAGTCCGAATTGGGCGGCTTGCGACGGCGACGGCGCGGTCTCGGCGGTCATAGCAAAGGGCGCGTACGGCCTGGCGATTCAGTTGACGCCCGCGGGCGAATTGAGCGCCTGGGTGACCGATCCGGATTACGCCTATCCGCTGACGGCAACGCTGGCCGCACCCGTTTGGAGCGCGGCGAACCCGGCGACGGAGTACGAGGGGTATTACACGGTGGTGCTGTCGCCTGCGGCGGCGACGGGCGGTCTTGCGCCACTCGGACACTCGTTCATGACGGTATCGCTCGCGCCAGCCGCGGCGAAGAGCGGGCGGGTAACCTACGCGGGTTATTTGGCGGACGGGACGCCGTACAGCGGAAGCGCGGTCCTGCAGCCCATGGCGGACGGCACGGCACAAATGACCGTCTTCGCGGGCAACACCAAGCATACGCTCGCGGGTGTGTTCATCATCGCCGCACAGGCAGACGAGAATTACAGGACCTATCCCAGCGCGGTCACGGTGCGCGAGGGGGTCGCGCCGTATTGGTCGTGTGGCAGCGGTCACGAGGAAACATCGTACGACATCGCGCTGGAGGCGTTCGGCGGGTTTTACAGCGGCGCGGACAGTTTGGTGGACTTTTACGGACAATACGAAGGCACGGGGCCGTTGCGGCTGGCGGCAGCAGACGCCGTGCCGACGAGCGCCTGCTATGGAACGGCGACCGCGCTGCCGTTTGTCGACCTGACGGTGTCGGAAAGCGTGCTTGGCGTCGCGGCCGGAGCGGCGAACCCCACGGGAGTCACGTTGCAATTCAAAAAGGCGACGGGCATTTTCCGGGGATCGATGCGGTTGCCGTTCGCGATACCCGGACGTAGCTTTACGGTCTGGAGCAGTTTTGCGGGCGTACTGCTGCCGGGGTGGGTCGGCGCGGAGTGTCAGACCGGCTGTGCGGACAACGAGGGTGAACTTCCGCTCAAACCGTTCGGCATGGGTTCGTACTGGTACCGCGACAAGGTTCCCGTCGAGGGCGTCGGCTTCAATACGCTGATGTCATTTAGCGCGGGATATCCGCTCATCATCGAGAAAGCCGCAGAGTAGACGGATAATATGCCTGCTCATCCCAAACTTCTATTAACGTCGGTTTTCGGACCTTATGCGGTCGATGACGAGTACGGAAAAAAAGAGAATCTCATGGAACTCTTTCACAATCAGGTGACAAGGGAACAGGGGATCTTCTCCTATCGGTTTAACCATGCCAGTTTCGGTCTCTATTTCTTGGCAGAGAACATCGACCTGCCGACGGTTGTTCTCGATTTTCCAACCCTGCCACAGTTTATTGAGGAACTGAAAAAGGGGTATGCCTATGTCGGTATTAGCTACGTGATGCCTAATTTCAAAAAGGCGAAGAAAATGGCGGAGTTGATCCGCCAGTATTCTCCCCGCAGCAAAATCATTCTCGGGGGTCATGGCGTGGCGGTCGGCGAAACCGAAACCGTGATTGCACATGACTACCTTTGCCGAGGCGAGGGCGTCGCCTTTTTGCGCCATCTGTTTGGCGAAGACCCTGCGAAACCGCTCAGGCACCCGCTTTTGCATAGCGCGTTCAACCGGCGGGTCATGGGCGTTCCTCTGCCGGAAGGTTCCGGCATTCTGATCCCCGGGGTCGGCTGCGCCAATAAATGCCGGTTCTGTGCGACCTCGCATTTCTTTGGCGAGTATGTCACGTATCTGAAGACCGGAAAAGAAATCTTCGACGTGTGCTGCGCCTATGAGGACAGGCTCGGGGTGACCGATTTCGGCGTGATGGACGAGAATTTCCTGAAGTTTCCGCAGCGGGCCATGGAACTGCTCGAGTGCATCGAAAAAACCGGGCGCGCCTTCACGTTCGGTATCTTCAGCTCCGCAGAGACCATCACCGGCCTTCCCAGCCTTGACCTGCTGGTCCGGCTGGGGATCACCTTCGTTTGGATGGGCGTCGAATCGAAGCATGAGGTTTACGAGAAAAACAAGGGCATTGATTTTAAGCGCTTGGTCGCCGAACTTAGGCAGCGCGGCATCAGCGTCATGACCTCGGCCATCCTGTTTCTCGAAGAGCACACGCGGGAGAGCCTGTGGCCAGACGTTGATTTTGTGACGGGGCTGAAGGCCGATTACGTTCAGTTTATGGAACTGGGCCCTTTGCCCGGGACAAAGCTGTACCGCGACTATGAGGAACAGGGCAAATTGTGCTCGACGGACGAGATGCCCTACGAAGAGCGCCACGGGCAAGACCGCATCTGGTTTAAGCATCCGGAGTTTTCCTGCGAGGAGACTCCCGCGCTTCTCAGAAAAGCCTTCGAGCAGGACTATCGCCTGAACGGCGCCTCTTTTATTCGGGCTGTCGAAACGGCGATGATGGGGTATGAATACGCGGCCCGCAGCGATGACCCGCGCGTCAGAGTCCGGGCCGAAGGATTCAAGCGGTTTTTGGAGCTGACGCGCGGCTTTCTCTTAGCGGCACGCTTCTTTTCGCAAAACGAGGCAACCGCGGCGATGGTGGCGGCGCTTCAGGAAAAATACGGCAGACTGTTTCCGAGGCCTTCGGTCAGGCAAAGGGCCTTGTCGGCTTTAGTAACCGCGCTAGCCCTCAAGGAATCAGTCCGCATGAAACTCTTCAGCGGCATCATTCAGCCGCCGGTGAAGTGCACAAAATACCGCCTTGAAGACGTCGATGACAGAATTGACGGCAGGCTGGTCATGGCTGAGTCAATTGGAGAAAAGCAGGCAACAGCCTGAGAGTTGGGAACGGAATGAAAATCGCATTTTCGACATCCGGCGCGGATCTCAACGCGCCTTTGGACAGCCGCTTTGGCCGTGCCGCCAAGTTTCTGGTCTATGACACGGAAACGGCGTCGTTTGCTGTGATCGACAACCAGCAGAACTTGAACGCGGCGCAGGGCGCGGGCATCCAGTCCGCACAGAACGTGGCCGCCTCCGGTGCCCAGGCGCTGGTGACCGGGCACTGCGGCCCCAAGGCCTTCCGTGTGCTGGTTGCGGCCGGCATCAAGGTCTACACCTCGGACGCCCCCACGTTGGCGGCGGCGCTGGAGTTCTACCGCGAAGGAAAACTGATAGAAAGCGTGGAAGCGGACGTGGAAGGACATTGGGCCTAGGCCGACGATCATGAATACAAGTTTAGATTGCCTGCCCTGCATCTTCCGGCAAACGCTGGACGCCTTAAGACGTGTATCCGACGATCCGGCCTTTTACGAGCGGGTCGTGCGCGAGGTGGCCGGATGGATTTGCACGGCCGACCTGCGTCAGCCGCCGCCGGTGATGGCGCAGCGGGTGCACCGTCTCCTGCGCGAGCTCACCGGCATTGCCGATCCGTACGTCGCCGCGAAGATGCGGGACAACGCGCTCGCGCTGAGCCTGATTCCCGAGTTGCGTGAACGGCTGGCCGTGTCATCGGACCCGCTATCGCTGGCGGTCCGGCTAGCGATCGCCGGCAACCTGATCGATCTCGGACCCAAACAGGAGCTGAGCGCGGAAACGATCCTGCGCTCGATCCGGCAGGTTCTGGATGAACCTTTTTCGGGTGACGTGGAGATCTTCAGGCTGGCGGCGGCCGAAGCGAAGGACATCCTGTATCTGGCGGACAATGCGGGGGAGATCGTGCTGGACCGGCTGCTGGTCGAGGCGCTTGGACCGGCGCGGGTCACGGTGGCCGTGCGCGGCGCGCCCGTCATCAACGATGCGACGATCGACGACGCGCGTGCGGCAGGACTGCATGAAATCGTCCGGGTCATCTCAAACGGCTCGGACGCGCCGGGCACCGTTTTGGAAGAGTGCGGTGCGGAGTTCCGGAAACGTTTCGCCCAAGCGGATCTCGTGATCGCCAAGGGACAAGGTAATTTCGAAACCTTGAGCGCCGCGCCGCGCGACATCTGTTTTCTGTTCAAAGTCAAATGCCCCGTCATTTCTTCCAACGTGGGGCTGCCGCTGGGTACGCAGGCACTGCTGTGGTCGCGGGCAGGGAAAGAGAGCAAAGGGATAGCATGATCATCGCGGTGGCATCGGGAAAGGGCGGGACCGGCAAGACGACGGTGGCCGTGAATCTGGCGCACGTGAGCGGCGCCGCGCTTTTGGACTGCGACGTGGAGGAGCCCAACGCCCACCTGTTTCTGAAAGGTGACCCGCTCGGCGCTCCAGAGGTGGTGTCGATCCCTGTGCCGCAGGTGGACGAAGCGCGCTGCGACGGCTGCGGCGAGTGCGGCCGCTTCTGCGCGTTCAAGGCGCTGGCCGTGCTGGGCCGGCGGGTGCTGGTTTTTCCTGAGATGTGCCACGGCTGCGGCGGCTGCATGCGGGTTTGTCCGAAAGGCGCGATCCGCGAGGTGCCCAAGCGCATCGGCGTCGTTGAAACCTTAAAGGCGGATGCGGTCACACTGATCCAGGGCCGGCTTGACGTGGGCGTGGCCATGGCGCCGCCGCTGATCCGCGCCGTGAAAGCGAGGGTGCCGATGGAGGGGGACGCGATTCTGGATGCCCCTCCGGGAACCTCATGTCCGGTGATCGCCACGTTGCGCGAGACCGATTTCGTGGTGCTGGTGACGGAGCCGACACCCTTTGGCCTGCATGACCTGAAATTGGCCGTCGCAGTCGTACGGGAGCTAAGGTTGCCGTTCGGTGTGGTGGTCAATCGCGCCGGGAGCGGCGACGGCCGTGTGGAAGACTACTGTCGTGAAGAATGGATACCGGTCTTGGCTGAGATACCTGACGACCGGAGGATCGCGGAGGCCTACTCGAAGGGCGAATTGGCGGTTGATGCGCTGCCCGAGTACAGAGCGATGTTCCTAAAGCTATTTAACAAGATCGAGGGAGACGGTGAAGAGAAGGTTTCCCGTTTCACAAAGGTGCTCAAATGAAGATTCGGAGAGAAGTGTGGCCTTTCTTGGGGATGGTTGTGGCAGCGGGAACGACGCTCAGCTTGTTCTTTGCAGAGCCAAGCCCTGTTTATCTCCTCACTGCGGCTGTGGCGGCCTTCGTGGTGTATTTTTTCAGAGACCCCGAACGAAAAGCGCCGCAGGATGAAGACGCCATTCTGAGTGGGGCTGACGGGCGCGTGATGTCCATTACTTATCATCCGAGTCAGGAACATCTAAAAAGAATCACTGTACGGGTCAGTGTTTTCCTGAACCTTTTAGATGTCCACGTAAACCGGGCGCCTCTTTCGGGTCAATCGACCTTCATTGGGTATTTTCCGGGGAAAACGCTATTTGCGTTCCGGGAGAAGTCGTCAGAAGTCAATCAGCACAACAAAATCTTGATTGAAGGAGATCGCACGAAGTGTCTGGTCGTCCAGCTCGTCGGTCCGTTCGCCCGACGCGTCGTCTATTGGTTGGCCCCTGATCGTGCGGTCGCTGTGAAGGCGGGCGACCGCATTGGGATGATGAAGTTCGGTTCGCGTTTGGATATATATTTTCCGGTGAAAGATGTCGAAGTGATGGTCAAGCGGGGGGCGCGGGTCCGAGCGGGAGAAACCATTATCGCGCGCGTCCGCAGCGCAAAAAGGGACGGGGGCATTCTTGAGCCAAAAGCCTTATAAACATCTTTACGGACCTGTTCCATCGCGACGCTTGGGGCGGTCGCTTGGTGTGGATCTGGTGCCGTTCAAGACCTGCACCTACGACTGTGTGTATTGCCAGTTGGGTCGGACCACGAACAAGACCCTTGAGCGCAAGGATTACGTCGTGGCTGCAGCCATTCTGTCTGAGTTGAAACGCAAACTCGCGGATCGGGACCGGCCGGACTATATCACGCTCGCGGGGTCCGGGGAGCCGACGCTGAATTCCGGCATCGGCAAAATCATCCGGGGTATCAAAGGCATGACGGATATCCCCGTCGCCGTTCTGACCAACGGTTCGCTTTTGTGGATGGACGAGGTTCAGGAGGCTTTGATGGCCGCAGACTTGGTGATCCCCTCGCTCGACGTCGGAGACGACGCTTCTTATCAGCAGGTTAACCGGCCGCATGAGGGTATTCCTTTTGACAGGATGGTCCAAGGTCTAGACGCATTCACGAAGCGGTTCAAGGGTGAAGTCTGGCTGGAGGTGCTTCTGCTTGCGGGAGTCACGGGCATTTCAACCGAAACAGAGAAAATCGCGGCGATCGCCAACAGACTGGGCGTTGCGCGGGTCCAGTTGAACACCGCCACGCGGCCTCCGGCGGAGGAGTTTGCCCTCGCGCTTTCTGCTGAGCAGCTGTCTGAGCTTAAAGGCTTGTTTCACGGGCACGTGGATGTCATCAGCGAGAACGTCCAGGCCATCACAGACGACGCAGCATTGGGCCAGGCCAGTGACGCGGACATTCTCGCCTTGTTGACCAGGCGTCCCTGCACGGTTGAAGGGATCGCATCCGGGTTGGCACTCCATGCCAACGACGTGTTGAAAAGGGTGTTGCTTCTGAGGCAACGGAGCGCGGTCAAGGCCGTGCGCAAGGACAATACCCTTTTCTATGAAGTTTGTCGGAACGGAGAATAAAACGAACGGTATGGAAGCGAAACTTCAGGAACTGGTGATCATCAGCGGCAAAGGCGGCACGGGCAAGACGAGCGTGGCCGCGTCATTCGCCGTGCTGGCGGCCGGACGTGCGGTGATCGCCGACTGCGATGTGGACGCGGCGGATCTTCACCTTGTTCTTGCCCCAAGAATCATTGAGAGCACAGATTTTAAGAGCGGGCATGAGGCGGTGATCCTGCGCGAAAAATGCACGGGCTGCGGCCTGTGCGCGGAGTTGTGCCGGTTCGGGGCCGTGAAGCTCTTGCCGGACAACCGGTACCGGGTCGATCCCGTGGCGTGTGAAGGGTGCGGCGTGTGCGTGCGTTTCTGTCCCGCAGGAGCGATCGCGTTTCCGGAACGGCTTTGCGGCGAGTGGCTGGTCTCTGAGACGCGCTGCGGGCCCATGGTCCACGCCTGTCTGGGCGTGGCGGCCGAGAACT
>DAOPZC010000016.1:0-77043 GCA_035353175.1 Kiritimatiellia bacterium | reverse complement strand
AACCCGGAATCATTGGCCGATTTGAAAGAACCTTAGTCAAGTGCATAAGCAATTGCGGACATATCGCAACATTGAATGCATCAAAGATTAATGATAACATCATGCCGTGAAAGATGCGTTCTAACGAAAGGACAACCGCAAGAGGAAAAGGGTCGGTCCATGGCGGGTGATCATCGTGAGAATGAACGTGTGCCGGTATGAAGCGATTGACGAAGGTATTCGTAAGGGATGTGAAATGGCTATTTTTCGTCTTGGTTCGTAGAGGATGCCGTCCGTTTGCAATGTCCAATTACGCCCCCTTGACTCTTCATCAGACGACCAAAGACCCCCGTCATGATACACTCCATTTCTTCCGCCTCTCTTCGGAAATAGCGTTTCACGCCGGGACAAATTTTCAGGAAAATTCTCAGCGCCATGCAATGCGGATACACATACACATCAGCCTCGTACGTCAAGACGTTCGCGGCGGTGCCCTTGGCGGGGAATATTCGCATCGCCAGCAACGATTCAAACATCCCAAAGTTGCGCTCTCCCTGAACATACATGACCCGTTCGAAATAGTTCGAATTCGCCCCGCCCCGGCAGCAGACATCATAGAGTTCGGAACGCTCCTTGCTCATGTTGATGCAATAGAAGTGCCCATTGGTCGTGCTCTGGATCGTAAAATCCGATTTCTCGCCCTTCGGCAGCTGGGCTTTATAAGCGGCATCGATCCGAGTAAGGACGTTGGTGCTCTGAAATATATGGCAAGCCGTAACGAAATCCCCCGTCACACACCCTGTTATTGAGATGTAGATCGTATGTGTCGCGACAAGCCGGCCCTCGACCTCTTGGCCAAAAGGAGGAGAGGGCAGATCCGCAGCTGCTGCGCCGCTCAGGCAAACCGCCAAAGATAATAGTCCCGCCATGACTGCTTTCATGGCTCCCTAATATAGCACATTTCGGCTGAGGGCTTGACAAGTTGGTGGACGGGCAGGACGTGTTTTCCCCGCTCGGCGTTGATGGCGTTGACGGCGGGCCTCAGAAGACGTATGCTGTGGCCGTTTTCCAAGCGGCAAGGTAAAATCGGCCGGAAATGTGGGCGCGGGTGAGAGAGAAGGAGCTTCGTTCATGACCACCATCGGAGTGAATCGCTGTTGGAACGCGGTGCTGGTTTCCACACTCTTACTGGCGTGCACAAGCGACCTGAGGGCCGCGGCAGGAGAGCGCATGGCCGTCGATGACGCCAAAGCCTGCCAGAGCGCGAAGGCGGCCTTTACGCCGGCGGATGTTCCGCGAAAGGTGGACATTCCCGGCAAGGACCTGACGGTGTCCACGCCCTACGGATACAACAGGCCTGAAAACAGCAAGCGACGCTATCCCATCGTCGTCAACGGGTGCTGGGGAGAGGGTTATGCGTTCACGGACGAGATTCGAGCCCGGTATCCCGCGTTCTTCCTTGAGTATCAGCAGGACTCCGAAGCTGCCGGAGAAACGCTGTCTGACGTCCTTGATGTCGCCGTCGCGCAGGGCATGCGGATTGACCTGGATCGCGTCTATCTGACCGGCTTCTCAGCAGGCGGCTCCGGCAGCTATAAGCTGGTTCGCGGCTTCCTCAAGAAAGGCAAGCTGTTTGCCGCCATCAACCGCGTGGCGGGACAGAGCGAGACTGTTCTTCCGGATCCAGCGGTCACCGCGACGTCGCTCTGGATTCACATCGGCACGAAGGATTCCAGCTTGCGGCTCAAGGTGGCGCATGAGGCCTACGAGAATCTCAAGAAACACCCGCTTAACAAGGGCGCTACCGAGACGACCGTGACTGACGAGGGTGTCATCGGGTTCAAACGAGTGACCAAGACCCTGGCAAAAGACGGAATCGAGATCGTGAAGTACAGCGTTTGTGAAGGAATGGAGCACGACCCCAAGCCGGTCTACAGAGATCCCAACGTCTTCCAGTGGATGTTTTCGCAATCCCTTGTGAAGCGCAAGGAGCAACCTCGCGCGGAATAGGGGCGTATTTAGACATTAGGTTGCGCTGAAAAAGTCGGCGATCCGTCAAGCTGACCGACGACTTCGATACTAACTGCCATAATTGGCGTGCCGTCAGGCGCGCCTTTTCGTTTTCGCCGGTGGCGGAGAGCTGCGCACGAGGTGAAGCTCATCCCGCGCAAGCAACTCCCACGACACCTCCTCTCCGACCTCCACGCCGATGGCCGCCGCCAGCGGCATCGGGATGTACACGAAGAAACGGACATTCTGTCCCTTCGTGCGTATCGCCTGGATTTTCAGCGGGTAGGACGCCGCGCTTTCATTCTTTAAGGTCTCTTTCTTTGACATGGCTTTCCCTTTCGGCTTGATGATATAGCCTATAGGCTATATCATGTCAAGCATGAATATCATTTCCGTTGAAATAGACGGCGCGTCGCCCGCAGCGAGACCTTACGCGCTCATGCGGGACCGGGTGCTCCCGTCCCTCGAAAGGCGCAGGCTCGACATCGAGGCGATGTATTCCCCCGTGATGGGCCGCCCCGAGACCGACCCGGTCGCCCTCATGGCCGTGACAGTCCTGCAGATCATGGCGAGGCTTCCCGACCGTGCCTGCGCCGAGGCCTGCCTGTACGACGCGAGGTGGCGGCTCGCCCTCGGCGACGTCCCGGCGTTCCACCCCACGACGCTGGTGCATTTCAGGAGCAGGCTTGCGGAGGGCGGCAAGGCGAGGCTTGCGCTTGAAGCCTGTCTGGAGTCCATGCGCGGCGCCGGTTACCTGCGAGCGCGGAATAGAATCGTATTTAGACATTAGACAAATGAGAGCCGATCACGCGGAGAAAGATGGCGAGCGGCAAGTGTGGCGGGAAAGGGAAGAGAAGTTCTGGAGTGCGAGAGTGGTGGTGAACAGTAAACAGTGAACAGTAAACGGTAAGCCGTAAGCGGTGAGCAGTGAGCGATAAGCCGTTGGCCGTTGGCGAGGGAAGATGGTGGGAATGGAAAGAGAAGTTCTAAAGTTCGAGAGTTTCGGAAGGTGGTCCGACGGCGGCTCGCCACAGGCAATATGCGGATAGGGAAAAGGGATGCGGTTGTCCGTAGTGCCGGGGCGACCCCGCACCGGCAGGAGTGCGCGGAGAGGTGCGGCGCGGGGTCGCGCTCGCACCACGGGGCAGGAGTGCGGGTGGGGAGACGAATGCGCTCGCCGGGCGGTCGGGGCCGTCGACTATTGCCCTTCGCTTGAAATCCCTGCCGCCCTGTGCCACAATGCCGTTGTTGTTATACGAGGGAATGATTTTGTCCAGCCGGCGGCCTGTGTCGCACTTACCGCCGGCTGGCGGGGACTAAAAAATTGCGACAAGGAATCAAAGACATGAGACATCCCGTTTTGGCATTTACCCTTGCTGCCGTGTTCGCGGCCGTGGCGGCGTTCGGAGGAATTCTCGACAACGCGTGGATCCTGGGCAGGACGGACAAGGATCCGCTCGAATACAAGCCCGGCGAGGCGATGGTGTTCACGCTCACGCCGCAAGGAGTGGCGGGAACGCTTCCGGAGGGCGAGTACTTCCTCGACTGGAAGCGCGGCGGTGACGACGGAATCATGGAAAACGGCAAGGTGCCGTTCACCGGGGCTCCGTTCGTCTACAGGACCAAGCTGGACAAGGCGGGCTTCGTGCGTCTCGAGGCGTATGTCGTCGGCAAGGACGGGCAGCGTTATCAGAAGAAGTTCACCGGCGACGCCACGACGCCCGAGGGCAAGAAGGCGATGAACGACTTCGAGAAGCAGAAGAAGGTCGTCTTCTTCGACGGTGGCGCCGGCGTCGACTTCGACACGCTCGCGACTCAGCCGGAGCCGAAGGACTTCGAGGCTTTCTGGGCGAAGCAGTACAAGCGTCTCGACCGGGTGCCGATCAAGGCGGACCTCGTCGAGATCAAGTGCCAGAATCCGCAGGCGCGGCTCTATGCGGTCCGGATCGACTGCGCGGGGCTTCGTCCGGTAACCGGCTACCTCTCGGTCCCGAAGGCGGTCGACGAGGGCAAAACCTTCCCGGCGCGCCTCGAGACCCACGGTTACAGCGGCGACCGCTGCACGCATGCTGCGCCCGCTTCTGCCCGGGACAACGAGATCGTCCTCAACATCAATGCCCACGGCCTTAAGCTCGTCGAGTTCGGCGCGACCGAGGCGGACACCAAGGCGCTCCGGTGGGAGACGCGTTCGCATGATCAATCCTACGCGTTCGATCCCAAGCAGAACGAGGATCCCGAGACCGCGTACTTCAACGGCATGGTGCTCCGCGTCAAGCGCGGCCTGCAGTACCTGAAGACGGTGAAGGGCTGGAACGGCAAGGACCTGATCGCGGCCGGCGGCAGCCAGGGCGGCCTCCAGACCATCTGGGCCGCGGGTTGCGGCGAGGGCGTGACCTCGGCCGAGAGCGGCATCACCTGGTGCTGCGACATGTACACGAACGGCAAGCTCCGTCTCGATCCGGCGCAGAAGCTCGCGGGCGACGGCTGGTACATTTCCTGGGTGGATGCTCTCGGCTATTATGACGCGGCGAATTTCGCGAAGCGCATTCCGAAGACCTGCTTCACCTTCATCACCCGCGCCGGTCTCGGCGACTACTGCTGCCCGCCGACGGGGATCGTGAAGATGTGGAACAACATGACGTGCCCCAAGAAAATACTCTGGGTGCAGGGCTCGGAGCACGGCTACGTTCCGCCTGCGTACGAAGGCCGCGACGTTGTTCGCGAGCGGGCTGAATAGGGGTTGAAATTCGACATTAGCGCGCCGCGCGGGCGAGCCCGCGAAAGAACACGGATGTAACTGCAATTACAGGCAGAGGGAAAAGGGATGCGGTTGTCCGTAGTGCCGGGGCGACCCCGCACCGGCAGGGCCGGCGTGCGGATGGGAGGTGCGGCGCGGGGTCGCGCTCGCACCACGGGGCAGGAGTACGCGGAGAGGTGCGGCGCGGGGTCGCGGATTGGGACTGCGCCGGAATTCAAATTTTCGCGCGGATTCCCCTGTTTTCTTTTAAGATCAGGTGTATAATTATTTATAACAATTTGCGATAGGGTTATTGTGTTGGTCCGCCGGAATTTCTGCAAAGGAGTGCGTATGGGCATGCTGAGGCACGACGGAACGAGAAACGTCGGGTTGTCGATAGTTTTCTTGGCCGCGAATCTTACTCTCGCTGCGGATTACACGTGGCTGGGAACCGCGAGCGGGAACTGGAACGAGACGGACGCGAACTGGAGCGGCGCGGGGACGGTGTGGACCAACGGCTCGGCGAACAACGCGACCTTCGGCGCGGCCAGCACGAAGAGCATCGTGGCTGACGCGATCACGCTTAACAACATGGCCTTCACCGCGGATGGCTATACGATCGGCGGCGGACCGCTTGGAATGAATGGCGGCTTCACTGTCGGGGCGGGGCAGAGCGCCGCGTTGACCGCGACGGTGTCGAACAACGTGGGAATCTGCGAGAAGAAGGGCACGGGCACGCTGGTGCTGGATAATGGTTCGGCCGGCACCAACCGCTTTTCCACGTTGCGCGTTTCCGCGGGGTTGATGCACATCGTCGGAGGAACGCACGAAATTTACACGAACAATGCCAACTCAATTAACATCGGCTTCGATGTCAACTACGGTTCCATGCTGGTGAGCGGCGGCAAGGTCAGACAAGCGAGCGGAGGTTATTCGGCCGTCAGGGGTTCACTGCTCATCACGAACGGCATCGTGGATTTGAGTTCGAGCCGGGAGTTTCTGAATGCGTTCAACGGCCCTGGAACAACGACGGTGGCCGGAAACGGGCTGCTGGACGTGAAAGCGTTCAGAATATCCCAATACAATGTGGGCGCGGGTTCCCAGAACGCCATCAACGTAAATACGGGCGGCCTGATCAGGTTAACCAATTTCTATATCGATACGAACGCTTTTCCGAAAGGGGTGGTTAATTTCAACGGCGGAACGGTAGTCGCAAAATCGTCTGTTGCCGATTTTTTGGGTACCGGAGCCACGCAGTGGCGGAATGGCGTTTCCGCCAGGATTTTGGAAGGCGGCGCGGTGATCGATACGGGTGCCAACGCCATTTCGATCAAGCAGCCGCTGGTCAGCGGCGCGTCGGCTGACGGCGGTCTGACCAAGAAGGGGACGGGAGCGGTGTATCTGCTTTCGACAAACAGCTACAATGGGCCAACGGTGATAGAGAACGGCACGTTGGCCTTCGATCCGCAAACATACACGCAGATGGTGTACAACACCTTCGATCCGCAAACACATACACAGACGTTGTACAATACTGTCACGTGCACCGACACGAACGGTGCCGTGGGAAAGACCGGCAGCAGCATGCTCGTGCTCGATCCGGGGCCTGCCGCAGTGAACACCTTCGGCTCGCTTTGGTGTTCAAATGGCACGATGGTGATCGCCAGCGGCACGAATCTGGTGACGCGTTACTGCGGCGTTCAGAATGGCCCCGGTCTCCGCGTTGCCGGCGGAACGTTGCTGGTGGCGGGCGGCCTGCTGAAGACGACCACCGGGGCCTACGTCAACGTCGACGGCGGCCATCTGCTGGTGACCAACGGCGTGGCGGATACGCTGAGCTGCGGCGAGATACTCAACGGCATCGGTTCGACGTACGGTTTTACAACGGTCGGGGGCAGCGGCGTGCTCTTGGCCAAGCGGATTCGCATCTCCCAGAACTCGACGCCGGCAACCAACAATGTGGTGACCGTGAACACGGGCGGGCTCCTGAGCCTGGAATCGTTCAACATCGACATCACCGCCACCTTCCGCCAGTTGGGGACGCTTGTGCTGAACGGCGGAACGCTTCAGGCGCGAATCGACACGGATAATTTTTTGGGAACAACGGCCACCCTCGTGGGCAACAACAACGACAAATGGCTGACCAATATCTTCGTGTATGTGCGGGAGGGCGGCGCGATCTTCGATACGGCCGGCAGGAACATCTCGATCAAGCAGCCGCTCTACACCGAAGCCGCCGTTGACGGTGGCTTGATCAAGCGCGGCGCGGGAACCCTGACCCTGATGAATACCAACACGTACAACGGGGCGAGTGTCGTCGAGGGCGGCACGCTGAAGTGGGGAAGGAACGACGTGCTGCCGCCGACGAACACGGTCGTGGCCGCCTCCAACGGGGTTTTCGACGTGAACGGCAAGACGCAGACGCTCGCGGGGATCGGCGGCGGCGGCACGGTCACGAATCTGGCCGCACTGACGGTGACGGGCACGATCGCGCCGGGCGACGCGGACTCTTTCGGCACGCTGACGCTGGCGGGGCTGCCCGCCTCGATGGCCGGCTGCGCGCTCGCCGTGAACGTGTCTAGCAATGGCCTGTGCGATTGTCTGCACGTGCGGGGCGATCTGGATCTCTCCGGGCTTGCGCTGAGCGTCGCAGACCCGGCCCAGCTGAGCAAATACTGGAGTTACACGGTCGCCACCTGCACCGGCACGCAGAGCGGCGCGTTCACCTCGGCCAACCTGCCGCCGCGGTGGAACGTCAAATACGACGCGGCCGCGAAACGCGTCTACCTTGTCTACAATCCCGGCACGATGATCCTGATACACTAGTAGCGGGTTGCTGTCATCGCTAAGGTAGGGCGGCTTCTCCGAAGCCGCCGCGACGTCGGGCCGGCGCGTTCGGGGAACGCGCCCTACCGGGATGCACAAGGCGAGTGAGCCAGATCCGGCTTCAGTCGCGGACGCTGAACTCGCAGCCGCAGTAGTTCTGCCGGTAGAGGCCGAATTCGGCCGCGAGCTGCAGGCTGTGCTTGAACCCGTCGTTCTGCTTGAAGTTGATGGCGAGAAAACGTTTCTCGTCCAGTTCGCGGCCCACCTTGAAGAGGGTCGGCGTGTGCTTGTGCGGGCTGACCGAGAGCGAGGTGGTGAACAGGTCGAAGCCGTGCTTCAGCATGGCTTCGCGGGTCCGGCTCAAGCTGTACCGGAAACACCGTTCGCAGCGCGCCCCCTTTTCGCGTTCGCGTTCGAACCCTTTGGCCGCCAGGGTCAGCCACTCGGCGTGGTCCGGCTCGTCCAGCAGCACGGGAACCTTCAGCCGGTCCGCGAGTTGATGAACCGCCTCCAGCCTTTTGAGGTACTCGTCATGGGGCGCGATGTTGGCATTCGAGTAAAACAGCGTCACGTCATGCCCGAGTTCCCGCAACGCAAGAACACAGTGGCTGGCACAGGGCGCACAACACGTATGTAGCAGCAAAGCCATAAAACAAAAGCTTACCTTTGAAATCAGCAAATATCTTACCTTAAATATGGGACAAAAGGGAACCGGAAAAAACGGGGGTCAGGCCACGCGGATGGTGCCGTATTCGCCGTCGTATCCGCCCTCCCGGAGAACCCGGCCTTCGCGCACCTTCCGGATCGCTTGGCCGAGGTCGCCGAGTGTGTCAAGCGTCTGCGTGCCGCTGTCCAGCAGCAAAGGCAGTTCCGGCCCGGCCGCGGCGAGGGTGCGGGCAAAAGCGGCCGTGACCTTCTTTGAAGTCGGTGCCGCGCCGAGCAACTGCGAGAGCAGTTCGGGCAGCGGGACGATATAACGGTAGGGGAGGCGGGGGGCGGGGGACAGAGGACGGAGGACGGAGGACGGAGGACGGAGGACGGAGGTCGGAGGTCGGAGGTCGGAGGACGGTGCGTCTGGCGGCTGGCTTCCGTCCGTGGCCCGCTGCTGCCGCTCGAGTTCCACGACGCGGTGGAGGACGCCGATGGTGAGCTCTTTGCCGCAAGCGGGGCAGAGATTGCCGCGGGCCATGCTTTCCTCGGGCGTCATGCGGACGCGGCAGGCGCGGTGTCCGTCGAGGTGGTACTTGCCCTCTTCGGGGAAGAGGTCGACGGTGCCGCCGCAGACCGCGGGATCCTTCGCGCGCAGGCCGTTCAGCATCGCGTCGAACGACGGCGCGCCGAAAAAGAGGTTGGCGTTGCGTCCGAGGTTGGCGGGCGAGTGGAGGTCCGAGTTCGAAACCAGGGCCACGCGGTCGAGGCAGCGGATGCGGTGGTTCATGGGGGCGTCGGAAGAGAGCCCGGTCTCGACCGCGAAGATCTGCGGTGTGAGATCGCCGAAGCACTCCTCCAGCGAGTCGAAGCCGGACTTCGCGCCGAGCATGGAGAACCACGGGGTCCAGATGTGTGCGGGGATCAGCGCGGCGCGGGGATCGGCCTCCAGCAGCAGCTCCAGCAGGTTGCGCGGATCGAGGCCGAGGATCGGACGCCCGTCCGAGAGGATGTTGCCGATCTGCGCGAGCCGCGCGTTGAGCCGGCCGGCGGCTTCGAGCGACGGCAGAAGGATGACGCTGTGCACCTTGCGGCATTTGCCGTCCCGCTTGTAGATGCTGCTGATTTCGCCGGTGACCGCGAAGCGCACCGGGGCGCGGCAGGATTCCGGGACATCGCGGCCGGCCGCCTCCCGCAGTCCGGGCGCCAGCGCGTAGAGGCCCGGCGCATCCTCGACCAGTTTCTTGCTCAACTCCGCGAACCAGGCGGGATGGGTGCAATCGCCGGTGCCGCAGACGCCGATGCCTTTGAGCTGCGCCCAGTGGAACAAGCCCTCGGGCGTGCAGGCGGGGCTGGTCGCGCGCGAATGGCACGAGTGGATGTGGAGATCGGCGTAGTAGGAAGGGCAAAGATGCATGGGTGACGCAAGATCCGTTCGCTATTCGGGGAGTTGGGGGGACGGGGCGGAGAGCGGCGTTTGGGGGTTGCGCCCCTCGACGACGATGGCGATGGGCAAGGCGGGACACTGGCTCTCGCACGCGCCGCAGCCGCGGCATTTCGCCTCGTCGATGACGGGGCACTTGACGTCTTTGTGGTCGACCTCGATGACCGCCTGATAGGGGCAGAATTCCTGGCAGACCACGCAGTACTCGCCTTTTTCCCAGGCGATGCATTTCTTTTTGTCCACGCGGGCCAGGCCGATCGCGGTTTGCTGCTTCTCCTTCTTGGACAGGAACCGGATCGCGCCGGTGGGACAGACCTGCGTGCAGGCCGTGCATTCCTGGAAACAGAACTGCTCCTGGCTCTCGTTCTGGCTGCGGAACTTGAGCACGGGGGTGAAAAGCCCGTCGATGCCGGACGTGCCGAGATCGGGGAAGATCAGGCCATAGGGGCAGGCCTTCATGCAGTTGCCGCAGCGGGCGCAGAGCGCGTTGAAATTCTGGTCGACGGCGCCGGGGGGGCGGATGAAGGCGGCCGCTTTGGCGGCGGCGCTTTTCACTTTGCCGTAGGCGAGGCCCGCCACGCCGCCGACCGCGAAGCCGAGGAATACGCGGCGGCCTACCTTGACACGCTCGGCGTCCGTTGCAGGCGGTTGCGACCCCGGGCCGCGCGCGCGGAGGCGCTCCGCAAGCCGGGCCAACATTTCTTCCAGACCTCCGAGCGGACAGAGGCGGTGACACCAGATGTTGGGCGCGGCCAGGCTGGCAGCCAGGATGAGGATGAAGCCGAGTGCGGTGCCGCAGGAGCTCCACGTGAGGGGTTGGCGCCAGGCTGAGAAGAAGCCGTTGAAGATGCAGAGCGGGTCGGTCCAGATCAGGACCGGGTAGCCCGCGGCCGCGCTGCCGAGGATGACGAGCGCGAGGCCTTTGCCGATGAAGGGCACCCGGCGTATCAGTCCCGCGTTACGGGTGTTGAGACGGCTGACCGTTTCCGCCGCGAAGCCCATAGGGCAGAGCCGCCAACAAAAAAAGCGTCCCTTGAAAAGCGGCAGAATCAGCAACGGCAGGGCAAACGGCGTCACCATGCCGACCGCGAAGGCCGCCGTGGCCCCGCCGAGGTTGAGCAGCGGGCTCAGCGCCGGCAGGAGCACGCGCCACGGTTGCCAAGCCGCTGGCACGAGCCCGAGCGCGAGTAACGCAAAAGCCAAGAAAAGGATGAGCCGGATGAGGTTGCGGCGCGTGAACATGGCGATTTCCGGTTACGCCTCCACGCGTTCGATCGCGATTTTCTTCAGGTCGCCGCACCCGATGCCCATCTCGTGGCCGAGTTTGATGTAGCCGATGTCGAACGGCTCTTTCTTGAAAAGCGTGGCGGCATAGGCGTCCGCGGCGACGGGGTCGGTGCTGAGGATGATCTCCTCGGGATGCGCCAGGTCGCCGGGGCCTTGCGGTCCCTTGGTTAACATGATGCGCGTGGCGTCGATGACCACGAGCTTCGGTTTGATGAAGGTGCTGAAATCGGCGATGCACTGGTGCAGGCCGTCGCGGTGCCAGGCGCGGCGGTTCTCATTGGCGATCGAGCCCATCCAGTTCTTCATCGAGAGCGTGAGCGTCGCGCCGCTGTGGTGCTTGGCCACCGGCATGTTGATCAGGCAGTCGCATTCGAGGATATCCTTGGGCACGCCGGCCGATTTGGCGACCTTGCCTTTGGGGATGTCGACCTGTTTGTAGTCGCCTTTGGCAGGCCGGTAGAGACGGGCCTTGGTGCCTTTCAGCGCCGCTTCGACGCCGCTGATTTTGTAGGTGGACTTCTCGTCGTGGCAGGTGTTTTCCGGCAGCGCGATTTTGGATGCGCCTTGGGCTTCTGCCGCCAGCACGCAGGCTCTCACGAGGTCCGGATGGGTGTTGCCGCCCTGGTCGGGTTTCGAGTTCCAGGCGACGTTGGGTTTGATCACGACCTTCATGCCGGGCTTGATGAAAGCCTCCCAGCCGCCCAGCTTGGCGATGCCGGCCGCGAGCATTTTCGGGATGTCTTTGCCGTGGACCACGACCACGGTGGCGGCCGGCGCAGCAGTTTGTTGGGCGCCCAGCGGCGCAGAGGGCAACGCGGACACGGCCGCGGCGGAGACCGTCGTTTTCAGGAAGGAGCGGCGTTTGACTGGGTTCATGCGTAACCTCGCTTAGATCGTTTTGATTCTATAAAATACCAAGAACCGGATCTTTTCCGCAATTCAATGTGAGGACAAATCGTCGGCGCGCGGCCGGCGGGACCGACAGGCTACCGTTGGGCCGGGTCGTCATTCTCCTTGGTGCGCAGGGTCTTCACGATCAAAAACACGCTGAAGCCGGTGACGAGCGTCCAGCAGAGCGTCAAGGTGATCCAGCCCGCGGCAGTCATGCGCGGCCTCGCTTCCAGTCGGCGGGCAGGGCGTCGAGAACGGTTTTCACCACCTCGTCGAGCGTGAGGTCCGTGCTGTCGATCTCCAGCGCGCCGTCGGCCTTTCTCAGCGGCGCGTGCTTGCGCGTGGAGTCGATCGCGTCGCGCGCGAGCAGCGAGCGCTTGACCTCCTCGGCGGTCTGGTTGGCGATGCCCTTCTCAATCTCCTCTTTGCGGCGGCGCTCCGCGCGGGCTTCCGCGCTGGCCACGAGATAGAAGCGGGCGGGGGACTCGGGGAAGACCGCCGTCGTGATGTCGCGTCCCTCGACGATCAGATCGCCGAAGCGCGTCATGCCGCGCAGCCAGGCCGTAACGCGGTCGCGCACCGCTTTGACGGTGGCGACCGGGCTGGCGTGTTTGTTGATCTCCGGCGTGCGGATGGCGTCGCCCGGCGCTTGGCCGTTCACGGAGTAGGCGATCGCGCCGTCGCGCGGCACGCATTCGACGTCCACGGTCTGGGCGAACGCCGCGACGGCGTCGGGGTCGGCGGTGTCGACGCGGTTGAGCAGGCACTGCCACGTCATGATGCGGTAGAGCGCGCCGGAGTCGACGTGCAGGAAACCGAGCTCTTTGCCCACGCGCTTGGATACGGAAGATTTGCCGGCCCCGGAGGGCCCGTCGATGGCGATCACGTTGCTCATAGCCGTCCTGTTCCTGAGGTTATTGAATGGCGATAGTGTATCATGGATCGCGGTTCACTCCAAGACGCGCCTCAACGCATCCGCGGTCTTCAGCCAAGTGTCGCCCGCGCCGCGGCCCGCGACGCCGAGCACATAGACCGGCGTGGCGGGCGTGAAGGTCGCTTCCGGCGCGATGGCCGTGTCTTCGATCTCCAGCCGCGCGTCGGGGTGCTGACCCACGCCCGGCTCGTCGAACCAGAAGTAGACGGTGATGCCGGAGGCTTTGGATGCGACCGCACCGAAAAAGCGTCCGTCCGCCTCGTCCAGCCAGCAGCCCGACGGCGGCACGCCCCAGAGGTTCGGCGGCAGTTTTTCCGGCACCCCCTTGAAGTCGTTGTAGAACCGGAAGAAAAGCGCATTCAGGTGGAGGGGCGCGGCCCCCGTGTTCTTGACGCTGACCACTTCGCTGATGAACCACGGCGTGCCGGGCGGCAGGGTCAGGCGATGGGTGATCTCGAAGCCCTCGGCTCCGGCCCGGGTCATACTGGTGATGTCGAGGACCGCGATGCCGTCGGAGACGCGCCCCTCGACTGCTTTGACCGTGTTCGCGTTGGTCCAGCGGTTCTTGCCTGCCGCGTCGAGCGTCTGGATCAGCGCATTGTACTGGCCGTACGCCCGCTCCTCGCCGTCGAGCTGCACACTTTGCACCATGTTGCCGCTGCCGAACCGGCCCTTCAGCGTGAGGCGTCCGTTGCCGGCGCAAAAGGCTTCGCCCTCGCGCTTGAAGAAGGCTTTCGCGTCGCCTGCGGCGGCTTTGCGCGCCACGGCCCAGGCGTCGGGCACCGTTTTGCCCTTCGGCGGCGCGTGGGGCGCCGGCGCGGGCTTGAAGCGCCACGCCCCGGCCTCGCGGTGGAGCGCGGCGAACATTTCGGTCAAGAGGGGGTAGGGCGCGCCGTCCTCGTTGATGAGCCCGTAGTTCGAGTCTTCGGGGAAAGGCGTGCTGATGCCCAGCGCGGGCTCGTCGACCCACATGAAATAGTCGTAGCCCAAGAGGAAAGGCAAGCTCAGCATCGTGCGCGCGAAAAGGCTCGTCGCGGCGGTGCGCTCGGCCTGCGTGCGGAAGCGTTGGCCCGCGCCGTGCACGCTCGGCAGCCCCGCGTCGAGGGCCGGGAAGGACCATTCGGTGATGAGCATCGGGCGCTTCACGTAGTTGTAAAACTTCTCGAAGTGCTCGGTCACGGGCTCGCCGCTCTTGCCGAAGTGCGTGTAGACGCGCCCTTCGTCCATGTCGGCCATGGGGTAGCAGTTGAAGGTCACCACGTCGCAATATTTGCCGGCCACTTCCCAGACCACGGGGTCGGCTCCGCCGGTGCCCGCGAAACGTGCGCCCAGCACCAGATGGTTCGGGTCGGCCTCGCGGACCGCGCGCGCCGCCACCGAGAAGTAACGCTCCGCGACGAAGCGGAGGAACGCGTGCTTGACGTCGCGCTGCGCCTCGGTCGCCGACGGCAGCTCGTTCAGCGTCAGGAGTTCGTCGAAGCTCTTGAGCTGCATTTTCCACAGCCCATTGAACGCGGCCAGGTCGTTGCCCGCCTGCTTTGCGACGAAATCGCGCAGCGCCATCTTGGCCGTGTGCGACGCGCCCTTTTTCATCGCGGCATCGAACAGGCCGGTGGCCGAGGGGCCGCGGCCCCACCACGCCAACTCGTTGTCGATGAAATAGCCGAAGAGCCACGGGTCGTTGCGGCTCGGCACGCACTTCTGCCGCACGCGGTAGCGGCAGTACGCCTCGAAGTCCGGATGGAAAACGTTCGGAAACGAAGAGCAGGGGCGCCGCTCGTTCGGCGTGATGTCGTATTCGTCGCCCAGCGTCGCCAGGTGGTCGCCGATGCTGAGGAAATCGGTGTGCACCAGGCCGCGGTGCATCAGCTTGGGATCGCAGCCCGCGCCGAGCATCGTGAAGCCCCATTGCTTCAGTCGTCCCAGCGTCTCGCTTTCCCATTCCGCGCGGTCGGTGTATTTCTTCTCGTTCTTTTTGCCGTGTGGCGCGTAGCCCAGTTTCTCGCACCAGTGCCCGTGGAAGGTCACATGGTCGACGCCCAAGAGCACGATGCCGCGGCCGAGCGGGTCGATCGTCCACCAGCGTCCGTCGGGCTTCTGCACCACGCGGAAAAAGCCGGTTGCGGCGTCTGTGATTTGGGGCACGGCGCTGTCCATCGCGTAGGCCGGGAAGACGGGCTCGGTTTTTATTTCCGCTACGGGAGTGGACCCGTCGGCGCGAAGATTCCGGAACGTGCCCGTGATGCCCGAGATGTGCAGCGCGGGGCGTCCGCGCCGCACGGCTTCGGCGGTGAAACCGAAGCGCCGGCGCAGGATCGGCTTGCCGTCCGGCGCGAGGATCGAGCCCGTGATGCCGTGCGGGTCCATGCTCAGCGCGAAGGTGTGCGGCTGGCCGAACACCCAGCGGGTTCCGCTTTCCTCGTTGATTTCCATCTTTAAATTGTTTTGGGACAGCCACTCGCCGTCGCGCATTTCGGCCAGTTCCACGTTGTGGCTGCCGCCGTGCCCGGGAGGCGCCTGCACCAGCGCCAGATGCCAGTAGTTGCGCGCGTCGTCCACGATGGCGATGGCGGCGACCTCCCATCCGCTTTTTACTGCTTTGAGCGGCGTGAAGACCGCTTCGACCGTCACGTTCGAAGCGAGCGGCGCCGCTTGGCAGACGGCGATCCCATGGCCGTTCGACAGCGTGCAGTGGATGCCGTCCGTCCGGAGCTTCCAGACCATCGGATCCGCGTCCCAGCCTTCCGCCGTGGGAAGCGGCCTCATCTCCGCCCCCGCCATTCCCGCCATCAGCAACAGCAATGCCAACACGTTCTTCATCGTTATCCCCGATCTCCAATGGTTTTATTGTACAGCCTTTATCATCATACAGCTTCATCAGCGCGGGTTGCCGGCCGGGGTGCGTTGTCATGTTCCCGGTTTTTCGGGCAGGCCGCGAAGCAGCGGCCGCAGGCCACGCAGCGGATGCGGTCCGCCTCGTGCAGCGCGCGGCGCTGAAGCCGCGTCAATCCCAACAGGCGCAGGGCCAGGACGGCGCCGATGAAGACGCCCGCGCCGGCGCACCCTGTGCGGAAGCGCGCGAGGGTCGCGGCGGCCCGCGCTTCGGCCTCTTCGCGGCTCAGCCCCTTGCGTTTGAACGCTTCGATCTCGGGATAACGCTCTTCGTCCGCGGGGGTCGCCTTCGCCAGCCGGTCGACTAAGACCAGGTCCGGATGCGCGCGCGCGGCGACCGCGCCGGAGAGCCATCCCGCGCCGGCGCATCCCGCGATCACGACCGGGGCCAGCGCCAACATCACGATGAACCTTTTGAACTGCGCGCGGCGCTCGGCGCCGCTGAGCGCCGCGCGCGGCGTGACGATCGCGTCCACCGGGCAGGTTCCCGTGCACAACCTGCAGTTGATACATTCCTGCGCCGTCACGTGCACGGGCTTCCACGCCAGTCGGGCGCACATCTCCAGCAAGACGCCGTAGGGGCAGAAGTAACGGCAATAGGGGCGCGCGACCACGAGCCCCACCAGCAGCACGGCCATGCCGGTCAGCAACATCGGCAAGGGCGCTTCCCGCCGGAAGAAGCCCACGAAGGGATCGGTGCGGCAGATCAGGAATCCTGCGCCGTTGACGGCATAGACGAGCCCCGCCGAAAGCACCGTCAGCGGCACCAGGCGCAGCACGGCGTCGAGCGGCTTCGGAACCCGCAGGGGTTTGACGATGAAGAGATCCTGCAACGCGCCCAAGGGGCAGACCGCGCCGCAGAAGACGCGCCCGAACAGCAGCGCGGTCAGGAGCGGCAGCGCGAACAGGGCCGCCGCGAACCACGGCAGGCCGCCGCCGCACCAGGCCGCCGCCGCCACATTCTGCACCGATCCCACGGGGCAGATGCACCCGTGCCGCACAAAGCCGAACCAGGCGAGGCAGAGCAGAGAGAAGGCGAGGATCCACCGCCGCGACCTCGCTTTCCGCACGAGCCATGCGGAGACGGCCAGCGCCAGCGCCAGAATCAGGACGTCTGCCCAGGCGGGTACGCGCTCAACGAAAGCGGGGTGCACGGCCTGCGGCACCGCATGGCCCGTGTCGAACTGCGGCTGGGGAAAGCGGGAATCCGCCCACGCGCCCAGCGGCGGGGTGAGCCACAAAAAGCCGTAAAAAACATTTTTTAAAAAAGCCGTCGCAGCGCGGGTTTTCATCCCTTCCATGTCCGTCCACCCTCGTCTGTTGCGTGTGCGGTTTTGCGGCTCCCCAGTGTCTCCTTCAGCAGATACGGCTGCGCGGCGGGGACGCGGACGATGGCCTGCGCCGGGCAGGCTTCGGCGATGCGGCAGGTGTTGCAATTCACGCAGCGGTCGTGGCGCACCTGAAGGTAGAGCGAGCCGTTGCCGAAGTTGGTGCAGCCTTTCACGCAGAGGCCGCATCCGGTGCAGAGCGGCTCGTCGATGTGGTATTCGAAATAGGGGTCTTCGATGAAGACGCGCCGGATCGCGCCGGTCGGGCAGGTCTGGTTTTCCGCCGCCTCGTCGAGCCGCGCCGCGTCCGGTTTGAAATAGCCGAAGCAGAGCTTGCAATAGCCGCACATCGCGTAGCCGTGGACGCACTTCACCGCCGAGGGCTGCAGCACGCACTCGGTCTCGCACTTGCCGCACTGGATGCATTTTCGCGGATCGATCTGCCAGACGGTGCGGCCGCCGGACGGACGGCTCGCGGCTTTCGCCGCGAAACCCGCCACCAGCGCGCCGGTGCCGGCCCGCAGCAGCCAGGCGAGCGTGTTTCTCCGGGTAAGTTTCTCGTCTGTCGTTTTCATGCTGACCTCAGTGCGCCTCCAGCCAGGTGTCGCCGACGCCGACGCTGACGTCCAGCGGCACGCCGATGTCGAGGACCGTGGTCATGGCCTGCTTGACGAGGTCGCGCACGGCGCCGACCTCGTCCTTGGGCACGTCGAAGAGCAGTTCGTCGTGGATCTGCAGGACCATGCGCGTTTTGAGCCGGCGCTCTTTCAGCTCCTTGTGGACGCGGACCATCGCGAGCTTGATCAAGTCTGCGGCGGTGCCCTGCACGGGGGTGTTGATGGCGTTGCGCTCCGCCGACTGGCGCGAGGTGGCGTTGCGCGAGGCGATGTCGCGCAAGAAGCGCCGACGCCCGAGCAGCGTCTGGGAATATCCGTTTGCGCGCGCGTCGGCGATCGCCTGGTCCATGAACGTTTTGACGCCGGGGTACTGGACGAAGTAAGTGTCGATCAGCTCGGCGGCCTGTTTGCGCGGCACGTTGAGGCGCTGGCTGAGGCCGAACGCGGAGATGCCGTAGATGATGCCGAAGTTCACCATCTTGCAGGTGGAGCGCATCTCGGGCGTCACCAGAGCGGGCATGACGCCGTACACGCGCGTGGCGGTCTCGGAGTGGATGTCGGCCCCGCGACGGAAGGCCTCGATCATGCCCGCGTCCTTGCTCAGCGCGGCCATCACGCGCAGCTCGATCTGCGAATAGTCGGCCGAGAGCAGCACGTGGTCCGCATCGCGCGCCACGAAGGCTTCGCGGATGCGCTGGCCGCGTTCGGTGCGGATCGGGATGTTCTGCAGGTTGGGGTCGGAAGAGGAGAGCCGTCCCGTTTCGGTCAGCGCCTGTGCGAAGTTGGTGTGGACGCGGCCGGTCGCGGGGTCGATGCAGGCGGGCAGCTTGTCGACATAGGTGGACTTCAGCTTGCTACACATGCGGAACTCGAGGATCAGCGGCACGATCGGGTGCCGGTGCTGGATCTTGAAGAGCACGTCCTCGCTCGTGGCGTACTGGCCGGTGGCCGTGCGCATGGCGTCGGGATCGATTTTCAGGTGATCAAACAGGATTTCGCCCAATTGCTTGGGCGAAGAGGGGTTGAAGTTGCCGCCGCCGAGGTCGCGGATCTTGATCTCGAGGTCGAGCAGTTCGCGGTCGAGTTCACGCCCGTAGGCGCGCAGCGCCTCTTCGTTGATGCGGACGCCCTCGGTCTCCATGTCGAGCAGGACTTCGATGAGCGGCTCCTCACATTCGGCCAGGGCCTTCAGGCAGCCGGCGGCCTGAACTTCTTTGCGCAAGAGCCGGTCGAGCTGCAGGGTCACGTCCGCGTCTTCGGCCGCATAGTCGCTGATCTGCTCGGGGGCCAGCTCGCCCATGTTCCCCTGTTCCACGCCTTTTTTCTTCTCGCCGATCAGCGCGGTGATGGGGATGGGGTCATAATGGAGGTATTCGCGCGCCAGGTGGTCCATGCCGTGGCGGTCCGACGCGTCGATCACGTAGTGCGCGAGCATGCTGTCGTGCAGCTCGCCCCGCACGGCGACGCCGTACTGGCGCAGGATCGTCAGGTCGAATTTGGCGTTGTGGCCGATCTTGACCTTGAAGGGATCGGCGAACAGCGGCGCGAAGCGCTGCAGGAACGCGCGGCACGCGTCGCGGTCTTCGGGGACCGGCACGTACCACGCTTTACCCGGCGCGGTCGCGAAGGACATGCCCACCAGCCGGTCGTGCCGCGGGTCGAGCCCGGTGGTTTCGGTGTCGAACGCCCATTCGGCGGCTTCGTCCAGGGCCTTCAACAGGGCCTGTAGCGCTTCCTCGCCCGAGGCGCAGACGTAGGTGTGCCGCACGTCGGCGAGCGTCTTGTAGGCGTCTTCAGCTTTCACGGCATCGGCGTCCGCGAAGGCGTCGCCGAGCATCCGCTTCCCGATGGCAAACAGCTCGTATTTCTTGAGCACGCTGCGCAGCCGGTCGACATCCGGGTCGCGGCGGGCCAGTTCCTCCAGTTCAATCGGGACGGGCACATCGGTGCGAATGGTGGCGAGGAAGCGGCTTTGCCGCGCGCTCTCGGCGCCGGACGCCACCTTCTCCGCGAGCTTGCCTTTCAGTTCGGCGGCGTGCGCGATGATGGCCTCGATGTCGCCGTACTGCGCCAACAGCGCGTTCGCGGTTTTTTCGCCCACGCCCGCGATGCCGGGGATGTTGTCGGATGCGTCGCCCGCCAAGCCCAGATAGTCGATCATCTGGCCGGGAGAGGTGAGTCCCCAGTGCTGGCAGACGGTTGCGGCGTCGTAGATCTCGGCGGGCGAATTGGCTTTGCCCGGCCGGAACAGGTAGGTCGAGGGGCCCACGAGTTGGGCGATATCTTTGTCGGGTGTCGCCAGATAGGTGGTCCATCCCGGCTCGGCGGCGGCGCGTGCGGCCAGCGTGCCCATGACGTCGTCCGCCTCGAAACCATCCACGCGCAGGATCGGGAGGCGCAGCGCCTCGGCCAGCTCGATGGCCATGGGGATCGCGGCGGCCAGGTCCTCCGGCATCTTTTGGCGCTGGGCTTTATACAGGGGATAGGCCTCGTGTCGGAAGGTGGGAGTGGTTGAGTCGAGCACCAGCGCCACGTGGGTGGGCGCGTGCTCGTTGAGGATCTGCAGGACGCTGTTGGCAAAGGCGGTCAGGGCCGAGGTGTTGATGCCGGTGCTGGTCATGCGGGGATCTTTGAGGAACACAAAGTGGCCCCGGTACAGCAGCGGCATGACGTCGATCAGGAAAAGTTTTTTGCTCTCGCTCACAACAGGATCCCCCCGCTTCACACCCGGCACACATTCTCGCGCATCTTTTCAGTATACGGGCTTCCAAGCCGTGCTGTCGAGCACAGGCGTGCGGCCATCGCGGCGGCGCTTTTTTGCCCAATAAAAGGGACCGAGTGCCGTTCTCCTTAAACAGCGGTTGGGGGATGGCCTTTGTTTCTTCGTGTTCTTTCGCGTTTCCCCCTTATCCGACTCAACAAAACCTGCTAAACTGTCAGCCGTGAAAAAGCAAATTTCTGTTTTACTGGGGGCCGCTTTTATCGCTTGGGGGAGTTTCGGGACCGCGGTGCCAGAGGCCTGGGGGGCGCGGCTGGAGGTTGCCGACCGCAGCGCGTTGGCCGCCATGAATCTGACGCCGGAAAACGGGGGGCTCCGCATCCGGCTCCACAATCCGGGAAACAACAGCCAGGCGGAACTCCTTTTAAGCGAGGGGGATACGCGTTTCCGGCTGCTGCCGACGGATTTCTTCCCGAAGGCGATCGAGCGGCGGTTTTCGACGTTGCCCTGTCCGCCGTTGACCAACGCGCTGTGCTGGTTCACGCTCAAACGCACGGAGGACGCTTGGCTCGCGTACGTCGACGATCAGCCGGTCCTGAGGATGCCGGAGCTGTGGGAAGGCAAGCTCGAGCTGCAGCACAAACCTGAAAACCAGCCGCCGGAAGACAAGGCGGACGATTACACGCAGCGCCTCGGGTCCTTCAAATTTGAAGACAACTTCCTGGTGCCGGCGGGCTCGGAGTTTCCGCCGACGTGGGAAATCATGTGCGGAATCTGGAAGCTCCATTCGGTCACCGGTTCCATCAGCGGCTCGTCCGGAGGGTATCAGCTCGCCCGACAGCCCAAGCCGGAGAAGAGCCCCAATTTCTATACGCTGGAGGGGGGCGGGACGAACGCGGTGGTTCTTTCCGGGGAGCCGTTCTACAGCCGGTACGTCTACCGCGCCGCCGTCCAGCACAACAGCGGCACCAACGGACTCGTTTTCCTGGCGGGCGAGCACGGCGGCTATTTCGCCTTTACGGCGCGCACGGATCCGGCGACGGACCGCCTGGTTCTCGAATTGTGGCGCAAGCCTGCGCAGGACGATGCGGCCGTCCTTCCGCTCGAGGCGGTGCAGACCGAGCTGCCCGCGGGCCAGTGGCTGCTGCTTGAAGCGCAGATCTACGATGACCGCATCGTCTGTCGCGCGGACAATATCGAAGTCATTCGCCACAAGATGCTGCTGCCCCCGGGCGGCCGGTTCGGCCTATTCTCCAATATGCCGGACGGGGAAGCCACGCGTTTCGACGACGTTTCGGCCTGGTCTCATGAGGACCGCCTGTTCGAAACGCCCGAAGACGTCGCCTTCGCCACGCGGCTTCAGACCCCCGGCGTGCAGTCGCTCCTGCGCCAAGGGACCACCTGGCTCTATTTCCCTCCGGATGCCCACGCCACCAATGGCTGGGAGTACGGCGCCGCATCCGGCGGCCCGCTGCGGCAGGAAACGCTGTTTGTGGCCACCTCCGACGATTTCATCTGCGGGCTGAACGCCGGCGCGACAGGTCCCGGCACGCCGTATTACCGGTTCACTTGCCAGCAGTCCGGCGGGACGCGGACCTATCGGCTCGAACAGGTCTCGACCAACCATGCGGTCACGCTCGACACGTTTTCCGCCGCGTTCGCCAGCAACCGCGTGTCGCTCGCGCTGGATGCCCTGCGGCCCGGCGAACTCCGGTGCTACGCGGATAGCCGCCTCGTCTGTTTTGACCGGCCTTCGCGGCAGCCCGGCGGCTTCCAGGGCGTCCTCGTCGCGGCGGCTTCCGACCTCTTTGCCACGGCGCCGGCGGTCGCCTCCAAAGAGCTCAAGCTGAGCGAGCGCTTTGAAAAGAACCCGCTCTATGTGAACGATCCCTTCATGCGCCATTGGGCCTCGCCCGAAGGCCAGTGGGTTACGTTTAAGGACGGCATGACGTGGTTCAAGGGCGATGTCACGGGCCCGGTCAAGGTCCGTCTGCCGATCGTCAACGGGATGGAGCTTCATCTCTGCATTCCCGAAGACTCTTCCAACGGAACCTGCCGCGTCAGCGTCAAGGAAAACCGGATCAGCGTCTTCACTCCAGATTCCGGCACCAACGCCGCCTTCACGGTCGCCGCGGAACAGGTTCCCGAAATCGCTTTCGACAAAACGCAGGTGCGCCTTTTCACGCTCGGCATCGAGGACTCCGTCGTCTGGCTGGGCGGAGACGAAGTGCTGCTGGCCAAGACCCATCTGTCTGCGCCGCTGCGGGGGCGCAAGCTGCGCATCACCGGCATGACGCTCGAGAATCTAAGCCACACGCTCGTCAAGCGCGACAACGTCTTCGACACGCTGTTCACGGAGTCGCTCTACAACTGGACCCTCAACGGCGGGCGCTGGGAGGTCATCAACCGCTTCTACTGCGAGCCGACCTGGTCGCACATGAACGGCGAGAGCGCCGACTCGCTCGCCGCGCTCTGGTCCAAATACGTCTTCAGCGGCGACTTCAGCATCGAGTTCTACGCGGGGATGCGCATGGGCTGGTACGAGCGGCCGGGCGACCTGAACCTGACGGTCATGAGCCGCGCCAACTCCACGGGCGACGGATATTCGGCGATCGCCACGGGCTGGGACCCCGACCATTCGCAGCTTTATTCGCGCCTGCTCCGCAACGGCGAGATCATGGACCTTTCGACCAAGTATCTCGTGCCGCGCGCCCGCGCCGGTCTGGAGCGCAAAGGGTACCAGCCGCTCGTCGCCGCCGGGCGCGACATCCACGGCGCGTGGTACGGCATGCAGCTCCGCCGCGTGGGCACGAAGCTCCAGTACATTTACGACAACGAGCAGGTCTTTGACGTCGAGGACAAGGATCCGCTTCAGGACGGCTCGCTCGGCATCTGGACCTTCTGCAACTCCATGATGGTCGCCCGCATCAAGATCGCCGCCGAGTCGATCAAGCCGCGCCCCTTCGCCTTCAGGACCATCCCCGCCGGCGTGCCGCCCGCGCCCGAGGCCGCGCCGGCCGCCGATTCCGGCGTGCGCATCAACGGCCGTGTCGCCCAGCCCCTCTCCCCGGAATATTGGCAGGCCTTCGACACCGTGAGCCATCCGAGCGTGCGCTTCCGCCATCTCGACACGGCCCATCCCGAAATGCGCGTCACCTCGATCCTCGGCGGCGGGACCTTCCTGGTGCGGTGCGATCTGCCGCCCGCCCAGCCCGATAAGCTGCTCGGCTGGCGCTTCGAGATCGCGCGCCACCCGCAGGCGCTGGTCAACTTCGAATTTTCGACCGTGAAAGAGGATGGCAAGGGCGGTTTTGTCCCGTCTCAGGGCTGGACGTATGTGCTGTCCGGCACGGATGAGACCCGCGGCCCGCGCAAGATCGTCGGCAAGCTGGAGGCCGTGCCGCCTTCGGACGGCACGAACGTGGTGTGGACGCCCGTCGAGATCTGGGTGCCCTCCGAGGTGATCCGCGCGAACCAGGCCGTGCAGATCGAGGGCTTCGGCAACCTCCAGCTCAGCGACGTGCAGCAGGGACTGAAGGGCAATCCGCCCCACGCCTGGTATGCCATCCGCAACTTCCGCGAGATCCACCGCGGGACGCCGACGCTGACCGCGCCGCCCGAGAAGCGCACGGAGATCGCCGCGCTCGCGCAGATCGTCAACAGCCTGCGGCCCGGCGAGCTGCAGATGGTCGAGGTCCCCGAGAATCTGGACTCCCGCAAACCGGTCATCGAATGGGCGGTGCCCGAGCTCGCCAACTTCGGCTTGCGCGCGGAGGCGGATTCTTCCATTCCCGGCTCGATCCTGGTCTCTCCCGTGCATCCTTGGCCCTCGCCCATGCTGCCTCCCAAGCGGGCGATGGCGGATGCGCTGCCGGCGTCTTTCACCGTCGAAGGCAACAGCATCCGCGTCCTCGTGCCTTTCGAGACGCTTCAGCCCGGGCGCATGACGCTTGCGCTCGAGCTCTCGGACGGACGCTTTTTCCGCCAGGTGGTCCCCATGCGCGCGGACGAGACGGTCAATCACCCGCCCGTCCTGCTCAACCTCGAACTGCCGGAAGGGGGCATCCAAACCTTCGAGGCGCGTCCCGGCGACGCCGCGCCGTACCAGACCGTGGCGCGGACCTCGATCGACTACACGGACCCCCTGCGCGGCGGCGTGCTGAAGTTCCAAAACGGCGGGGTCTACGGGCGGCGGCTGGATGGCCTGCTCGTCAAGTCGTTCAACGCGGCGGCGACGCCGCTCGTGCAGTTCCGCTACAAGGGCGATCCCATGGCCGCCGTCTCCATCGCGTTTGGCGGAACGGCGTTCACCTTCTCAGAAGTTTTCAACACCCACGTGCGTTTGGCCGGCGGCGAGGCGGCCCCGATGGACAACACGTGGCGCATCTGGACCGGCATTCCCTCTGACTGCGGCGGCGAGCTGCCGCTGGCGCAGCGGACCACCGTGCCGCCCGCGCCGCTCCGCTTCGCGTCCCGACGCGACCGGGACCAGACCGGCCTGCACAGCACGCTCTGCATCGACGACGTGGCGTGCGGCCCGGCGGTCGGTCCCAACCGCCCCTTCGCCTTCAAGGCCGATTACGCCGATCCCGACGGCGTGGCCGACGTGGTGTACGCCATACTCCAAGGGCCGGTCGCCTTCGACAACCGCGCCGAGGGCGAGAAGCAGAAGGTCACGTGGCTGCCCGCCAAGAACGGCGAGGTGCTGCAGCCCGACCTCGCCAAAATCCCTGACGGCATCCATCATCTCCTGGTCCGCGCCCGCGACGGACGGTCGCTCTGGTCGCAGCCCGCCGACCTGCCATTCATGCTCGACCGTGCGCAGCCGAAGGTCACGCACGCCGTCAAAGCGGTGGAAAAGTACAACGGCAGCTGCCTGACGCTCGCGCTCTCGGACCCCGTTGCGCCGCCGCTGCCCAACGCGATCCGCCTCACCTGTCTCGGCTCGCCGCTCAACCTCGCGACGGATAACGGTTTCAGCGCGATCGGGCAGGGGACGCTTTCCTACGAGATCGACTGGATCTGGCTGCTGCGCAAACAGCTCGCCGAGGCCAAGAACGGCGACGTGCTGCCCATCACCGTGGACGGCGTTTCGGATGCCGCAGGCAACGCGGTGCCGCCGATCAAGATCGACGTCCCCGTCAATCTCGACGCCGACAAGCGTCCGCCCACGGTTCAGCCGCTGGACAAGACCGTGAACGCGCTCTGGTCCGAGCCCTCGCTCACCGCGCTGGCGCCGTTCTTCAGCGAGACTCAACACGTCGCCGCCAAAACGGTCGCGACGCCCGAAGGCAATGTTCTTGAAATCGCTCCGACCGGCGACGGCGGCGCGTTCATCCGGCATCCCTTCGCGCCGGCGTGGGACCCGGACAAGCATCCGTGGCTCGCCCTCTCTTTCCGCACGCTGGACACCAAGCGCGGGCTGAAGCCCTTCACCATCGCCTTCAACACCGGGCCGCGCCGTCCGCGCGGCATCAAGGACGCCCACACGCTGAATCTCTCCGTCTCCAACCACCTCGCCTATGTCATCGGCGACGTGGCGTGCACCACCGGCGTGTGGCAGGACGTTCTGATCAACGTGCGCGATTTCCTGCGCGACGAGACCGAGGAGCACAAGGATACGCCGGACCTGACCTATCTCTCCTTCTTCTTCGCGCCGTCATCTCAAAGCGGTAAGGTCCAGATCCGTTCCTTCTCCATTCTCGCGCCGTGGACATCCGATCAGCTGATCCCGATCAAGGCCTACGACCTCAGCAGCATCAGGGGACTGGTCTGGGCCGGTGGCGAATCCGAGAACACCGGCATCCGCCCCGCCAACCTGACGCTGCCGGCCAACGATCCGTACTGGTTCCGCTTCCGGATCAGCGACCGGCGTGGCAACCTGACGGACACGTGGATGCTGCCCGTTCCTCCCGGCACGGAGAAAACCAAAGCCAATCTGCCCGGCCTCGAGGCGGTCGCCTTTTAATCAGCGGACGGGCTCGGAGCGCCCAGACTCTCAACACCTTATGACACGCATCATCATACCCCAACTGGACGTCAACCTCGTGGACGTGACCGTCACGCGCTGGCGTAAACACATCGGCGAAACCGTAGCGGCCGGCGAGAGCATCGCCGAACTCACGACCGACAAGGCCGCCTATGAACTGGAGGCGCCGGCCGCGGGCACGTTGCTCGCGGTCTACGCCGCGGAAAAGAGCGTTGTGCCTACCGGGTATATCGCCGGGCTGATCGGGGCCCCGGGCGAGGAGGACCCCGCCGCCGCGGCCGAGAACGAGGCCCTGATGACCGCTTACCGCGGACCGGCTGCGGCCCCCGCGCCGGCCCGCGAACGCGCCACCCGCGTGAGGGCTACGCCGCGCGCGCGCCGCCTGGCGCAGGAGCAGGACATCGACCTCGCGAAAGTCCAGGCCGAGACCGGCGCGGAGGTCATCGACGAAACGGTCCTCGTCCCGTATCTCAAACCGTAAGGGCGTCCCGCCAGAAGGAAACGCCATGAAGACCGCCCTTGTCACGGGTGCCGCAAAAGGAATTGGACGGGCCATCGCGCTCGCATTGGCCCGCGACGGTTTCCGCGTCGCCGTCCACTACCGCAGCTCGAAGGACGGGGCCGAGGAGACCCTTGCCGCCATTCGGGATTCCGGCGGCGAGGCCGAGGCGTTCGTCGCCGACCTTGCCGACCCCGTGCAAATCGATGCGCTGGCGAAAGCCGTTGAGCAGCGGTTCGGCGTCATCCACACCCTCGTGTGCAATGCGGGCATCCTCAAAAGCCAGCTGATCGCCTTTACGAAGTTCGACGAATGGCGCGAGGTGATGGCGGCCAACCTCGATTCGGCCTTCTTGCTCACCAAAGCCCTGTCGCGCCCCATGGCCCGCCAGAAGGCCGGGCGCATCATCTACATCTCTTCGGACGCGGGGCTGATGGGCGATCTCATGCGCGCGTCGTACAGCGCCTCGAAAGCCGGGCTGCTCGGGCTCGCCAAGACTGCGGCCCGCGAGCTGGCCGCCTCAGGTGTGACGGTCAACGCCGTCGCGCCCGGCATCATCACCACCGACATGACTGCCGACATTCCCGAAACGCGCCGCGCCAAGCAGCTCGACGCGATTCCGATGTCGCGTTTCGGCACGCCGGACGAGGTCGCGGGCGTGGTGCGGTTTCTCGCCTCGGACGGTGCAGCGTATATTACCGGCCAGACGCTGTGCGTGGACGGCGGAATGTGCATGCGGTCCTAGAAAAACCGATGGCCGCAGACGGCGTGCGCTAAGGGTAACGTGTCATGGCAAGACGAGTCACACATTATCTGCTGTTGGCTGCCGTGCTGCTGGGCGTGCCGTTTGCCTGCGCGTGGCTGGGCGATCGACAGGAGGTGCTGGAAGGGGTCTGCGCGTTTCCGCCGCGCACCGAGGACTGGGGCCTTGACCCGACGAAGCTGTGGAACAAGCGGCGCCCCTTCTCCTGGCCGGTGTTTGCGGCGATGTGTGCGGGCGTGCTGGCCGTGATCGCGCCGCTCCTGTTGCGGCTGGTGCGGGGAAGGGGCGTGGCGGAAACGAGCGGGCCTGCGAACTGCCGCGCGTCCCGTTTTCCGTGGTTCGGCTGGGCCGGAGTCGTGTTGGGCGCGGTCGGATGGGGGTTGGCCTGGACCCGATACCCGTGGTTCGCGCCGTTCCAGCCGCACACGTATCTGCTGGTGTGGGCTGCCTATATCCTGGTGATGAACGCGTTGTGCGTGAAGCGGTCGGGCCGCTGTCTGATGACCGCCTATCCCGGTCCCTATGCGGCGCTGTTGCCGGCGAGCGCCGCCTTCTGGTGGTTCTTCGAATATCTCAACCGCTACGTGTGGAACTGGTATTACCAGGGCGTCGACCACATGAACGCCGCGGAGTATGTCTTCTTTGCGACCTTCAGCTTCGCGACCGTGCTGCCAGCGGTGACGGCGACGGCCGAATGGCTGAACACCTTCCGTCCTTTTTCGGACGAACGGCTATGCGGACTCGCGCGGTTCGATGTGCGTCGTCCCGCCAGCGTGGCCGGGCTGGCGCTGATTGCGTCGGTCGGCCTGACGGGGATCGTGTTCTGTCCCGAGTTCACCTTCCCCCTGCTCTGGATCTCGCCGCTGGCGGTGTTCCTGGCGGTGCAGATCCTGCGGGGCGAGGCGACGGTGGTCGACGACTTGCGCACGGGCGACTGGCGGCGGGTGGTGCGCTTCGCGCTGGCGGCGCTGATCTGCGGCGGGTTCTGGGAAATGTGGAATCTCCACAGCTATGCCAAGTGGGTCTATGCCGTGCCGTATGTGCAGGCCTTCCAGATCTTCGAGATGCCGGTGGCGGGCTTCGCGGGCTATCTTCCCTTCGGACTGGAATGCGCGGCGGTGGCGGCGTGGATCTGCCCGAAATTGATCGGCGCTTATGACAGCCGCGATTTGAAGTCGCCGTAATCGAAGGAACGGACGATGCGCACGCTGCCGTCGGTCTCGCGCAGCGCGATGTGCGGCAGACGGATGCCGTTGAAGGTGTTGGTCTTGACCATGGTGTAGTGCGCCATGTCTTCGAAGACCAGCCGGTCGCCGGGCCGGAGCGGCGTGTCGAACGACCAGTCGCCGATGATGTCGCCCGCGAGGCAGGTCGCGCCCGCGAGCCGCACGGTGTGCGCTTTCACGCCGGGATCCGCGCCGCGGTCAGCCTGCGGTCCGGGGTTGGCTTCGCCCCGCCACGACCCGTCGCGGAACACGCGCGGCCGGTAGGGCATCTCCAGCACGTCCGGCATGTGGCACGCGCAGGAGGCGTCGAGGATCGCGATCGGCATCTCGTTCTCCACCACGTCGAGAACCGTCGCCACGAGCGTGCCCGCGTTGAGCGCGCAGGCTTCGCCGGGCTCGAGATAAATCGTCTGGATGTTCGGGTGGCGCAGGCGGAAACGGTTGAGCGTGTCGCAAAGCAGGTCGACGTGGTAGCCGGGACGCGTGATGTGGTGCCCGCCGCCGAAGTTCATCCAGGTGATGCGCGGCAAGAGGTCGCCGAAATTCTCCTCGATGGCCGCGAGGGTCCGCACAAATGGTTCGGCGTCCTGTTCGCAGAGAGTATGGGAATGGAAGCCGGTAACGCCGTTGAGCGACTCGCCGACAAAAGCGGCGCGGCGCGTGCCGAGCCGCGACTTGGGCGCGCACGGATCGTAGAGCGCGGTGTGGCCTTCGGAGTGTTCGGGGTTGATGCGCAGGCCGCACGTGAGGCGCGCGCCGGTCTCGGCCAGCACGCGCTGAAACAGGCGCAGCTGCGCGAACGAGTTGAGCGTCACGTGGTCGGCCAGCGCGGCGATCTCGCGCATGTCGGCTTCGGAGAAAGCGGCCGCGAAGGCGTGGACTTCGCCGCCGAACTCTTCGCGGCCGAGGCGCGCCTCGTGGACCGAGCTGGCGCAGCAGCCGTCGAGCGCGCGCCGCATCTGAGGAAAGGCGCTGAACATCGAGAAGGCTTTCAGGGCGAGCAGAATGCGGCAGCCCGTGCGGCGCTTGACGTCGGCCAGGATGCCGAGGTTGCGTTCGAGCGCGGCCGCGTCGATGACAAAGGCGGGGGTGGGGAGAGAGGTCATTGGGAGTAGTGAGTAGTGAAGCGTGAGTAGTGAAGAGGAAAGAGTTGAGCGGGAAGAGTTGGGAGTTGGATGCGGGGCGGTCAGAGGGAGGTGGCGAGGCGGGCGAGGAAGGCGTCGAGCAGCGCGGCCATGACCGGCGCGGTCTTGCGGGTCTGGCCGAGGACCTCTTCGTGCGAGAGGTGCGGGCCGCTGATGCCCGCCGCCATGTTGGTGATGCAGCTGAGCCCGGCGGTGCGCAGCCCGGCGGCGTTGGCGACCGTGGCCTCGGGGACGGTGGACATGCCGACCGCATCCGCGCCCATGCCCGCGTAGGCGCGGATTTCTGCGGGGGTCTCGTAGCCGGGGCCCGAGGTGAAGGCGTAGACGCCGTCGGAGAGCGGGACTTCGGTGTCGTAGGCGGCCTTGCGCAGCAGGTCGATGAGCGCGGGGCTGTAGATCTGCGACTGGTCGGGGAAACGCTCGCCCCAGCCCGGGATCACCGGCCCGATCAGCGGGTTGATCCCCACGGTGTTGACGTGGTCGCGGATGACCATGAGGTCGCCGGGCTTGAGGTTGGGGCTGATGCCGCCCGACGCGTTGGTGATGAGCAGGTTCCGGGTGCCCATGCGGCGCAGGAGCTCGACCGGCAGCACGACCGGTCCCCAGCCCGCGCCCTCGTACCAGTGGCGGCGTCCCAGAAAGGCGGCGATCCGGATGCCGTGCCGCTCGAACAGCAGCAGTTCGCCGGCGTGCCCCACGACGGTGCTGGCGCCGAGGCCGGGAATGTCGGCGTAAGACAGTCGCAGGAGCGGCGTGTCGGGGATCAGCACCTGGCTCCAGCCGGAGCCGAGGATCAGGCCGCATGCGGGCGGCTGTTCGAAGCAGAGGCTTGGCAGAGCGGTTGCGGCGGTTTCAAAAAAGGCGGCGTTCATAGCGATTCCGTTTTTAGGTGACGCCTTACGGCACCACGGCGAGCAGGGGGTCCTTGTGCGTTGTTTGCCCTTCGCAGACGGTCAGCACCGGGCGCGCGGGCAGCATCCAACCCGCGAACGGCGTGTTGCGGGAAAGCGATTTGAAGGCCTCGGGGTTCACCCGACACGCGGTGCGGGGGTCGATCAGCACGAGGTCGGCCAAGGTTCCGGGGCGGAGCGAGGGCGGCGTCTGGCCGAGCAGCGCCGCCGGGCCGGTTGTCCAGCACGCGGCCCATTGCATGAGCGGCATGCGCTCCTCCTCGACCATGACTTTCCACGTGACGCCGATGGCGGTCTCGAGGCCGATGACGCCGAAAGGCGCGTGCAAGAAACCCTTGGATTTGGTTTCGACGGTGTGCGGCGCGTGGTCGGTCGCGAAAAGGGTCAGGATGCCGTCAAGCACGCCGTCGCGGATGGCCCGCACGTCTTCGCGCAGGCCGAGCGGCGGATTCATGCGGAAGTTGCCGTCGTCGAGCGGAATGTCCTCCGCCGCCAACGCGAGATGGTGGGGCGACGCCTCGCCCGTGACGGGCAGGCCTTCGGCGCGCGCGGCGCGGATCGCGGCCACGGAGCCCGCGCACGAGATGTGCTGGATGTGCGTGGCGCAGCCCGTCTCGCGGCAGAGGCGGATATCGCGCAGGACGGCTTCGGTCTCGGCCTCGGACGGGAAGATCGGGAGGTTGAAACGCCGGGCGATCGGGCCGTCGCGGATCACGCCGTTCTTGGCGATCTCGGGCACGACCGCGTGGTCCATCACGGGCTTGTTCAGCGCCTTGGCGCGGCGCATGGCCGTACGCATGACGTCATCGTTAACCACCATCGCGCCGTCGTCGGTGAAGGAGGATGCGCCCGCCGCGGCGAGGGACTCGAGGTCGGCGACCTCCTTGCCTTGCCGTCCACGGGTGATGCAGGCGGAGGGCAAAATCCGGACCGGCAGGGAATCGTCGATCTGCTCGCGCAGCCACAGGAGGGAATCGCCGGCGGGGAAGGTGTTGGGCATGGTGACGACGCGGGTGAACCCGCCGGCGGCGGCGGCTTCGGCGCCGGTGCGCCGGGTTTCGGCAAAGGCGTTGCCGGGGTCGCGGAAGTGGACATGCACATCCCAGAAGCCGGGTGCGGCGATCAGGCCCGAGGCCTCGAGCCGGGGAAGGTCGGCAGAAGCCGCGCCGTCCGGCTGAATCCTGCCGTCGCGGATGACAAGGTCCGTCGTCACGTCGCGTCCTGTGGCGGGGTCGATGATGCGCACACGCTGCAAAACAAGGTTTGTCATATCGCCGGTTAGTGTAACGCGAAACCCAGTGGGGAGCAAGCGGGAGGAAAGGCGGAAAAACGGAAGCCAGGAAAGGCATGGATGGACGGCGGATGCCCGATTTTGCGGACTTCCCGCATTGCGCAAAAGTGGTACATTTTTTTGCGTAAAAGGCACTAGATTATCTTGTCTTCGCTCGGTACATTAGAACCAATGAATAAACGATTAATTCTTTTGGGCGGATTTTTGGCTTTCGTGTTCGGGGCGAGCGGGGCTATTGGGGAAGAGATTTTCCCGATGTTCCCGTTCGTCATTTCCTATGACGGGCCGGATAACGCGTCGAGCGTGGCGCATTTGCTGGACGCGCCTGCCGGCAAACACGGTTTCGTGCGGGCGAAGGATGGACACTTCGTCACCGATGCGGGGCCGATCCGTTTCCACGCCACGAATCTTACCGGGCCGGCGAATTTTCCCGCGCACGCGGACGCGGATAAGCTGGCATCGCGTCTGGCGCGCTTCGGCATCAACTGCGTGCGGCTGCACTTCATGGACACGTGGTACGTGAACTTCATGCCGAAGCCGACGCAGGCGATCCTGGCCGACGACACGAAAACGCAGCGGGACCTGGACCCGAAGCAGCTCGAAAAGCTTGATTATATGATCGCGGCTTTCAAAAAGCGCGGCATCTATGTGGACATGAATCTGCACGTGGGCCGGACGCTGGACGAGCGCGACGGTTTTCCGAACATCAAGGACCTGTCGTGGGCCAATAAGAGCATCGGGCAGTTCGAGCCGCGCATGATCGAGCTGCAGAAGGAATATGCCCAAAAGCTGCTGACCCACGTGAACCCCTATACCGGCAACGCCTACACGGACGAGCCGAGCGTGGCGATGATCGAGATCAGCAATGAGGACGGGCTGACCCTTGGGTACTACGGCGGCCTGTTTGACCGGTTGCCCGAGCCGTATGCGACGGAACTTCGCCGCCAATGGAATGTCTGGCTGCATGCGGCCTACACGGATGCGGCGGCGCTGCAGAACGCGTGGACGTGGAAAAACGAGCCGCTGCATGACGAGCAGTTCGCGGACGGCACGTTCGAGGTGCCGGTGCCGTTCGACAACAAGCGCTGGTCGTTCCAGCCCGGCGAGGGCAAGGGCGAGGCGAAGGTCGAAGGCGGTGTGCTGAAGGTGTCCGTGACGCGCGACGGCGGCGAGTATTTCGCCAAGGTCACGCGGATGCTTGCGGTCAGAAAAGGGCAGCTCTACACGCTGTCGTTCAAGATCCGGCGCACGGAGGGAAAAGGGCCGTGGAAACTCAGCATGGCGGTCGCCACGACGCGGGACGGTTGGCGGTCGCTCGGTTTGCAGGAGATGGTGAGCGTCGGCAAGGAGTGGAAGACGGTGACGCGCGTGTTCGAGGCGACGGAGGACGCGGAGCAGGCGATTCTGCAGCTGACGCGCTTCAAGGTCGGCCGCTATGAAATGGACGATCTGTCGCTCAAAGCCGGCGCGGTGCTCGCGTGCGATCCCGTCAAAGGATTTGCCGAGCATGCGGTGCCGCTTGTCAAGACGACCGGTGAAAACACGCCGCCGCAGGCGCGCCGCGATTTCGTGCGTTTCCTGTTCGATACGGAGGCCCGCTATTGGACCGGTATGGCGGCGTATGTGAAGGGCGACTTGAAGGCAAAGTCCCCGGTTTCGGGAACCCAGCTCGGCTACAGCCCGTCGTACATTCAGGCCAAGCTCGACTATGTGGACAACCATGCGTATTGGCGTCATCCCTCGGGCGGCTGGATTTCGCTGACGGCCAAAGAACCGTGGAAGATCGGTAACGACGCGATGGTCAACTCGCTCGGCAACATTCTGCATCTGGCGGGCCAGCGTGTGCTGGACAAACCCTACACGATCAGCGAATACAATCATCCGTACCCCAACCAGTACGGCGCGGAAGCTCAGCCGATGCTGGCGGTGTATGGCCGGCTGCAGGGATGGGACGGCATTTTCCAGTACAGCTACAACCATTACGTCGACGATTTTGAGCCGCAGGCCATGCCCTGGTGTTTCTTCGATCTGCTCGCCCGTACGGATGTGCTGGCGCACTTCCCCGCGTGTGCGGCGATCTTCCTGCGCGGCGACGTGCGCGAGGCGAAGGAGGCGGTGATTGCCTCGACCGATGTAGCGGCGTGCCGCGAGCGGCTGATCGCGAGCCGGTCGAACAATTACGCGGTTTCGGCCGCAGGCCACGACGCGCGGCTGTCGGCGATACACCGGACCGGTGTGCGGTTTGACGGCGGCAAACCGGTGGAGGCGGTTAAGCTTCCGGCGACGCAGCGGGTGTTTGCGAGCGATACGGGGGAAGTCACGTGGAACACGGAAATACCCGACGCCGCATACCTCGCCGTGAACACGCTGAACACCAAGCTGTTCACCGGTTTCACGGCTGGCCGGGTGATTGATCTGGGCGGCGTGACGCTGTCGGTCGGCAAAACCCGCCTCGACTGGGCGACGGTCTCGTTGGTCTCGCGCCGGGCGACGGGTTTCGGCGAAAAAGGCACTTCCGCGAGCATCCTGCTGGCGGCGACCGGCGACATGGGCAACGCGGGCCGCGTGCTGAAGCAGGTCGGTCCGAAGGCGATCACGCTCACGGACCGCGGTCACGCGCCCGTGATGGTGGAGGGCATCTCCGCGACCCTCACGCTGCCTTCGGAAGCGGCGAAAACGCTCTGTTTCGCGCTCGATCCGCACGGCGCCCGCAGGCAGCCCGTGCCTGTGGAAAAGGCCGCCGGCGGCTGCCGTATCGCGATCGGACCGCAGTATCAGACGATCTGGTACGAGATCGAGGTGAAGAAGTAGGCGGTGGACCGCGAGTCGGGAGTCGGGAGTCGCGGATCGGAAAAACGTCACGCGGAGACGCGGAGAGCGCGGAGGAAAAGCATGCGAGAAATGTTCGGAGTGTTGGGGCTGCTGCTCGCCTCTTGCGCGCTGGCCGCCGAGAAGCCGTCGGCAATGCCTGCGTGGGCCGTGAGGGAGTACCGCGGGTCGCCGGGGCTGTGGCGGGACGGCGAGCCGGTGACGCCGATGATCTTCTGGCAGTGGAAGCCGGAGGCCTACGAGGTCGAGAACTTCTCGGCAGCCGGGCTCAGCCTCTTTAGCTTCTTCGGCTCGTTTCAGCACTACGACCATCCTTATTGGAAGCCGGACGGCAGGGTCGAGCCTGAGTTCCACGACGCCGAGATCCGTAAGCTGCTGTCGTACAACCCCCGCGCGTATGTGCTGCCGCGCCTGTTCGCGGCCGCGCCCGAGTGGTGGATTCAGGCGAATCCCGGCGAGCAGTGCCGGTACTCCGGCGGGCAGACGAATAAGCCGCGCGAGTCCTTCGCGTCGCAGAAGTGCAGGGAGGAATGCGGCCTAGCGTACCGCCGCGCCGTGCGGCACCTGCTGGACGCCGACTACGGCCCGCGGCTCATGGGCATCCACGTGACCAACGGGCCGTGGGGCGAGGACTTCTACTGGGATGCCTATTTTTCTCACGCCGACAAGCCCGCCTCCTCCGACTTGTCTGAGCCGATGCGGCAGAAACTGATCGGCTATCTGCGGAACAAGTACGGCAACGACCCCGCACGTTTGCGCGCCGCGTGGAAGGACGGGGCGCTGTCCTTTGAAACCGTTCAGGTGCCGACGGGTGCGCAGCGGATGCAGATGACGGCCGGGGCTTGGCGCGATCCGCAACAATCGCGGGCCGTGATGGATTATTTCGAATGCCACAACGAGGTGGCGGTGCAGATGATCGACCACTACTGCCGGATCGTCAAAGAGGAGAGCCGCGGCGCACTGCCGACCATGGTGTTCTACGGCTATACGCAGGATGAGAACTGGCCGATCGAATCGGACCACCGCGGGATCAGCAAGCTGCTGCGTCTGGACAGCGTCAACATGTTGTCTGCGCCGCACACCTATTATCGCCGCGCCTTGGGCGGCGACGGCGAGATGCGGCAATACCTCGCCAGTGCGGCACTGCACGGCAAGCTGGTTTTCGACGAAGGCGATGACCAGACCTACCTCGAGAAACGCAAGCCCAAGCCGGACCACCGCTGTCACGTCAACACGGTCGAGGAAACGCAGGCGCTCCTGTACCGCGAGTTCGGCAATACGGTGACCCATGGGGTCGGGCTGTGGTACATGGATCTCAACGGCGGCTGGTTCCGGGACCCGCGGCTGGTCGACACGGTCGGGCGCATGAAGAAGTGGTCCGACGTTTCGATGAACCATTCCCGCAAACGGAATGCGCAGGTGGCGCTGATTTCCGCGCCCGAGAGCGAGTTCTATCTGGGTTACCGCAAAACGCCCGCCAACGAGATTTCTTACGGGCTGTATCACGACCAGATGGGCGAGTTCTACTGCGCCGGCGCGCCGTTCGACTGGTATCTGATCGATGACGTGGAGGCGATCAAGGACAAAGGCTACAAGGTCTTTATTTTCATGGACTGCTTCTACCTGACAGCGGAACAGCGCAAGGCCGTCGAGTCGCTGAGGTCGCAGAACCGCACGCTGCTCTGGTTCTATGCGCCGGGCTACGCGTCGCAGGAGGATCTGTCGCTGGCGCGGATGGAGGCGCTGACCGGCTTCCGCTTCGAGCAGGCGGAGCAGGGCGTGCTGAAAGGCGTGATGCGGGAGTCGGGTGCCGAGGTCGGCATCGATAAAACGCAGATGACGCTGTTCACGGTGAGGCCTGAAGACGGGGTGCGCGAAGTGGCGCGCGGCGTTGGCCCGCTGAAGGACAAGACGGTGATGGCGATCAAGAAGAACGCGGCGTGGACCTCGGTCTTCTCCGCGATTCCCGGCGTGACCGCCGACTTGCTGCGGTCGCTCTACCGCGACGCCGGAGTGCACGTGTACGCGGACGAGGGGGACGTGCTTTCGGCCAACGAGTCGTGGCTGATGATCCACACGCGGGCGGCTGGTGCCAAGCATGTCGTTCTGCCTAAGACCTGTAGGAAGATTACGGAAATCACCACCGAAAAAGTCATTGCCGAGCACACGCGCTCGTTTACAACCGACCTGCCGAAGCACTGCACGGCGGTGTTTCTGCTTGAGGGGGAAGGAAGCGGACAACCCACCCTAACGCGGGCGAAGCCCACAACCCAACTGGAATAACGGTATGGTGGAATGATGGGGGATGAAGCCGAAGAGAACTTCCATCATTCCATTATTTCCGCATTCCAAAACAGCGCGTTTATTTTTTTCCCGCGCGAACCGCATAAAGGGTTGAAGAAATGTCGCGGCAGGCGTCGGTCAACGCGTAATCGGGTGTGTCGAGCGTGCTGACGAAACCGCACGTCGCGTTTGCGCCGTCACCCCGTCCCGTGACGAAGCAGTCGAACCACTGAAACCAATGTGCCCCCACAATGTGCGGGTTCTCGATTGCGGAAACCATATACTTCTTGTACGCCTCCGCCGCGCGCGCCGCATCGGGGACTTCGAGAAGTCCGCCGTAGGGCGAGCCTTTGTCAATGCGCCCGATGTGGAACTCCCCGATCATGACCGGCTTGTCCCTGCAGCCTGCAGGCGGGGCGAAGGTGTCCACGGCTGTCTTGTAGATGTTGTAGCTGACGACATCGCAAATCTCAAAGGCCGCCCGCTCGACGATTTCGTTGCGCGAGGCCAGCCTGCACCCGAGATAAAGCGCTCGGGGCGCGGCCAGTTTGACCGCTTGGCGGCACACGGTGAAGTAGCGTTCGCAAAACGCTTTTTCAAACGCGAACAAGTCCGGCTCGGCGTCTTTGAGCTCCGGCTCGAAATCGGTTTTTGTGAGAAAATCGTCCCAGCTGGAATAACCGCTTCGCCACACCTTGTTGAGCGCGGCGATATCGGCATATTTCTTCTGGAGCATGCTCCGCATCTCGATCTTCGCAGGCTGGGAGGGCGGGCAGGAGAGCACGGCCAAGGCGGTGCTTCCGGGAACACGCTGCCAAGAAATCTCGTTGTCGACAAACGCGCCGATGCAATACTGTGAATTCAGCAGTTTTGCATGCGTCTTTGCCGACTGAATGGTGCGCGTCTCGAATGCGGAGGTGAAATAGTCGGGTATGCCGCCCCAGAGAACATAGAGTTTGCGGTTGGTTTTCAGCGGCTCAGAACCGGAACTGTGGAGAATGTCCGTAAACGGCACGGTTCCGGAAGACGTCACGTCGGAGCTCGACCACGCCCCGCACGTGTTCATACCCCATTTCGTGAGTCGCGGTGCGGCGATCTTCCAATAATTCGTAACGGCCCCGCTGCCATATTTCCGCTCGATATTCTTTCGCCCCAAAGCGTACGATTTCACTTTTCTGTCGTAATAGAAAGTCCCCGGCTTGAAGCCTTTGGAATCGTTGAGATAGGCCGGGTCGATCTGCTCAAAGTAATGCTCTCTGTCCGTGACGATCGTCGCCGGGAAAGCGCCGACGCAGGTGATGCCGACCGACCAGAAGAGATTGCCGTCCGGATCCCTGAGGAACCATTTGCCGTCAACTTTCGCGGTGGTGAATCCGTCGGTTTCGGGCGCGCCGCCGGCGGAGCCTGCAAGCCCGCCGAACCTGTCGCGGCCGGGAATGTCGGGACGGGAGCCGTTATACGCGCGCTCCTCCTCGATCGAGGCCTTGAGTCCTTCCGCAGCGTGGACCTTTCCCGTCCATTCGGCGTATTTGAACTGGCCGAATTCGTCGACCATCGGAAAATAGTTTTCCTTGGGCAGCGTGAGCGACGGATTTGACAAGTTCAGCATATTGGGGTTTGTCGGGGTCTTGCGCATGCCGACGAACGCGTCGGGTTTGAACAGCCAGGGCTGTATGTCCGCTTTAAGCTGTTTGACTGTGATGTCGTCGATCAGCGTGCGGCACGCGCCGTGCGAGGAAAACCGGAGGGCGGCGTCAGCCGCGTCATCCGGCAGGACAAACGTGAATTTCGCCTCGCCTTTTTGACCCGGAGCTGCCGCGAACGCGGTGCGTGCGTAAAAACGCCCCTTGTCCCCCGCGACGGAGAAAAAGTTTTCTGCCGACTGATTTGCGGTGTCGGCAAGGAGGTATTTGAATTCGACCGCATAGCCCTTGCCCGGAATCAGCTTCAGACCTTTCGACAATTCCGCGCTGCAAATCCACTCTTGCGACGAAGCCATCGAATCCAGGCACAGTGATTTATTCCCAGAGATAGCCTCGCTTCCCGAGACGGTAGTCAGTTTCAGGCCCTTTCCCACGTGACGCAAAAACGGGGACTGATCGCTTTCAAAATCGTCCTGCAGAATGCAGACCGAGTCCTGTTCCAATTTATTCGCCTTGTCCGCCTGTTCTGGGCTTGCCGAAGCGCATCCCGGCACGAGTGCGGCACAAGCGGCGAAAGAGAAAAAGGCAGTGTTTATCGTCATCGGTTGGATTATACGCGCCTTCGCTTCTGGCGCAACTTGTTTTGGGCGGGAATCGGGAGGTGTCATGTGCCCGGAATCCGGTTGCACAACGGCCGGAATACGGTATGCTTTCTACTATGGAGAAGTTATGGTGTTGGTGATAGGAAGCTTGCCGTCATGAAAATGAATGTCCGAAAACGCTTTGTTCATGCGACGCTCTTGTTCGTCACGGTTGCGTTCGCCGATCCCGTCACAACGCAACCGCCGTTGCCGGCGGGCGCGTATCCCGAATGGTCCGCCGCCAAAGCGTGGCGGAGCGCCTCGTCCCGGCGCGAAACGATCTGCCTGAACGGCCTTTGGCGGTTCCGCTCCGAACCTCGGCTCTCTCCGGTCGAAGTGGCCGAACCTTTCTACGAGGAGGATCTGGGGAGCGCGACTTTGAAGGAGTGGAAGGTGTCTCCGATCCGCGGCGGCAACGTGAGCGCGAGCGCCGATGCCACGCGCAAACAGGTCGGCGATGCCAGCCTGAGGGTCGACGTCGACATTCCTCCGTCCGTGAATTTCTACCACCTCATCCGGTACGTCAAGGGGGTTCCTTCAGGCGTTAAGCTGGTCCTCCGTGCCGACATGATGATTGAGCTGGAGCGCGGTCAGTTCCACATCGAGGTCCAGGATGCGCAGGACTACAAGACCTTCACGGCGCTGTCCAGCGAGTTCGGCAATACAAAGGGAAAATGGAAGACGGTGGAATGCGAGTTCACGCTCCCGGCCGCCACCGATCGGCTCAAGATTCTGCTCCTGCGCAATCACGGCTGCGCGTCCGGGTGTCAGGGCACGGTCTGGATTGACAACCTGCGGATTGTCAAAGTGGAGCGGCCCGCCGCGTCGGGCATGGCCCCGCCGAATGACGGCAAGTGGGGGTTCGCCAGAGTGCCCGGCTCTTGGAAAGGGGGCGGCGTCTATTGGAATCCCTCGGATCCCTGCCGCAACAAGGCCGGCGACTTGCGTTTCGGGTGGTACGAGCGCACCGTCGAGATTCCCTCTCAGTGGGACGGCCGGCGCGTGCTGGCGCATTTTGACCGCATCTCAACCGATGCGCATATCTACTGCGACGGCAACATGGCGGGAAGCATCGGTTTCATGGGCGGCGACGTGGACCTGACGCCCTTTGTCAAGCCCGGCCAGACGCACACGTTATCCGTATTGGTCGAAGGCCGCGACAGTTGGGTCATTCTCCCCGACCTGCTCACTCGTCCCAGCGAAGACTGGAAAGCCAAGCTCGGGTTCATCGGCGTGGCAGGGGATGTCTTTCTGGCCTCCGAGCCAGCCTCGCTGCCTGTCCGCCTCGGCCGCAGCCGGATCGTCACGACCGTCAAGAACAGGAGGGTGAGTGTCGCCACCGAACTGAATGTGCCTGTCGGGACGGCCTCCGTCAAGGGGCTCGTCGTGCGGTGTGATGTCCGTGACGGGGATCGCATCGTCAAGTCATTCGAGAAACCCGTTTCCTCTGGCACAAACCTAATCACCTGCTCGGACACGTGGCCTGCCGCCGTCTTCTGGGATCTCGGCACACCCAAGCTCTACACCCTGACCGTGTCGCTTGTGCAAGACGGACGCGTGCTGGACGAGTCCCTGCCGGAGCCGTTCGGTTTCCGTGAATTCGAGATCCGCGGCCGATTTTTCTTCCTGAACGACATCAAGCTCAATCTCGTGCCTTGTTCCTACTCGGTTTCAGAGGGTAACTGGAACACGATGGAAGCGATGCGCCACTGGCTCAAGGGCGCGCGGGCTGCCGGTTACAACTTCGTCTACCTCGGAAGCGTGGATCGGCCGGGCAACGCGGAGGTCGCCAGCCACCTGCTCCAGGTTTGTGATGAGATGGGCATGCTGGCCGCGGTCACGCCCTTGGACATCGGCCATTCTTCCTATCTCCGGCTCGACCGCCCCGAAGTCTGGGCGCAGTGGACGGCGATCGTGCGCCAGCGCGTGCGTCAGGACTGGAACCATCCGTCGCTTGTTCTCTGGCGCATGAACATGAACCTGAACTGCTACCGGCAGGATCAGAACCCGCTTGTCCTCGACGGCAAGATGGAGTTCGAGCCCGGCTCCGCCTCCGCCGCCAAGGAGGCCGCCATGCTCAAGTCCAACGCCTTCGTCGCCTCGCTCGATCCCTCCCGGCCCAGCTACAATCACGCCTGCGGCAAATCCGGGGCCATCTATAATCTCAACAACTACCTCGGCTGGCCCGAGCTGCAGGATCTGCGCGAATGGCTGCGCGTCTGGGCCGGGTCCGGCGACAAGCCCCTTTTCATGGCTGAGCAGGCCGTGCCCTATCCCGGAGACTTCCAGATGCGCGACCCCGTCAACTGGTGGGCTAACGAGCCGGTGATGACCGAATACGGCGCGATCCAGCTCGGCGAGCGAAGCTACCGGCTCGAAGAGGACGACTACGTCGATTACTATGACCGGTGCTGGGATGCCGCGGGCAAGACGTGGCGCTCCTCGTACGGCTACTTCTGCAACTGCTACCCGCCCATCCTGGACGAATGCACCTCTGACTACTACGAGGCCCTGTTGCCTGCCTGGCGCACCTGGGGCATCTCCGGAGGCGTCAATGCTTGGGAGAACACCTGGCGTCGCCTGATCAAGCGCATACCGGGAAGCTCCCTCCGCGCGCTGCCTCCGAATGTTCCGCTGGCCACCGACTGGGCCAACTTGCAGCGCCCCGGATTTTCCGCCGATTCCTGGCAGTATGCGAACGGCGGCGGAGGCGAAATCCGCTGCCTCTTCGACCTCGGCCGCCCCGAGGAGAAAGCGTACTTCGAGCCTACTCGTCGCGGCAAGGTGATGCCGGAACTCATCGCCCCGCTTTACGCGTACGTCGGCGGACCCGGAAAGCAGTGGCACGCCCAGGACCACGCCTTCCGTTCCGGCGAGCAGGTCGGCAAGAGCATCGTCCTGCTCAACGACCTGCGGCACGCCACCACTTTCTCCGTCGGCTGGCAGGTCCGCGTGAAGGGCGAGGTTGTCGCCGAGGGCAAGGAATCAGCAACCGTCCAGCCTGCGGAGTCCGCGGTCATGCCGTTCGCGTTCCGCGCGCCCGCCGTCAGCCAGCGCGAGCAGGGCGAGATCACGGCGACCGTTCGCGCGGACGGAAAAGATGTTCCGGTCAAACCGTTCGCGCTTCAGGTGTATCCGAAGCGCGCCGCGGAAGCGCGGACGCCGGCCGGCTGGGCGCTCTTCGACCCTGTCGGCAAGACGCGCAAGGCCCTCGAGGCCGGGGACGTCAAGGTGCCCGAACTCAAGGCGGACGGCGCCCTCCCCGCGGATCTCCGGGTCCTCATCGTCGGCTGCAACGCGCTGTCAACCGCAGAGGGCGCGAAACTTTTCGCCGGCCTCGCCGAGCGCGTCGCAAGCGGCCTCCAGGTCGTCGTCTTCGAACAGACCGCCGACGCGTTGGGCAAGACCTTCGGGCTGCGTTGCTTCACCCCGGGGGCGCGGCGCGTCTGGCTTCGCGATGAGGCCGATCCCGTCCTCGCCGGCCTGGCGAACGAAGATCTTGCCGACTGGCGGGGGGCAACCACACTGGGTCCGCTGGACGGCCTGCCCGAGAGCCTGGACGTCTCGCAGCGCTGGAAGCGCGTCTGGCGCTGTTCGCAGAACGGCGTGGTGGCCTCGACCCTCGTTGAAAAGCCCCACACCGGTTCCTTCCGCCCCTTGCTGGATACCGGCTTCGACCTCCGCTACACCCCGCTGTGGGAGTGCGTCGACGGCGCGGGCCGCATGCTCTTCTGCCAGCTCGACGTCACCGACCGCATCGGCACAGATCCCGTCGCGGACACCCTCCTGCACAACCTGACAGAGGCGGTGCGCGGCTGGCAAGCGCCTGTCCGGCGCACCGCTACGGTCATCGGTCAGTCCGCAGGCGTGCCGCTGAAAAGCCTGCCCGCATCCGCCGGAAAGCTCACTGCGGCAGGCGCGGACCGACAGGTCGTTGTCCTGACTTCCGGCTGCGCCGCCTGGCTGAAGGACAACGCCGCGGCGGTCCGGGCTTTCCTGACGGGGAGCGGCACCGTTTTGGCCGCCGGTCTCTCTGAGGCGGACGGCGAAGCGCTCCGGCGCGCATCCGGCGCCGCGTTTACGGCCGGCGCTCAGACGCTTTGGCTCAACCCGCTCTCCGGCAAACTGCCGGCCGCTTTCCGCGGCGTTTCCCCGGCGGAGATTCATTGGCGCAAAAAGCTCGCGGTCACGGGCATCGCCACGGTGCCCGCCGGCGGCTGGCGGTCCGAGACCGGCGTTCTTGCATCAATCCCGGTTGGCTCAGGTGAGATCGTCTGGATCGCAGCGTCACCGAAAGACTTTAAGCCGGAGGATCGCCCGGATCTGGTTTTCACGCGGGTCAATACGGAGCGGCTTTACACGATTGTTCTGGGCAACCTGGGCGTCCCGGCGGGAGTCCGCTGGCACGCACACCTCGACGCGCAAGCCGCTGAGGCGGACGGTTCGGCGTTTTACACCGACAAACGTCTGCCCCGCGACGATCCCTATGCCGATATGCGGTGGTAGCGCGGGCGGAGCATAAGTTGTTACTGATAATAGGAGGAAGATATTATGAAAAAAGCCATGTCGATTTTCGCTCTCGTGTGTGCGGTGGCGAGCGTGAACGCGGACGTCACCACGAACCTCTGGAACGGATCCGCGAGCGGTGGGTGGTCCGCGACGAACTCAGTGGGCGAATACGTGAACTGGGTGGGGGGCGTGCTGCCCGCCAGCACCAACGTGGCCCGCTTTCAGCTCGACGACCAGCAGACCATCGCCGCCACAGAGGCAACGTATATGGGCGGCCTCGTCTTCGAGCCCGCGGCGCTTGGGGAAGGCGAAGAGGCTCCCGCGAGCTATCTGTGGTGGATGGCGTGGTGGGGCAACTACAGCATCTTCTGGGCCTCCACGAACTCGCTCGGCTATTTCCCGCTTTGCGTCAGAAACGGCACGCTTGTGCTCGGCAGCAACTGCGCTTTCTTTCCCAACGACTACGGCACCGTGCGCAAGGAGGGAGACGGCACCGTGCGCATTTCGTCCTTCTATCCCGCCAGCAGACCCCGTCGCACGCTTGAGGTGGCGGAAGGCCGGGTGATCCCGATGGCGAATTCCGCGCTCGCGTTCACCGATGTGCGCGTGACAGGCGCGGGCACGCTCACGCTCTCGAACTTTACCTCGCAGGTGGTGATGGGCTCGCTCCAAAGCGAAACGGGCGCGGCGATCCCGCTCGCGGGCAACGATCTTCAGCTCGGCGCTACGCGGTCAGACATTCTCACCGACGCCATCTCCGGCACGGGCCGCGTGACGGCCGTGGTAAAAAACCTGTACGTCACGAACATCGCCGCGAACATCGCCTACGCCGCGCGCGCCGGTCGGTTGCGCCTCGACTCGACAACGCCCGCCGCCGTGCCGTTCGTAAAGTACGACTTCGAGGAATCCCTCACAAAGGATTCCTCGGGCCACGGACGCGACCTCGTTCCGGGCGGCGCGGTCACGCGCCAATACGATGAAACGCGCGGCGGGTACGTGGCGCGCTTCGCGGGCACGACGAACTCGGGCGGCGAACTCGTGTCCACCGTCACGGGCACCACCGAGCTCACGGGCGATACGGACTACACGATCAGCTTGTGGGCGAAGACCTTCTCCACGCCCGTCACGAACGGCTACCCCACGATGGTCACGCTCGGATCGCAGCTCCTCGACCACAGCTTCGTGCAGTTCCGCTTCGTGAACAGCTCCTGTAACACGCTGCTGCTCGGCCACTGGAATGGTGCGGGTGACAAGAGCAATATTTTGGGACCTTCGGACCCCACGCAGTGGCACCACTACATGGCGATGCGCGAAGGCTGCCGCCTCACCGTGTGGGTGGATGGCGTGAAGGTGCTCGACGAGCGGAACATCGTCCTCGAAATGACGCTGCCCGCGACCGTGCAGATCTGCCTCGGCCGCCTGCCGGGGATGGACCGTTTCTTCTGCGGCGACATCGACGACGTGCGCATCTACTCGCGGGCGCTCGGCCCCACGGGCATCGCGCAGCTTCTCGCCGGCGGAGCGCCGGTTTCGGACGGCGACCTCGCCGGCGCGGCGGGCGAGCCGGTGGTGGTTCCCGCGAACGCGCGGCTGCGCACCGAGCTCAACGGCGAAATTCAGTTCGCCGGCACGCAGACCGTTGCCCGCGTGGCCGGCAACGCCGCGCGCGGCGGCATCGTGATGAGCGCGGGCGGCGAACTCGCGATGACGGGCCCGGGCACCTACAACGCGGGCGTGCGCGGCGCGAACGTGTTTGCGAAGACCGGCTCGGGGGCGCTCGCGCTCGGCGGCGCGCTCGCGCACACGGGCGGCACCGAGGTGCGCGAAGGCACGCTCATTCTCCAGAGCGAGGCCACGCTGCCGCCGCCGTTCGCCATCTACGATTTCGAAGACGACGACCCCGGCGTCGACGCCACGTGCGGCGGACACAACCTCACCACCCAGAGCGGCATCACGCGCGAGTACAACGCCGGACGCGGCGGATGGGTGGCGAGATTTCCCGGCACTTCGACGCAGAAGCTCGAGGCGACGGTGACTTCGCCGCACTTCACGGACAATACGGACTACACGCTCAGCGTGTGGGTGAAGCCCGATGCGGACTGCGGCGACAGGGGCACGTTCGTTTCACTGGGTAAAGAGAGCAATTTCCAGGAGGTCGTTTTCCGCTACAACGGCATTTCCGCCGGTACGCTCTGCCTCACCCATTGGGGCACCACGCTCGACTTCGCCGCCGTCACATCGCCTGCGAACCCGCAGGGCGCTTGGCATCACTATGCGGCCGTGCGCAAGGGGAGTACGTACACCGTCTACTGTGACGGCGCGCAAACGTGGACGACGAACAAGCTGGGGCCGCTTTCGATTCCGCTCGAGAAGCAGGTGTGCATCGGGCGGCAGCTCAACAAGACGGACCGCCAGTTCAAAGGGCTCATCGACGACGTGCGCATCTACACCGAGGCGGTTGACGCGGCGGGCGTTCAGCGCCTCTACGCGGGTAAGGACCCTGTGGCACTCGCGCGCGGCGCGTTGCCTGACGCGGGCGCGGATGTTCCCGCGCCCGTGCTGCACTACGCATTCGAGGATGCGTCCAGCATGGGCAAAGACTCCGCCGGAACCAATACACTCTCCAAGATCGGCACCGGCACGCTCGCGTTTATCGACTCGCCCCTCGGCGGCAAGGCGCTCAAGTTCGACGCCTACAAAAACACCTATCTGCGCAGCGCAGGCTTTCCGGAGGCGATTCCGTCGAACGGACAGCCGTTCACGGTGTCGTTCTGGGTGCAGACCCACCAGGCGGACGAGTACACCAAAGTGGGCCTTAACAATCATTACCCCACTTTCGTTAGCTGGGGCTGCCCCACGAACTCGACGATCGGCTACATGCTCAGCTACTGGCACGATGAGAACAACAATACCTGGAGTGCGCGTTGCTACGTGCGCAAGCCGGGTAGCAGCGGCGCGATCGACATCTGCGCCGGCACCACGGTCCCGGGCCTTCACGACTGCGACGCCTCCCAGCGCTGGCACCATTTCGCCACGACGTACCATCCCAGCGTGGGCGTACGGAACTTCGTGGACGGGCAATACGTGGACGGCTTCTCGTCGTCCGGCGCGTTCACAAGCGATTCCACACGCGACGGCGGCTACTTCTATCTTGGCGCGAAGCCGACGGCGACTGGGGTGCTCTTCCGCGGCGCGCTCGACGAAGTGAAGGTGTTCGATCAGGCACTGAGCGTGCACCAGATCCGCGCGACGATGCGCGCGGACGCGGGCGGCGCGCGCGTGCTGCCGGTGGGTGGCGCGGTGACGGTGGCGGAGGGCGCGACGCTCGAAGTGAACGGTACGGACGAGGAGGCTGGGCATATCTCGGGCTCGGGCACACTCGGCCTCGTGAGCGGGCGACTGACGGTCGCGGGCACGAACACGTTCGCGGGCACGCTCGCGGGCGACGGCACGCTGAAGCTGCCGGAAGGTGCGGAACTCACGCTCGGCGCGAACCCCACCGGGTTTACGGGCTATTTCGAGATGGCGGGCGGCGCGCTCGCGCTGCCGGAGGGCGTCACGCGCGTGAACGCCACGTTCCGCGCCACAACGATCAACGGCTCGGCACAGGTTTCGTATCCCGGCGACGTGGAGATCCCCGACGGCACGGCGCTCACGCTGACGACGGCGAACAGGGGGCCGCTCGTCACGGTGAACGGCATGGTGACGATCCTGGGCGGCGGCACGATCACGTTGTCCGATCCGAAGGCCGTGGGCAGCTGGGAGATCGCGCGCGGCGCCTCCGCCGTGGACGCCGGTCCGGGCGATTTGAACGGCCGCTGGAGTGTGGCGAATGTATGGGGCACGCACAAAGTGCGGTTCGAGGTCTCGTCTGACACCTTCAAGTGCCGCGTCTACGGTTCCGGCTCGTTGTTCTTCGTGCAGTAAGGGAGCCGACCGATAAGGGTAGATGTTGACATGACAAGACGAGAGTTTATGGCTTCCGGCGGTGCCTTTGCGGCACTGAAAGGATGGTGCGAGAACGCGACTGCGGGTATTCCCGGCTATTATCGGGACTACCTCGAGGAGGTTCGCCGGAGGGTTGAACGCGCCGCGGCGGAGTCATCGCATTCTTTCTGGTTCATAACCGACTTGCACACGCCGGCGAATGCGCTGAAATCGGGCGCGTTGCTCGCGGATCTCGTGAAGACGACGCCCGTCGGGACCGCCATCTCGGGCGGCGACCTCTGTGAGGCGTTCGGGGCAAAGGAGTCGATTGATCGGACCGCCGCCCAGTGGCGCGAACTTTGGGTGCGTTCGGTCGAATCGGCAGGGGGACGGGTCCTGGCGGCGAAGGGCAATCACGATTTCACGATCCGCTTCTCGCCGACCGCCAGCGAAGGCCACACGTACGGCGGCAGGGAGGCGCGGGACATCATCATGGATACGGCGGCCTGCCGGCGTGCCGTGACGAATGCCGCCGATCCGGAAGCCTGCTATTACTATCTTGACGATGCGAAGGCGAAGATTCGCACGGTGGTGGCGGATACTTCGGATTCGATCGATCCGAACCGGAGCTTCTGGGCGGTTCGCTACGGGATGGGCGAGCGGCAGCTCCGATGGCTCGCGGAAAACGCCTTTGCGGAGGTCCCGTCCGGTTGGTCGCTTGCCGTCATCCATCACATCCCGATCTCGAAAGTCGTCGGGAATGACCAAGAGGAGACGCTGTTCGCGCCGTTCCGCGATCTTCTCGAGGCCTATCAGAACCGCGAACGTGTCGTGCTGTTCGGATGCACATACGATTTCACGTCCGCGAAGGGGCGCATTCTCCTAGACCTTTCGGGACATCATCACTCCGAGCGCGCCGTCTACCGCCGCGGCATCCTACACGTGACGGAGCCGTGCGACGCCGCCTACGAGGACTACAAGTTCGCCTCGCTGGCCTGCGGGGAGATGCCGACGAAGACGCGGGGAACGATCTACGAGCAGACCTTCGACTGCGTCCATCTGGATCCGGAGCACGACGTCGTCCGCTTCACGCGTGTCGGCGGCGGGACGGACCGCATCTATCGACTGAAGCCACTCTGGTTAGTTGCGGAGCAGAAGGCGGAGGGGCAATTTGACGGTGTTGTCGACTGTGACTTTGCCGCGGTTCGACGCCACCCGACCCGCAAGTATACGTCTCTCTATGACTTCCGTTCGACGTATGCGAAGCTTGCACAGGGCTCGCTTGTCGCCTGCACGCCGGGAACGGCGCTGGCCTGGCGCGTACAGTCAGACGGAACGCGCGAGTTTGTCCCCGTCATCGTTCGAGGTACATAAAGCGAAAAACAAGGAAAAGGGAAAATGGACATCAGGCGGCGAAATTTTTTGAAGGGAATGGCGGCGGCGGCCGGAGTGCGCGCGTTCGGCGCCGAGGCGTCGGGCGGCGCCCGGCTGAAGCTCGGCGTGCTGAGCGACATCCATCTGCGAGACCCGGGCAGCGAAAAAGTCTTCGTGAAAGCCCTGACCTGGTTCAAGGCGCAGGGCGTGGACGGAGTGATCGTCGCGGGCGACATGGCGGACCGCGGCCTGCTCAGCGAGCTGCAACTGGTCGGCGACGCCTGGTACCGCGTCTTTCCGGACGACAAGGCGGATGACGGCCGGCGCGTCGAAAAACTTTTCGTTTACGGCAACCACGACATGGACGGATTCACCTATGGTGTGAAGGACCCTCAAAAACGGGCCCAGCTCCGCGAGAAGTCGGTCGCCAAGGACGCGGCCGGCGCGTGGGAAAAGTGTTTCCGCGAACCCTTCGCGCCGGTCTACTCAAAAACAATCAGGGGCTATACGTTTGTCGGCATGCACTGGGGCAACAGGGAACGCCTGAAGGCGTATGTCGGCGGGCTGGCTCCGAAACTCGATCCGTCCCTGCCGTTGTTCTACGCACAACACGCGCACCCGCAAAACACCTGCTACGGGAGCTGGGCCTGGGGCGCGTGGGACGACAAGGGCGCGGCCACGGAGGCGCTTTCACCGTACCCGAACGCGGTGGCTTTCTCGGGGCACTCGCACTATTCACTGACCGACGAACGAAGCATCTGGCAAGGCGCCTTCACCTCCATCGGCACCTCGTCGCTCTCTTATACCGGGATGCCGTACGGGCGCGAGAACGGCAGCGCGGACAACGGCAAGCTTCTTTTGCACATGCCCCGCATGGCGACGAGTACGGGCAAGCAGGGCATGCTCCTTTCCGTTTTCGGGGACCGTATGGTCATCGAGCGGCGCGAGTTCGTTTTCGACGAAATGCTTGGACCCGACTGGGTGCTGCCGCTCCCGTGCGGCGGCGAACGGGACATGCCCTTCACCGTCGCCAAACGCGCCGCGCAAGCCGTCGCGCCGGAATTCGCTCCGGACGCGAAGCTTGTCTTTGCCGAGGGCAAGGGGAAGAACCGGAACGGCGGGGAAGAGGCGCAGCTGACGGTGTCCTTCCCGGCCGCCGTTTTCCACACCGCGCGGGACCGCGTTTTCGACTACGATGTTCAGGTGGAGGTCCTGGAGGGCGACGCCGCCAAGCCGTTCTGCGCGAAGCGCGTTTTTGCGGAGAATTTTTTCCTCGCCGCAGGACGCAGGGGAAAGACGGGGCGCTGCGTGTTCGCGTTGGACGAACTGCCGAAAAACGTCTCCTTCCGTTTCGCGGTCCGGCCGTCCGAGTGCTTCGGAAAAATGGGCCGGGCGCTTTATAGTGAGCGGACACGGCTCGCATAGGTGGCGTCCGGGCGGAAAGCGGGCAGTGGAAAACCACTTTGCCTGCTTCGGTTTCAAGCCCACCCTTCCAATCATTCCCAAACAACTCCAACAGCGGATGTGAAACCATGACGAAACGGATGATTCTGCTGAACGCGCTCTTTCTCGGCACCGGACTCTCTGCGGCTGAGAACCTGCTGACCAACGGGGATTTCGGCGAAGGGACGACGGGTTGGTGGTCGAGTGTGTCCTCAGAGGTGAAGGCGGCAGGGGGGAGGCAGGGGCCTGAAAAGGGGTGTTGGGCGGCGGTCGTGCCCGACGCAGGAAAGGGCGGGCCGACGGGCGTGCTGTTCGGCCATAGCGTCCATTTGGCGCCCGGAAAAGTTTATCGCCTGAGCTACGCGCTGAGTGTGGAGGAACGCGGCACCATGCGCCATCTCTACCAGTTGTCCCACAAGCCCTATCGCTCGCTGGGCTTGGCGGAGGATGTCCCCGTGGACCCCGGGACGACACAGATGTCTGCCACGTTTCAGTGCACCGCGACGGATGACGCCCCGGCCCACATCACGTTCAACCTGAGCAAGCTCAAGGGCAAAGTGACACTGGGTAATGTTCGGCTCGAAGAGGCCGTCAGATTGCCGGTCACCGCCTTGAACAAGCAGTGGACCGTGTTTGCAGACGTGGCCGCCCCGGTTTCCTTTGAATCCGCTCCGGCCGTCTTGGCCGGGGCGAAAGGCGCGCCTGTTTCTCCCGCGCGCGCCAGCTTGGAGAACTGCTCCATCGACATTGCGAAGGTCTGTGGGACAAAGTCACGGGCGCGGGCTCGAGCTCTGCTGTTCAACGCGTTCACCAGCCCGGCCCCGGGCGTTATGGAGGTCGGCTTCTCGGCGAACGGGTGGGTGACGATCCGCATCAACGGCAAAGAAGTCTTAAACACGCTCAAAGCCGGAAGCGTGTCCGGCAAGTTCACGCCGAACGACCACGTCATCGAACTTCCCGTCCAAGAAGGGAAGAACGTCCTGACGGCTGAAGTTCTCAGCGGTGCCAGCGGCTGGAGCCTGGTGTGCGGGACGCCGGAGCCGCCGATCATCTATGTCGCCAACGGCGAGTGGAAGGCTGCGGACATGGGCCGCGTCCAGGTGCAGGAAGGCAGCGCGCTAGATCTTTCGGCGCTCGTCGAAAAGCCCGCGGGAAGACGGGGTCGGGTGACGATCGGGCCGGGCGGCGATCTTGTCTTTGCCGACGCACCGGGACAGCCGATACGCCTGCTCGGTTTCAACGGCTTTTCCGATGAGATCTGGAAGGAGCCTGACGGCGAGGTGTTCCGCTCCAAGGTGAGGCTCTTCGCGCAGGCGGCGCGCCGTCAGGGTTACAGCCTGTTCCGGGTCCACGGCCTGCTCGATCGCTCGCTTTGCGAAGGCGCGACGGAGGACATGTCCATCCAGCCCGGCAAGCTCGACCGCTGGGACTTTTTGCTGTCGGAGCTGAAACGCGAAGGGATCTACTGCCACGTGGTCATCTTTTCGTTCGGTCTCTATGAGCGCGATGACGTGAACAAGACGACCTTCGAAGAGCGGGACAAACACAAGCTGCAACTGTATCTGGGCGGAGAGTGGGAGCGCAAACGGTTCCGGTATGGGTCGGAGACCGTCCTGAATCACGTGAACCCTTACACGGGGCTCGCCTGGAAAGATGATCCGGCCATCGCTTTCGTCGAGTTCTACAACGAGCAGGAACTGGGGTTGGACCGCATGGGGAAAACCCTTTCGGACTACCCGGACGCCAAGGCTTATCTTGAACGGGAGTGGCGAAAGTGGCTGTGCGCGCGTCACAGTGCCGCGCTGCCGCCGGCGCTCGCGGCCGAACTGAAGGGCCATTCGCTGGAGGCGGCCCCGTTGCCATCCCTCAATGACCGCACCAGCGGGATGGCCGACGAGTTCGCCCTGTTCCGGATGCATGTTTCCACAGGATGTGCGCAGTGGTGTGAACGCGTGGTCCGGAATACGGGCTATGCGGGATTGACCACCCAGTACAACGCCTCCAAGAAACTCGGCGATAGCGCCGTCCGGTGGCAGGTGTCTCAGGTCGTCGACATGCACGCCTATTACCAGCATCCGGCCGGCGGCTGGGGCTCGGCGGGAAACACCGTCAAGCAGGATAGCTCGCTGGCGGACGCGGCAGGGTATTGGAGGTCTGCGAACGCCACGCGGCTTTCGGGACGTCCCTTCATCGTCAGCGAGTTCAACCACTGTTTCTGGAATCCGTACCAGCATGAAGGCGGGCTCGTTTTCGGGGCGTACTCCGCCCTGCAGGGTTTCAGTGCCCTGGAAATCCACTCGGGGCCGGTCTCCTTGGAGGTGGGCACGCCAAAGATCGGGAGTTTCACCTGTGCGGCGTCGCCGGTGGTGCGCGCCAGCGAGTTCCTCTCGGCCTGCCTCTACCGTCGCGGGGATGTGGCGCGCGCCCAAAAGAGGGTTGAGCTGGTGGTGCCGGAAGATGCCCTCAAGAAAGGCGCGACCAGCCTCGGTGCCGTTTCGACGGAACAGAGCCGCCTGGGCCTGATGACCGGCTTCAGCCTGGCCTTCCCGTGGGCCGGGCGCATGGAAAAGACCGCGGACGGCGGCCAGGCTGATCTGCGCCTGCTGCCGGCTGGGATCGCGGCGGTCAATGCGCAGGATTGGTTTGTGGACGTAGTCGAAAGCAAAGAGGGAGGCTTCTCCCTGGCCGACACCGTCCGGAAAATGAAGGCCAAGGGGATTCTTAGTCCGAATAACCTCAGCGATCCGGAGAACGGCGTGTTCCAGAGCGACACCGGCGAGATCACGATGCGTTCGCGCGAGCACCTGCTACAGGTCAAATCTTCCCGCACCGAGGCCGTGTCGCTGGAAGCAGGCAAGCGGGAAAGAGTCGGTGTCCTGACGGTTGAAGGGTCAAGCGTGGCGGCGTGTGTCGCCGTCTGCTCGGTCACGCCAGACCCCGTCGCGTCATCGGGGCGGATGGTTCTGCTGTATTCGACCGAGATGGTCAACACGGGGATGGTCGTTGCGCCGGATCGCGAAATGATGAAGGATACCGGCAAGGGCCCCGCCCTGATGCGGTGCGGCAAGCTCAGCGTGACCTTGGCGTGCCAAGACCCTGAGCGCGTCTCCCTCTACGCCCTCGGTTTCGACGGGGCGCGCCGCGAAAAACTGCCCGTCTCTGTTGTTGACGGTCAGCTCCGGCTTCAGATTGATGCCGCCGCGCTGGCAGATGGCCCGACGCCCTTCTTTGAGCTGGTCAGAAATTGATCGCGAAGACGTGTCCGAACGTCATTCGAATCCGGGTGTAAACTGTTCGTCCGTGACCGATTCTGTTCACACACATAAGGAGATTCCCGAAATGGACATCCCGCGCATCTTCAACATCACAGAAAGTGCCCACCGCATCCACAACCCGATCACATCCGAAAAGCTTGCCACGCTCGGCGCGGCACTGCGTCTGGAACCGGGGGCCCGCGTGCTCGACCTCGGCAGCGGCTCGGGGGAGATGCTGTGCACCTGGGCGCGCGATTACGGCATCACCGGCACGGGCGTCGACATGAGCCAGCTGTTCTCCCGGCGGGCGGAACTGCGCGCTGAAGAACTCGGCGTCGCCCATCAAGTCAGGTTCATCCATGGCGATGCCGCCGGCTATGTCGCCGACGAAAAGGTCAGCGTGGCGGCCTGTGTCGGCGCCACGTGGATCGGCGGAGGCGTCGCCGGCACCATCGAGCTTCTGGCGCGGAGCCTGCGCCCCGGAGGGATCATCCTCATCGGCGAGCCCTACTGGCGGCTGTTGCCGCCGACGGAAGACGTTGCCAAGGGGTGCCTAGCCCACGCGATCACCGACTTCCTCATGCTTCCGTTACTTCTCGCGTCTTTCGGCCGCCTGGGCTATGACGTCGTGGAAATGGTTCTGGCTGACCAAGACGGCTGGGACAGATACGAGGCGGCCAAATGGCTCACCATGCGCCGATGGCTTGAAGCCAATCCCGCCGACGAGTTTGCCAAAGAGGTCCGCGCCCAGCTGACCTCGGAGCCCGAGCGCTATGCCGCCTTCACGCGCGAATATCTGGGGTGGGGCGTGTTCGCGCTGATGCCGCGGTGAGGCGTTGACGCATCCGGCAGTCATGCGCAAAACAGAGGATTATTTTGCGCAAAACAAGCTGGTCTGCCTCACTGCGGGGCGCTACAGTTAACACGGAATAGGGGAGGACAAAGAAATGATCGGAAGAATCGGACTGATGGCGTTGGCGGCGGGGGCTCTTTTGGCAGCGGAACCGCCGCTGAATCAACGGCAGGCGCGGACCTCGCCGGAGTGGCTGACGGGCGGCGTGATGTATCAGATCCAGCCGCGCGCGTTCACACCGGAGGGCACGCTCAAGGCCGCGCAGGCGCGGCTGCCGAAGCTCGCCGAGCTGGGCGTGACGGTGCTCTACCTCTGCCCCGTCTTTGTGGCGGACGACGACATGGACCAGACCTCCTGGAGCCCGCGCCAGAAGAAGTCGGGCATGAACAACCCGCGCAACCCGTACCGCATGAAGGATTTTTATCACGTCGATCCCGAATACGGCACGGACCAGGATCTCAAGGATTTCGTGGCGGCGGCGCACGCGCTCAAGCTGCGCGTGATGCTGGACATGGTGTATCTGCACTGCGGGCCCACGGCGGTCTTCCTGGAGGCTCATCCCGACTTCATCAAGCGCGCCAAGGACGGCAAGGCGGTGAATGCGGCCTGGGCGTTTCCGGCGCTGAACTACGGTAGCCCGGAACTGCGCGAGTACATGTGGAAGAATATGGAGTGGTGGATCCGCGATTTCGACGTGGACGGCTTCCGCTGCGACGTGGCGGACGGGGTGCCGCTTGATTTCTGGGAGGCGGGACGCGAGCGGATCGAGAAGATTAGGCCGGATGTCGGCATGCTCGCCGAGGGCACGAAGGCGGAGAACCAGCTCAAGGCCTTCGACCTCTGCTACGGCTGGGGAAAACCCTTCGCGGAGATGCGCGACGCGGCGGCGTTCCGCAAGCACTGGGAAACCCTGCGCAAGAACCGCCCGGTCGGCGGCGCGAAGTTCGTGCGCTTCATCGACAACCACGACATCGCCAACGACGACTACGAGAACCGCATCGAGAAGCGTTGGGGCGCGGCGAAAGTGCGGGCGGCGCTGGCCGCGAATTTCGCGCTGGACGGCGTGCCTTTCCTCTACAACGGCCAGGAGGTGGCCGACACCGCGCGGCACAGCATTTTCGGACGGCTGCCGATCAATTGGGCCAACGGCGAGACCGCCGCGGGCAAGGCCCGTTTCGTCTTTGTGCAAAAGCTCTGCGCGCTGCGCAAGGCCGAGCCGGCGCTGACGAAGGGCGCGGTCGAGTGGCTGGACAGCGACCAGCCCGGGACGGTGCTGTCGTTCGCGCGCACGCTCGGCGGCGAGCGCGTGGTGGCGGTCGTGAACCTGACGGACAAGCCGGTGAAGGTCGCCGTGAAGGGCGCCGACGCGGGACGGGCGCTGCTCGCGCAAGGCGCGTCCGGCGACGCTGCGGGCGGGCTCGAACTCGCGGGCTACGGTTTCTGGATCGTGAAGAAATAGCGGCACAGGGAGAGGGGCCGAGCATGGTCAAGTGGGTTGTCAGCGCGGTGCTGGTGGGCGCCGCGGCGGCGCAGGCGGCGGACGTGATGAGCGCGGCGTACCGGGCTCAGTGGGCCGCGCCGGAGGTGCGGGAGCGCATCGAGCGCGGCATCCGCGAGAACCGCATGGCGGAGGCGTCGGTGCGCCTGCCGTCGGTCAAGCCGGGCACGGAGGTGAAGGTCGAGCAACTCGACCATGCCTTTCTGTTCGGCGCCAACCTCTTCAACTTCGACCAGCTGGGCTCCGGCGAGCTGAACCGCAAGTACAAAGAGGTGTTCGGCACTCTTTTCAACGCGGCGACGATCGCCTTCTACTGGAAGACATTTGAACCCGAGCCGGGCAAGCCGCGCTATCTGGCCTCCGAACAGGATTCGGCGGCATACTGGGACGCGGTCAAGGAGCCGTGGAAAGAGTTCCACTGGCGGCGGCCGTCACCGGAGAAGATCATTGAATTCTGCGAGGCCAAGGGCATCGCGATACACGGGCACCCGCTGATCTGGGGCAACACCGGCTGGAACCATCCCGCGTGGGTCTCGAAAGATCCGGGCAAGGTGGGGGAGATGGAGCGCCTGTTCGAGAAGCGTGTCCGCGAGATCTGCGGCTATTACAAGGACCGCATCCCGAGCTGGGACATCGTCAACGAGAGCGTCGATCCCGTGCCCGGCAAGCCGCGCTACGGCGTGATGCCGGACGACTACACCTTCAAGGTGTTCAAGTGGGCGGAGAGGGAGTTTCCCCCGTCGGTCAGCTTCTGCATCAACGATTCGTGGCGCGGGGTCTATCCGCCCTTCATCCGCGGCCTGATCGCGCGCGGCGCGAAGATCGACGTGGTGGGGCTCCAGATGCACCTGTTCGGTTCGCAGCCGGCGCTGGACCTTGCGGCGGGCAAGACGATCAACCACAACAACACCTCCTGGGTGCCGGCGGACGTGATCCGCTATCTGGAAGAGCTGGACACGCTCAAGCGGCCGATTCACCTGAGCGAGATCACGATTCCCGCTCCCGGCGCGGACGAGCGTGCCAACGCGATCCAGGCCGAGCTGACGCGCGACATGTACCGCTTGTGGTTCTCGTGGCCCAGCATCTACAGGATCACCTGGTGGAACGTGGTGGACGACTGCGGGGCCAAGGGCGAGCCGCTGAAATCCGGCCTCTTCACGCGGCAGATGCAGCCGAAGCCCGCGTTCCGCACGCTGGACGGCCTGATCAACGGCGAGTGGAAGACGCGCCTGACGGCGAAGACGGATGCGGACGGCCGCCTGCGCTTCCGCGGTTTCCGGGGCCACTACCGCCTGACGTACACGGATGGCGATGGTGCGGCGAAGAGCGCGGCGTTCAGCCTGTTGAAAGACGGCGACGGTTTGTAAGGAAAGGACGGGGACGATGAAAAAGCGAAACGGTGTGATCGGCGGGGTGTTGGGTATGGTGGCGTTGGCGGTCTGTGCGGCGGAAACGCCGGCGCCGCTGTTCCCGTTCTTGATTTCGTATGACGCGCCGGACAACGCGTCGAGCATGGCGCATCTGCTCGACGCGCCGGCGGGCAAGCACGGGTTCGTGCGCGTCGAGGGCGAACATTTCGTCACCGACGCGGGGCGCATCCGGTTTCACGCCACGAATCTGACCGGCCCCGCGAACTTCCCGACGCACGAGCAGGCCGACAAGGTTGCGGCGCGCCTGGCGCGCTTCGGCATCAACTGCGTGCGCCTTCACTACTTTGACGCCGAGTACGAAAACTTCATGACCGAAAAGGAGGCCGGCATCTTCGGCAAGAGCAATGCGCTGCCGAAAGCGTTCGCAGCCGACCCGTCGCAGCCGTTCCGGCTCGACCCCGCTATGTTGGAGCACCAGGACTACCTGATCGCCGCCCTCAAGAAGCGCGGCATTTATGTGGATATGAACCTCCACGTCGCGCGGTTTAGGAAGGGACTCAGCTTCTTCGATCCCCGCATCATCGCTTCCGAGAAGGAGTATGCCAAGCAGCTGCTGTCGCGCGTAAATCCGTACACCAAGCTGTCCTACGCCGAAGACCCGTGTGTGGCGGTCATCGAAATCAACAACGAGAACGCGCTCTTCAACAACTACCACGGCGGTGCGCTCGACAATCTGTCCGAGCCTTACGCCGGAGAATTGCGCAAGCAGTGGAACGCGTGGCTGCGCAGCAAGTATGGCGATACCGCCACGATGCGCGGCCAGTGGCAGTGGATCGCGACGCCGCTCGGCAACGAGCAGGTTCCCGAGGGGGGCTTCGGTGCTCCCGTCGCGGTCGACGGCAAGAAGTGGATCCTCGCGCGGGGCTCATCGGCCGCCACGGCGGCGGCCGACGGCGGGGTTCTCAAGATCGACGTCACCCGCGAGGGCGACGAGTTCTTCCCCAAGCTTTTCCGGACGGTCTCGGTGAAGAAGAACCAGCCCTACACGCTGTCGTTCAAGATCCGCCGGGCCAAGGGCGCCGGCACGGCTACGCTCGGGCTGGCGGTCGCGGACGCGAAGGACGGCTGGCGCTCCCTCGGGCTCCACCAGAAGATCGGCGTCGGCTCCGCCTGGAAGACGCTGACGCTTCCGTTTGTCGCGGCGGACGACTCGGACAAGGCCCAGGTGCAGCTGACGCGCTTCGCCCCCGGGGCCTATGAGATCGACGACCTTTCGTTCCAGAGCGGCGCGGCCAGCGCGCTCGACGAGACCTCCAAGATCGAGGACGGCACGGTGCCGGTGGTGAAGAATGCCGGCTTCGTGCCGCTGCAGGCGCGCCGCGATTTTTACCGGTTCCTGACGGACACGGAGCGCGCCTACTGGACCGGCATCGCCAAATATGTGAAGGATGAGCTCAAGGCCAAGGCTCCGATCTCCGGCACGCAACTCGGCTACACCCAGCCGCAGCTCATGGCGGAGCTGGACTACATCGATAACCATTCGTACTGGCAACACCCGAGCGTGAACACGAAGTGGGCGATCCAGAACGAGGCGATGGTCAACTCGATGGGCTGCATCCTCGGCCTGGCGTGCCAGCGCGTGGAGGGCAAGCCCTACACGGTGAGCGAGTACAACCACCCCTTCCCGAACCAGTACGGCGCCGAAGGCCAGCCGATGCTCCGCGCCTACGGCGCGTTCCAAGGCTGGGACGGCGTCTTCGAGTACACATACAACCACAGCCCGGACTTCGAGCCCAAGCGCAACACGTACTTCTTCAGCATGATCGCGCGCACCGAGGTGCTGGCGCACATGCCCGCCTGCGCGGCGATGTACCTGCGCGGCGACGTGCGCGAGGCGCAGAAAGCGGTCGTGGCTCCGGTGGACTATCCGGCCTATTTCGATCGGCTGGTGGGGTCGAAGGCGATCGGCGCGTCAATCGGCGCGGCGGGCTTTGACGGCAAGCTGTCGCTGGTCCACCGGACCGCCGTGAGCCTTTCACCCGCGCAGGCACTTGCCGCTGAAGGTGGGGCGGTTTCTCCGAAACCGCCGCAGGCGGGAGCGAAGGTGGAAGGGAAAGTTGTGGCGAGCGACACGGGCGAATTGGTTTGGAATACCGAGCAGGCGGGGGCCGGCTATTTCGCGGTCAACACCCCGAACACGAAGCTCTTCACCGGCTTCCCGAAGGGCCGCGCGATCGACCTCGGCGGCGTGAAGCTGACGGTCGGCACGACGCGCCTCGATTGGGCCACGGTCTCGCTCACGTCGCGGCAGGCCACGGGCTTCGGCGAGAAGGGCGCGCCCGCAAACATCCTGCTGGCGGCCACGGGGGTGACGGAGAACGAGGGCACGGTGCTGGATCAAGTCGGCGCCAAGTCGGTCGCCCTGCGTGACCGGCTGTCGTGGGGCAATGGCACGGTGCTGGCCGAGGGCATTCCCGCCGAAATCATCCTGCCGTCCGATCCGGCCAAGACCCGCTGTTTCGCGCTCGATCCGAGCGGCGCCCGCAAAAAGGATGTGCCGGTCGAGAAGGCCGAAGGCGGCGCCAAGATCGCGATCGGCCCGGCGTATGAGACCGTGTGGTACGAGATTGAGGTGAAGTAGCCCGCCCTGTGGCAGGCTCTTCGCAGGCGGCGGTTTCGGAGAAACCGCCCTACCTTGTTAGGGACAACAGCCACGCATTCAGTTCATCCGGTCTAGCGCTTCTTGCGGTATTCGCGCATGGTGCAGCCGAACTGTTTGCGGAAAACGGTGCCGAGGTGGCTCTCCGAGTCGAAGCCGCAGGCGCGGGCGATCTCGCCGATCGGCAGGTTGGTCTCTTTCAGATGCTTGCAGACGCGCTCCAGGCGCACGCGCCGGATCTCGTCGAGGATGGTGTGTCCCAGCTCTTGGCGGAAGCGCTGCTCCGCGAGCCGGCGCGACGCGCAGATGTGGCGCACCACGTCCGGCACGCCGATCCCGGAACAGGCGTTGAGCGCGATGAACTCGAGGGCCTGCACCACCACGATGTCGGTGATCTGGGTGGTTTCTGTGGAATGGCGCGCCACCACATGGGAAGGGCCATAGGTGATGACGCGCCGTTTGCGGGTGGCCCGGCGCATCAGTTCGTCCAGGTGATGCGCCGCCTCGTAGCAGGCGCGCTCGGCATCGAACAGGATGCTCGACATGGGCGGCGTTGTTGTTTCGCACAGGTCCTCGTCGTTGTCGACGCTCAAGACGGCGACATCGCGCGGCACGGAAAGCTGGGCCCAGGCGCAGGCGTCGAGGATTTGGCGGCCGCGGTTGTCCATGGCGGCCAGCAGGGCGACCGGTTTGGGCAGCGCCTTGAGCCAGGCGCAAAGGCGGTCGCGTTCAATGCCGGCATCCTCCTGCTCCGCTTTGGGCAGCGCCCCGTAGACCGCGCAGGCGAAGCCCGCCTTGTCGAGCGCGTCGGCAAAGGCTTGTCCCCGCCTCACGGACCACTCCAGGCCGTGCACCTCGCCGACATAGGCGAAGTTCACGAACTTGCGTTCCAGGAAAAACTCGGCGGCCATCGCTCCCACGGCGGCCGTGTCGCTGCGGACGATGCTGTGGCGGGCCAGCGGCTGGCCGGGGGCGATGAGCTCCGGCGCGGGGTCCATGATGATGATCGGCACGTCGGTGTGCAGGGCGGCCTCGACCAGCTCGGGCGTGTAGAGCCGGCCGATGATGCCGGTGCAGCCCCATTCTTTCATGCGGATGAGCTTTTGCTCGCCCTGGCGCCCTTCGAGGATATGCAGGCCCCAGGGGCCGTGTCGGTGGACGTATTGCAGGATGCCGCGCCGCATGTCGCGGCACACTTTTACGGAAGTGGGCAGCAGCACGGCGACCTGCGGCGTTTTTGTCAGCGTACGGGACATGGCACCAGTGTCGCGGATTGCGGGGGGGGATGTCAATCGAACGTGCGCAAAACAAAGAATTATTTTGCGTAAAAGCCCCTAGTCGCTGAATTCAGAGAAGCGCTAACGTATAAGCAAATGTTCAGGATACGGTGTGATGTGAATCGGTTCGCGGCGCCGGCATCCTGGGTGGTTCTTTGGCAGGACAATCGTGGTCAGTGTAGGACAGGAACAATCATGGCACAGAATACAGTGAGATGTTTCGGCGCGGCTTGGCTGAGTTTGGTGTTGGCGGCGCAGGCGACGACCGGGGTTTGGACGAACGTGTCCGGCGGATATTGGGCCGAACCGGCCAACTGGCAGGACGGATTTGTTCCGGCCACGTCAGGGACAAGTGCCGGGGGCGGTGATGTCGCGGATTTCACCGCGCTGGGATCGGGGCAGACGGTGACGCTCACAAACAGCACGTTCTGTGGCGTGATGCTGTTTCCGAATCTCCCCGATGCCGTTTGGACGGTGGCGGGCGGCACGTTGGGGCTGGCGAATGCCCCGTCTTTCCCGGTTGACCTGCATGGCGAGATCCGCGTCGACGGCGGCACGCTGAATCTTGCCGCACCGATCACGGGTGTGTATAACGGCATCGCCAAGACCGGGGCGGGGTCGCTCCGGCTTTCTGCGACGAACACCTTTGCCGGCATCACGCGGCTGTCGGGCGGCACGCTGTTGCTGACCAACGGCGCGATGCTGGCCTATAGCCCCGTGGTTTTCGCGTCGTCCTCTGCCGCGCTGGTGCTGGAGGCGAACGCGCAGGTCGGCGGTCTCGAAACGCGCTGCCTGCCGCAGCCGACCGTCGCGCTCAACGGACACACGCTCACCCTCGGCGGTGAGGCGGTCACGCGGTCTTTCGGCGGGACGTTCGTCAACGGCGCGCTGGTGTTCGCCCGCGGCAGCACGCAGACCTTTGCGGGCACGCAGCAGGTCTCGTCGGTGCGCCTGGAAAACGGGGGCCTGAATCTCGGCATCGGCGTGAACGTCGCGGGCTGGTGGCGGTTCGACGATCCGGCGCAGGTCGGCAAGGACTCGGGGCCGCGCGCCAACCATCTTGTTCAGTCCGGCACGCAGACGCAGTGGCTGGCGGACGATCCGGAGCGCGGCAGCGTGCTCGCGCTGGACGGCGCAGGGGCCTGTCTCGCCGGGCCGAACGGCGGCGCCGTCGCCGGGCTCCCCGTTTCGACATGCCGTTCACCGTCGCGTTCTGGTTCAAGCCGGCGGCGGACGTGAACAGCACCGCGGGGATCTATGCGTGGGGGGTGTCGCAATATTACCGGTTGAACATGATGCGGCTCAACACGCCCTCCTCCGCCAAACCGCTGATGCACACGAATTATGGCAACAACCGCGAGATTTCTTTCGCGCCGGGACTGATGGACGGCGCATGGCACCATGTCGCCATCGTGTATCACGGACTGCGGTATCAGTACTATATCGACGGCGAAACGGTTGACGGCAATAGTCTGTACACGCCGCTGGCTGTTGAGGCGGGCAACTTCGTGCTGGGCAAAGGCATCACGGAAACCACGTTCAAAGGGTTTTTGGACGACGTGTTTATCGCGCAGGGCGCGTTGGAGTACGGGCAGCTCGCGGCTCTGCGGCTCGCCGGACAGCCGCCGTCCGAAAAGGCGCCGGCGGACCTGCTGCCGGAAACCGCGCAGGTCGAGATCGCCTACAACGGGAAGCTGAGTGTCGCCGGCGACCAGACGCTCGCGTCGCTCGTCGGCGCGGGAGCGGTCGGGGGCGTCGAGTTGACGGGCGACACGGTGCTGACCGTGACCGGCGGCGGGCGGCTTGACGGTTCCGTTTCCGGCGACGGACGGCTCGTCAAACGTGGAGCGGGCACGACGCTCACCCTCGGCGGACGGGTCGATGCCACCGGCGCGGTCGGGATCGCCGAAGGCACGCTGGCGCTGGCGAACCGGCTGCCGTCCGGCCTACAGGCGTATTACCGGTTCGACGATGCGGCGAATCTCGGCAAGGACAGCAGCGGCCATGGCTACGATCTGTCCGCGTCCAACGCGCCGGCGTATGCGCCGGGCCTCTTCGGCGGCGCGGCCTCGTTCACGGCGGCTGAGAAAGACCATCTCTACGCCGCGGTGTTTCCCGCCACGGTGCCGACCGGCAACGTGTCGTACACCATCGCGGTCTGGTGCAACCTGAAGGCGGGCGGCAACGCGGCGGGCGCGCCGGTGTATTGGGGCAAGGGGAATATTGACGACCGCAGCACGGCTATGTTCCGGTTCAACTCGTCCACCAATATCATGACCTCGAACATGGGCAACAACTGGACGGCGAACGCCGGGTACGATCTGGCGGGCGATGCGCCGGACGGCGGCTGGCATCACATTGTCTGCACCTATGACGGCGCGACGCGCGAACGCCGCGTGTACTTTAACGGCCTGCCGGCGGGCACGTACGTAAACTCCTCCGATCTGACGGTCGTCGGAAACCGTTTCTGGCTGGGCGGCACGGCGTACAGTACGGCCAACTTCTATGACGGGCTGCTGGACGAGGTGATGATCTTCAACCGTGCGTTGGGCGAAGCGGAAATTTCCGACATCGTGACCGGCGTCTTCACCGTGCCGTGGGGGTCGCGCCTGACCGGCCGCGTGGTTGCGCAGTATCGTTTCGAAGACGCGGCGGACCTCGGCAAAGATTCCGGTCCGCACGGCTATCACCTCTCCGCAACGGGGCGTGTCGCCTCTGCCTCGGGAAAGATCGGCCAGGCGCTGGATCTGTCCGTGCGCGAGAACAACCAATGGGTGCAGGGGTATCTCAACTGGACGAACAGCGTTTTCCCCGAAGCGCTGCCGACGGGCAACGCGCCCGTCACGATCACGGCCTGGGTGAATCCGGTCACCGGTTCGAACAAGGAAGGCTGCATGGTGTTTTGGGGGAAGATCGTGGGTGGGCGCAAGGGATGTCACCTGTTCCGCCTCGCGGATAACGGAAGCGGGTACGCCATCTTCCGCCTGGTGGACGGCGTGGGTTACATCGGCGCGGATAAATTGATCACCTTCGACCAGGGCGACCGCGACGAGGGCTGGCATCACGTCGCGGCGGTGGTGGGGCCGGGCGGGTTGCGCTCGTTCTACGTCGACGGCGCGCGCGTCGCGGCGAATCGCGTGACCGGGCAGACGGTCGACCCCGGCACGTTCTCTATCGGCTACAAGCCCAACGCGCCTAACGACTGGTTTCAGGGGTTGATCGACGAGGTGACGGTCTATGACTGTGCCCTATCGCGCGCAGAGCTTCTGGAGACGCTGCGCGGCCGTCCGGACATCCTCTCGCCCAGCGGTACGGTCGACGTGGCGGCCACAGCGGTCTTCGACGCGGGTAACGCCGCGCAGCGCGTGGCGGCGCTGACCGGTTCCGGCGAAGTGCGGCTCGGCGGCGGCGTATTGACGGTGGCGGGGGGGACGAGCCGCTTTGACGGCGCGCTGTCCGGCAATGGCGACCTTGCCGTTTGCGACGGCGCGGCGCTGACGTTGGCGGGGACGAACAGTTTCGCCGGTTCCGTGACGGTGTCCAATGCTGCCTTGCTGGTCAGCGGCGCCGCGACGGGCCGCGTTGAGGTGGCTGTGCTGGACGGCGGCCGGCTCGGCGGCGCGGGGTCGATCGCCGGGAACATGGTTTTCGGAAACGGCGCGGGGATGGTCGCCGGTTCAGCACAAGACGTCCTGCATGTCGATGGTACTGTGACGCTGGGGGAGACGGGGACGGTGGTGTTGCCGGAGGGGTTCGGCATGGGCAAACTCACGCTGATCGAGGCGGCAACGCTGTCGGCACCGGCCGGTTTTGCGGGCTGGACGGTCGCGCCGATGCCGGAGCACGGCGTGGCGAGGTTCCGGGTCAGCGGCGGCCTTCTGACGCTGAACGTGTTCCGGGGCGGCACCTTGCTCTCGGTTCAATAAGCGGGTGACACGGGGACGCAAGCCCGGTCGGTCGGTTCTTTCGGCAGCGGGCGGCTTGCGCAAGATTGACAATAATTTTGCGCAAAAGCCTCTGGTTTTGTTTGCGGAAAATCACGTATAGTGGAACATAACGAGTGGGGAATGTGCGGGACTTTGAAGTTGTTGCCCGCCTGGGTTCTGAGGCGAAAAGGAGAGAACGTATGAAGACGGTGCTGATTGGACTGGTGGGGGTGGCGGGGGTGATGGCTTACGGCGCGGAGCAGAATCCGGTGATGAGCGAGGCCTACTGGAAACTCTGGAACCCGGAGGTGCAGGCGCGGATCGACCGCGACATCGAGCAGAACCGCAAGGCGGACGGCGTCTTCAAGCCGGAAGGGCTGAAGGCCGGAACGGACGTGAACGTCGAACAGCTCTCGCACGATTTCATTTTCGGCGCGCACATCTTCAATTTCGATCAGCTCGGGAAGGACGAGTACAACGCCCGATACAAGGAGCTGTTCGGCACGCTCTTCAACTCGGCCACGATCGCGTTCTACTGGAAGAAGTTCGAGTTGGAGGAGGGAAAGCCCCGTTTCAAGGCCGAGCAGCGGGACACCGCCGCATACTGGAACGCCTGTCAGGATCCGAAGAACGAACCGCACTGGCGCCGCCCCGCATCCGATCCGGTGGTCGCTTTCTGCGAGTCCAAGGGCATCCGCCTGCATGGCCACACGCTCACGTGGGGCAACCGCAAATGGCAGTGGCCGGAGTGGGTGACGGCTAAGGCGCCGGAGTGCATCCGCGCGATGGAGCCGGTCAACAAGGACGGCTGTGATGCGAAGCTGCGCGATGCGCTCTACAAAAAGACGCCCGCCGAGATCGAGGCGCTCGCGCCGGAGTACGCGCGGACGATCAACCGGCTCATGGCCGACCGGATCGCGGAGATCGCGCGCTATTACAAGGGCCGCTTCCACAGCTGGGACGTGGTCAACGAGAGCGCGACGGACTTCGGCCTGGGCCGGATGATCCCCGGCGACGGTATCTGCAAGAGCCATTACGGTGTCATGCCCGGCGATTACACCTACCAATCTTTCAAGATTGCGGACAGCGTGTTCCCGAAGGAAGCCAAGCTGAACATCAACGATTATCAGAACGGGCAGGCGTATGTCGATCAGGTGAAAGACCTGTTGTCGCGCGGCTGCAAGATCGACATCATGGGCTCCCAGATGCACCTTTTCAATCCGCAGACCTGTCTGGACATCGCCGCGGGAAAGCCGGGAGCGCCTGAGACGCCGGAGAAGGTCTGGTCCAAAATGGCGCTTCTTGCCCAGGCGGGGTTGCCGATCCATCTGAGCGAGATCACGATCACCGCGCCGAACAACGATGAGCGCGGCCAAGCCATTCAGGCTGTCATCACGCGCAATCTCTACCGTCTCTGGTTCAGCGTCAAGCCCATGATGGGCATCACCTGGTGGAATGTGGTGGATGACTGCGGCGCGCCGGGCGAGCCGTCGGTCTCGGGCCTGTTCTCGCGCGACATGAAGCCGAAGCCGGCCTACTTCGCCATGAACGACCTGATCAACAAAGAGTGGAAGACGACGGCGACCGTGAAAGCCGGCGATGACGGCAGCGTGAAATTCCGCGGCTTCAAGGGGAAATACCGCCTCACGTGGACGGATGCCGCTGGCCAAGTGCGGCATGCGGACGTTCATCTGGACGGCAGCAAGTAGCTTGGGCTATCATCAAAGGCGTACAGCACATCGCGACAAAGCGGTGGCGTACGCCTTTTTTTATGTCAAGGGGGTTTGGCGGAAAGTCGCGGGGTTTGAGCCGATTCCGGTTGAGCGGATTGGTTTGCTTCCGGCGGAAAAGGGGGAGGAAACGGAATGAGCGTGTGTCTTTCACGTGCGGTCATGGCCGCCTGTGCCTTGGCGGCGTCGGTCGCGGTCGGGAATGAAGCCGACGGGCCGGTTTTGAAGGCCGATGACTTCAAACGCTATGTGGATGCGTTCAACCGGGACGACAACGAGCTCTACCGCGGCGCGGTCTCGAATGCTCAGGCGTGGGCGTTTCTGGAAGAGAACATGCCGCTGCTCGATTGTCCGGATGAGGAGATCCAGCGCACGTATTATTTCCGCTGGTGGAGTTACCGGAAACACATCAAGCCGACGCCGGAGGGCTGGGTTGTCGACGAATTCCTGCCGGACGTGCCGTGGGCCGGAAAATTCAATACGATCAGCTGCGCGGCGGGGCATCACCTTTATGAGGGCCGCTGGCTGCGCGACCCGCAGTACCTGCGCGACTACGAGGCGTTCTGGTTCGGCAAGGGCGGCGATCCGCGCCGCTACAGCTTCTGGGCCGCCGATGCGGTTTGGCAGCTCGCCTGCGTCTCCGGCGATTTCGAGCGGCCCAAGCGGTTGCTGCCGGAGCTGATCGCGAACTATGAGGCATGGGGGCAAACCCATCGCGATGCGAACGGCCTGTATTGGCAGATGGACGACCGGGACGGGATGGAGTGCTCGATCAGCGGCGGCCTGCATCCCAAGAAGCAGGGGTATCGCGCCACCCTCAACAGCTATCAGTACGGCGACGCGTTGGCGATCGCGCGGATCGCGGAGCTTGCCGGGGAACCGGAGGTCGCCCGCGATTATCGCGGGAAGGCGGCCGCGATTAAAAAAGCGGTGCAGGAAAGGCTTTGGAACGCCGACGCGCAGTTCTTTGAAGTCATTCCGCGCGGCACCGAAAAGCTGTCGGATGTGCGCGAGTTGCACGGATACACCCCGTGGTATTTCAATCTGCCCGATCCGGCCTACGCGGCCGCCTGGCGGTTGGCCATGGATCCGCAGGGCTTTCGCGCGCCGTACGGGCTGACCACGGCGGAGCAGCGCCATCCGAAGTTCTCTGTCTCGTACACGGGCCACGAATGCAAATGGGACGGCCCCGTGTGGCCTTTCGCGACCGCCGTTACCCTCACCGGCTTGGCGAATCTGCTGAACGGCAGCCCGCAGGAGGTGATCGCGACGAAGGACTATTTTGAGCTGTTGCGCGGCTATGCCCGGTCGCATCAGATCCGCTTGGGCGACGGCCGCGTCGTGCCGTGGATCGACGAGGTGCAGAACCCGACCAACGGCGACTGGATCTCGCGCACGATGCTGAACCGCGGCGGCGCCAAAATTCCCGAACGCGGCAAAGACTACAACCATTCGACCTTCTGCGACCTGGTGATCAGCGGCCTGATCGGTCTGCGTCCGCGCGCCGACGATGTGGTGGAGGTGAATCCGCTGGTGCCGGCCGATGCGTGGAGCTATTTCTGTTTGGACCGGATCCGCTACCATGGCTGCGAGCTGACCATTCTCTACGACAAAAGCGGCGAGCGGTACGGCAAGGGAAAGGGGCTGCGCGTTTTCTGCGACGGCCGCGAGATCGCCGCCGCGGACAAGCTGACGCGGGTGACGGGGACGCTTCAGCCCGCGCCGGAGACAACGGGCGGCTGGAAGAAGGCCGAGGGCAATCCGGTGATGGGCGGAAAGTATGGGACCTGCTTCGACATCGCGGTTCTGCGCGAGGGCGGAAAATACCGCATGTGGCTATCGTGGCGGCCGAAGAAAAGTATCGCGCTGGTCGAGAGCACGGACGGCATCCACTGGAGCGAGCCGCCGCAGATCGTGCTCGGGCCACGCCAGGAGACCGGCTGGGAAGACGACATCAACCGGCCGGTGGTGGTCAAGCGCGCGGACGGCTATCACCTCTGGTACACGGGACAGGCGAAGGGCAAATCGCGGATCGGCTACGCCACGAGTCCGGACGGCGTGACGTGGACGCGCAAGAGCGATCAGCCGGTGCTCGTTGCCGACGCCGCCTGGGAGCAGCCGTCCGTGATGTGTCCCCACGTGTTGTGGGACGAAGGCGCGAAGCAGTTCCGCATGTGGTACTCGGGCGGCAACAATTATGAGCCGGATGCGATCGGCGCGGCGACCAGCGCCGACGGGCTGTCGTGGACCAAACACGAGGCCAACCCGATTTTCCGTCCCGATCCCGCAAACCCGTGGGAGAAAGAGCGCGTGACGGCCTGCCAGGTTGAAAAACGCGGCGAAGGCTACCTGATGTTCTATATCGGCTTCCGCGACATCCACCACGCGCAGATCGGCGTGGCGCGCAGCAAGGACGGCATCACCGGCTGGCAGCGCCATCCGGCCAACCCGATCGTGCGGCCCGGCTATCTGAAGTGGGATCACGACGCGTGCTATAAGCCGTACGCCCTCTTCGACGGCGCGAAGTGGCTGCTGTGGTACAATGGCCGGCACGGGAAGGTGGAACAGATCGGCGCCGTGATTCACGAAGGCGAGGACCTGGGGTTCGGTCAGGCGGATGACGTCGGGCTTGTCGGGCGCTGGTCGTTCGACGGGTGCGACGGCAAGACCGTCAAAGACCTGTCCGGAGCGGGAAACGACGGCGAGATCGCGTTCGGCGAACTGCGCAAAGAGGCGGGCACCACCTCGTTGGAGTTGGACGGCCTCGACGGGCAGGTGCGCGTGGTGCCAAAGGCGCCGTTCGCTCTCGGCACCAACATCACGTCGGTTCTGTGGCTCAGAACTTCGCGGGTCCGCAACAACACGGTCCTGTTCGGCATCCCCAACGCGAAACCGGAGTGGACAACGCCGGTGTTCGGGATGTATGTGTCCGGAAAACGTGTTGTCTACGGCCAGTATGGCGACAAACGCGCGCCGAAGGCCTTGATCGAGAGCCGCTCCGAGCTGCCGCTCAACCGCTGGACATGCCTGGCGGCCACGTCGGACGGTGAGACGCAGCGGCTGTACATCGACGGCAAGTTGGAGGCCGAGCAGAAACAGCGGGCCGCGCTGGGGTTCAACGGGCAACCGCTGCTGATGGGCGCAGGGCTCGGCGGCAAGCCTGCGCTCAAAGGGCGGCTCGGTGAACTGCGTCTTTATAGCCGGGCGCTGACGGCAGATGAAATCCGCGCGCTTTTCGAGGCCGGCCGCCCGGCGTATGGAGCGGAGTCGCCCGTCACGTCGGTATCGCGCGACGGCACCGTGATCGTCGAAACGCACGGCAGCAATCCCGAAACGTCCGGCCCTTGGCGTGAGCAGCCGACGCGTCTGCTCGAGAAGCTCGACGGCTATGCGGCGTCGGGCGATCGCGCGAAGCTGAACAAGTACGGCGGTAGTTTGGATCTGCCGCGCGAAAAGGCGACCGGATTTTTCCGCACGCAGAAAATCGGCGGACGCTGGTGGCTGATCGATCCGGAGGGCTGCCGCTTCTATCACGTGGGGATCAATACGGTGTGCGAGCCTCGCGACGTCAAAAAGAAATTCGGCTCTCCGGAGCAATGGGCTGAAAAAGTGACGACGCAGTTCCGCGACGCCGGATTCAACGGCCTCGGCAACGGCTCCAGCGGCCGCCTGCAGAAGGTGGAGCAGCCGCTGATCTGGGTGCGCCGGCACAACTTCCTGTTCGCCTTTGCGCGCGAGAAGGGCCTTGTTGAGGCCGCCTCCGGGACGCAGGGCTTCCCGAACCGCTGCATGCCGGTCTTCCATCCCGAGTTTCCCGCGTTCTGCGAGGCGTACGGCACGGCGCTGGCCGCGACGGCCAATGATCCCACGTTGCTAGGCATCATGACCGAGAACGAGATCCAGTGCCCCGTGGACCTGCTGGACCGCTATCTCGCGGCGGACGTGACGAATCCCGATCTCAAGCCCGGGCACGACGCGGCGCTTGCGTGGCTCACGGCGAAAAAAGGCGCGGCCGACCTGAAGGGCGTGACGCGCCGGGACCGCTACGAGTTCATCGCCTACGCGTTTGAACGCTACTACCGCATCGTGACGCCCATCGTACGCAAGCATGATCCGAATCACCTCTACCTCGGATCGCGGATCAATTACTCGGAGGGCGAGTTCGACAATCCGTGGTTCTGGAAAATGCTCGCGCCGTACCACGACGTGGTTTCCGTGAACTACTACGGACGCTGGGGTGTGCAGGCGGAGGAACTCGGCGACTGGGCGAAATGGGCGGACCGGCCGATTCTCTTCACCGAGTGGTATGCGAAGGCGATGGACGCGGTGCCGCCTCTCGCCAACACGCATGGCGCGGGGTGGGTCGTGCATACGCAAGAGGACCGCGCGCGGTATTACCAGCACTTTGCCCTGAGCGCGCTGGAAACGAAAAGCGTGGTCGGCTGGCACTTTTTCAAGTATCTGGACGACCCGCCGGAATCCAAGGCGCTCGACAATCTGGGCGGCGCGAACAAGGGCATGTTCGATGTTTACGGACAACCTTACAGACCGGTGCTCGACCGTGCCCGTGCGGTCAACCGCGAGGTTTACCCGCTCATCGGTTTCTTTGATGCGCGGCACCCGTGCTTTACGGATCAAGCCTGTATCTGCATGCCAGACTGTTTGACAGTCCATTGAACTGAGGAGAGAAACATGCGAGCAGAGACAAAACGAAGGTCTTTTCTTAAAGTGCTTGCGGCCGCCTCGGCGGCAGGGATGCTGCCGATCCGGCTTGCGGCGGATGACAAGGCGCCGGGCGGGGCCCCGTTCCGGCACACGTATTCGCAGTGTCTGGCCTACAAGATCTTCTGCGCGGACAAGGCACACCCGGACCGCGACCTGGTGACCTTCGAGGAGGCGCTGCGCTACATCCGCGTGATCCACGACGTGACGGGCGGCCTGGAGCAGGTGCCGTATCTTGTCGGCTGGCAGTTCGACGGGCACGACTCGAAGTATCCGTCTTGGGCAGAAGTGAACCCGCGCCTCAAGCGGCCGCAGGATTCCGACGCCCGCGCGAGCTTCCTGTGGCTGGCCGAGGAGGCGAAGAAGCTCAACGCCTGCGTCAGCGTCCACGTCAACATGTCCGACGCCTATGAGACGAGCCCGCTTTGGAAAGAGTATCGCGAGAACGGCCTGATCCTCTTGGGTAAGGATGGCCAGCCGCGCAAGGCCGGCGTGTGGGGCGGCGAGCAGTCGTACCTTGTCGACAAGGTGAAGGAGTGGAAGAGCGGTCACGCCAAGCGGCGTATCGACGCGCTGGTCGCGCTGCTGCCCTTTCTGCGCGAGAGCGGCAGCGTGCACATCGACGCGTTCGGGCTGATCGGCCAGGACGCGGCGCTGAAGGAAACCGTAGTGAACATCTTTGACTACTGGAAAAACCTGGGCGTCGACGTGACGACGGAGTACTTCGACTTCGAGCTCGCGGGCCGCCTACCGATGGTCTACCACCTCAACCTCTCCGAAGAGAACCGCATCAAGTATCCGGCGAGCGTGATCTGCGGCGGCGGCGACGGGGGTAACCAGCGCCACGCGGCGAACCCCAGCGGCTGGGCGCACCTGCCCGAGGCGGGCTGTCTCTACGAGGAGGCGTGGGGCGTCTCCATTGACAGCGACTTAAGTGCCGGGCGGGGCGGCGTGAAGGGGATTGTCGGCAAACTCTGTACGCGCACGCTGCCGTGGTTCTTTCTCAACCGCCACAAGGCCTTGTCTTTTGAGGACGGCGCGGAGACGTACCGCGTGACCTTCGAGGGCGGCGTCGAGAGCGCTGTGCGCAAGGCCAATCGCCATCTGACGATCACCGAGAACGGCCGCGTGCTGGTCGACGGCGGCGACCTCTTCATGCCCGCGCTCTGGACTAAGCCAGGCGAGTGGTTCGTCTACAGCCGTGCCGGCGGCACGCGGAACTGGCCGGTGCCGACTGCGTGGAAAGGCAAGGTCGAGGTGCTGGCCTATGCGCTCTGCGACGACGGCCGCGCGCCCGCAACGGTCATGCCGCTTCGCGGCGGCCACCTCAAGATCCGGCTCGAGCCGGGACAGGCCTTCGCTCTGGTGGCGAGATAAACAAGAGGGGACGAAACAATGATCAGGGTGTGGGGAATCGCGGTCGGACTCGTGGCGGTCGTCGTGTTGGTCGCGGCGGCGGATGTGTCGGACGCTGACTTGCGCGCGCAGCTCGGCCAGGCGCGGAGCTGGCTTGTGCAAAACCCGCCGGACGGGACGAACGCGACGGCCCGCAGAGCGCGGATGGCGGTGCTTCAGACCGCCGGCGACCGGCTCTCGGATCTCGACTACCGCGATTATGCCCGGTCGTGGGAGACCAACAAGCCGCTGGCCGACCTTCTCGAGACTCGGCATCCGGTTCTCGGCTATCTGCGCGATGTGACCGCAGAAGCCCTTGACGAGATCCGCCGCACGCGGGTCCGCGAAGGGCTGGCCGTTTGGTTCATCTACAACATGGGCTATGTGTTCAAGACGCCGCACGCCTGTTTCGGAATCGATGTCGAGGGAAGGGGGGTAGAGCGGCTCGCGCCGGACCTCGATTTTCTCCTCAACACCCATGAGCATGGCGACCACGTGCACGAGCCCCTGTTCCGGGCGATGCTCGCCTTGAACAAGCCCGTCGTCACGCGCTGGTATCCGGGGAGCCTGCTCGTGAGCCAGGGCACGAATCTCGTTTTCGGCGAGGTCGGCGTCCGGATCGACATCGGCGACCACCACCGCGAGCAGCCGCGCCAGCGCGACAACATGCTGATGTTCGAGGTGGACTGCGGCCCCTCCGCGAACCACGCAATCATCTACCACAGCGGAGACGGGGACAACATCGAAAAGCTGCGGCCCGCCAAGCCGGTGGACATCTTCATTCTCCACACCTCCGTCGGCCTGTCCGTTCCGGATGCGATTTACCGCGTGAAACCCACGATCACGTTCGTCTCGCACGTGATGGAGCTGGGGCACTCGCCGCTGCCGCCGCACGCCTGGCGCTGGCCGTACGACTATGCGTTCGGCGTCATCCGCGACATTCCGGAGCGTGAGGCCACCGTTCTCACCTGGGGCGAGCGCTGGCTCGCCCCAGGCGCGTCGCTGCAATCAGCGTCGGCGGAATAACGGGAAAATATGGGTTTAACGCGAAGGCGCAGAGACGCGGGGATGACCGCGCGCTCCGTCGTCGCGGCATAATAAGTTTGACAGCATGGCCGCGTCAGACTTAATGTAACAACGGTTGAATTAATATTGTTGGCTGGAGTAATGTGGTTGATTGACGAATGCGGTGCCGGCAAGTTGACGGTGTCCGCCGCGTTATGTGGATGTGCCCGGTAAAACCGGACAGCCGGATTCTGAATCCGGATCGCTAAAGCCCGAGACCGAGACGACGTCGGATCGGCCGTGTCCCGTTCGGAACGAGGAGGGTTATGCTCATGAAATCCACGATGATCCGTATCGCAGCCGCGGCCTGTCTGGCCGTGCCTTTCTGCCTGACGCCCGCCGCGCGGGCGCAAGGTCCGCTGACGCCTCCCGGCGCGCCCGCGCCGATGATGAGGACGCTGGTGCAAGTGGAGCCGCGCACGCCCATCGCGTTCGCCGGCCACACCATCACGCAGCCGGGATCCTACTATCTCACCACCAATCTGGTCACCGACTGGGATGGCGTGATCATCAATGCCAACGGGGTCACGCTGGACCTGATGGGGTTCGCCCTCACCGGGAGACGGGAGAACTTTGGCCTTGGCATCACCCTCCAGGGCGCGACGAATGCGCCGATCCAAGACGTGGTCGTGCGCAACGGCATCATCCGCAATTTTTATTACGGCGTCATCGTCCAGTACGGACAGAACTGCCGGTTCGAGCATCTCTCCGTGAGCAGTAACAGTTACGTGGGCATCGAGCTCGATGGCGCGTGGTACGGTTCTTGCGACGGCAACACCATCGCCGATTGTACGTTCAGCGACAACGATTCGCACAATATCTATCTCCTAGGTTACGCTGGAAGGTGCAACGGCAACGCGATCATCAACTGTACGATGATCGGCAGTAACTATAGCCTCTATCTTCACGGCCGCGAGGCACCAGGCCTATGCAACGGGAATATCGTCACCGGCTGCAGGATCCTCCGGAGTTCGTATGCAGGCATCTTTCTGGACGGCAGTACCAGCGGAAAGTGCAGGGGAAACATTTTCACCGGTTGCACGATAAGAGATAACGGGGGACAGGGCATTCTGTTTTACGGCCAGAGCGGCCTGTGTGAAGGCAATATCGTCACCGACTGCGCGGTCAACAACAATGCCAACTACGGCATCGAACTGAACGGCGCTGCCAGTGGCCAGTGCATCGGCAACACCGTCGCGAACTGCACGGTCAGCGATAACGGCAGCTATGGTCTCTATCTCAACGCTGCTTCTTCTTCCGGCGTTTGCGACGGCAACGTCATCGCCGGGTGCACGGTTCGGGAAAACACGACTCGCGGAATTTCATTGTCTTATGCCGACGGCAACCGGGTGGAGGGCAACCACATTTCCGGCCAGACGGGCAGTTCGACGTACGGCATCTATTGTTCCGGAACGTCGGGAAACCTGTTTTTCCGCAACACCTGTGTGGGCCAGACGAACAACTTCAGCCTCTCCGCCAACGACACCTACGGGCCGATCGTCACGAACAAAGGCGCGCTGCCGACCACCAGCGGCAACGCCGCCGTGAGCCCGTGGGCCAATTTCTCGCGGTGAACGTCGTGCCGGAAGGCGACGGCGACGCAGTTCGCTCGCTGTCGCTGCGCACTTCTTTCTGCCCCGTTTTTCCGTTGACGTGCCAGCCCCGTTCCGCTTCACTACTGGCACCGTATAAATCGGCAACAAACGAACGAGAGGCAGACCCATGGGCAAAACATGCTGTTATCTGATGGCGGGCATTCTGGCGACAATCTGGATCGGCGGCTGCGCCGCGCCGAAGACGTATACCGGCCTTACGCCGCTGGCGCCATTCCCGCGCCTCGCGAGCCCGGCTTTTTACAGGCCGGACGGCTCGTTTGACCAAGCGGTCGCGATGCAGGCCTACTTCGATATGATGCGCGCGTACCACTATCCGATCCCGGAAATCCTGAAAACCGACGCGCTGTGGGCTGCCGACTTCATGCAGAGTGACTTCGCGACGCTCGGCATGGGCGGCATCTTCTGGAAGAACGTCGAAGGCACCTACGGGAGCGCGGGCGCCAAGGCCTACCGGGGCGGCTTCAAAGAGCAGAAGTTTGGCTACCTCGGCCACGAGATGTACCTGCTGCCGGGGCAGATGCTCCCCGAGCACTGCCATCTTGCCGACGGCGACGGAAAGGGCTTCGGCCCGAAGATGGAGACGTGGCACATCCGCCACGGCTCGGTCGAGTTCTTCAGCGAATACAAGGGCGATTCCGGCGAGACGCTGATCAGCGACATGCCCGCGGGCGAGCGCCCTTGGGGATACGGCCAGCCGTGGTTCAAGTCGAAGTATGTCAAGAAATGCGGCGCGGGCGAGATCTACTCGATGAGCGACGCCGAGTCCTGGCATTTCATGCGCGCCGGCAAGGACGGCGCGATCGTCTCCGAGTACGCGACCTACCATAACGATGTCAAATTCAGCAAGCCGGGCATGCAGTTCGGCAACTCCAAGGCCGCCGAGGTCACCAAGC
>DAOPZC010000015.1:0-77069 GCA_035353175.1 Kiritimatiellia bacterium | reverse complement strand
CGTTCTCCTTGAAGCCGCGCAGTTCGTCCACGCGGCCCATGGTGGCCGCGTCGGTCAGCACGCGCGTCGTATCCTGGAAGGACGCCGCCGAGATGAAGCTGTCGGTTTCGAGCGAGGCCTTGGTGATGCCCAGCAATGCGGGCTGGGCTTCGGCCGGGCGCTTACCTTCCGCCACGATCTCTTCGTTGATCTCCAAGAAGCGCTGGCGCGTGACCTGCTCGCCCCACAGGAAGTCGGTATCGCCGGGGTTGGTGATGCGGACTTTGCGCAGCATCTGGCGCACGATGATCTCGATGTGCTTGTCGTTGATTTCCACGCCCTGCAGACGGTAGACCTGCTGCACTTCGTTGACCAGATAGCGCTGCAGTTCCTGCGGACCGCAGACGTCGAGGATTTCCTGCGGCACCACCGGACCTTCGGTGAGCTGCTGGCCCTTCTTGACGCGGTCGCCCTTGAACACGACGACCTGCTTGCCCATCGGGATGAGGTGCTCCTCGTTGTGGCCGGTGATCTCGTCGCGCACGACCAAACAGCGCTTGCCGCGCTGATGTTCGCCGAAGTCAACCACGCCCTCGATACGGGAGATTTCCGCCGCATCCTTGGGCTGGCGCGCCTCGAACAGCTCGGCGACGCGCGGCAGACCGCCCGTGATGTCGCGGGTCTTCGCCTCTTTACGCGGCGTCTTGGCGAGCATCATGCCGGGGGAGACCTTTGCGCCTTCCTTCACCATCACGATGGCTCCGGCCGGGATGTGGTAGAAGCCCAGAATCTCGCGGGTCGTCGGGTTGGTGACGATAATCTGCGGATGCAGGTCTTCCTTCGTCTCGAGCACGAGCAACGTGGTCGTGCCGGTTTCCGCGTCCTGGTCGCTGCGGACCGAGACGTCGTCGACGAAGTCCTGGAACGACACCACACCGTGCTTCTCTGCGAGAATCGGCACCGAGTGCGGATCCCACACGGCCACGCGCTGGCCAGCCTTGACGGCCGCGCCGTCCTCAGCGAGCAACACCGTGCCCATCTGCAGGTTGTAGGTGTCGATCTCGGTCCCCTCCGCGTCCACGATCTGGATGGTACCGTTCTTGTTGAGAACGACCGTATTGCCTTCGTCGTTGCGCACCGTGCGCAAATCGAAGTACTTGATGAAGCCCGCGTTCTTGAGAACGATTTCCGGAACCTTGGCAACCGTCGACGCCGTGCCACCGATATGGAACGTACGCATCGTCAGCTGCGTGCCAGGCTCGCCGATGGACTGAGCCGCAATGATGCCGACCGCCGTGCCGATCTCCACGGGGCGTCCCGAGGAGAGGTCGCGGCCATAGCACTTCGCGCACATGCCGTGCGGCGCGTCGCAGGTGAGACCGCTGCGGATCCAGACGCGCTCGATGCCGGCGTCCTCCAGCAGCTTGCAGGCCGCCTCATCGATTTCGGCGTTGGCCGGAATCAGCACCTCGGCCGTGGCCGGGTGGCGGATATCGTACAGAGCCGTACGGCCGAGCACGCGGGTCCGCAGCGGAATGAGCGTCTCGTCGCCTTCCTCCACCGCTTCCACCTCGATGCCGTTCACCGTGTTGCAGTCCTGGATCGTGATGATCACGTCCTGCGACACATCGACCAGCTTACGCGTCAGATAGCCCGCGTCGGCGGTCTTCAGAGCGGTATCGGCCAAGCCTTTGCGCGCGCCGTGCGTGGAAATAAAGTATTCCAACACGCTGAGGCCTTCGCGGAATGACGCCGTGATCGGGCGCTCGATGATCTCGCCCGAGGGGTTCGCCATCAGTCCGCGCATACCGGCGAGCTGACGGATCTGCAGTTTCGAACCGCGGGCCTTGGAGTCCACCATCATATAGACGGGGTTGGTCTCGGTCGGGTTCTGATTCGCTTCCGTGACGTTGCGGTCAATCGTCTTATAGAGCTCGTCGGAAACCTTCTCGGTCGTCGCGGTCCAGATATCGATGATCTTGTTGTGGCGTTCGCCGTCGGTGATGACGCCGGTCTGGAACTGGGTGTCGACCTTGTCGACCTCGGTATAGGCGTTGGCGATGATCGCGTCCTTGATCTTCGGGCGGATCATGTCCTTCAGGCCCATCGAAACGCCCGCAAGGCAGGCGTGCTTGAAACCGAGCGACTTCAGCTCATCCAGCGCCTTGACGGTCCGGGCATGCCCCGAGACCTGATGGCAGTGGAGGATGAGATCGCCGAGCTTGCTCTTGTCGATCTTGTCGTTGACGAAGCCCAGCTCATCCGGCCAGATCTCGTTGAAGATCACACGGCCGGCCGTCGTCTCGATGATGCGGACGTCCGGGTTGCCGAAGCGGCGACCCTTGGTGCCGTAATCGGGATTGCGGAAGCGGATGCGCGTGTGATAACGGACCGCGTTATCCGCCAGCGCGAAGTCCACCTCGGCCGTGCTGTTGAAGAGCGGCAGGTGTTCGTTCCCGGCAGGCGCCTTGCCCGCGATCTTGTTCGCGAGTTTATCGGCCTGGCTCGGGATCGTCAGATAGTAGATGCCCAGCGCGATGTCCTGCGTCGGCGTCATGATCGACTTGCCGGAGGCCGGCGAGAAGATCGAGTTCGAGGCCAGCATCAGCAGGCGGCTTTCGAGCTGCGCCTCGACCGACAGCGGCACGTGCACGGCCATCTGGTCGCCGTCGAAGTCGGCGTTGAACGCCGTACACACCATCGGGTGGATACGGATCGCCTCGCCTTCGATCAGCACCGGCTCGAAGCTCTGGATCGACAGACGGTGCAGCGTCGGGGCGCGGTTGAGCATCACCGTCTTGCCCTTGGTGACCTCCTCCAGAATATCCCAAACCTGCTCGTCGTGACGCTCGATCATCTTGCGCGCCGTACGGACGGTGTGGCAGATGCCCTTTTCCTTCAGGCGGCGGATGATGAACGGCTCGAACAGGGTCAGGGCCATCTTTTTCGGCAAGCCGCACTGCGTGATCTTCAGCTCGGGGCCGACCACGATCACCGAACGCCCGGAATAGTCGACGCGCTTGCCGAGCAGGTTCTGGCGGAAGCGGCCGGTCTTGCCCTTCAGCATGTCGCTGAGGGACTTGAGCGGACGGTTGCCCGCGCCGGCCACGGCGCGCCCATGGCGCCCGTTGTCGAACACGGCATCCACGGCCTCCTGCAGCATGCGCTTCTCGTTGCGGATGATCACGTCCGGCGTCTTGAGCGAGAGCAGGTTCTTCAGGCGGTTGTTGCGGTTGATCACGCGGCGGTACAGGTCGTTCAGATCCGACGTCGCGAAGCGGCCGCCCTCGAGGGGGACCAGCGGGCGAAGCTCCGGCGGAATGACCGGCAGGCAGTCCAGAATCATCCACTCCGGATGAGCGCCGCTGACCCGGAAGCCGTCGGCGATCTTCATGCGCTTCGTGATTTTTTTGCGGGTCTGCTTGCTGCGGGTGTTCTCGATCTGCTCTTCCAGATCCTGCATGAGCTGGTCCAGGTCCACCTTGTTGAGCATGCGGCGGACAGCCTCCGCGCCCATCATGGCTTCAAAATTCTCGCCGTACTTTTCGAGCGCCTCGTGGTATTCCGCCTCCGAGAGCAGCTGCATGCTCTTGAGAGGCGTCTCACCCGGCTCGATCACCATGTAGTCTTCGTAGTAAAGAACGCGCTCCAGCTCGCTCGCGGTCTTGTCCAAAACAAGGCCGATGCGGCTGGGGCTGCACTTGAAGAACCAGATGTGCGAAACCGGCACGGCCAACTCGATGTGGCCCATGCGCTGACGGCGCACGCGCGACACCGTCACTTCGACGCCGCAGCGGTCGCAGACCACGCCCTTGTGCTTGATCCGCTTGTACTTGCCGCAGGCGCACTCCCAGTCGCGCGTCGGGCCGAAAATCCGCTCGCAGAACAGACCGTCGCGCTCCGGACGGTAGGTCCGGTAGTTGATGGTCTCGGGGTTGCGGACTTCGCCGTGGCTCCAGGAACGGATGGTCTCCGGCGACGCGAGCGTAATGCTCACGGCATCGTAGTGCCCGCCTGCATCGAACATCCCACCAAACATTTCTCGTGCTGCATAAGGATTCATTGTGAACCTCCTGAGGGGTCGCCTTAGATTCTCGGGAATTCGGCAGCCGGCGCGGCCGTCTCACCACCCAACAACTTCATGTCAAGACACAGTCCGCGCAACTCGTGCATCAGCACCGAGAACGACTCCGGCATGCCGGCGTCGAGCGTGTTCTGCCCCTTCACGATGGCCTCGTAAATGCGCGTGCGGCCCCCGACATCGTCGGACTTGACCGTCAACAGCTCCTGCAGCGCATAGGCCACGCCGTAGGCTTCGAGAGCCCACACCTCCATTTCGCCCATACGCTGGCCGCCGTACTGCGCCTTGCCGCCCAGCGGCTGCTGCGTGACGAGCGAATAAGGCCCCGTCGCACGCGCGTGGATCTTATCGGTCACCAAGTGGTGCAGCTTCAGCATGTAGATCTGGCCGACCACCACGCGCTGATCGAAAGGATCGCCCGTGCGGCCGTCGTAGAGAACGGTCTTGCCGTCCTCGCACAGCCACGCGTTGCCGCCGATCTCCTTCTCCTGTGCCTTGCGGGCCTGGCGCAGAAGCTGATCGATCTCGTCCTCTTTCGCGCCGTCGAAAACCGGCGTGGCGGCATAGAAGCCGAGCACCTTGCAGGCCACGCCGAGATAGGTTTCGAACAGCTGGCCCAAGTTCATGCGCGACGGCACGCCCAAGGGGTTCAGCACGATGTCGACAGGCGTCCCGTCCGGCAGGAACGGCATGTCGCAGTCGGGCACGATCTTCGCGACGACGCCCTTGTTGCCGTGACGGCCTGCGAGCTTGTCACCCACCGAGAGGTTCTTCTTTTCGGCGATGTAGACGCGCACCTGCTTGATCACGCCGCCCTCATCGATGATTCCATCGAGTTCGGCGAAATCACCGCCCCCGCCCGGCTCGGACAGCTCGGCGAATTTCGGACGGAACCCGTTGATGATCTCCTCGATCTTCTGCTGCACCGGGCTGTTCTCGATCTGGATGTGGTCGTGCGCCTTGGCCAGTTTCGCCAGCAGCGTCTTGGTGATCTTGCGGTTGGCGGGAATGATGATGTCGCCCGTCTCGACGTCCAGCACGTCCAACGGGATCTTCTCGCCCAGAAGAATGTTGCTCAGCGCGGTGGTCAGCTCCTCTTCCAGCGCAGCCTGCTTCTTCTTGCGCTCTTCCTCGACGTCGCGGATCTCTTTTTTCTCTTCCGGCGATGCGGCCAGCGAGAGGAACGGGCGGCGGGCCTCCTGCTGGGAGGTCACCTTCACGTCCATCACGATGCCGTACACGCCGCTCGGAACGGTCAGCGACGTGTCGCGCACGTCCGCCGCCTTCTCGCCGAAGATCGCGCGCAGCAGGCGCTCTTCCGGCGCCAGCTCGGTCTCGCTCTTCGGCGTGATCTTGCCGACCAAGATATCGCCCGGCCGCACTTCCGCGCCCACGCGCACGACGCCGTCCGCGCCGAGGTTCTTCAGCGCGTCCTCGCCCACGTTCGGGATATCGCGGGTGATCTCTTCGGGGCCCAGCTTGGTATCGCGGGCACCGACCTCGAAGTCTTGGATATGCACGGAGGTGAACACGTCATCGCGCACCACCTTCTCGCTCACCAGAATCGCGTCTTCGAAGTTGTAGCCGGTCCACGGCATGAAGGCCACCAGCAGGTTCTTGCCCAGCGAGAGCTCGCCCCGATGGGTGGCGGGGCCGTCGGCCAACACGTCGCCCTTCTTCACCGCCTGTCCGACCTTGACGATCGGCTTCTGGTTGAAGCAGGTTCCGGCATTACAGCGACGGAATTTCTGCAGCGCGTAGCGGTAAATGCCTTTGGCGTTCTCGCTCTTCTTCGCCTTGCCCGACGGCATTTTGCCGTCCGTCGTCACGATGATCTCGGTGGCGGAAACATAGGCCACGACGCCGTTGCCCTCCGCCAAGACCGTCACGCACGAGTCCGACGCCGCGCGCAGTTCGAGGCCGGTCGCCACGAACGGGCGCTCGGCCTTCAGGAGCGGAACCGCCTGACGCATCATGTTCGCGCCCATCAGAGCACGGTTGGCGTCGTCGTGCTCGAGGAACGGGATCAGGCCTGCGGCGATCGAGACCACCTGCATCGGCGAAACGTCCATGTACTGGACGCGCGCCCGCTCCACGTCTTCGAACTCGGTCTTGTAGCGGCACGTGACGCGCTGAGCAACGAAGCTGCCGTCAGGCTTGAGTTCGGAGTTGGCCTGCGCGATCACGAAGTTCTCTTCCTTGTCGGCAGAGAGGTACTTCACCTCATTCGTCACCTTGCCGTCTTTGACGACCAGGTACGGACTTTCGATGAACCCGTACTCGTTGATGCGCGCATAGATGCCGAGCGAGGAAATCAGACCGATGTTCGGTCCTTCCGGCGTCTCGATCGGGCAGATGCGGCCGTAGTGCGAAGAGTGCACGTCGCGGACTTCGAATCCCGCGCGTTCGCGGCTCAAGCCGCCCGGGCCGAGGGCCGAGAGACGACGCTTATGCGCGAGGCCGCTCAGGGGGTTGGTCTGGTCCATGAACTGGCTCAGCTGGCTGCGCCCGAAGAAGTCCTGGACGACCGCGGAAAGCGATTTGCTGTTCACCAGACGGGCCGGCGCGAGCACACCGCTCGCGGGATCGAACAGCGTCATGCGCTCGCGGATCAGGCGCTCTGTGCGCGCCAGGCCCACACGGCACTGGTTCTCGAGCAGTTCGCCCGCGGTGCGGATGCGGCGGCTGCCCAGGTGGTCGATGTCGTCGACCTGATCTTTGCCGACGTAGATGCGCAGCAACAGACGGATCGCCTCGATCACGTCAACGCCGCTCTCGTGGAGCGTGCGCAGATCATTGGGGACCTTGCCGGTCAGATTCAACTTCTGGTTGATCTTGTGGCGACCGACCTTGCCCAAATCGTAACGGCGGGGCTCGAAGAAGAGGCGCTTGAGCAGCGTCTTCGCGTTCGACGAGGTGGCGGGGTCGCCAGGGCGCAGACGTTTGTAAATGTCCTTCAGCGCATCCTCCTCGGAGTGGATGCCGGACTTCGCGTCCTCGCGCAGGGTCTTGATCAGCACACCCTCATCGACCGCGACGTCGACGACGTCGATCTTGTCGAAACCGGCGGCGGAGATCTGTTCCAGAAGCGCGGGGGTGATCGGGTCATAGCGGCGGGCCAGCACGGCCTGCGACTCGACGTCAATCAGGTCGTCTTTCATGACCAGCATCTCGAGCGCGTCCGCCGTGTACGCCTTTTTGACGGACAGCGGCTTGAACGTGTAGAAAAGCTTCAGGATTTCTTCGTCCGTCCCGTAGCCGAGAGCACGGAGGAAGGTCGTCGCATAGAACTTGCGGCGGCGGCGGCGGCGGTCCATGTAGACCCACATGATGTCGCTGGAATCGAACTGGATCTCGATCCACGAGCCGCGGTCCGGGATCAGCCGCACGGAGAAGAGCGTCTGGCCGTTGGGATGCAAAGCCTTCTCGGAACAAATGCCGGGGGAACGGTGCAACTGCGAGACGATCACGCGCTCGGCGCCGTTGATCACGAACGCGCCGTCGCGGGTCATCAGGGGAATTTCGCCCATGTAGACGTCTTCCTCGCGGATCTCATCGCCGTCTTTCAGGCGAAACGTCGCATGCAGGGGCGCGGCAAAGGTGCTGCCGTCGGCAAGGGAAGCCAAGGCGTCCATTTTCGGCTCGCCCAGCTCGTACTTGACGAAATCGAGCGTGTAGCGCCCGTCATAGCTGTCGATCGGGAAGACCTCGCGGAAAATGGCCTGGAGCCCCTTCTCCTCGCGCTTGCCGGGTGCCGCGTCGATTTGGAGAAAATCCTGATACGACTTCGTCTGGATCTCGATCAGATCGGGCGGCTGGATGCCGGCCTTGAGCTTGCCAAACACTTTACGTTCAACCATTGCCTACCTCAGGTTGGAATTGTGAATGTGACGCCGCCAAGTGAAAAACCCCGCACGCCAAGGCCGAAGCCCTGCCGCCCGCTGCTGATCGGAATGCGATGTTCTGTCCGCCGGTTATGAATGGAAGTGTGGTAAGCAGCCACTTGGTTAACTGATTCACGCTTCGGCAGACACTCGCATCAACGGATCACCAGGTGCGATTCATCTTTCTTTTGGCAACTGTGAAACGCGATGACCTTTCGGGCACTCCGGCTCGGGGCGTTTCCGCCCGTTACCGGAAAGCGAGGACTGCCCGGGTCATCACTCGGGCAGTCCCCACGGTTCGGATCGACGAAGTATTACTTCACTTCGACTTTGGCGCCGGCCTTCTCAAGCTGCTCTTTCAGCTTGCCAGCCTCGTCCTTGCTGACGCCCTGCTTGACCGGTTTCGGGGCGGCCTCGACCAGGTCCTTGGCATCCTTCAGCCCGAGGCCCGTGATCGCGCGCACTTCCTTGATGACGCCGATCTTGTTGGCGCCAGCCTCAGCCAGGATCACGTCGAACTCGGTCTTCTCTTCGACCGGAGCGGCGGCGGCGGCGGCCACGGGGGCGGCGGCAGCCACGGGAGCGGCGGCGGTGACGCCCCACTTCTCTTCCAGGGCCTTGACCAGCTTGGAGATCTCGAGCACCGAGAGGTTGCTCAGAAAATCAATCACTTCTTCATTCGTCATTTCGCTTGTTCCTTTTTTGTGCAACCGCACGCGTTGTTTCGCGGGCGGGATTCCCACAGGTGCCACCGCTCATGAAGCGGCCGTTTTCGCTTTCGCGCCCGAGAGCACCGGCACCCGCCGGCACTCCGCACCCCGTGGTTTTTACGACACTCGTTATGCCGCAGATCCGTTCTTTTTCTCTTCGTACGCCTTGAGGGCGTAGAGCGCGTTAAGCAGCGGCGCGTTGAGCACGCGCACGAGACTGGTGGCAGGAGCCAACAGCGTCCCCAGCAGCATGCCGCGCATCGCGTCCTTCGACGGCAGCTTCGAAAGGGCTTCCACGTCCGCGGCGCTGAGTGCCGCGGTTTCGAGGCTCGCGCCTTTGATCGCCGCCTTGTCGTTCTTCTTCACGAACTCGACCAGGAGCTTGGCCACCTCGGTCACATCGCCTTTGCCAGTCACGACCGCCGTCGGCCCGGACAGCATCGAGGAGACGTCCGCCCATCCCAGATCCTTCGCGACTTTGCCAAGATAGGTGTTCTTCACCACAAACGCGCGCGAATTGAGCTTGGCCAGACCTTGGCGCAGCGTCGTCAGCTGCGTCACCTTCAGGCCACCGTAGTTCAGGATGAAACAGAAGTCGGAAGCTTTGACACGCTCGATGACCTCATTCAAGATTGAAATTTTTTCGGTTCTCATTGGATCGCTCTCCCGTGTTATTCAGCAGCGGCTTCTTTGACCACCACGCGCACACCCACGCCCATCGTGGAGCTGACCGTCAGGGAGCGGATGAACGTGCCCTTGGCACCCGCGGGCCGCTCGGCCCTGACCGCATCGACGATGGTATTGATGTTCCCGACCAGCTTGTCGGCGTCGAAGCTGCGCTTGCCGCACAGCACGCAGACGTTGCCGGTGCGGTCCATGCGGAAATCGACCTTGCCGCCCTTGGCGGCCTTCACGGCGGCAGCCGTGTCATCCGTCACCGTGCCGGTCTTCGGGTTCGGCATCAAGCCGCGGGGGCCGAGCACACGAGCGATCTTGCGCACTTCCTTCATCGCGTCCGTGGTCGAGATCGCCACATCGAAGTCCGTCCAGCCGTTTTTGACCTTTTCGATCAGATCCTCGTAACCGACCTCTTCGGCGCCGGCCGCGCGCGCCTCGTCGGCGAGCGTGCCGCCCGCGAAAACGATCACGCGGACGTTCTTGCCGGTGCCGTGCGGAAGATTGACCGTGCCGCGGACCGTCTGGTCCGATTTCTTGATGTCCACGCCGAGCCGCATCGCGATCTCGACCGTCTCGTCAAATTTCGCGCCCGCGTTCGCCTTCACGAAAGCCACCGCCTCTTCCAGACTCACCGGTCCGGTCGGGGCTTTCTTCTGGGCGTCGATATACCGTTTGCCATGTTTCGCCATGATCCGTGTCCCCTTTGATTAATCAACAACCTCGATACCCATGTTGCGCGCGGTACCTTCGATCATCCGCATCGCGGCCTCTTCGCTCGACGCGTTCAAATCCGCCTTCTTCATCGCAACGATCTTGCGGACCTGTTCGCGCGTCACCTTGCCGACCTTGTCGCGGTTGGGAACGCCGGAACCCTTGGCCAAACCCGCCTCCTTCTTCAGCAGGGCGGAAGCCGGGGGGCTCTTGAAAACGAGTGAAAAGCTGCGGTCCGCATACACCGTGATCACCACGGGGATAATCAGACCGGCCTTGTCTTGAGTCTTGGCGTTAAACTCTTTGCAGAACGCCATGATGTTGACGCCTTGAGCACCCAGCGCGGGGCCCACAGGCGGCGCAGGATTCGCCGCACCGGCGGGAATCTGCAGTTTCACGGTACCCGTGATTTTCTTCGCCATGATCGCACCTACTTGTCTGTCGTGGCCCTCCCGGCATCCCCACCGGTACATGCGAACCACAGTTGACGAGCCGTCGCCGCGCTGACGCGCGACACCTTCCCGGAAAATCCGCTACGCGTTTTCGTTGACCGCGCGCTCGACCTGCCAGTACTCCAGCTCGACCGGAGCGGAACGACCGAAGATCGCTACAGAGACCTTCAGTTTGCCCCGGTCGGGATCCACTTCATCGACGGTGCCGCTGAAACTCATGAACGGTCCATCGATGATCTTGACGGTCTCGCCCGGCTCGAACTGAACCTTGGGCTTGACCTTTTCTTTCTTCTCGGCCACTTGGTTGACGATCGCGTCAACCTCGGCCGCCGACAACGGCATCGGGCGCTCGCCGCCGATGAACCCGATCACGCCCGACGTTTCCTTCAAAAACCGCCAGGTGGGCTCCATCACATTGCGCCCCTCATCATACAAAGCCAAATTGATCAAAACATAGCCGGGGAAGAACTTGCGCGTCACCGTCGTCTTGACGCCGTTCTTGACTTCAGAAACCTTCTCGGTGGGAATCACCACGTCGCCGATGTACTCCCCCATTTCCTCGATCCGCACGCGCGCTTCTATCGACCGCTTAACCTTCTGCTCTTGGCCAGTCAACGTGTGCAAAACAAACCATTGCTTCGTCATGGACGACTCCCCGCGTTACGCATGGATCAGCTGCAGGAAAAACAGGATGGTCTTGTCGCAACACAGCACCACCACGGCCAGAATCACAATAAAAGAAATCACCACCAACGTCGAATCGATCAGTTCCTGACGGTCCGGCCATGCGATCTTCTTGAACTCGACACCGACCTCGCCGAGATAAGCTCCCAGACTTTGGATGACTTGCTTCACGTTACTCATGTCTCAGGACCCTTCGGTCAATCCGCTATCAAAATGCGAAAACCTGTTACCATTCCGTTTCGGAACAGCGACAGATAGCGCGTTCATAACTGGCAGGCCAGGAGGGACTCGAACCCCCAACACCCGGTTTTGGAGACCGGTACTCTGCCAAATTGAGCTACTGGCCTAAAGTTGCGTCTGGACTACTTCGCTTCCCGGTGCAACGTGCGTTTCTTCTCCGTCGGACAATACTTCTTCATCTCCAGACGGTTCGTCATCGTACGTTTGTTCCGCGTGGTCGTATAATTGCGGCGCTTACACTCTGTGCAGGCCAAAATAGCTAATTCTCTGGGCATATTCGCCTCGTTGGCTTCACTGAAACCCGTGCCGCGTCCGGAGCGCCGAAACGCCCCGGACGGACACGCTCACAGGAAGCTTCTTACTTGACAACCTTATCCACCGTGCCAGCGCCGACCGTACGGCCGCCTTCACGAATGGCGAAACGCATCTTGTCTTCCAAAGCGACCGGCGAGATCAGCTTGACGGCGATCTCGATGTTGTCGCCAGGCATGACCATTTCGACGCCTTCGGGCAACGTGATGTCGCCCGTCACGTCGGTCGTGCGGATGTAGAACTGCGGACGATACCCCTTGAAGAACGGAGTGTGGCGGCCGCCCTCTTCCTTGCTGAGGACGTACACCTTGCCGTTGAATTCGGTGTGCGGGGTGATGGTGCCGGGCTTGGCCAGAACCTGGCCGCGCTCGACATCCTCTTTCTTCGTGCCGCGGAGCAGGCAGCCGATGTTGTCGCCGGCCTGGCCCTGATCGAGCAGCTTGCGGAACATCTCGACGCCCGTGCAGGTCGTCTTCGCGGTCGGGCGGAGACCGATGATCTCGATTTCCTCGCCGACCTTGATGACGCCACGCTCGACGCGGCCGGTCACCACGGTGCCGCGGCCTTCGATCGAGAACACGTCTTCGATCGGCATCAGGAACGGCTTGTCCAACGCACGCACCGGCTCGGGGATGTAGCTGTCCAAAGCTTCCATCAGCTTGGTGATGCACTCGCACGCCGGATCATCGGGGCTCGTGGCCTTGGTGGCCGGCAGGGCGGAACCGCGGATGATCGGAATCTCATCGCCGGGGAACTCATACTTCGAAAGCAGCTCGCGGATTTCCATCTCGACGAGGTCCAGCAGCTCCGCGTCATCGACCAGGTCAACCTTGTTCAGGAAGACCACGATCGCGGGAACGCCGACCTGGCGGGCGAGAAGGATATGCTCACGGGTCTGCGGCATCGGTCCATCCGCCGCGCTCACGACCACGATCGCGCCGTCCATCTGCGCGGCGCCGGTGATCATGTTCTTGACGTAGTCGGCATGGCCGGGGCAGTCAACGTGGGCGTAGTGACGATTCGGGGTGCCGTACTCGACGTGCGAGGTGGCGATCGTCAAAATCTTGGTGGGGTCACGGCGACCGGCGGACTCGGAAGCCTTGGCGACCTGGTCGTAGCTGATCGGGGCGTTGAAACCCTTGAGGGACTGAACGTTGGTAATCGCTGCGGTCAGCGTGGTTTTGCCATGGTCGACGTGGCCAATCGTGCCGACGTTGACGTGCGGCTTCTCGCGAACAAATGTCTCTTTCGCCATTTTGGTTTCCTCCTGTGAGTAGTGACAAAAAATCCATCGTCAAAGCTGGAGCCAACAAGCAGAATCGAACTGCCGACCTCTTCCTTACCAAGGAAGTGCTCTACCAACTGAGCTATGTTGGCCTTGTCCATCACCCCCTGCGGGGCAAAGAACCCCTTACCCAATATCCTTCGGGCTTCAAGGAAAACCCTCAGGCATCGTGCAGGAGTCCATCAAACCTTGCCAATGTTCTGTTTCCCGTCTTTCCAAAACCGAGTTCCGGAAAAAATGAAAACTTGCTTAGATTACCGAATGCCATTCCGGATGTCAATCCGACACGAAACTTTTTTTCGCGAACACACGCTCCGGCTTCATTTCACCAGCAGCACGCCGTCCGCCTCCAGAGTGAGCGGCATAGCCGCTCCTCGCCAGAAGAGCGTCACGTCCTGCGGCTCGCGCGTGGCGTTCGCAAGCACCACGGCCTCACGGCCGTCGGGCGCGCGGAACGCATTGTGGAAAACGGCCGGCGTCAGACGCTCGCGATAGGTGATCGCCGCACACGCCAATTTCGGAGGATGTGCCAGCCGGCCGTACATCAGCCAGGGCCGGCCTTCGCCGTGGTAGAGTGTCACCCACTGTTTGAGGAAACGCGCGTCGAGCGCAAGCCCGTCGTAGCGCACGCCCTTCGTGCTGCCGTCCGGCCGGACCGCCTCCAGCGTCAGATCATCCACCCAGGCCTTCGCCGCGCCGTTCACATGGCACATGATTCGCATCATCTCCGCCCCGGCCGGCACCGTGAAGTCCGCCGACACGCGCGTCCAGCCCGAGCCGGCCGGAGGGAACTTGAGCTGTCCGCCCTGCCCCGTCGATTTGAGGCCCGGCGCGAAGACCCCGAAGTTGATGCCGTTCGGCTGCGCCATGCGTTCGGTCTTCAGCCACGCGCTGAGGCGATACTTGCCCCCGGCCATGAAACCGCTGTCGCTCACCTCCACGTTCTGCGAGACCTGCACAACGTCGCTGCTGTTGGTGTTCTCGAGGCGCAGGCTCGACGCGCCGCCGTGCTTCTCATCCGTGTCGCTGAACGCCTGTCCGGTCCACGCCTTGCCCTGATATCCGCTCAGCTTTTCCCAGCCACGCAGCGCGCTGGTTCCCGCCGTACGCGCCTCGAAGACGCCGTTCACCAGCGCCTCGTCGTCCGCAAAGTCTTTCCCGGACGGCACCAGATGTGGCATCTGCCCGTCCGCCACGCAGTGGGCGAACATCACGCGGTCGTTGCCGCGCGGGTTGCTCTGGAAACACGGCAGATACTCGTGGTAGAGGTAGTTGAACACCGAGGCCCATTCGCTTCGCGCTTCGCAGTCGCGGTAGTCCTGCAGCCCCACAATGTGGTTGTACCACTCATTGGGCTCTTCGAAACACACCACTGAATCAGGCTCAGCCCTGCACATCGCCTCGCGCATGGTCAGCAGCTGCCGCGTGAACGACTCGGTCATCCATTGACCGCGCCCCTGCGGATGCCCGTGGTTCGCCGCGTAGCACGCGGGCCAGTTCGCGCCGACCACCTGGTCCACCTGCACCAGCTCGCAGCCGCGCTGCGCCAGCGGCGCGCAGATCTCCTCGTTCCACCAGCGGAGGGTCCAGGGATCGCCGCCGCACATGCAGGCGGTGTTGCCGCCTTGCAGCCAGCTCGGCACGCGGAGATAAAGCTCGCCGTCGCGCTGGTGGACCGCGTGCGTGCGCGCCACCGCGTCGAAACGCGCGCGGTCATCCCACTCGAAGCTGCCGTCCGGCCGTTTGTTGTAGGTCAGCGTCCAGTGGTAACCCGAGGGCCACGGAAACGCATGGCACCCCATCTTGCGCGTCTTCGCCACCAGGTTGGTGAACTGCTCGTCCGTCGGATAGATCGGGAAGTAGTCGGGCGTCACCCAGCTGCCGCGCTTCTCCCAACCCCAGTACGCCGTGATGAGCGGCATCTGCGGGAAGTACTTCTGCCAGTACTGCGTCAGCCAGCGCTCAATGCGCTCCGGGTCGGCCAGCCATTCGCGCCCGAACCGAACCATCGCCGGCCCGTCTTTGAGCCAAGCGGGCAGATCGCCGCGCTGCGCAAAGGGCGTCGCGCACCACGGCTGCGTCAGCGCCCACGCCTTGTAGAGATCCGCCGCATCGCGCCAGTCGGACGGCGCGCCGTCCGACCCGCCGCAAGCGGACATCACGACGTCGTATCCCTGCGTGTCCGCGCCGGTCGCGAAACACGGGCGAGACCAGCTGAACTCCACGCCGGCCGCCGTGCGGGTCAGGATCAGATCTTTGGGATACCCCTTGCCGTCCTCCGCCGCGGTGTAGAACCCCGCGCGGTCGTCGTAGTAACAGCCGAACGCCGCCGCCAGATTGCCGGGTTGGCTTCCCGCGCTCCGCCAGCCGGGCTTCATCGTCCCGGGCCGGCGGAAAATGCCGCCTTTGGCGGTTCCCAGCACGGCCGCGTCGTCCTCGACGCTCGTGCCCAGCTGCGCGGCCAGCGTCACGAACGGATACTGCACCTTCTCAAGCACCCAGCCGTCCCGCATCTGCACGGCGATGCCCCAGCGCGCCATCGCGTCGCCCGGCTTCGTCCGCACCGTGCAAACCACGCGGGCAACCCCTTGCGTGAAGCCCTCGTAGACCAGCGTCGCGCACGTCCCGCCGGCCCCGTCCTTGACATCGGCAGTGAAGGCCTTCGCATCCGCGCTCGACAACAGAAGCTCTGCCCCAGGCACCGGTGCCTGCTGTGAGAACGTCAGGCTAAACAGGTTTGCGGGTTTCTGCCCCACGGCCGCGAATTCCACGCCCGCGCGCGTTTTGAGCGACACGACCGCACCCTTCTCCGCACGCCCCAGCGTCAGCGCGATCCGCTCGCTTGTCACCGTGATCGGCACGTCCTCCGCCTGTACGAAGCAAGCGCACGCGAGAACAAAAGCCCCCCATCCAAACATCATCCTCATGTTTCAAATCTCCTTGGCAGACTCCCCAAAATAAAACGCCCTTCACGTGTTAACGGTTTACATCCTATCACGCGCGTGCGATCCGGCTCAAAGGCTATTTTGCGGTTTGTCGGTTTTCGCGCCGACCGTTCATAACGCCGCCCGACACTCCCCTTCCGCGTCGATGGCAACCGTTCAATGACCGGAGCGAGCCGCCCTCGCCTCATTCAAAAGCGGTTTGCGCCACCTTGCCTTTTTTCATCCCCAGCACGCGATCCCCCAGCGCAAAAGCTTCCTCAAGATCGTGCGTCACATAAAGGGCCGTAAAACGCTTGTATTTGTGCCATTTCTTGAGTTCCGCGACCAGCGAGGACTTCATTCCCTTGTCGAGGCTGTTCAGGGGTTCGTCGAACAGCACCACCTCGGCATCGGAGGCCAGCGCCCGCGCGAAGGCCACCCGCTGGCACTGCCCGCCGCTGAGCACGTCAGGCTTCGCATGGCGATACGACTCCAAATCGATCAGGCCCAGCAGGTCCTCGACGCGCGAGCGGATCGCGTCCTGATGCAGGTGCCGGACCCGCATGCTGAACGCGATGTTCTCGAAAACCGTCAGATGGGGAAAGAGCGCGTGCCGCTGAAACACCATGGTCACGGGTCTCCGCTCCGGCGGGACGCGCGTCAAGTCGCTGCCGCCGATCAGCACGCGCCCGGACGACGGAGCCTCCAGCCCCGCCAAGATCGAGAGCAGCAGCGTCTTGCCGCAGCCGCTCGGACCCAGCAAGATGGAGAAGGCCCCGCGCTCGATCGTGAACGAGACGTCCTCCAGCACGCGCCGGTCGCCGAAGCGTTTGCAAATCTGGTCGCACGCGATCATGCCAGCCTCCTCGCCGCTTCCGGCCGGAACGCCAGCCGCAGGGCGGTCAGCGCCAGGAAAGAGAGCGCCGACAGGCAGAACGCCGCGGCTCCGGCGGACGCCAGGTCGCCGGCGGTGGCGCGCGTGTAGATCGCCACGGGCAGCGTTTCTGTGACCCCCGGGATGCAGCCCGCCACCATGGCCGTCGCGCCGAACTCGCCCAGCGCCCGCGCCCAGCACATCACGAACCCGCTGATCAGGCCGTCGCGGCTCAGGGGCAAAATCACATGGAAGAACGTGTATCCTTCGCTCGCGCGCAGCAGCGCCGCGGCCGCCGGAATCGAGGGCGGGATGGCCGTGATCGCCGAGCGCACCGCCCGGATATAGAACGGGAGGGCCACGAAGAACTGCGCCAGCACGATGCCGGCTTTCGTGAAGATCAGGCCGACGCCGGCCCGCCCCAGCAAGCCCCCCAGCGGCGCGGCGGGCGAGACGAGCAGCAGCAGCGCCAGCCCGGCGACCATCGGCGGCAGCGCCACCGGCAGATCCAGCAGCGTCTCCAGCGCGGTCTTGCCGCGGAACTCCCGGCGCGCCAGCACATAGGCCACCGGCGTCCCCAGCCCCATCGCCAGCAGCGCCGCGCACAGCGACGTCTGAAGGCTGACCCCCAGAACCGGAAGTAGCGAGCCGTCCGTCAAAGCCCGGCCCAGGACCGTCGGCGACACGACGAACACATGGCCCAGCGTGCCGGCGACAAACAGCGCCAGCAGCGCCGTCAACCCCACGCAGAGAACTCTGAACGCTTTTGCCATGCGTCACACCACCTTTGTCGCCTGTCCGCCGAAGCTCGCCTCGAACACCGGCCGGTGCAGCTCGAGCACCTCGTGATCATCTAGATCGCGCTTCAGCCGGCGCGCCTCCTGGCGAACGGCCTCGGTCAAGCGCCGGACCTCGTCGAAGCTCAAAACAATGCCGTGCGCCGCAAAGAACGCCTTGACGCCCGCCGCCCCCGAGTGCTTGCCCAAAGCAAACGCGTGGTCCGTGCGGCCGATGGCCGACGGCGGATAGGCCGCGTACGCGAGCGGGTCTTTCAGCAGGCTGCGCACGTGAATGCCCGACTCGTGCCGTAGAGCCATCGCGCCGGTAACGGGTTTCGCGAGCGGCACCGGCCGCCCCGACGCCTCGGCCGTCAGCTCGCACAGCGCCATCAGCTTTTCAGGGGACCACGCCAGCGGAACGCCGGCGGAGTACGCGAGCGCGAAAAGCAGCTCTTCGAGCGGACAGTTGCCCGCGCGCTCGCCCAATCCGTTCACCGTGCAGTCCAGCGTGTCGGCCCCCGCCTGCGCCGCCGCCAGCGTGTTCGCCACCGCCATGCCGAGATCGTTGTGCGCGTGGAATGAAACGCCCAAGCCGGGCGCAGCCGACTTCACGCGGGCAATCAGCGCGGCCGCGGTGAACGGGTTGAGGATGCCCACCGTATCCGAGATGCGCACTCGGAACGCGCGCAGCTCCGCAACCTGCCGCACGACGCGGTCCAGAAACGCGGGATCGGCGCGCCCGGCATCCTGCAAGCCCACCGAGTAGCGACAGCCGGTCTGCGCCGCAAAGCCGAGCATGCTGTCGAGATGGTGAAACACCCAGTCCCTGCAGCGGTCCATCGACGCCAGCAGAAGGTCCGAGACGGGAAACGACACGTTGACCGTGCCGATCCCGGCCTTGACCGCGTAATAGACGTCCTCCTCCAAGGATCGGCACCAGCACGAGAGCCTCATGCGGTACCCCTGCGACGCCAGGACGCGAAGACCGGCCAGCTCTTCGGCGCCCATCGCCGCGGAGCCGACCTCGGCCTCATCCACGCCCAGCGCGTCGAGCGCCGCGGCGATGCGCAGCTTGTCGGCCAGTGAGAACACCACGCCCGGCGCCTGCTCGCCGTCGCGCAACGTCGTGTCGCTGAAGCTCAGTTTGTTTGTCGCGTCGATCATGATTTCCCTTTCTCCGCTCGCAGGGCGCTCGCCCTCCTGTGCCGCACCGTCAACAGGCGGGCGAGTCCCAGTCCTGCCGTCCACCTCAGAATTTCGCGTTCACCTCCCAGCGCAGGAACACGGCGGTCTCGTCGGTCTCGTAGTAGTCGCCCGGCTCGAAGACCTCGAGCTGGACGGCGTGGTTCAACTCGCTGCGCTTGCCGAAGAACCCTTTCAGCAACGGCGCCTCGTAGCGCGCATAGGTGAGGTAACCCTTATACGTGTCGTCCGTCCCGTTCATGGGCCGCAAGTGCCTGTCCTATAAACAGGAAACATGCCAATGCGGTTTACGCCGTATGCGGGAGTGCGTTCTTGAATTCCACAACCCGCTCTCACGCAGCGTGTTAACGTCTAGGCCGAATTCTTCGCGGCTCCTTGTAAGGCGGTTTTCCGTATCGCCGGCGGGATCGGAAAGGATTGTCACTTCGGCGCGCTCCGGCGGCCCGCCGATCTTCGTAACGTGTTCGCGTTCATAGCGATTGAGGAGCCGTGCGCCCGTTTACGGACACTTCTGTCGACAGTGAAAGGATTGTCGTGTCCTGAAGGGCGACTTCTTCCTGTTTGTTTCTCTTTTCAAATACAGACAAGAATGTCGTCATGTGCCATATGTACTTCAATCGTTACGATGAACATTGCGTTTATGTCGTTGAAATGTGGCTCCTTCAAGAGAATGGCCTCCATGGCATAAGACCTGCTTTTCAGACGGCAGGTAAACGATTATGCACTGTGACCACATGGCTGACGGCTGCGACAGGACCATCGAGATGATGGTTCTTCGAAAACTCTGTGAATTGATGGTGCACTTCACCGGCCAAGACGAGTTGCTCCAACGGACATTGCGTCTTTTGGAGACGAACCTCGGCCTCGTGCGCGGCACGATCCTGTTGGTCGACTGCGATCACGAGCGGCTGATCGTGGGGGCCGCACACGGGATGAATGAGCCCGCGCAACTCTCCGCCGTTTATCACCGTGGCGAAGGCATCGTCGGCAAGGTGCTGACGACCGGCGAGCCCGTTGTCCTGAACCGCATCGCCGACGAGCCGGAGTTCCAGTCGCGCATCTTTCAGCGATCCCCCGAATGGCGTAAAACACTGGGGTTCGTCTGCGTGCCCATCCGTCTGGCGTCGGAAACGATCGGCGTGCTTTCAGTGGACGATCCAGGCCTGCGCGAAGTCAGCCACCTCAACGAGCTCAAAGACTTTCTCGGCATTGTCGCGCGCCTCATCGCGCATGACGTGCAGTACCGGTGCCAGCTCAAACAGGAGCGCGAAGCGCTCGAGCGCGAGAACGCGCGACTCCGTTCGGTGGTGAGCATGCAGGCGCAGCAACGCAAGATGGCCGGCAACTCTGACGCCATCCGCCACGTGCAGATGCGCGTTCAGCAAGTCGCGCCGACGCAGGCGACCGTCTTGATCCGCGGCGAATCCGGCACCGGCAAGGAACTGGTCGCTTCGGCCATCCACTACAACAGCACCCGGGCCTGCAAGCCGTTCGTGCGCATCAACTGCGCGGCGCTCAACGAAAATCTTTTCGAAAGCGAGCTGTTCGGCCATGAGAAGGGCGCGTTCACCGGAGCCGTCGCGCGCCGAATCGGCCGGATCGAAGAAGCCCAGGGCGGCACGGTCTTTCTCGACGAGATCGGGGAGATCTCCGCGGCCATGCAGGCTAAACTGCTGCGCGTGCTGCAGGAGTGCGAATTCGAACGCGTCGGCGGCAACGAGACGATCAAGGCCGACGTGCGCGTCATCGCCGCCACGAACCGCAACCTTGAAGAGGCCATGCGTAACGGCACGTTCAGAGCCGATCTCTATTACCGCATCAACGTCTTTCCCATCCCAATCCCGCCGCTGCGCGACCGCCCAGGTGACATCCCCGTGCTCGCCAACCACTTCGTTCAGAAGTACGCGAACCTGATGACGAAAACGCGGCCCCCGATTGCCGGCGAGACCATGCGGGAACTCGTCCGTTACGCCTGGCCCGGAAACGTGCGCGAGCTGGAGAACTGCATCGAGTATGCGGTCCTGCTCTGCTCCGGCTCGCTCCTGCTGCCGGAGCACCTGCCGCAATCCGTCAGGGCCAACCAGCCGGCCTGCAGTCCCGGCGACAATGACACCACGCTAAAAAGCCGCATCCACCAGATGGAATCGGCCGTGCTGCTGGATGCGCTCAAGAAAAAAAACGGCAACGTGTGCGCGGTCGCGCGGGAGATCGGCATCACATCGCGCATGGTGCGCTACAAGCTAAAGAAATTCCGCATCGATCCGCGCCGGTTTTCAAAAAAGGCTGCCGCGCAACTGACACCTCAATCATTCGCTAAACACGAGAGCCGTACCACCTGACGGGAGGAAACCATGATCTCGCTCGACGACGCAACCCATTCTGACATTCCGCAACTGTGCGATTTGCTCGGTTTACTTTTCACCATCGAGACGGAATTCATGCCTGATCTCGCGAAGCAAAGGAGCGCGCTCAACCTGTTGGTCGGCAACCCCCAGCGCGGTCGGGTCTTTGTGCTCCGCAACGGCTCCGAGCTTCTCGGAATGGTCAGCGTCCAATTCCTCGTCAGCACCGTCTGCGGAGGGGATGTCCTTTTGCTCGAAGACCTGATCATACGGTCCGGATTCCGCAATCGGGGTTACGGTTCAGCCCTGCTGGAACACGCCGTCGAATTTGCGCGGGGCGGCGGCTACCGGCGCATCACTCTGCTGACGGACAACATCAACGCGGGCGCGCAACGTTTCTACACACGCCACGGTTTTGTTCTCTCTCACATGACCCCGTATCGGATCGTCATCTAAAACAGGAGGGCTCCGCGTGACCGCGGAGCCCTCCCCGTTGTGTTCCCTCTGCGGGCAGAGGCCGATCCGCCTACTGCAGATCGTTGAACATCTGGAAAGCCTCGGCCGGCTTCATGCCCTTGTGGACAACCGCCGAGACCGCCTGAATCATCGCCGTGGGCTTCTCCGACTGGAAGACGTTGCGCCCCATGTCGACGCCCGCAGCGCCGCTCTGGATCGCCCTGTAGGCCAGTTCCAGCGCTTCCAGCTCCGGCAGCTTCTTGCCGCCCGCGATCACGATCGGCACGGGGCAGCACGACACGACCTTTTCGAACCCTTCGGTATAGTAGGTCTTGACGATGTTCGCGCCGTTCTCCGCGCAGATCCGCGAAGCCAGGCCGAAGTAGCGCGCATCGCGCACCATGTCCTTGCCAACCGCGGTCACGCCCATGACAGGAATGCCGTACGCCTGCCCGGCATCCACCGCCTGATAGAGGTTCGCCACGGTCTGCGCCTCGTACTTGTGGTCGCCGATCGCCACCATCACCGCCATCGCCGACGCGTTCAGCTTCACCGCGTCCTGGACGTCGATGACGACGTTGTTGTTGAGCTCGGTCAGGATCGAGGTGCCCGCATCGGAGCGCAGGCAGACCGGCTTGCGGCTGCTCGGCGGCACCAGCGAGCGCAGCACGCCGCGGGCGCACATCAGGCAATCCGCAAATTCGATCAGCGGCAAAATGCCCAGATCGATACGCTCGACGCCCGAGGTCGGCCCCATGATGAAACCGTGGTCGAACGCCAGCATCACGCTCTTGCCCGTCGCCGGGTTGAAAATGCGGCTGAGACGGTCCTTCATGCCCCAGTCGAGATTGCCCGAGCCCTTGAGAAAAAATCCCTCACACTTCTGCGCTTCGCCGATGCCGTAGTTCTTGCCATCGCGAATGTCATCCAAATCAGCCATGATAAAACTCCTTATTCCCTTTCCTACACCGACTTCGCAAATGCGGCGAAGATGCACGCCATGGAGGCGGCACCCGCGTCACACGGGCCGATCGAACGGTCGCCGAGGTTCTTCGCGCGACCGAACTTGGCGCGCATTGCACAGGTGGCCTCCGCGCCCTTCTTAGCCGCATCGGCGGCCTTGCCGAACATCGCGGCGACGCCGTCCGCCTGCGCCGACGACAGCGCCTCCGTCGCGGGCATGAGCGCATCCATCAATGTTTTGTCGCCCACGCGGGCGCGCGTGACGAAGCCGAGTTCTTCGAGGCCTCCGTTGAAGACCTTGGCGAGCGTCGCCGCGTCGAGTTCCGCCGCGCCCTCCGGAGCCGTATCGCTCATGCCCTGCAGCCACGAGCCGTAAAGCGTGCTGGTCGAGCCGCACGCCTCGTTCTGAAGAGCGTCGCTCAAGGCCTTGAGATAGCTCTTGAAATCCGCGCCGTCGGCTTTGGCCATCGCGTTGAAAGCCGTCACGATCGCGGTCCCATGATCGCCGTCGCCGCCCGCAGCGGCATCCAGCTCGGAGAATTTTTTTTCGCCCGCGCGGATATCGTCGCCGGCCGCGGCGATCATCGTCTTGAAGTTCTGAATCGTCAGCACAAGCACCTCTTGGGATTTAGGATCCAGGAAGGAGGATTTAGGAGTCTGAGAGGAACGCATTCCAACTCCTAAATCCTAACTCCTAAATGATCACTGCGCTACGCGGTCCAATACGGGGTGCGGGCCGTCGCCTTCAGATACTCCGCGTGGTCCGCGTCCAGCTTGCAGAGGATCATCTGGAAACCGGCCATCTCCTGCACGGTCAGATATTCGCCGCACGCGCCGGGAGTGACTTTCACGCCCTTCGCGGCCAACAGCTGGGCCGCCTTGCGATAGACGATCAGCATCTCCATCAGCGTGGTCGCGCCGACGCCGTTGATGATCAGCAGCGCGGTGTCGCCCGCCTTCACGCCGGTCGCCTTGACGAGCGGCTCGATCATGCGCGCGGCGGTCTCATCCGCCGTGAGGATCTTCGTGCGGCCGCCGCCGGCCTCGCCGTGCTGGCCCATGCCGATTTCCATCTCGTCGTCGGGCAGCACCGCGATCGTGCCGCCGTTCTGCGGATGCGTGCAGCCGGTCATCGCCACGGCCAGCGTCGCCATCTGCTGGTTGAAGCGCTCGCCGATCTCCGCGACCTCGTCCAGGCTCTTGCCCGCCTCGGCCGCCGCGCCGATCACCTTGTAAAGGGGGATGCATCCGGCCAAGCCGCGTTTCTCCTCGGGATCGATGTCGATCCCCGCGCTGATGTCCTCGTGCGTCACGATCTCGCGGACTTTGATGCCCTCTTTCTGGGCGTCGCGCAGCGCCTTGCTCGCGCTCATGCGGTCGCCCGCGTGGTTCAGCGTCACCAAAAGAATGCCGGCATCGCGCTTGAACATGCGCAGGGCCTCCAGCACTTTCGGCGCCCCCGGCGCGGCAAAGATGTCGCCGACCACGCTCGCGTCGAGCATGCCCTCGCCCACAAAGCCGCTCAGCGCCGGCTCGTGCCCCGCGCCGCCCAGCGTGACGATCGCAACCTTCCCCTGATCTTTCGGCACTGCGCGGGCCACGATCTTCTCGTTCACCAGCTTGACCTTGCCGCTGTAACACATCGTCAGTCCTTCCAGCAACTCCTTGGTCAGATTTGCCGGATCATTGATAAACTTCTTCATCGGCATGATATAAATCCTTTTCTCTTCGGTTGATCGGCGGGAGACCCAGTCACTGGCCGCACGTCCGGCCCGCGAAAATGAGCGCTCCCGCATTTCGAGTGTATCGCTCAGCCCAACTGCATCAGCTCGACCGCCAGCCCTTGATCGTAAATGAACGCGATCTTCAGGCCCGGCATCGGCTCGCAGACCGGCCACAAGACGCTCTTGCCCTTCACGGCCTCGGCGATGTTTTCGACCACGTAGGCCACGTGGGTGTCGCCCTGGATGGCGGCGGCCATCGGGCTGTCCGGCTCAAAATAGAGCCACTCCACCTTGTACGGGCTCGCGCCCGCGTCGGTCACCCAGACCTTGAGCGGCTCCACATACATCATGCCTTCCATCTTCTCGAAAACAGGAATCCCCGTGTGATGATACGTCATGACATCTCTCCCTTGTTGAACTTAGAAACCCACTCCCGGCACCGAGAAACGCAGGCCCGCGCCGTCGTGGTACGTCGCGTACTCGGTCACAATCGCCCCGTCCTTACCGCCCATCATGAAGTGCCACGTCTCGGGCGCGGGCAGCTTGTGGATCGAGCCATCGGCTTCCCACCGCTCGACATGCACGCTCTTGAGGTGCGGGATCTGGACTTTGGACAGCATCGCCTTGGCTTCCGGATACGTGTCGAGATTGGGCTCGCCGACCTCGCTGAATCCATACACATAACCGTGGCGCACCTGCCAACTCTCGATCTTGCAGCGGATGGCCTTGCCGTCCTTGTCCGCCGTGGGCAAATGGCGGTGTTCGGCGATGCTCTGGTTCGGGAGCAGATAGATCTCATGCCCGAAATAGCCCTCCGCCTTCTCATTCACCCAAATCACGCCGCCCATGCCGAACGAGGCGAAATCGCCCTTGGCGAAATCGACCGCCCAAAAGAAATTGTCGTCCTTTTTCAGCGCGCCGTAGACCGGCACGTTGAACCGGGTCATCATGTCGAAATAGGCCTGCTTGGCCTTCGCACCATCGAACTTCCCATCCTTATAGAAATCCGCGCTCTTCATCTGGATCGTCTCCTTGTTAGCCTTGCATCCGCAACACGCCGTCGAACACCCCGTCGTCAGCCCCACCATCCCCGCGCCCAAACCGGCAACCATCATGCCGACCAGCACGTTGGGAACAACACTCGTTTTTTTCATCAACCCATCCTTTCCCGTGATCGCGCCTGATGCGGCGCTAAGCGATTTTTTATCGTAATCTCATGATTTTACCTTACCCCTCCCCTCCTGTAAACCGGAATAACCGAGTTTTGACCGAGCCGCGGCCGTCACCCGCCGCAGCGGGACGGGGTTGCGGGACCGCGGGCCGACAGGTATGATATGCGGGCATGACAACCCCTCTGGCCTGCTGGATGATTTTCGGCATCACCTACTGCGGCATCGCGGCGGGCGGCGTACCGGGCCTGACGATCGACCGCACCGGCATCGCTTTGCTGGGCGCGATCGCCATGGTGACGACCGGCGTGCTACCGCTCAAATCCGCCCTCGCCTCGATCGACGCGCCCACGCTCCTCTTGCTGTTCGGACTGATGCTGGTCTCGGCCCAGCTCCGTTTGAGCGGGTTTTACGCGCGCGCCGCAGAGGCGCTCAGCCGACTGACGGCGCACCCCAGACGGTTCCTCTTCCTGCTCATGGCGGTGAGCGGCGTTCTGTCGGCGGTGTTGGTCAACGACATCGTCTGCCTCGCCTTCACCCCGATCCTGACCGTGGCCGTGCTGCGGGCTAGGCTGAACCCCATGCCGTATCTGATCGGCCTCGCCTGCTCCAGCAACATCGGTTCGGCGGCAACCCTCATCGGCAATCCGCAAAACATGCTGATCGGCCAGATGGGAAAGCTCCATTTCGGACATTTCCTGCTCTGGTGCAGCGTACCGACGCTCGCGGCCATGGCCGCCGCCTATGGCATCCTGCTCTTCCTCTACCGCGGCCGGCTCGCCAGCGAAAAACCGTCTCCTCCGGCTTCAGACCTTTGGCCTCAAACCGACGGCCAGCCCTCCTGGCAGATGTGGAAGGGGCTGCTGGTCATGGCGGGGGTCATCGCGCTTTTCTTCACGAGTGTGCCGCGCGAGATCACCGCGCTGACGGCCGGAGGGATTCTGCTGTGCAGCCGCCGCATGGACGTGCGGCGGCTGTTGGGCTTGATCGACTGGAGCCTCATCATGCTCTTCTGCGGGCTCTTCGTGGTGATCGCCGGCATTGAAACCACCGGGACCCCGGAACGTACCCTGTCCTGGCTGGCGAATCACGGCATCACCGTCGCAGCCCCTTTCGCGCTGACCGCCGTGGGTGCGCTGCTGAGCAATCTGGTGAGCAATGTGCCCGCCGTCATGCTGCTGGTGCGCTTTCTGGAAGGTGCCGGCAACGAGTCCTGGTACGTGCTGGCCCTGTCGAGCACGTTCGCCGGGAACCTCATCACGATCGGCAGCATCGCGAACCTGATCGTGATCGAGCAGGCGCAGCGGCAGGGCGTGTCGCTGAGCTTCAGGGAACACGCCCGCGCGGGCGTGCCGGTTACCCTCGCCTCGCTGGGCGTGCTTTTCGTCTGGCTGCTGCTGATGCGTTAAGCCCGTCACACGCCCGCCATCTCGGCGATGATCGCCCGCGCGGCGGCGGCGGGATCGACCGCCTCGAGGATGGGGCGCCCGACCACCAGGTGCGTTGACCCGTCCGCCACGGCCTGGCCAGGCGTCGCCACGCGTTTCTGGTCGCCGACGGCGGCTCCGGACGGACGCACCCCCGGCGTCACCAGCAGCGCCCGGGGCCCGAGCACCGCGCGCATGTTGGCCACTTCTTTGGGCGAGCAGACAATGCCGTCCGCGCCGTTCCCGCACGCGAGCAAGCCCAATGCCTCAACCTGGGCCTTCATCTCGCGGTTAACCCCGAGATCGCCGAGGTCGGACTGGTCGAGGCTGGTCAGAACGGTCACCGCCAAGATTCTGGGCGCGTTCGGGCCGCAGGAAAGAGCCGCGTCCTTGGCCGCCCGGATCATGGTTTTGCAGCCCGATGCGTGGATGGTCATCAGGTCTACGCCCAACGCCGCACCCGCTTTGACCGCGCGCTCCACGGTGCGCGGAATATCGTGCAGCTTCAGATCCAAGAAGACCTTTTTGCCGCGGCTTTTGACGGCGCGGACGACATCCGGACCCTCCGCGCTGAAAAGTTCCAGCCCGATTTTGTAGAATGAAACCGCCGCGCCGAGACGGTCAACGGTATTTTCGACTTCGGCGGTCGAGGAGACATCGAGAGCGACAATCAGTTCTGCCATACATCAAATCCTTTGCTTTGCCGCGTATTAAGCCAAAAACCGCCGGCGTCGGCAATAAGCAATCTCGATCCGATGCTCGCCATTCTCTGGTCCAAAATCTCCTTTTGGCTGGAATATCACGCCCCCTCTTGCGGACTCTTCAAAAAAGATGAATAATATAAACGGTCCAAGGCAATAAAGTGATTAAGCAACCGTTTAATGCGGTTGTTTAAGAGATGCGGCAGTGAATGGAAGGAGCCATTCCGGCGCGTCAGAAAGGAAGCACCATGAAAAACACAAACAAAACGGTTTTATGGGGATTGATTGCGGCGACATGTGTGATAACGGCGGGTTCGGCGCCGGCAGCCCCCGGGCCTCAAGGTGGGCCCGGACAACGCCCCGAGGTAAATCAAGGCGGCGGCGCAGGACAGGGACAGCACTCTGGCGGCAGCCCCCAGGCCCCCGGCGGCAACTCGGTCAGACCGGGAGGGGGCACCCCCCCATCCGGCGGCGGCCATCAAACCCCGAGAGGCCCCGGCTTCAGCTCTGGCCCCGAGCATCACCACGGAGGCTCTCCGCACGCTCCGAGGGGACCTGTTTTCGGGCCCGGACCGGGACCGGGGCCCAGCCCCGAAGGAGCTGTCGTCGGTCTTGTCATGGGCGCGCTGCGGGTGCCGACGCCGACCCCGCCGCCCGTCGTGGTGGCCGAGCCCGCGCCTGTCGTCGTGGCCGCGCCGGCGCCTGTCGTCGTGGCTCCGAGCGGCTATTGGCAAGAGCGCGAGAGCCGCGTGTGGGTCGAAGGCTGCTGGATCGAAACCTTCGACGCATACGGGCGCCGCATCAAGCAATGGCAGCCGGGACGCTGGGAAGTGAGACGCACGCGTGAATGGGTGCAGCCGTGACCCGTGAACAGGCGCGGTGATCGGCGAGATTCGAATCGGCCAGCGCTAGGCTTGGCACGATTCCAATCTGGGGCAAGCGACCGGCTTGCCCCTTTTCTTTTCCCCGTTCAACGTTCCGTGCGCGACGTTGAGCGTTTGCGCATCACGCATCCTTCGGACGCGACACCGCTTGGCCGTCGGGACCGAGCGCGGCCCGAGAGGAGCCGCAGGCGGCGAGCACCTGATCGGCCGTGCGGAAGTGGCACTTGCAGGTCTTGATCAGAACCTCCGGCCCGGCCTTCTTGATCAGTTCGATGGCCGAAGCCTTGACCTGCTCTGACGCGCCTTTGTGCGCTTGGATGCCGTACGTCTCACCTAAGCGGACAAGGCCGCGCAGAAACGCCTCGCGGGCGAGCACGGAGGCCGCGGCGACCGCAATGTCGGATTCCGCCTTATGCCGCTGCTCGAGCTTGATCGAGCGGCCCTTTTTCATCAGCGCCCGTTCGATCACCTGCTTCGCGCCGAACTGGTCGGCCACCGCGCGCGGGCAGTCCGGCACAGACTCCATCAGGTTCTCGATACAGCGGGCATGTGCCCACGCCAGAAGGGTGTTCACGTTGCGCATCTTGGCATAGAGCCGGTTGTAGGCCTCCGGGCCGATGGCGACCATGGCAAAGCGCTTGGGGCCGAGAAGCTGCCGTGTCTTGTTGCCGATGAAAAAAACCGCCTTGTCGGTGAGCAGTTTGCAGTCCTTCACGCCGAGGTCCTGCATGGCGTGCGCGAGGTCGGGATCCACATAAACCGCGCAAGCCACGAGAGGCCCGAAGAAATCGCCTTTGCCGCTCTCGTCGATGCCCATGTGAGGTGCAACGAGGTCGGGGTTCAGGATTTCCTCATACCCGACGGTTGCGGACTGGAGCACGTTCGGCTCGAGAAAAAAGAGCACGAAATCTTCGGCGCCTTTGCCTTGCACGAGGCATTTTCCGCTCTTATAGAGATTGACCACGCAATCCTGCGCCTCGACCGCGATCAGCGTGTGCGGCACCTCTTTGCGCTTGTAATTGCCCATGTTGAGCAGGATCTTGAGCGCCTCCTGCTGCTCCTTCGTAAGCACGAAGGTATACGAATTCTTTTTGATTTCCATCGCGTATTGATTACACCACAAGCGTTCGGGGGTGACAAGCCGGAAGGTCTACCAGCGGTAATATCGGTAGGGATCGTCGCCAGCCTCGGGGACGTCGAGATAGCAGCTGTTCAGCCACGCCTTCGCGACCGGCACCGCGAAACGTTCGGCCAGCGGCGTCTTGAATCCGGCGCCGAGATTGGCCAGGAGCCGCGCCGCCATCGCGTTCGCATGCCGCTTGCTGGTGCGCAGATAGGGCTTGGCCTTTTCGTCGATCTGCCACGGCGGGACCTGCCACAGCACCACGCGGCCTTTCCCGTGACGGATCACGCGCAGCGCCGGGCTCGCCGACGCCCGCTCGCCCTCCGGCACAGCCAGCGCGTCGAAGGTCATCCTCCCGTGCCACGCCCAATCGGCGTTGCAGAGCCCGTTCAGTTCTGAAGGCCGCCGTTCGATGCGCGCGAAGCACGCGTTCGTGCGCACGGTCGCAACCGGCACCGGACACCACGCCTGAAGATCCGCGTCGCTCAGCCCCAGACACAGGACGTTCATTCCCTGTTCCACGGCCTGAGCAAGCCCCTGCGGCGGCACCGCACCCGGCCCGGCCACCAGCAGCCGCCCGGAGGCACTCGTCTTCTCCACACCGTCCGGGACCGCGACCACCCCCATACCGCGCAGCAGTGTCTCGCACACTCCGCCCAACCCGACGGTCGCCCGTTTGGTCTCGGCTTGCGCCCGGTCAAGATAGTCCAGAAGGTTCACCACCAGCCGGTCGGCCACCGGATCGTTCTCGGTGCGCCCCGTCACATCCAACTGGCAGAAGATCACGCGCCCCCGACCCTCCACGTTCTCCAAGAGAGCGGCGTACTGGAGATCGAACTCGCCGTCGACCAGCGCCCGCCAGTCGCCCTTCGCCGGCTTCTCGATCAGGACCGACGCCACGTTGCCTCGGCTCCCGCATCGCCAGACATGCGTGTTCTCGAAACCGCACCACCTCCACTTCGGATCGTGCGTCTCCGCCTCGGGCAGCCCGCCCAGATGCGGCGGCAGCAACGTCGCCGAGCCAGTCCAGTCACGGAAGCACGCATCGTCGAACGGCTGCGTCACGGGATGCGCAAAGCGCGTGAAAAGCCGCCGCGCTCCGCGCTCCGCGATGCGGAATCCGAGCAACCTTTCCAGCACCGCCGCCCGCTGCTCGAACACCAGCACCCGCGCGCCATCGGCGACCTTGGGCAACCACTGGATACCCTTCTCGTCCAACGCCTCGCGGCCGATCACGACCACCTCGTCCAAGGCCGGCGCGCGGCCCCCGTCGAAGGCCGAATACGGGACCTGCAGGCGGTCAAACACCTTGGCGGTCAACCCGGCGGGATCGTAGAGCAGCACCGGCTTGGCCAAGACCGGTTTGGCCGGCGGCTTCACCGCCGTCACCGCCAGTTCGTCCACCTGCGTCGCCCCGCCTTCAAAGTTGAACACCGCGGTCAGCCGATACCCCTCGCCGTCCCGAGCCTTCTTCGGAAGCGTGAATTCCACAGGCACAACCGCTTTGCCGCCGGCCGCCACCTCGATCGTGCCGGACTTCTCGATCAGTTTGTCTCCCTTATTCCACAGCCGCCAGGTCCACGCCACGCTCTGTTTGCGGCGCCGATCATTGAGCACCACCAGACTCTTCTTCACCGTTGCGCCCGAAGGGAAAAGATGCTCCTTCGACGTGAACATCTCGGCAGGTCCGCCGATGAACGCGCAGTCCTGCATGTTCCAGCGCAGCATCGCCTTGCCGATCGCGGTCGGCTCGAAGGCTTCGGGCACGCCCAGGTCCTGGATGTACTGCCCGCCCGGCTGCGTGCGGTCAGGCATCAGTCCCGGGCATTTGAGGCCCTTGAGCGCGTCGGGCACCTCCGCCGTCGGCGTCGCCGCCATGCGCCGCCAAAAATCGCCCTGATCCCACGGCAGCATCGCCGACACTCCCCACGCGCGGTGCGAGCGCCAGTTGTCGTTCGCGAAAAGGGCCTGCACGCCCGTATAGTTCTGCGGCAGATTACGCAGCGGCTGATTGAGCGTGCTCCACGCGAAAGGTTTGCCCCTGGCCCACAGCGCCGCCTCGTGGTCCAGCGCCTTGACCGCCGCGTCGTCGTCGAGATACGCCGCGTCACCCCAGAACTGCGCCGCGAATTCGGCCGCCCACAGGCTCTGGAACGCCTCGCAGCGCCAGATGAACTGCGGCCCGCGGTAACTCGACCAGCTCGAAATGTGCGGCAGCCCCCATTCCACGAAGAAAAGCGGCTTGACGCCTTGCGTGGACCAGTGTTCGGTCCAGTCGCTGCGCTCCTGCACCGGCGCCCAGTTGAGGTAACAGTTCACCGTGTGCATGTCGCCCAAGTTGCCCGACTGATGGTGGTAGACCGGCCGCGTGGGATCGATCGCCTTGGCGATGGCATCCGTGAGGCGCGCCTGTTTACGGTTGCGAGCCCACCACATGTTTTTGGTGGCCTCGACTTCGGGAATCTCGTACACGCCATCGATCTTCATCGGATTCTGATCGCCGTAGTACCCGGTGCTGTTGTGGTTCAGCGCATAGAAAATCACCGCGGGATGATTCCGCGCGCGCCGGATCAGCCACGCGGTCTGCTTGCGGTAGAGCTCGGCCGTCTTGGGATCATCCAGCTTGTAGCCGAAATCTTTCATGTGCGGCAACGAGAAGGCCATCAGCATGCCCTTCTCGTCGCACGCCTCCAATAGACCGTCGAGATAGCCCACCGAACCCGGCGTGAAATCGTAGTTGCCGGCGATCAGCGCGTTGAACCCGTACTCGGCCATGCGCCGGCAGAGCTCGCGCGCGGCGGCCTTGCCGGCCTTATCGGCGCTGCCGTTCGCGCTGTTGTTGTACAGCGCGCGCAGATGGACCGGCGCGCCGTTCAACACGAAGTCGCGCCCCTGGATGCGGATCTCACGGAAACCGAAGCTCACCGGCGTCAGCGTGTCCAGCGCCTGGCCCGCCGCATCGCTCAGCGTCAGCGTCGCCGTGTAGCGGTTCTGCGGCGTGTCGGTGTCCCATCGCTTCGCGTCCGCCCAAGCCGCCGTGAAGCGCAGCGTGCCCGCCGCGTCGGGCGTCAGCGCGCCGGACTCGAACACGCGCTTCGCCTCGCCGCAGCCCGTCACCTCCGCGCGCAGCCGGTAACTCCCCGTCCCCAGTCCCTCGCCCTCCGTTGCGAACGTGATGGCCCCGTCTTTGACCGAGGTGATGACCTGCACGTCCTCGAGCCGCGCCGCGGCCGGCATGGCGCAGAGGAAAAGGTCGCCGGTGATGCCTTTGAGCTTCACGCTGGCCTTGTCGGTGATGATGCGGTCCGGCGCCATGAACGCGTTGCGCTCGGTGGTCAGCGGGCGCGCCGTCACCAGCAGCGCCAGCTCCTGCTCGGCGCCCGACTTGAGCGCGCCGGTCAGCTCCAGCTCGCCGCCCGGATACCACAGCTCGCCACACGCCACGCCGTCCACATAGGCCTTGGCGTGCGTCTGCAGCATCGTGAAGTCGAGCGCGACGCGGCGGCCGGCCCACGCCTGCGGCACGGTGAAGCGCCGCTTGTACCACGCCTGGTCGAACGCCGCCGCGCCGCCCCGTTCCTCCAGCCACGGCGCGAGCCAGACCGTCTGCGCGCCGGTCTCGAACTCGGGCCCGTTGTTCGGCCAGATGCCCGGCACCTTGAACCAACCCCAGCAGTCGCCCGCAGCCGGAACGGCTCCGGCGGCCTCGCCTTTCATGAGCGGACGGAAGCCCCACAGACCGTTGAGGCAGACCCGCTCGCGCGCCGGCGTGGTCTGCCGCCACGCGTCGCCGATGCTCCACGGCGCCGCCTCCGCCCCCGGCGGCAGCGGCGCATCCGCCTTGACCAGCGCGCGCACGCGGCAGACCGTCAGCGACAGGTTCCGGAACTCGACGCGCCCCGCCGCGCCCAGGTTGCACGGGCTGATCTGCAGCGTCACCGCATTCGTGGGGATCGGATAGACGCGCTCGCAGTCGGTCCACTCCGACGTGCCGGTCAGGCCGAAAACGTTCGGCCACTCACCCACGCGCTCGCCCGCCGCGCTGTGATACGACATCGTGAGGCGGCCGGTCTGCCAGCTCTCCTTGCCGAGCGTCACGCCCGTAACCTTCATCTTCATGGCGAGCTTGAGCTGACCGTACTCCGGTTTGAGCGGAATCTTGAAATTCACGCCCGCGCCAGGCCCGTCGAGCACCAGCCGGTTCCCGGCCACATCCTTCTCGACACGCGCCTGACGGCCGCCCGGCCAGCCCACCGGCCACCCCTTCTCATCGAGTTTCGAGAGATCGCCGTTGCCGATCAATTCCGCGCCCAGTTGCGCCGTTGCCGTAACCGTCGCGGCGCAGACGCCCGCGATGAGCAAACACATCCGTTTCATATACTTCCCTCACACGGCTATTTCGCGCGGCGCAGACGTGCAATCTCCTCGTGCAGTCCCGTCCATTCACGCCGGTCCGCCACCGAAAGCTCCGATTCCCCTCCGACCGAGGAGAGGGCCTTTTCGGCCGCATCAGGATCACCTCGCTTGACGGCGATCAACGCGTCCACCAGATACAACCGCGTGTCCTGGTCATTCGCCTTTCTGGCTTTCGCGAGCGACTCTGCCGCATGCTCGGGATCCCCTTTTTCGGCAAGCACGAAAGCCAGCGTGGCCCATCCCTCGTAACGGTCGGCCGAAAATTCAACCGCCCGTCGGGCGACCTTCTCAGCCTCTTCCAATTTGCGGATGCGACAGAGGACTTGGGCATAGTTGTTGAGCGCGGCCAGCGTTGGCGCGGCGCCGTTCGCGCTGCGCCGCAGATAGGTCTCCGCATCCCCGTACAGACCCTGCTCCAGACGGATCGACCCCATGATGAAGTTCGCGTACGGCTGGTCCGGCCGCTGCCGCAGGATCGACAGCGCATGGGCTTCGGCGGATTTCTGATCCTCCAGCAGGACATCGAACATCAACAAGACGTCCGACAATGCCTGCACATCGGGCCGGATCAACGCGGCGCGCTGAAAACAGAGCCTCGCATTCTTGTATCCGGCTTTGCCTTTGCTTTGCCAGACCCGCCCCTGAATCACCTGGACGAAATAGGCATTCTTGCCCTCGGCGGTTTTGGACAGCCTCGGCAAAACCTTGGACTCGACGGCCGCCACGTCCTGCTGTTCAATCATCACCATCGCCAGCATCGCCAGCGCCATCGGCGAGGCGTCCGGTTCTTCGCAGATCTCCTGCAGCACCACGCGGGCCCGCGGCAAGTCGCCGGCGACCAGATAGAGCGCGGCCCAGTCCTGTCTGAGCTGTCGTTTCGACGCGCCGGCGGCTTCGCCCGCTTCGAGGATCTTACGCGCGTCATCGACCACGCTCTGCTGGAGCGCCAGGCGGGTCAGGCCCGAAATCGCGAACGTGTTCTTCGGGTCACGCTGAAGCGTTTTCCGGTATTCGGACGCGCTGAGCTGATAATCGCCGCGCATCTCGTAGATCGACGCCATCATGGCCGTCAGCGCCCCCCGTTTCTCATCGTCCTGCTGCAGCGAATAGGCGTTGCGCAAACCGGCCAGAACGGAGCTCGGGCTGCTGGACAAAGCCCACGACCACCCCATCTTCACGAACACTTCGTAATTGCGCACATAGCCGTAATACCTGCTCAGCGACCAGAGCGGATAGCGGTCGCGGGGATTCGCGACCTTCTGGCGCAGAAGTCTTTCAACCGCATCCTTCAACTCCGGATGGTAGCCGCGCGACAGCATGTCGAACACGTTGAGTAGGGCGCTGATGTTGTCGGGGAAGATCGCACGCGCTTTCTGATAGGATTCGAACGCCTGCTCGGGCCGGCCGATGTCGTCCAAGGTCACGCCGAGATTGTTCGCCAAAAAAGCGAAGTGCCGCCGCAGCGCGACGCGGTGCCGATAGGACAGCTGGCTCGGAGCGCCATCGCCGGCGTCCAGAAACGGCGCCCATGCATCCCATAAAGTCTTGTGAGCCGTTAACAGGTCGCGACCTTTCAACTCGTCAGCATTCTTGGCGCAGCCGAAGAACAACCGCTCCGGCACCGGCACGGCACCCGCCCCGTACCAGATGTCCGGCAATCCCATGCACACGGCCTTCTTGCCGATGGCCTCATCCATGGCGAACAAGTCGTCGATGAACAAATGGAAGTTGAAGGCGATCAGACTTCCTGCCCGAAGCTTATCGTTCTCGGAAAAAGTCGCATCAGACCTCATCGCCCGCAGGACATGCGCCGTATAGTTCTTTTCCTGCGCACGGTACGGGCAAAGCAGATGGATCGCCGTTCCGCGCTCGTGCGCGCGGATCAGCAGATTGGGATCGATCATGCCGTTCGAAACCACCCATGTCCGCCCTTGCAGCCCGTCCAGCACGACATCCGCCGCACGGTCCGCGAAGGCGCCGTCATCGGCATAAAACCGCCGGACGTTCAAAATGGCCGACACGGCCATCAACACGAGCAGTGCCGGCACCACCAACAATCCCGTTCCCCGGCTGGCCGCAAAAATGGCGGGGGAAGGCGCAGCGGACAAGGCGACCTCCGCACCCGCAGCCTCCTCCGCGTCATCCGGATAATCGACATCCAAGGGGTCGTTGAGCACCGCCAACGCCCGCCACGAAGCCGCCAGCAGCCCGATCCCCATCCCCGCCAACGCATACGTGGCGACGGGGACAACGCCTTTTGGAACCAGCACCCCCCACGGAGAGAAAGGCGCATTGAACAACAGAAGAATCGCGAACACCGTCAGCAGCGCACTCAGGATAAAAAGGCTCCACGACCGACGATTATCCAACGTCTTGAACGCGGCAAAAAACGACAGGCCCGCGGAACCGACGCCCAGGACAACGACCGGCAGCCATAGCCGTTGCGGCACCAACTTCGAGATCACGTCGAACTGATCTCTCCACACCTGCACCACAATGTGGAAGAGCGCCCGAAGCGTCGGCGTCTCATCGTGCGCGAGGGCAAAAGTCCGCGCCGACAGGTAATAGACGCCCGCCAGCACAGCCAGCGAAAGCCAAGCCGAAGCGAACAAACGGCCGATGCGGCACCAGGAGAGTTTCCATTCAGTGATGACGGCGAAGACGGCCATCATCGGAGCGGCGACGATAAAGAGCGGCGATTCCGCGACACCGGCCCCATAGAGCACGCCGAACAGGAGTAGCCAAAGCAGGTTTTGAGACCGTGCGTAAACGGTCAGAAGATGAGCGCACGCCAACAGAAAGGCGACATCGAAGATCTCTGGGCGGAATCGGGTGGCCGCATGCCAGAACGGAAGGCTGACAGCCACCGCAAAAGCGGCCACAATACCGCCGAACGTCGCGTTCCTCGAAGCGTGCGCAGCCGCGGACTCCTCACGCATCAATTCGAAAACAAGGAACCAGACGATCTTGAAGACAAACGCCACCGCCACGGCTCCGGCCACCACGGCCAGCGCATTCAGCCGCATCGCGAGGGAAAAACACGGGAGTCCGGCCGCCCAGTGACCCAGCGCCGTCAGCAGCGGATGGGTCGGCACCTCCCGCACATCCAGACCCGCCGCCCACGCGATCCATGCCGCGCTGTCTCCGGGAAAAGCATCGGCCGCCACGGTTAGGCCGTAGAACGCCAAAGCCCCCAGAAAAAGGACCAAAAAGAAAACGCGCGACCGACGCAACCGGCCACGCGTAATCGGACGAAACGTCAGAAACAGCATAGGAAAATCTTACACGTGTTTTCTGCGCCTCAACGCCGCCACCGCCGCACCAATCGCCAGCAATGTGGCCACGCTCGGCTCAGGAATCAGCGCCCAATCGTCGAAAGAATTCGGCGTGAAGTACCCGGTGATGGGATCAAAATCACTCGTGCTGATTGAAGCGGCATCCATCCAAGTTATGGATGTCGTACTGACCGTATAGTTCGCGTACGCGCTATCGAACAGCACCACGAAATAGGCGCCGGCGCCGCGCGGGGTCCCGTCCGTCGACTCCTGCGGATACAGCGTGGTCCCGTCAATCGCGGCACCGCTGACGTGCTCGCTGATGAACTCGACGCCGCTGGACCAAGTCCCGTCCGTAAGAACCGGCGTTGAGCCGTCGGCCACATAAACGAGCCGGGCGTACCCGGTTCCGGACGGCAATCCCTCAGCCGCCCAGCCGATCACAACCGCCTGCGAGGTCATCACGCTGCCCACGGTCAATAAAAGCGCAATCAACACTGATTTTTTCATGGTAAACCTTTGCCTCCTATTGTCCGTCCGGACGGAACGTGAAGCCGCCGGCCCCCCGGCGGTGATACCAGAACCCCTGTCCTGCAGGGATCGTCGAAGAGGGCAACGCGGGTCCCGTCGACGTTGACTTGACCCATTTGTTTGTGAACTGGTCGTAATACGAAGAACCGCCGTCTTTCTTGATGTAATAGTAGTACGTCGTATACGTGCCATCTCCGTTCCCCACCAGAATCCGGTCCGTCGTCGAACTGATGCCGCCGGTACCATAGGCGCCGGTCCAGTCGACACCGTTGAGCGCGAACGGCTCGACAGCCCCGTATCCGATCAGGTTGAGGCCCGCGCTGATCGGCGTGGCCTGCTTGGCGGAAGAAACCTGTCCCTTGACATAGAGGGTTGAAGCCGTGCTGGCCATCCGCTTGACCCAAAAACCCAGACCGCGCGCAACCGGGAAATTGGTGGCGGCGGGCGGCGTCAGCGCCTGGCTCGACCCGTCCGGCATCAGCATTGCCGACGTGATCGGAGTCCAGCCATCCTCGGCATCGTTGTAATAATAATAATAGACCTGCGTGGCACCGTTGGTCGTCAACACGACCAACTGGTCGGCTTGCGCGGGATCGGAGGCATGAGCGGTCAACCCGCAGGTCGCGACCAGATCGCTCAACATCCCCGCCGAACCGTTCCCCAGACACGACTCGAACGGCACGGTGATAATGGTGTTTTTTCCGCCTTGCGCCGTGACCTCCGCGAAACCGACGACATTGGAGCCCTCAAGCGGCTGAATGCCCGCCCGAATTGAACCGGCAACCGCCAACGCCGCTGTGATCATCAAAAGTTTTTTCATGGCATTTCCTTTCAGGCTTGCTCGCTCACTTCGCCGAGTTCGGCACAATCACCTTGAAGAAGCGCACGGTGTCGGTGGCCGGCACCTGCACGGTGGCCGGCAATTCCGCGCCATTCGCGCCCTGAACGACATTCAGAGCCGTGGCCTGAACGCGCGTGGCGACCGTCTGCCACTCCCCCGCGAGATCCGTGGCGCTCTGCACCTCGTAAAGGGCCTTTTCAGAAAAATTCTTGAACCGGACGTCGACTGCGCCGCCGTTCGGCCGCACCGCGGTGATCTCCGGCGCAGGCACATCGGCAAACGCCAGCGTCTGCGCAGAGGCATTCAGCGCCGCCGTTCCGGCCCCGCCCACCGCGTTCAAACTGGTGGACTGCGCGGAGGCCGCGCCGGTTGTCACGCCGGACCCCAACCCAGCCACCAAACCGCCGACCGCCCCGTCGGCGGTGCGCGTGTCGAGCACCACGACGACCCACGAGCCGCCCTCCGGGAACAGCGCCGCCGGATACTGAATCGGCGTGTAGCCGCACTTGGCCCCTTCGACCGCAAACGCTTTGATCGCGATCTTGTTGTTTTCGGGGTCCACCAGCGTTCCGTCCGTATACAGCCCCTGAAAGGTCGCTCCCGCCTTGACGTAGATCAAGAGATAGGTCTCGCCCACAAGGACCGGCGAACCGTCCGCGTAGGTGTCAGGCCCGGGGGTCGAGATGGCAAGGGTCAACTGCTCCAACCCGTCCGCTCCAAAAACCGACGCCGCCAACAAAAGCCCGCTAACCAGTGAAAGTGTCTTTTTCATTTCCATATCTCCTTAGAAGGCCTTAGGGGACGATCACAGGCTTGAAGAAGCGATACCCGCCGGGCTCCACGCCGCAACCGGTCCAGACCTTGATGTTGTCGATTTCGGCCTTAATGTCGCGCGACGGCTTGAAACAGATCGCATAGTTACCGTTAGCTTTCGTAGCCGTCCAGTTCGCCTGATTGATCGTCATCTCCGAAACCTTCAGGCCATTGACATAGACGGTTGGACCGTTCTGCATGGACATTTCCACGCGGATGGTACAGGTCCTGTTTTTCAGGGCGTTCGTCGTTACACTTGAGGACACGAAAGGCTCGCCGAACAGTTTGTACAACATGGAATTTGCACCTGTCGCATTGAGCGCGCCGCTTTCGTCATAATGAGGCCAACTGCCACCGAAACGCGCCTGATTGTAACCGTTACCGGCGTAGCGGAGATCAGCCGTGTTGTAGACGTTCGTGCCGGTGTAGTTGCAAAGCAGAGACACATACCTCGAGCCGGAATCCGATGGGCTCGTTCCCGATGCACCCCGATAGGTGACATCGTACTGATAGGTGTAATCGTTCGTGCAATACGTCTTCATGAAATCGCTTGACTTGACGACGGCATAGGAATCGGTCGAGGTGTGGTTAGCGAGATCAAGGTTGTCGATAAAAAGCTTTCCGTTGCTAATGGCATAGCGCGCGCTGCTTTTCGTGAACTGCTCACTCAGCGTCCAACCGACCGCATTCAGCGAGTCACCCGTGTTGCTGGTCTCGATGCCGTCGAAATCCTCCTCATAGATGATCGTGCCGGCCGGGGGATTCGGGATCTGATAGTTGTACGTCGCCTCGCCGTTCACGAAATTCGCGAACAGCGGCGTGATCGCGCCCTCCAAAAGCGTCCAGACACCGTCAATCTCGGTTTTTCCGTAGATCTGAATTCGGCCGTTGATCGAACCGGATTTGTCCGCGTTGTTGACTTTCAAAGCGGCCGTCAGATTCAGGTTGGTCGGCGAAACCATTTCGATCTTCGAAATGCCGAACGAGTAGGCGCCGGCCACGCCGTTGGTTCCGTCCTCGACGTTCAAATCGCCCAACAGGTACGCCGTGCTGAGCTCGTCTTGGGTCAGGCTGAGTTTCGTGACCGCGGGGTACCCGTTCAGCCACGCGTTGATCATGGTCTGCTGCTCGTCGGTCGGCGGGTTCGCCCCGTCGGACGGCAAATCGGGAATCGGCGCAGTCGGCCCCGGCACCCGATAGGCGGGATTACCGTGGCTGACATAAAGGTCATCGACCAGCCCTGTGCCATAGAAATTGGCAGACACCAGCGTGTTGGCGGCGCCGACGGCCTTGAGGGTCAAGTTGCCGAAGATCTCGGCATCGTTGAGCAGCACGTCGAACGTGCCGTCTTCCAACCGCACGGTGACCTGATACCATTTGTTGGTGTCCAGCGGCGCGGCGTTCGTCGACGCCCCGTCCGCATGCACCGCGACCAGCCGGGCCTCGGACGTCAGGAACAGCGCCATCTTGGAATTGGCCAGCAGCTCTTGATCCGGCGGATTGACCAACGGGTCGAACTTCATGCGCAGATCCACATAGACGGGCTGGCTCCCAAACGTCACAGCGGAGGCATCCGAATGCGCCAGCGCGTTGGAGACCACTTCCCCGCCGGTCTCCAGCTGCAGAACCTTGACGTTCGCACCGAACCACGCGTTCGAACGAACCGGAAGCGCAGATCCGGCCATCGAGGGGAACACGTTGGTCACCGCACTGAAACCGACAGCGCCGGCCCAACCGGGCAAGAGGGCGTCGAACGATTCGAGATACGCTCCGTTGGTCATGGGAGCCACATTCCACTCAAGGGGAACGCTCGAATCCGCCGCGTACACGTCACCCTGCAGCGCCAACGCGAGTACGCATAACGCTCCCGCCTTGGCGGTTTTGCCCAACCGCTTTTTGGTAGACATCATAGCGCTTGTCTCCGTATAAGAACCTTTGAACATCTCTTTGAAAAGAGAAATCTTTCCCAATCAGTGGCCGGATTGTACATCCGTCAGCCACCGTCATGCAAGGACAAAGCAAAAAGAGAAATAAAAAAAAGGAAGGGCCCATGACATCCGTCTTGTAAAGGTCCCGGTCCCTCTTTATATTATCGCCCCATGAAAATTCTTGTCGTTGGCGGCGGTGGCAGAGAGCATGCCATCGTCTGGAGACTCGCTCAGGACTCCAGCCGTCCCACCCTGTTTTGCGCGCCCGGGAACGCCGGCACGGCGGCCCTTGCCCAAAACCTGCCCATCTCCGCCGAAGACCTCCCCGCGCTTCTCGCATGGGCCAAAGAACATCGTCCCGACCTGACCGTCGTGGGCCCCGAAGGCCCCCTCTGCCTCGGCATCACGGACACCTTCAACGCCGCGGGGCTGCGCGTCTTCGGCCCTTGTCAATCCGCCGCCCGCATGGAGGGAAGCAAGCTCTTTTCCAAAGAGGTCATGAACGCCGCCGGCGTGCCGACCGCGCGCTCGCAGTCGTTCGACGACGCCGCCGCCGCGGTGACCGCGCTGGGCCGCTTCTCCCTGCCGGTGGTGATCAAGGCCGACGGACTCGCCGCCGGCAAGGGCGTGATCATCGCCCAGACGCGCGACGAGGCGGTCGCCGCAGTCCGCTCGATGCTGGTGGACGCGGTCTTCGGAAAAGCCGGCGCGCAGGTGCTGATCGAAGAGTTCCTTGAAGGCGAAGAGGCCTCGATCCTCGCGCTGGTGGATGGCGAGCACGCCGTGATCCTGCCGTCCTCGCAGGACCACAAGCGCATCTTCGACGGCGATCAGGGGCCAAACACCGGCGGCATGGGCGCCTATTCGCCCGCCCCCGTTGTGACGCCTGAGTTGCTGCCGGAGATCATGAACACCGTGATCCTGCCCGTCGTGCGCGAACTCAAACGCCGCGGCATCATCTATAAGGGCGTGCTCTATGCGGGCCTGATGATCGGCCCGCAGGGCATCAAGGTGCTGGAGTTCAACGCCCGCTTCGGCGACCCCGAAACCGAAGCCGTGTTGCCGCGCATCGGCGGCGACCTGATTCCGGCCCTGCAGGCCTGCATCGACGGCACGCTGAACGACGCGCTGATTCAGGTCCGCCCCGAAGTCGCGGCCACCGTGATCATGGCCGCGGGCGGCTATCCCGGGGCCTACAAGAAGGGCACGCCCATCACCGGCCTTGAAGACGCCGCGACAGTTTCCGACAGCATCGTCTTTCACGCGGGCACAGCCCTCAAGGACGGCGCGGCCGTGACCTCCGGCGGCCGCGTGCTCGCCGTGACCGCCCTGGGCAAGGATCTCAAAACCGCTGTGGGCCAAGCCTACGAGGCGGTCCGGCACATCCGTTTCGACGGCGCGCAATACCGCACGGATATCGCCCACCGCGCTTTTAGCAGGGAAGTGTCATAAGCAAGGAGAAGAAAATGTCAAAACCGCTCGTCGGTATCGTGATGGGAAGCGACTCGGACTGGCCGCTCGTTCAGAAGGCCGCCGACACGCTGAAATCGTTTGGCGTCGCGTTCGAAGTGCGCGTCATCTCCGCGCACCGCACGCCGGATCTCGCGTTTGACTATGCAAGAAATGCGGAGAGCGGCGGCCTGAAAGTGATCATCGCGGCGGCGGGCGGCGCGGCCCATCTCGGCGGCGTGCTGGCGGCCCACACGGTCCTGCCGGTCATCGGCATCCCCGTGGCGGGCGGCGCGCTGAACGGTCTCGACGCGCTCTACGCCACGCTCCAGATGCCCGCCGGCATCCCCGTGGCCACCGTCACACTCGGCAGTGCGGGACCGGCCAACGCGGCCCTGCTTGCCGTTCAGATTCTCGGAACGGCCGACGAGGAACTCCGCAAGAAATTCCACGCCTACAAGGAAGAGCTGAAGAAAAAGGTCGTGGAAGGCAACGCCAAAGTCAACGCGGCGCTGTAGGTGTTGAGACACAAAAAGAGCCCCGTCCCCGTGCGCCGGGCGCACCACAAGGGACGAGGCTCTTTTTTTGGGGCACCCTTTGCCCGGCGGCGGTCAACCGCCGGCCGCCCTTTCTCACAACCCCGCCAGCAGGTCGCGGATCGGGCGTTCACGCGCCTCGATCGATTCGCACAGCCGGAACTGCACGCGGGCCCGGTTGAGGTTCTGCTCGGGCTGGCGGATCTTGAAATAGACGCTGCCCGCCAGATAGTCCTGAAAGAAGCGCAGCCCGAGCTCGAACGTGATCAGGCGGATCGCGTCGTACAGGTATTTGCGGTCGGCGTCGGTCAAGAACGCCCGCGCGTGCGCCATGTAGCCCTTGCAAAAGGCCGAACACAAGTCGAGGTCGAAGACGACCTTGCTGAGGTTTTGCTCTTCTTCGCCCGCGTGGTTGCAGATCGAGCGCAGAGCATCGCCGAAGTCATAGTGGATCAGCCCCGGGCTCACGGTGTCGAGGTCGATCATCGCGGTGCCCTTGCCGGTGTAGTCATCGATCATGATGTTGTTGACCTTGGGGTCGCCGTGCATCATGCGGAGAGTGAGTTCGCCGGCGTCGAGAGCCTTCTGGAGCGTGGCGGCGAAGCCCCGGCGCTCCTCGATGAACATCGCCATGCGGCGCGCCTCCATCGAGGCGTTCAGGCGCTCGCTGGCGAGCGGCTCACTCTTGAGCGTGGCGTCGTACTTGGCCAGATAGCCCGGCGTAATGTGGAAGCCCGGCAGAGGATCGAACATCATCCGGGTATCAAGGTCAGAGACCAGCCAATGGAAGTGGCCCAGCACCGCGCCGCATTCCGCCGCGTGCTCCGCGCCCTGGGTCTCATCGAACGCGGTGGCCGAGGCGATTTTGGTGATGACGCGCCACGTGTCGCCGTCGTCGTCCACGAAGAAGTCCTTGCCGTCTTTCGTCTTCACGATCTGCGGCATCTGCCACACGCGGTCCGCCCGGTCAGATTCAGACTCCAGTTTCGGATGGACATGCGCCGTGAGTTGGCAAAGGTTATGCATGATCGCGTCGGGCTTCGGGAAAACGTTCCGGTTCACCCGCTGCAAGATCACCTGCTCCTCGGCGAACGTGTTGCGGAAAATCGCGAGAAACGTGTCGTTGACATTGCCGTTACCCGTGGGATTGATCGTCACCAGCCGCCCGGACACATCGAACGCTTTCATCAGCAAAGACAATTCCATAAAAGCTCCTCTTGCGCGAACACAGGCTCGCTAGGTGATACCGATTTTCGATTTTCACAGGCCAAAGCGCAACTAGAAAAGCGAAGAATAGCGCGAATCGCCCCCGGCACCTGTTTTTCATCTTGTCGGATCCGTCCCCAAAACGGTATTGTTTAAATTTTTAAGAACCCGAAAAGCGAGACTTCCCTTCCATGAAAACTTTAGCATTGCGTCTTTACGGCGAAAACGACCTGCGTCTGGAACGTTTCGACCTCCCCGAAATAACCGACGACGAGATTCTGGCCGACATCGTGACCAACAGCATCTGCATGTCGGATTACAAGGCCACGATCCAGGGCGCCAACCACAAGCGCGTCCCGAAGGACATCGCCACAAACCCCATCATCCTCGGCCACGAGTTCTGCGGCAAGCTGCTCAAGGTCGGCAAGAACTGGCAGCACAAGTTCCGCGTGGGCCAGAAATACGGCGTGCAGCCCCAGCTCAACATCCCCGGCCACGAGCACTGGGCACCCGGCTACTCTTTCCGCTGGATCGGCGGCGACGCGACCCGCATCGTGATTCCCAAAGAGGTGCTGGAGCTCGACTGCCTGCTCACCTATGACGGCGACGCGTATTACAAGTCGTCCATCGCCGAGCCGGTTTCCTGCATCGTGGGCGGATACCGCTGCAGCTATCACTTCAAGGCGGGCGAATACGTCCACCAGATGGGCATCAAGCACGGTGGCTCGATGGTCATCCTCGCGGGTGCGGGCCCCATGGGCCTCAGCGCCATCGACGTCGCCCTGCACGGGCCGGAGCACCGTCCCGGGCGGCTCGTCATCACGGATATCGACCAGGCCCGACTGGACCGCGCGGAGCAGATCTTCCCGGTCGCCCACGCCAAGGCGTGCGGCGTCGAACTGATCTACCTGAACACCGGCAAAACGGCCACGCCCATCGCCGCCATCAAAGCGGTCAACCACGGTGCGGGGTACGACGACGTCTTCGTCTTCGCGCCGGTGCCCGCGCTGATCGAGCAGGCCTCCGCGCTGCTCGGCTATCTGGGGTGCCTGAATTTCTTTGCCGGCCCCGCGCACGACGACTTCAAGGCGGCAATCAACTTCTACGATGTCCACTACATGGGCCACCACGTGGTCGGTTCCTCGGGCGGAAACACCAAAGACCTGCAGGACTCCATGAACTACGCGGCGCAGGGGCTCATCACCCCTTCCGTCATGATCACCCACGTCGGCGGCATCGACTCCGTGGCCGAGACCACCAAAGCACTGCCCAAGATCCCCGGCGGCAAAAAGCTGGTCTACACCCACGTCTCTATGCCCATGACCGCGATCTCGGACTTTCCGAAGCTCGGCGAGAAAGACCCTTACTTCGCCGCCCTCGCGGAGATCTGTGGCAGCAACAACAACCTCTGGTGCTCCGAGGCTGAGGCGTACGTGCTCAAAAACGCGCCGCGCCTGGAGCAAGATGCGGCCCTCTGAGCAATGATCGCCTTCCTCCACGGCCTGCTGGTCGACAAGACGCCGTCCCTCGCCACGCTCGACGTGCAGGGGGTCGGCTATGAGGCGCTCATCTCCTTGAGCACCTATGACCGCCTGCCCGCGACCGGATCGGCGTGCCGGCTGCTCACCTACCACCACATCCGCGAGGACGCGCAAATCCTGTTCGGCTTCATTCAGGCCGAAGAGAAGACCATGTTTGAACGGCTGATCGGCGTGAACGGGGTCGGGCCCAAAACGGCGCTCAGCGTGCTCAGCGGCCTCACCGTCGCCGAACTTTCACTCGCCATCGCCGAGAACAACATCAAGCGCATCAGCGCCGTCCACGGCATCGGCAAGAAGACCGCCGAACGCATCGTGATCGAACTGCGCGACAAGGTCGACCCGCTGGAGGCGCTCGCGGGCCGCACGGCGGGCGGCGGGGAACCGCAGAGCGCCATGTTGCGCGATGCGATCCTCGCGCTCGGCTCGCTCGGTTTCCCGCAGGACCAGGCGCGCAAGATGGTGCAGTCCGCGCTCGACGCCGACCCTGCCATCAAAGACACCGAGTCCCTGTTGCGGAAAGCCCTCAACAGCAAATGAGGGCTTTCCGCTTGACTTTGCCGCAGGCCCTGTTTACAAACGGACAGATTCAAAATCAGGAGATCCATATATGACCACACGTCGTTCCTTTTTCAAGCAGGCAGGTCTCGGGTTGGCCGCCGCGGCCGGCACCCCGGCGCTGATCACCGCCGCCGCACACGCCCAAGATGCTGCGCCCGCCGCCGCCCCTTTCAAGATCGCCATCGCGGGCTACACGTTCCACAAGTTCAAGCTGGACAAGGAAGCCGCACTGGCCGACGCTCAGAAGAAGAATCCCCAGGCCACGCTCAAGGAACTCCCGGACCAGACGCTCGAGATGCTTAAGCGGATCGATGTCCACTACCTCTGCATCAAGGACTTCCACCTGCCGCTCAAGAGCACGGACGAAGAGATCGCCGCCTTCCACGAAAAGTGCAAGAGTTTCGGCGTCACGGGCTACGGCGTCGGCCCCATCTACATGGGCAGCGAGGAGGAGGTCAACGCCGCCTTCGCCTACGCCAAGCGCGTGGGCGTGAAGGTCCTCGTCGGCGTGCCGTTCAAGATGGTGGAGAAGAAGCGCTGCTCGTCGCCGGAGCTGCTGAAGCTGATCGACGCCAAGGTCAAGGAGTACGACATCAAGTACGCCATCCACAACCACGGCCCCGACATGCCGGAGCTCTTCCCCAACGCGGAGAGCGGCATCGAACTGATCAAGGATATGGACAAGCGCGTCGGCCTCTGCCTCGACATCGGACACCAGTTCCGCGACGGCAAAGACCCGGTCAAGGCGATCACCGACTACGCCGACCGCATCCACGACATCCACATCAAGAACGTGACCGAGCCCACCAAGAAGGGCCACGGCATCGAGATCCCGCGCGGGGCGATCGACTTCCCGGCGGTGGTCCGCGCCCTGCGCAAAGTCGGCTACACCGGCGCGTGCAGCCTCGAGTACGAGAAGGACATGAGCGACCCGCTGCTCGGCATCGCGGAGTCCATCGGCTACTTCCGCGGCGTGGTCGACGCCACCCGCTGAGGTTGACCGGCCCCGGTTTCGGGCCCCGGCAAGGCGCGTGCGGACCCCGCACACGCCTTGTTTTTTTATACGGCAACAAAAAAACCGCATGCGCACTCGGCACATGCGGTTCCGTGTCCCCTGATCAGACGAGCCTTAGAACGAGGCTGCGAGGTTGATGCCGCCCCACAGCAGATCTTCGTCCCAGTAGACCTCGTTGTCGCGGGCATCGCTGTCGATGAGCGACATCCAAGCCACCCGCGCGCCGATGGACAGGTTGTCCGTGAGCGCATACGAGCAGAAGACCGCCGCGTTGAAATCGGCCAGCCCATCGTCGTCCGTCCCGAAGTACGCGTTCATGTAGTCGCTATCACCCGCCCCCACCGAGACCTCGGCGCCCGCGGAGAACTGATCGGTCACGTCGATCGACTTCGTCAGACCGGCGTTGCCGTAGACTCCCTCGGCATACTCGTAGTCGTAGTAGGCCTTGACGAAGGGCGTCACGATGTCGTTGTTGTAGGCGGCCGTGACATACACTTCGCGTGTGCTGCCGGCGTAATCCGCGGAACTGATGCTCGGGAAGGTGTACCAGATGTGCCCCGCGCCCAGCGACACCGGACCGACATCGACCGCGTAGCCGAGCGTGTAGTCGATCTCGTCCATGCCGGCGAAGTGCGTCTTGCTGTTGCGGTCCGTCGCATTGAAGTTCGCCCACGCGCCGGCCGAGAACGTGCCGTAGTCGCCCGCCGCATACGAGACCGTCGCGCCGGGCTGCCACACAGGCTCATCGTTGAGCACGCACCCGCGCCACACATAGGCCGAGTAGAGGTCCAACGTCGCATCGAACGACAATCCCGTGTCAGGAGCCTCTTCTTTCACAACAGCAGGTGCGGCTGGCGCCGCGGACTCCTGCGCACAAACCGAACCGGCGATCGCCGCCAACGCCACCAACGCCTTCATCCTCGTTTTCATACTACTCCTTGTTTAACCCGCTTCATTGCAGGTGTCTTCCGTAAAAGCAGACGATGTGCCAATCGCCGAAAAGACGTCGACACCCACCAAAAACACGCCTGATTTTTTATTTATACCAAAAATTCGGCGCCGCCGCACCCCGATTCACACGAAATCCGACAGATATGTAACCCCACCCAGCACGTGCGCAAGAAACAATATTGTCACAACCGTCTGCCGGACCGATCATCGGCTGATGCGGATCGGATACACATTTATCCCCGTGATTTACAAGACGATCTAAAACACACGCCGTATAATCATACCATAATAAGAAGGGGACTTTTATGAATGCCAGTCGCATCGGACGCCGGGGTTTTCTGTTCCGTGCCGCCGCTTTCTCGGCCGCCGCAGTCGGTTGCCGCGCAAGCGGGGCGGAAGCCGCCAAGCCGTCCAACACCGTCACCATGGGCTTCATCGGCAACGGCGGACGCGCCACCCAACTGCTTCCGGTTTTCATGAACCTCGCCGACACGCGTATTCTCGCGGTCTGCGATGTCAACCGCGAACGCCGCGAACGCGCCAAAGCCACGGCCGATGCGTTCTACGGCAACAGGGACTGCACCGCCTTCCGCGATTTCCGCGACCTGCTGGCGCGTCCCGACATCGACGCGCTCTACATCGCGACCGGCGACCGCTGGCACGCCCGCCTCGCCATCCTCGCCATGCAAGCCGGCAAAGACGTCTATTGCGAGAAGCCCATTTCCCTCTCCATGCGCGAAGGCGAGGCGGTCGTCGCGGCCGCGAACCGTTACCGTCGCATCTACCAGGGCGGCGTGCAGCGCCGCAACGTCGGCAATTTCGTCACGGCCATGTCGCTTGCCACGAGCGGGCGACTCGGCCGACTCCACACGCTGCACGCGGGCATGGCCGGCATGGGCCGCTCCGCGGCCAACCATTTCCTGCCCGCCGAAGCCGCGCCGGACCCCGACTCGCTCGACTGGAACATGTGGCTGGGCCCCACGCCGTGGCGCCCGTTCAACGCCGCGTACATCAAGGGTTGGCACGGCGAATACGATTACCACGGCGACCTCACCGAATGGGGCAGCCATACCATCGACCTGTGCCAGCTCGTACTCGGCCGCGAACGCACTGCGCCCGTGCGCTACACGCCCGGCGACGCCACCGCCATGACCGCCCACTACGCCGACGGAGTCAAGCTCGTCCTGCGGCAGAAGGGCTTCCGCAATTCCTGCGCCGTCCGCTTCGAAGGCGACGAAGGCTGGGTGGAGACCGACGACTCGGGCGATATCCAAGTGTCATCCCCGGCGCTGCTCGAGAACCGCAAAATCCAGACCGAGAGCTGGATGCGCCCCGTGGCGCACCCCGCCGAATTCATCGCCTGCGTGAAGTCGCGCCAGACGCCGACCGCGCCCGCGGATGCGTTACACTTCACGCATGTCGCCTGCCATGCGGCCACGATCGCCTATCACCTCAACCGCGAGCTCGCCTTCGACCCCGCGACGCTGGCCTTCGCCAGCGACGACGAGGCCAACCGCCTCATCAACCGCTCCAACCGCGCGCCCTGGACCCTCTGACAAATGAGCACGACACCTCCCTGTCAGGAAGGACGGCCTACCGAGCCGTTCACGGCGCGTTCGGGGAGCGCGCACGACACACGTCTTCCGCATGCCGGTCACCTTCACTTGTTCCTAAATCGAGGCTCTTCCATGCGTACACACACATCGTCACTTTCAGCCCTCTGCCTGTTGTCCGCCTTTTTCATTCATCCCCTCTTCGCCGACGAGGCCGCGCTGCTCCGGCAGCTCGCCTCAGGCTCGCCCGCCGAACGCGACGCCGCCCGCCAGACGTTGCTCGCCACCGCCACGCCCGACGCCATTCCGCTGCTCGCGGCACAGCTCGCGCAGGCCGAGACCTTTGACAACGCCTGCTTCCTGCTCGAAGCCCTGCGCCTTCCCGCGGCCGACGCCGCCTTGCGCGCGGCGCTCGCCACGACCTCGGGCCGCGAGCAAGCCGGCCTGTTCGGCGCTCTGGCGCGACGCGGCGACGCGGCCGCAGAGGCCCAGGCCATCGCGCACCTCGCCAAACCCGAACCGGTCCGTTCAGCTGCCCTCACTTATCTGGGGCGCATCGCCACGCCCGGCGCGCTCGCGGCCCTCGAAGCCTCGCCGCTCGACGCCGCCACCGCGGACGCCACGCTTTCCGCCGCCGAGACGCTCGCGGCACGCAAAGCGCTCTCGCAAGCCTCCGGCCTCTACGCGCGTCTCTACCGCTCCACACTCCCCGACCACCTCCGCCTGGCCGCTTTCTGCGGCCTGATCCAGGCCGATGGAGACAACGCGGCCGCCTTGCTCCCCGAAGGCCTCGGCAACGCATCCCCGGTTTGGCGCGGCACGGCCGCCCGCCTCACCGCGCAACTGCCCGACAAGGTCCTGAATAAACAAGGCGAGAAGCTGATGAGGTCACTGCCCGCTGAGGGGCGTCTCGCACTCGTCAGCGCGCTGGTGCATGCGAAGAAGCGCGCGGGGGCTCCGCTGGTGCGCGCCGCCATGGCAAACGAAGCCGACACGACCGCGCGTCTGGTCGCCATTGCCGGCATCGGCGACCTCGGCGTCGCCGACGACGCGCCGGCGCTGATCGCCCTGCTCGGCCACACTGATCCCGCGCTCGCCGATGCCGCCCGCATGAGCCTCATCAAGCTTCCCGATTCCGCGACTGACGCCCGCCTCGTGAAGGCGCTCGCCAAACGTCCGGCCAACGCCGAAGCGCTCACCCGCCTGCTCGGAATCATCACCTTCCGCAAGTCCGAAAAAGCCGCGCCGAAGCTGGTCTCTTGCCTAACCGACGCCGCGCCCGCCGTACGCACGGCCGCCTTCCAGGCCCTCACCGAATTGGCGACGGAGAAGCAGGTTCCCGAGCTGTTCGCAGCCGTCTGCAAAGCCACCGACGACCGCGAGAAGCGCGCCGCGGAGAAAGCCCTTTTCGCCTGCTCTCGGAAATATCCCGAGGTCGCCACCAAGGCCATCGCCCCCCTCTTCGCGGCCGCCGACGCGGCGCTCCGCCGCGCCCTGCTGCAAGCGCTCGGCATCGCCGGTCACGCCGACGGCTTGCCGCTCGTCCAGGGTGCCCTGAAAGACACGGACGGCGAGGTGGCGGACGACGCCGTGCGCGTGCTCGCCAACTGGAGCGCCCCCGCCGCGGCCACGGCCCTGCTGGAGCAGGCGAAGACTCACCCGAAGAACAGCCTGCGCGTTGTGGCCCTGCGCGGCTTCATCCGTCTCGCCGGCAAAGAGCCCGATTTGGCCCGGCGCGCCGCCATGCTCAAAGCGGCCGCTGCGCTCGCCACGCGCGCCGAGGAGAAACAGCAACTCGCCGCCGCATGGGGCACGGTGCCGACGCCGGAAGCCGTCGCCTTCCTCACCGCGCAACTCGCCGACGCAGCCCTCAGGGGCGAGGCGCTGAAGGCGCTCAAAGCGGTCGCGCTCCACACGCCCGTCGACGTGCCCGACAGCGCGCCCGGCAGCCTGCTGACGCCGCTCACGTTTGTCCCCCACCGTCTCAACGCCCACCGCTCCGAGGCCTGCGCGGTCGCCGACTTCAACGGCGACGGCAAACCCGACATCGCGGCCGGTCCCTACCTCTATCTCGCGCCCGACTGGAAGCCCGTGCAGATCCGCGAGGTCAGCACCACGGTCACCGACGACGGCAAAGGCTACGCCGACGACTTCTGCAACCTCGTTCTCGACGTGAACAAGGACGGCAAGCCCGACATCGTCTCCGGCGGCTGGTTCAGCAAGACCTCGTTCTGGTTCGAGAACACCTGTGGCAAGAACAACGGCTTGTGGCCCGTCCACACGATCGACCCACTCGGCAACCACGAGACCGGCACGCTCGAGGACATCGACGGCGACGGCAAAGCGCTCGAGTTTCTGCCGCAGTCGCACATCACCGTCTGGTACGAGGTCGGCAAAGGCACCAACGGCGAGCCCACGCTGGTGCGCCATACCGTTTCCGAGAAAAAGAACGTCCTCGGCGCGGGCAGCGGCGACCTCAACGGCGATGGACGTCCGGACATCATCCGGCCCGACGTCTGGTTCGAAGCGCCCAAAGACATCCGCAACGGGGCGTGGACCGAACACCCCATCGCGCTCGGCACCAAAGACGGCAAGGTCGATCACACGTCCAACATCATCGTGTTCGACGTGAACAAAGACGGGCTCAACGACATCCTCGTCAGCACCGCCCACAAGTACGGCATCTTCTGGTACGAGCAGAAACGGGACGCCGCCGGCGCGATCGCCTGGGCGCCGCACGTCATCGACGACACCTGGTCGCAGCCCCACTACCTCTGCTTCGCCGACATCGACAAGGACGGGAACAAAGAGATCGTGATCGGCAAGCGGTTCATGGCCCACAACGGCGGCGACCCCGACGAACTCGGCAAGCAGTGCGTCTTCTACTACCGCTTCACGCCGGGCGCAAACCCCGTCTTCCGCAAGCACGTGATTACGTACGACGAAGGCATCGGCGCGGGCCTCAACACCGTGGCTGAAGACATGGACGGCGACGGCGACATCGACCTCGTCACCACCGGCAAATGGGGCGGTCCCGTGCTCTTCGAGAACCGCATGACCGAATGGGTTCCCGACGGCGAGCGCCGCGCCGCGTTCAAAGCCTTCACGCCCTCCGTTTCGGCGGAGGCCTCCTACGGCGATAACCTCGCGCTCGCCAAGCGCGGCGCAAAAGCCTCTTCCGACAGCGAGCTCGGCGGCTACAAAGGCTGCACCGCCAAGCTCAACGACGGCGTGCCGGCATCCCACTCCGGCATCGCCGCCACGCGCTGGCACTCGGCGCTCACGGCCATGCCGCACTGGGCCGAAGTGAAACTCGCCAAGCCCGCCAAAGTCGGCCGCGTGATCGCGCGCTTCGCCGATCCCGGCGGCTATGCGACCGCGTTCGACGTTCAAGTGAAACAGGGCGACGCCTACAAGACCGTCTTCACGACCGATAAGAACGGCACGGCGCAGGCCGCAAACGTCACCTTCGCGCCCGTGGAGACGGACACCGTGCGCTTCGTGTTCCGCGCAAACGCCAATCCCGCCTACCCGAACGCCGCCCAGCTCGGCGAGCTCGAAGTCTACGCGCAGTAGCTTCGAGCGCGTCAAAACAGGATTTGGTCGAGCTGATCAAGAAAGTGCTGGGCACCTCCCTTGTCCTCGCGATAAGAAGCGGCATGCGGGCGGCGGGTTACATCCTGCCGTCACCCTTGCCCGGCCAGCGGTTGGGCGCGGCCTTCGAGCACGTCCAGCAGATGACCGAGGATGCGGCGCGGGTAAGCCTGCGGCGAGGAGAAGCTTTCGTCCTGCGCCACCCGCTTGGCAAACGCTTGGATCGAAGGCAGCAGCGGACGCGCCGCCTCGCCCAAACGGTCCAGCGCGTTGCAGGCCTGCAGCGAGCACCACGGTGAGCCGAGGTCCTGCATCGCCTGCGCCAGCGCCGGCAACGCGCGTTCGATCCGGCCCTGCCGCGCCAGCGCGTCGGCCGCCGCCACGCGCACGAAGCCCGACGGGTCGCCCAGCAGCTTCTCCAGCACCGGCGCCGCATCGGCCGCACGTTTCTCAAGAATAGCCAAGCCGGTCGCGGCCCACCAGCGCACGGGCATGGACTCATCGCCGGCGGCCCGGCACAGGGCGCCCAGGTTCTCCGCCCGCTGATCCGACGCCAGCAGCGCCGTGGCCAACACGCGTTCCACCGGCCAGGCACCGGGACGGCGCGAGGCCTCGTACCCTTCCAGTTCGCAGCCTTCCGGCAACAGTCCGTTGTCGCGGTTCTCAATCATCTGCGCTGCCAGCGCCTGCCGCATGGCGGCGAGCCGGCCGGCCTGTTCTGGCCGGTCCGCCAGATTCACGACGTTGTCGGGATCGGCCTTGATGTCGTAAAGTTCGTCGGCCGGTTTCCGGCCCCAAAACATCGCGGTCGCGGGCGTGAGTTTCCCCTGCTCCGCCAGTTTAGCCCAGGATTGATAGCCGCGTGCCCGAAACATGTAACTGAGCGGCTCGACATAAGGGATTTCGGGGCGGAAATTGCGGATATAGAGCCACCGCCCGTCCGTCACCGAACGCACCATGTCGTACCGCTCGTCCATGCGGTCGCGGCTACAGAACGCATAGGTGCGCGGCTTTGCCTCGGGATCGCCCGCAAAGGGGATCCCTTGCAGATAAGCGGGGCGCCGCACACCCGCCATCGCCAGCAGGGTCGCCGCGAAATCGACGAAATGCACCGGCGAGGCGATCCGCGCACCCGGCGAGGCGGGAGCGAGGTGACGCCACTTCGGCGGAACGTAGACGATCAGCGGCACATGCGTTCCGCTTTCGTGAAGGAACCGCTTGCTGCGCGGCGAGACGCCGCCGTTGTCCCCGTAGTAGAACACGATCGTGTCGTCTGCCAATCCCGCCGCCTCCAGCGCCGTGAGCTTCTCGCCGCACTGCCGGTCCATTTCGGCGATGCAGTCGTACTGGCGGGCAAGGTCCGCTCGGATTTCGGGAGTGTCCGGTTGGTATAGCCGCACGCGCACCCGGGCCGGATCAGTCGGAGACATGCGGGGGGCACGCTTGTCGTTAGGGAAAAGGCAGCTTTCGTGCGTCATCTCGTGGTTGTAGACGCTGAAGAACGGCGTTTCCGGCGAGGGCCGGTCCCGCCACTCCCCTTTTTTGCCGCATACGTTCCACGCCTCCCGGACATCGAAAGGCGCGTTATAGTCGGTCTTCGAATTGTTGGTGGTGTAGTATCCGGCTTGGCGCAGATAAGCGGGGAACGCCTTGAGCCACGGGGGGATCTTACCCGCCGCGCGCATGTTGTGGGCCGGACCGCAGGTCGCGGGATACATCCCCGAAATCAGCGTGAACCGCGACGGAGCGCACACCGGCATGGCGTAGCAGCTCTCGAAGACGACGCCTTTCCTGGCCAGCCCGTCCAGGTTCGGCGTGCGCGCCAGCGGGTCGCCGTAACAGCCGAGCAGCGGGCCGTTGTCCTCGCTCACGAGGCACAGGATATTCGGCCGCGGCGGAGACGGCTTTCCTGCGGCCCGGCCCCCCAGCGGCAACGCCGCCATCGAGCCCGCGCACCGCTTCACAAACGTCCTTCGCGAAAGAGCAGACATCGTCGGCCTCCGATCTTATTCGGACAAATGAAACAAAGGGACGGACAACGGCGAACGGGGCCGCATCGGTCACAACGGATCCACCAAGCGCTCGGCCAACACCAGCAGTTCTTCTTTGCCCAAAACGAACAGCACGTCCAATCCGCGGACCATGGCATACCGTTTGCCGAACCCGATCTCTTTTCCGATCAGCAACGTTTTACGGACCGCGTCGTCCGCCTCCACATCGACGATCACCTCCAGCCACGGCTGATGGAGACCGTACGCGTCGCCGTTATCCAACGCCACGCCAAGACCTTCAATCCGGTCCGCCTTGAGTTTTCCCAGCCGCATGACCAGCGCGTCCAGCCTTGCGGGCGCGATTTTTCCTGTCATGCCCTCTCCCAGATGCCAAATCGTGTCGTTTTTCTGGCGCTCGACGGTTTCGGCGGCCGCGACGCCGGCGCGCTTGAGCGTGATCCGCCTCAGGCTGGAGGCAGGCAGGGCCAAAACCGTCTTATCGCGCAAACTCAACAGCCCGATCATGCTGACCAGCGCAGGCGGCACGTTGCTGCTCGCCACGCGGAACACCGTCGGCGCGTTTGTGAACGTCACGCGCAAGAACTTGCCCTCGATGTCGTCCGGCGCGATCGAAAAACGCCACGAGGCTTGCTCGGAGAAAACCTCCACGTGGCTGATCGGCAGATTCTGTTCATTGCTGACGCGCCGGATCTCGCTCGCGCTGTCGTCGTCCATCGAGATCGCATTCAGCTGGAGCAACTTCTCCAGCGTCTCCTGCGCAACGCCCTGGTCCGCCACGTCCGCAATCGGCGTTTCCATCCGCCACAGGGCGTTCGTCTGTGTCAACACAAACAGCGCGTCGCCGAAATAGACTTGGAAACGGCGCACATTCGACGGCAGTTCGTAAAACAGGCGGGTGTCACGCAGTTCCGAGGGCGACACCTGAAACGCTTTGAACACGTCATTCGAAACCGCGCCGATCGCGTCGCCGCCCTGCAGCAAGACATAGGTCAGACCCGCGGCCTCATCGAGGAAATGGCCAAAAACGACCTTCGCAGGCGCTCCGGGGCCGGTCTCCTGGAGTTGGATCTGAGATCCCGTATCCGCCCCCAGGCCGTACAGCCCCATGCGCGTCTTAAATGCCGACTCCGTCTCGGCCACATCCATCACATTCGAAACCGTAGGCCAGATGAAACGCGAGACGCGGGCCTCATACAGCGCATCGAGCAAAGCATCAACCTTCTCATCCGAAGCCGGTGCCGACGTCGGCTGGACCAGCCGCCACGTCCCGGAATCTTTCGCGAGCTTGATGAAAGGCCGCCCCGGAATCCGCACTTCAAGCGTCCGGACCGCCGCGCGGTCCCCGTGCACCAGTTTACGCGAGCGCAGATCATCTGCGGTCCGCGGAATCGCATCGTATACCGAAGCCGGGACGACCAAGACCTGGTCGGCCTGATTCATGCGCACGTAAATTTCGGCGCCGAGCGGCGTGAGCGCGCCGAAGTGAAACTCGTCACGCAGCCGCCCCCCTTCCAACACCACGTGCGTGTGGGCGGGAGCAAGACCGAACTCCTTGAGCGACAATTCGCGTTTGCGCAGCTCCTGGAACGGCAGGGCATCTTTGACGCGCGCCGACTCGAAAACGTCCAGCAGCCGCGATGCCGCCCCTTGATCGACCTGCGCGTAAAAGGGCGCCACCATGCTCCAGCGGCCGTCTTCGCGCCGCAGCCCAATGCGGGTGTCCCCCCGCTCGACGGTCACGAGGTCCACGTCCTCCAACACGTGTTCGAGCAGAATGGTCTTCGCCTTGTTCTCGGCAGGAAAAAAACGCACACGCCGCTGCAAGCCCCACAAAAGCAGGGCGCACAGGACGATCCCGCTCAACAGTATCAAAATGATCCGACGATTTCCCATAACCGCTTCTTATTGCCGCGCGCGCAGCGAGGCCAGGCAAAACAACAGAAACACACACGCAGGCACGACGACGGCCGACCAGACCATGAAAACGATCCACTGGTGGCGCGCGAACCCCGTCACCAAAGTGGCGTCCCCCCCCAGGGAGGGAGCCGTTCCCGTATCGATCCCGGCCAACCATGCGACCGCATTCATGAAGAAATCGCGGTTGGCGTTCGCGCGTGAGGCCAGCGCGCCATTCATCACGAAATCGGTCTCGCCCATCACGCATACGCGCGTGGGCTTGAACGCCACGTCCTTGGCAACATCGCCGCCGCGCTCGGAAACGGCGGCCACCGCGACAGGCCCGTGAAGCTCCGACTGCGCGTCGAACGTACGGGGAAAAACGTCGGGGTCAGATTCGCCCCACCCCGCCTCATCGGTCTGAGCCAACAGCGTAACCTTCGGGCGATCCGCGCCCGCCGCGGGGGCGGTCACCGCCGCAATGCAGGTCGCATAGCCGAACACGACCGACGCGTTGTTGAGATTGCGCGTAATGACATGGTCCGCGAAGGTCGTCACCACCACCTCATGGCCGGAGAGCGTCCGCGTGCTTGCGGCGATGAACGGCGTCAGCCTGATGCCCCATTTCTCCAGCAGCCCTTCCACGCCGATCTTGACGCGCGGCGAAACCAGATAGAGCAGGCGACCACCGCGCTGCAGAAACGCGTCCAGCAGCCCCAGCTCTTCAGCCTTCAGCGCATAGCGCGCACCCGCGATCACCAGCACGTGACAGTCGTCCGGAATCCGGCCCAACCCCGGCAGCGCGAGCGCCTTGATTTCAAACCCGTCGCGCGTGATCTCGCGCGCGATATCGGAAAAGCCCCGCAGCTCATCGTAATTGTCGAACCGCACCTCGCCGTGTCCCTGCAGCCAGTAGATCACCGACCGCTCGTACGGCAGCGTCAGCCGGGAGATCGCTGCGGCGCACACCATCTCGCCGCGGAAAACGCCCAAACCCGCCTTGTCATCATGCGATTGCGCCGTCTCTTGGGTCCGCAACAGCGACCGCCGTGCCAGCATCTCGTCCAACGTCACCACGATGCGACGCCGCTGCCGTTCGAACAGCAGCGCGTTCTCCGGCACCCCGTACGACGCGAGCTGTCCCGCCCGGGTCAAGTCCCAGCGCGGATCCACATACTCGATCACCATCTCGGCACCGGCCACGCTGCGCGAGGCCTGCCGCAATCCGCGCAGCAGGCGGGACACCGGCCGAAACATCGGATGCCGCCGGTCCATGAAACAGGAAACGCGGATCGAACCCTGGGTATCGGCCAGCACGTCACGTGTCCGCGCGGAAACCTGCATGACCTTGCCGACGGGAACCTCCCACGTGAGATCGAGACGGCAGGCCAGCGCGACCGCCAGAACCGTCAGGACGGCCCCCAAGCCGATGGCCAGCAGCGCCGAGGCCTTTAAGGCCTGTCGACCCGCCGTCCGCACCGCTGCCGTTATTTGATTCTTCTCGTTCACGTCATCAACCCCGCAACCTCAGACACGCCAACAATTTTGAACAGCCGAACAGAAAGAAAACCGTCGTGACCCCATACAGTGCGATCACGGACGTCGAAAACAGCCCCGTCGAAAAATCATACACGTGGACCAGGAAAGGCATCCACGCCATTTCCGCCCGGACCGACGGCACCCACGCCAGGATGGCCGCGTACACGACGATCGGGATGCCGCTACACAGCACCAGCGAACTGACGGCGGCCGCGGCCTGATTGCGGAAGAACACCGAAATCATCGTTCCGGCCGCGCACCAGGTCGACGCCTGCAGGAACAGGATCAGAAACGTGGCCGCAAACGCTACGCCCCGAACCGTTCCCTGCACCGGCAGCGACAACATCGGCAGCACCAGCAGCGGCACGACCAGCGACAGGGCCAACGCCACCGCCATGACCGTCATCGCCGAAAGGAATTTACCGATCACCAGATCCCGCTCGCGGATCGGCGAGGACATCAGCAGATCGATCATGCCCGTCGAACGCTCCTCCGCAAAAAGCCGCATCGTCAGCAGCGCGCTCAAGATCGGCAGCCAAGGTGCGATCGAAAGTCCCCAGATGCTCTGGATCTGAAGAACGCTGCCCTCGTTGCGCCGCAGCGTCACGACGAAGGTCCATCCGCAGGCGGCCAGAAAGGCGGCCACCGGCACGCCGCACGAGAATGCGCCGCGGAACGCCTTGACCTCCCGCACCCAGGTGACTTGAATGGCCGTCATGGGCCCACCTCGCCTTCAAATCCCGACGTCATCTGCGTCTCCAGCAGCTTCGCCAGCTGCGAACGGCTGTAATCGCTCGCCCGATACATCGCCACCACGCGTCCCCGGTTCAGCACCACAAACCGCGTGCACCAGTCCTGCATCTCATGGACCTCATGGCCCGACACCACAACGGCGGCCCGGGACGATGCCGCCGACATTACGGCCGCCGTTTTCTTGCGTTGCCCCACATCGAGGCCCGCCAACAGGTCGTCCAGCAGCAGCAGTTTCGGATGCATGATCAAGGCGTCCGCCAGCCCCACGCGTTTACGGTATCCTTGCGACAGAAGTCGCACGCGCGTCTTGGCCACCGCCACCAGCCCGCACTGATCCAGCGCCTCGCTCACCCGGCGACGCACGCGCATGCTGCGCTCTCCCTTGAGTCGCACCCGATAGGTCAGATACGCTTCGACCGTCATTTCGCTATAGAGAGGACAGTGCTCGGAGAGATACCCGATCCCCCGCCGGTACCTGACCGGACGCACCAGAGGGTCGACCGCATCGAGCCGGACCGTGCCGGCATCCTGCATCAAGAGGCAGGCCAAGATTTTCAGCAGCGTCGTCTTGCCGGCGCCGTTGGGTCCCATGAGCGCGACGATTTCTCCCGGTGCCACATCGAACGAAACGTCGTCGAGCACCACGTGGCTCCCGTATGAAAAACTGATATGGTCTACTTCAAGCATGATTCATGTTCCGGCGCGCAGCCGGCTTCGGCCGCACCAAACGGCGCCAACACATCTTCCAGCATGGACAGCCATTCCGTCAAGGTGGCCGCATCGCGCGCTTCGACAATCATTCTCAGAAAAGGTTCGGTATTGGACTTGCGGATGTTCACCCACCCGTCGGCATAATCGAGACGCACGCCGTCGAAATCCGCACGCGCCTGCGGCGGCCCGAGCGCCGCCAGCGCCGACAAGACCGCCGCGATCGCACCGTCTTTGTCTTGGATCCGATAGTTGCGCTCGCCGGAGTTGGCGTATTTGCGGATCGGCGCCATCAGCGCGCTGAAACTCACCCCCTGGCGCTTGGCCTCCGCCAACGCGGCCAGCACCAGCAGCGCGGCCAGCTCGCCCGAGTCGCAACAGAAGAAATCGCGGAAATAATAGTGTCCGGCCAATTCGCCGCCGCACACCGCCCCCGTTTCGCGCAGGGCCATTTTGGCGAACGCATGTCCGACCTTGCCCATCACCGTCTTGGCCCCGTCCGCCCGCAGCGCCTCGATCGCTCCGCGCGAAGTGCGGATATCGTGGATCACCGTCGCGCCCGGTTCACGCGCGAGGAAGTGCCGGGCGATCACCGGAATCAGATAGTCCGGTTGCACGAACGCGCCCGTCTCGTCCACGAACATCACGCGGTCCGCGTCTCCGTCAAAGATGACGCCCGCGTCGAGCCCCCGCGCGCGCACCGTGTCCGCAACCTGCGTGCGGCTTCCGGCCTCCAGGGGATTGGGTGAGTGATGCGGGAACCGTCCGTCCGGCACCTCGTTGAGGTAGACGGGGCTCTCGCCCAGCAGATCGCGGACGATCAAACCCGCCACGCCGTCCGAACAGTCCACGGCGAACCGCAAGCCGGAAAGATCAGCCAGACGGGTCCGCAGCCACTGCACAAAATCGTCGCGATACGACACCGTCCTGCAGGCACCGGTCACCGCCGCGGGCGGCAACGTGTCCGAGGCAACGCGCTCCTCGAGCTTCGCGAGGCCCGTCGCATAGCCCACCGGTATCGCGCCGGAACGCGACACCTTCATGCCGTTGTGGTCCGGAGGGTTATGCGAGGCCGTGATCTGCACCGAGGCGTCATACCCCTCTCTCGCCGTAAAGAAATAGACCATCGGCGTCGTGGCCAAGCCCATGTCGTCCACCGCGCAGCCCGACTCCGTCAGCCCGCGGCAGAGCGCATCGCGGACGCACTCCGAGGAGAGCCGCATGTCGCGTCCGATCAGCATGCGCCGGGCGCCGAGCACGGCCGGAAGCCAGCGCCCGATGCGGTAGACCGTGTCGAGATCGAAATCCTTTCCGAACTCGCCGCGCATGTCATAGGCCTTGAAAAACGACATCCCGAACTCTCCGCTCCCTCATCGTTCTTTCTATTGGATCACCACCAGCGAAATGCCGGCATGGGTGCCTTTGGGCTTCATCGTCTTGAGCCACGCAGGCATCTCGTTTGCGGCCGCGCCGCTCTCGTTGGTCGTGATCCCAAGCGATTCGGGCGAAGACGAAGCCAGCGTCTGCATCACCTCCTGCAGCCGCGCCGCATTGCGGCGGTCCAGATGCGTGGAGGTCGAGAAAGCCCCGAGAATTCCCCCCGCCAGTGTGCAGATGATGGAGACCAGGATAAGCGTCGAGAGCGTCACCGACAATTTGCCGTTCTTGTCGGTGTGCAAACCGGCCTGCGCAGTCACGCGGTCGCGGACCGCCTCGAGGCGCTCACGCTCCAACAGGATGCGCTCGCGCTCCAGCTTGAGCTTCTCCTGTTCAATCTGAAGCTCGGTGCGCGACAACGTCTCGTCCGCCATCGCGGAATCCGCCGCCCCGCTCACGACCTCGTCCATACCGAACCCCTTTCGCCATCCGGGAACATTCACGCCCGCAGTTGCGCGAAGCGCGCGCAGGGCGGCAGCGCCCCGACCAACGGACGGGCGTAATCGATGAACGCTTGCGTCACATCGTTGCCCGCCTTGCTGATAAACGCGTCCGGCATGTGGCGCGTCTCCTTGGCCACGCTGCGCAGCGGCACCACTTCGAAATCCACGCTGTACTTCTTGGTCGCCTTGCGCTTGATCGCGACCGACCCGCTGGAAACCTCGTCGTTGACCGCCGCCTGCACGGCCGCGACGCCGACCAGCCGTGCCTCCATCGCGTCGCTCGCCGAAGCGATGCCGGGGAAGGATCGCTGCAGATAGCCGAAGGTGTCGGCGCGCACACGCTTGATGCCGGCCTGCTCCTTGACGACCTTCGCCAGCAGATCGCCCAGTGCGCCGGTGCCGCTCAGCTGCACGTTGCCGTGCGAGTCGGTCTCTTGCGTGAATTTCGCGAGGATCGGCGTGCCGTCTTTGTCCACGATCCCTTCAGAGACCGCCACGACACACCGCCCGTACTTCTTCACCGCGGCTTTCACGTTCTTGACAAAGACCTCGACGCTGAAGGGGCGCTCCGGCAGGTAGATTAAGTGCGGTCCGTCGTCCTTCTCCTGGCGCGCCAGCGCGGCTGCGGCGGTCAGGAAGCCCGCGTTGCGTCCCATGATCACGTCGATCTTCACACCGCCCAAGGCGCGGTTGTCCAGATCGTCGCCCTTGATCGCGCACGCCACAAACCGCGCGGCGCTGCCGTAGCCCGGCGTGTGGTCGCTCTCGCGCAGATCGTTGTCGATCGTCTTGGGGATATGAAAACAGCAGATGCCGTACTCTTCCTTCACCGCCTCCTCGTTGATGATGTGCACGGTCTCGGCCGAATCGTTGCCTCCGATGTAAAAGAAGTAGCGGACGTCCAGCTTGCGCAACACGCGAAAGATCGACTGGCAGTCTTCGGAAGTCGGCTTGCGGCGCACCGAACCTAAGGCCGACGCGGGCGTATTGGCGACGGCCTCTAGCGTCGTGCGGCTTTCCTTGCGCAAATCGATGAAGTTCTCATCCAAAATCCCCTGGATTCCGTGCAGCGCGCCGTAAATCTTGCCGACGGATTTGTTCTCTCTGGCAGCCAAAACGGCACCGACGAGACTCTGGTTAATCACCATCGAAGGACCGCCGCTCTGGGCGATCAGCATATTGCCTTTTTTCATGGTACGCTCCTATTCACCTTGTTCGCACCGTTATGATATACTGCCTTCATGCATAAAGGCAAACATCCGTTTGAAAAGCCCTCCGATTTCGAGGCCGAAGCGGCCGATTTCCGGGGGCTGCCGGATGAGGCCTCTTTCCGCACGGAGCCGAACGCCGTCCGCCGCGAACTGACGCCGCGCGACCTCGCCCGCAACCGCGGGGTCAAGACGCTCTTCGAACACGTCATCCCCGGCCTGCCGATCGACGCCGATCCGCCGGAAACGCGACAGGAACCCGAGCCGTTCTCGGCGCTCATCGAGAAGACGCTCAAACGCCTCAACATCAAGGAGAGCCCCTGGCTCGACGAACTGATGAAAACCTGGCCAAGCCTCGTTCCTCCGGAGGTGGCCAAAGTGTCCCGCCCGGGCAAATGGGACAACGGCATCCTTTACGTCTACGTGACCTCGTCCCTGCACCTGTTCGAGATCCGTCGCACCCAGCTGAAACGGATCGAGCAGGCCGTCCGCGCCTTCGCCGGCGACGACCGCGTCAAACAGGTGCGGCTCATGGTCAACGCCGTGCCGCTGCCTTTTGAAAAAAAATAGGTTCCTCCGCGATCTCTCGCGAGAGGAACCGGAACGGCGATGGCGGACGTCTCACTCCTTCACGGCACGGAAAAACTGTGGCGAGGACTGCGCTGATACCCGGTGGGGGCTGTTCGTCGCGTCCGAAACCTCCGCCCACAAAGGCGCAACCAGAGAATCCGTACTCTGCAGCCGGCCGAGAAAGCCGACTTCAAGTCCGTCGACACCGCTGTCGATGCTCACACGCCGCCATTGCGTCTCTCCGCAGCCGGCCAGCTTCGCCTGCATCTCGGGAGTCAACAGCTTGACCAGCTCCGCATTGTACGCGTGCGAATACGTGTTGGTCAGTTCAATGCTGCTGTACACACGCAGCGCGCCAAGCCCCAGGCTGACGGCCTTGCCCGCCGGCGAATCGGGCGTCGTCTCCGGATCGACATCCGTCGTCACGATCGAGATGTTCGTGTCGCTGTTGAGAAAAATCTCCCACGAACGGAACTGGATGGGAAAATCCCGCAGCGACGGCGTTTCAACCTGCCAGAAGCCTAACTCGGGATGAGTCGGATCGGGCGAGGGGTACGGCGTCACCACGCTCACGTGGCGATGCCCGGTCATCAGCATCAAAAGATTCGGGTAACGGTGCAACGTGGCAATTAAGTTCGTCTCCACCGCTTCATCGTAAAACTGAATGCCCACAAGCTTGTTCGTCGACAGCAGGCTCTCTTGAGGATTTACAGGAACATGGGCGGCCAGAATCATCAACTGTTCATCGTTCTGCCCCCTCTGCAGCTCGTTAGTGAGCCACGCGTAGCGCGCGTCGTCCATCCAGCCCCCGCCGTAGAACATGGCATCCTCGTTCGCCTGGTCGGACTTGCATGTGTTGTCGAGCACGATGACGCGGATCGGCGCATTGGACATTGGTTGAAAGGTGTAGCAAGCTGCCGTACTTCCTGCGCCATCCCGGATGAAACCGTGCCCGACCGGCTCAGATGTCGTATTGAAAAACTCGGCGATGAAGTTCGTGGGCGACGCAATATTTTCCGTGATGATGTGGCGGTTCGGATCGGGCGCGACGGTCGGCGTTGTCTCATACCCGTTCGTGGCCCCCCAATAGATCACATCTCCATACTTCGTGGTTCCGTCGACCACCCCCACGTAGGTGCCTTGTCCTTCCGAAGCGTTGGGCCACAAAGGCCCCGCCACGGCATCAGTGATCTCGAGCACATTGCTGCTGACCAGCGCTTGCCGGACCTTCTCGGTCGGATAGCCTATGCCCATCCAGAACTGGTCGTGGTTACCGATGGCCGCATACCACGGGATCGAACGGTCGAGGCCGGCCGCCTTATAAGGCTTTTGGTAGTCGATCGTGTCCGCGCCAAGATGTGCGCCGGAGCTGGGCTGGATGTTCTTGCCGTCCATGACGTCGATAAACCAGCGAAGTTCGTTGTACTGCCCGGAATTGCAGAAGTCGCCGAGCGCGATGCCGAAATGGAAGGGTGCCAGCCGGTGCAATGCGTTGATCGTCTGAACCGTCGAATCGAGCAGATGCGTCGTGGCGCACATGGCCGGCGAGTACGAGGACGGGTTGAGCGATCCGAGACCTGGATCGCCAAACTCGGCGCCCCATCCGTAATAAGGGACTTGGGCTGGCGACTCCTTGTCCGTGATATGGATGTCGCTGATGGTAAAGAACGAGAGCAGGCGGGTCCGGCGCGAGGCCATGGCGTAATCCGCGGGCATCAGGTCGAGCCGCACGCCATGGTTCGTGCCGGCCTCCCACTGCCATTGGGCGTACCCGTAATCCACATAAGCAGCGACATTTGACGGCGCGATCGGCGTATATTCCGGCAGTTCGACGGGCACGAGCGTTCTCTGCCGGGTGCCGATCTCAACCCCAGCCCCGCAGACCTGCAGGGCGACAAGTCCAAACAAACCTCCGAGCCCGACCCCCTGCCGAACCCCATTTCTATGCGCCACTCCACGTTTCATCTCGAGTCTCATTTTCTTCCTTAATTTTCGTCCATCTCACGGATCGCCAAGTTTGATAAATTAACACTCCACGGGTTTCACCACAAGCAGCAAGAAAGCGCGGATTATATGCACCGGGAGGTCAAATTGAAACGCCTTGCCTTGACGCCTCTGGCGCCATGATTCATAATTCCGACACAATTGAAACAAAGGAGCTGATCATGCTACCCCGAACAATCGAACTGAACAACTGGACGTCTGAAAAAAAGTGCCGCAAACTGGTCGAGAACCTGGCCAAGAAACACTTCACCGCCGTCTATTGCGCCACGGCGCAGGAAGCTGCCGACTACATTCTCACGCAGGCGCAGACCGCCAAGTCCGTCGGCTTCGGAGGCTCGCTTTCCGTGGCCGACATGAAGCTCACGACGATCCTCGCCGACCAGGGCAAGGAGATCCTGAACCACGGGTTCCCTGACCTGACGCCCGAGCAGAAGCAGTCCATCATGAAGCGGCAGCAGACCTGCGACCTGTTCCTGAGCGGCACCAACGCCGTGACGCTCGACGGTTGCCTCGTGAACATCGACGGCAACGGCAACCGCGTGGCCGCCATGATCTATGGCCCTGCGAAAGTCATCGTGGTCGCCGGACGCAACAAGATCGTCGAAGGCGACATCTGCGATGCCATTAAACGCATCAAGGACAAGTCCGCGCCTCCCAATTGTCAGCGTCTCGGCAAGCAGACCCCCTGCGCGGTCACCGGCATCTGCGCCGACTGTGATGCGCCGCAGCGCATCTGCAACGTCACCACGATCATCGACCGCAAGCCGACCCTGACCGATTTCCACGTGCTGATCGTCAACGAGGACATGGGGCTATAGCCGTATCTCTATTCGACGAGCAGCGCGAGATCGATGAACTGCCCGCCCATGGTCTGATGCGTGTGGATGGCCAGCGTATTGGCGCCCTTGCGCAATGTCTTGCGGAGCGCCTCCGTTACGACCACCAGCTTATAGTTGCCGATATAGTTCTGGACGCTCAGGATCTTCTGGCCGTTGACGTAGACCTCGGTGTCCTCGTCGTACGTGATGACCACCGCGCCCGCCCGCAGTTCCGCGCCGTCGTACTCGAAGGTCTTGCGCAAATAGATGTCCGGGGTCGCCCAAGGCGTGCGCCCGATCCGCTTGCCTTCCGTGCCGAAAGGCGGCAGTCCCGACTTCCATGAGCTGTCGTCATATGCCGCGGAAGTCCACTCCCCTTGCGGCGTTTGGGTCACATACCGATAGGGCGTGCAGAGCGCGCCGTCCTGCACCGCGCCGACAAGCACTTTCCACTCGGCATTGGCAAGGCGGAGAGGCTGCGGAGCCTGTGCCTCGCCCCGCTCGTAGGCGGCCTGGCGCGACGTGATCGCGTGCAGTTTCGCGACATCGAACTTGGGCTTGCGGTCATAATAGTAAAGGCCGTTGTGCTCCTGTTCCACATCGGTCAGCTGCGTGTAGCAGAAGCCGAAAAAGTTCGGATTGTCCAGCTGAGCGTCGCACTGGCCTTTGTAGCGGGCATAGAACTCGTCCAGCGTCTGCGGCCCCTTCCCGTACCCCCAGCCGCCTTCGGTGGCCCAGCCGATGCCGCCGAACTCGCTGATCATGAACGGCACGCCGCAGTCTTTCACGGATGTCGACGAATGCCCATACCGCGGCGGCATCGGGGCGACCGTCGCCGCACCCGAGAAATACTCCTCCCAGCGCTTGCGCAGCGATTCCGGATTGCCGTCGTAGTCGTGCGCGTCGCGCACCTCCGGATGAGGCAGCGTATGGACCCAGCCGCTCGTTTCCAACACGGGACGCGTCGGATCGACGGCCTTGGTCACAGCCCAAACCACCTGCTGGATTTCGCCGGCCGATGCGGGCGTCTCGTTGAAAGGACACCAGCCGATGACCGACGGGTGGTTGCGGTCGCGCAGCAGAACCTCGGTCCATTCGGTCACATACGGCGCATACCCTTCCGGCCGGTAGTTGTAGCCCCAGTTCGGAAACTCGCCCCAGACCAGATAGCCGAGCTTGTCGGCCCAATAGAGGAAACGCGGCTCAAAGACCTTCTGATGCAGCCGCGCGCCGTTGAAACCGCACGCCATGGAGAGCTCGATATCACCCTTCAATGCCGCATCGGTCGGCGCGGTCCAGATACCGTCCGGATAGAACCCCTGATCGAGAATCGTGCGCTGGAACACGGGCTTGCCGTTGATGAGAATGCGTCGGCCCTCGATCGCCACCGAGCGCAAGCCGAAGTAGCTCTGCACCTGGTCGACCACTTTACCCCGGCTGGTCAGCGTAAACGTGAGATCGTAGAGGAACGGTGCCCCCGGCTCCCACAGGCGCTTTTTTTTGAGCTCCAGCACCAGGCGACGATTGCGCCAGGTGCCCGCCGCCGAATCGGCACCCATCCGCTTGCCGTCAGCAAACGCCTCTGCCTTCAGCTCGAGATCCGGATCGGCGCCGTTGACCGTCGCTTCGATCAAGACCCGCGCATGCTCCGGATCGGGCACGACCGAGAAGCTCTCCACATAAGACGTGCCGACCGCTTCGAGCCATACGGACTGCCAAATGCCGGTCGTGCGGGTGTAGACGCATCCTTGGCTCTTGTCGTAAGCCTGCTTGCCGCCCGGCTGCAGACCGCTGCGCAGATGGTCGACGACCCGCACCACCACCTCGTTCGGGCCCTCTTTCAGAAAGGTCGTGATCTCGAACCCGAACGCGGCGTTTCCGCCCATGTGCGTCCCGGCCAGCTGACCGTTGACGTACGCCCAAGTCTTATAGTCCACACCACCGAAATGCAGGAGAACGCGCTTGCCCTTCATCGCGGCCGGCAGCTCGAACGTGCGGCGATACCAGACATTCGTCATGTACTGCGTGTTGCCGAGCGCGAGGCCCGAGAGCTTGCTCTCCGGGCAGAACGGCACGATGATTTTCGACGCCAGATCTTTCCCCGCGATCAGCCCCCTCGCCTCACCGTTCCCTTGGTCGTCGATCTCGAATTGCCATTCGCCGTTCAGCGTCAACCAGTTCTCGCGTATCGCATCAGGCCGCGGATGTTCCGGCCTCGGCACATCCGCCATTCCTGTTTGCAACAGACATGTCAACACCGCCCACGTGATCATTCCTTGCTTCATGATTCCCCCCTTTTTTAAGCAAATAGATTTCATTTTCGCTTCCAACCGAGCGTTTCACAAGCTCGAAAATTGTCTTTGGAGCGCGTCACCCTTTCCTCGCACGTCCACAAACGCCCCGCAGCGGTGTCCCGCCCCAATGGCCGTCAGCCGCTGCGCCGGAAATCGGCCAGGCCTTATTCCGATACACCGCTCACGGCCTGCTGGTGAACTCAGACTGGATCTCCGCCGCCGTCAGAGCCCGCGTCCAGATTTTCACCTCGTCCATCAGGCCGATGAAGAACCCTGGCGTGCCCACCTTGGCCGGCTCGCCGCCCCATTGCTCACGGCCAAGGATCAGCGGCTCGTCGTTGCTGATCCGGTCGGCAAGGTTTTTCTTTTCAGCGACCGGTTTGCCGTCCGCATAGAGCGTGATGCCTTTTCCGCGCTGCGCAACGGCGGCGACATGCGTCCACGCGCCTTCCTTAAGCACCGCCGGCGAGGTAAAATTGAACGACCAGCGATGATCCGTATCGGTCGCCTCGAAACCGATACCCGCACCGTTCTGCGTCAGGATGAAAGAAGTCTCGCCGCCGGCGAAACGTTTGCACACCAGCCCGCGCCGGCCGCGCACGGTCGAAGGCTTGATCCACAGCGAAGCCGTCATATCCGGCGCGTTGAAGACGGCCGGTTCGTTCACGCGCAGCCACCCCGTGCCGTCAAAACCTGCAACACAGCCCCGCACACCGTCGGCCGCGTTCGTCACGCCCCCGTTGACGCGCGCGCTGAAACCGTTGCCGGAAACATCGGCGGCCTTGGCCCCCGTCACCTCCTCGAAGTTCCAACCCGCAACCGGATCTGGGCGGTTGAGATAGCGGCTCAGCCGCAGCTCGGCGGCGCGCCGTAGCGCCGGCTCGTCCGTCAGTTCCTCGCGGACATTCTCGAACGCGTTGGCAAGCACCAGGACGTTCGTCGTGTTCCGGCTGACGAAAATGCCTTGCCCTGAATTCGCGACGCGGTTCGCCTCGACAATCGCATCGCGCGTGTCGCCGGTGATGCAAATGTGCGCGTTGCTGTCGAGCCGGTTGCCGCGCACGACCGAGCCGATGTTCATCGGGCCGCTATAGGGCGCATGACGCATGCCGGTGATCTCCAGCACGGAGTCGGACGCCGTCGCCCAGTGATAATAATTGCCTTCCGTGATCGCGTTGTCGCGGAACTCGCAGAACCAGTTCGGCTGATAACCGTGGTACCACAGCCCCTTGCCGCGGAAGCCGGACATGCGCGTCCCCGTGTTCCGGACCACGATGTTTTCCACCGCCGTTCCGTAGAACTGCATCGGCCCGCAGTCGGAAAACTCGTTGCCGATCACCAGGTAGTGCCCCTGATACATCGTCACGCAAATGTCCGAATCCGCGTCCGGGGCGACCTCCCAAGGACGATCGATCTCGACGGACTGCTCGCCCTGTCCCACCACACGGCGGACCTGGCCCGCGCCACGGCCCGCGAGCACGAACACCGCCGCCCCCTGCCATTCCCGTCCGCGCCAATTGGGCTTATTGCCCAACGTCAGAGAGGTCCCTTTGACAGCGCAGCCCTTGCCCGAATACGCTTCGCCGCCGGCATCCGAGGTCATCGCTTCGCGGTCCCAACCGTGCATCAGGCGCAACCGGTTGTCGGCGTAATACACGTTCTGCGAATAACGCGAGCCATCCAAGCAGTTCAAGCCGCCGCCCGTCGACATCAGGTCCGCGCCGCTGATTTCGTTCCTCTCGAATATCAACCCGTCGCTGCCCGAGATGCAGTACCAGCCCCAGCGACCATTGAAGAAGCGGTTGCCAGCCACTCGACCGCCACGGACACGGCTCAGATAAAGCGCGCGGCCTGTGCCATAGAAATCGCAGTCCGTGATCTCGATATTGCGCCCCCCCATCCGCACCGTGTCGCCGCCGCCGGTGGACCACTTCATGGACTCGTGGAAACGGGCGTTCACCTCGTCTTGCGTCGGATGACCGCGATAGGAATTCGCCCGGACACGGACCCTGCGCAGGAAAACATCGCCAGCGCCCGGCCTGTCGCCGAGGTCGGCAGCGATGACATGGCGGTGATGGCAGGCGTAGATCGTGAGGTTCTCCAGCCCGAACGTATTCGTGCCCTGAACAAGCGCCCAGGGCGGACTCGGCAGGTCGGTCCACGCCAGCGCGACCCCGTCCTCCCTTTCGCCACGGAGCACCGTGCGACGAGGAATGTTCAGCGTCTCGGAAACCGCGTAGCGCCCCAGCGGCAGATAGACGATGCCACCGCCGTTGGTTTCTGCCGCCGACAGCGCGCTCTGTATCGCCGCCGTATCATCTTTCACACCGTCAGCCTGCGCGCCGAAATTCGTCACGTTGTAAACCGTTTGCGGCCACGCTTCTTTATGGACAACTGTCAACTCAATCGGATCGCTCCACCCCCGGTCCCCGCCCGCACCGCCATGAATCGACAGCCGATACATTCCGGCCGGCAGATTTTCCGGGAGCACCGCGCGCGCCGCATGGCCGTCCGTTTCGACCGGCAGGGAAAGCTCGCAAGGGCCCTCAAGCCGCAACGCGGGCATCCTCAGCCCGTCTTTCGCGTCCCAGCCGAGGTTCTTGCCGAACGCGCGAACCCATCCCCCCGGTGTCGCTGTCGTGCCACCGTCGCCCTGTGTCCACCAGACCTGCGGCCGGTTCAGCACCCGCACCGCCGCCCCTTCGCGGTTGGCGACGCGAACGGCGAAAAGGCCAGGTTTAAGACTCTTCGGCACAAGAAACTTCACCGACTGCGCGCCCGATTGAAGCGTCTCGACCATCGTGCTGCGCTTGGGCCACGCGAACGCTTCCGCCGTCGGCTTGCCCGCCCGGCCGTCGGGCAGACGCACAATCTCAACCGCACGCGTACCACCGAGATTCTCGCCGATCGCCATGGCTGCCTCGCCCGGACGGACCGGATCGCTGGCCCAAAACACCGCAGGCCCTGTTTCCGTACCCTGCGCCCACAAGTTCGAACCGCAAACGCCCAAAACCGCGGCCGCCATCCCCGCAGCAACAAAAAGCTGTTTCACTTCGTCATTGCCCTTTCTGTACAGGCCACACCCACGTTTTCAGATCGCCGCTCCACGCAAGCCCGATGCTGGCATAATTATCGAAACCGCCGCGCGGATCTTTCTCGGGATAGGCCGAGCCGTGGAAAAAAATCAGCGCCTTACCCACCGCGGGATCGCGGCGCAGATCCAGCACAAAACCGCCCGTCAACCGACCCTGCGCCCACGGCCAATCGCGCTGCCCCAGCGTAAGGACGCCTTCGTCCCGCCACGCCGCGAGGTCGGCAGACCGCTTCACGCCGACACCATTTTCCGGCGAGTGAAACAGCACGTACTCTTCCCCGTCGACGACTACGCAGGCATTCTCGCCGGCGGGAGCGTGTCCGACATACGTCCACGTCTTCAGATCCCGCGACCAAGAGCGGCTGACGCCGTTCTGTTTGAAGAAGCACCACCATTTGCCGGGATCGTCTTTGTCAGCCAAGAGATAAGGATCGATCATCCGTCCCATCTTTTCGCGCGGCACGTGCGGGCCCTTCACGCGCAACAGTTCCGGCGCGCTCCACGTCTCAAGATCGCGGCTGCGCATCGTCCAGAGGCGGGAAGTCTCGTTGCCGTATGGCTCGCCATTCGGCCGCGGATAGGTCTGCAGGCAGAGCACCCACTCGCCGCCGGCGCGCACCACGTTGCCGGGGCTCCCGAAGTTGAGGCCCCGGTCGCGCGGCGTCAGCACCGCCGGCGCGCTCCACGTGACCAGGTCGCGACTCTTGCTCCAGGCGAGATAGGAGTACGGCAGGCCGTCCTCAATACGAACCCAAGTGAAAAACAGGCGGAACCAGCCCTCCTCAAAGAGCACGGCCGGATCGCGATAGGCGTTCGACGCGTCGCCGCGGAGCAGGATCGGCGACCGCAGCGCCGCAAGGTCGACCGGTCCGCCGCAAAAGCCCTGTACCGCCAGCATCAGCCACACGCCCAGCGCCCGCCTCCAGATCATCGTGGACCCTTTCGCTTTTCGCCGGCTCAAGGCAGCGGCTTGCTGGTGAGGAGCCCGATGCCGCGGCCCTTGTTGCCGCAGGCGCAGTAGTAGAGATAAAACGTGTCGTTCGCGGGGTTGTGGACGAGCGAGATCTTGTGCGCATACTGCTTATCCAGCCCGCCGGGATGTCCGCCCGCCTTGTAGAGCGGCTCTGGATGGGCCGTCCAATGCACGAGGTCGCGCGAGAAGGCCGCCATGATGTGCGCCCCGCCGCGCCCCACGCCGAAGTAGAACATCGTCCAGTGGTCGCCGTCGCGGAACACCTTGGGGTCGGACGAGAACTTTTCGTCGTAACCGCCCGCCCGCACCGGCACCACCGGGTTAGCCGGATAGCGCACCCAGCTCAGCAGGTCGGCCGAAAAAGCCAGCCCGGTCTGCTCCGTGCCGCCGCAGGCCGCGTTGTAGAAATTGAAGAAGCGGCCCTGGTGTTCGACCAGCCACGGCTGGTAGATGCAGTCCCGCTCCCACGCCTCGCAATCCGGGTCCTGCACCGCGAGGACCGGCTCGTCTTTCGCGCGGCGCCACACCAGGCCGTCGTCGCTGACCGCCACGCCCTCGTACCCCGGCCGCAGCTCGTAGCCGCCCTGGCGCGGGTAGGCGCCGTAGAGCGACCAGAATTTGCCGTCGCGCTTTTTCAGCACGCGCGGCGCGGCGATGTCCGCGGATTCATACAGGTACGCGCCGAGCACGCGCCCGCCGTGGTCGAAAGCGCCCGCCGGACCGAACCCCAGCGCGAGGCGGGGGCGCGTCCAGCGGACCAGGTCGCGGCTCTCGGCGACGAACGAATTGTACCCGTGGCCGTCGAAAGCGATGAAGCTCATGTACCATAGCTCCGGCGCGCCGGGCAGCTGATAGACGCACGGCACGTCGGTGTTCTTGAAGGCCTCGTGGCCTGGGATCTTCGGCTCCGCCGGGATCACGTGGTCGGCCTGATACGTCCAGCCCCGGTACGGCGCTGACCAGCGGTCCAGCGTCTCGCGCCCGATGTCGGACGCGAGCGCCGGACCGAGGACCGCCAGGGCAAGCCCGGCGCAAAGCGCCGTCTGGAGGGCTGACGCAGACATGCCGGCCCCTAGATCGTCCAGCCGCCGCGGTATTCGCGCGACAGCCACTTCGCGTCGCCCGTGCCGTTCGCGAAGCGCAGGCGCTTGGGGTCCCAGTCAAAGCTGGCGTCGTGGACGTACGACATGTTGCAGAGGTGGCACAGCACCGCCGCGCGGCCACCGACCTCCTCGTTGGAGCACGGGCGCTGGCGCGACTTGACGCAGGCAACGAAGTCGGCCGGGTGGCCGCCCTTGGTCTTGTACAGATGGGTCTTGTAGGTGCTGTCCGTCAGGAAAGCCTTGCGGGCCTTGGCGAGCGCGCCCTCCAGCGAGCCGCCGTCCTCTTTCTTGGTGAATCGCGAGACCGTCTCCTTGCCGTGCAGCATCTCGAACTTGCCGCGGTTCACGGAGATCGTGCCCTCGGTGCCGTAGAACACGGTGCCGAAGAGCGAGAAGGGATTGTGTTTCAGCTTCACGCCGTTCGCGAACTCGAGGACCACGCCCGACTGCGCGCGGCCGCCCAGCTCAGCGTTGGCCTTGTCGGCGTCGCTGCGCTCGGCCTTGATCACGCGGACCGGGCCGCCCGCGTCCATGTCGAGACCCCACTGCGCGATGTCGAGGTGGTGCGCGCCCCAGTCGCCGCAATAGCCCGAGCCGAACAGGTCGTCCATGCGCCAGACCATCGGGAAGAACGTGTGCACGCCGCGCGGCGCCAGCTTGTCGTTGTACTTCACGAGCGGCGCGCCGCCGCACCACAGGTTCCAGTCCAGCCCGGGCTCCAGCGGGATCTCCTCTTTCGGGTCGACGTGCGGCCGCGAGGGGCCGCCGAAGTTGCAGTCCACGTGGGTGATCTTGCCGATGCAGCCGTTGCGCACCAGCTCGGCCGCCGTGAGAAACTCGAAGCCCGAGCGCTGCATCGCGCCGGTCTGCAGGATGCGCCCCGTCTTCCGGACCGCGGCCATCACCGCCGTCGCCTCCTGGATGTTGTAGGTCAGCGGCTTCTCGCAGTAGACGTCCTTGCCCGCCTTCATCGCCGCGATCGTGATGATCGCGTGCCAGTGGTCCGGCGTCGCCACGCACACGGCGTCAATGTCCTTGCGGGCCAGCACCTCGCGGAAGTCGTTGTAGGCTTTGCACACGCCGACGGCGCCCTTCTCCGGATGGGCGGCATAAAAATCGTCGACGCGCTTGACCGCGTCCGTGCGGCGGGTCGTATCGACGTCGCAGATCGCCAAGACGTGCACGTCCTGATTGAGGAAATTCCCCAGCAGGCCACGCGCCTGGATCCCCATCCCGATGAAACCCATGTTGATCTTCTCGTTCGGGCCCTTGACCTTAACGGCCGCCGGCGCGATGCAACCCGAGAACACGAAAGGCACGCTAGCAAGCGTCGCGTTCTTAAGAAAGTCTCTGCGTGATGTGCTCATAATTCCCTCTGATAATTATGTTGGGCAGATTGGCGATACTATCAGCCGTCCCCCACGGTTACGGTAACATGGAAAGTAAAATACCATGACCGCGCCGACCGGGTCGAGAGTGAAAGTGCCGCCACAGGACTCCCCTCCAAAATCAACGGCGACTCCGCGGAAGAGGCGCTTGCACTCCTTCTCGTGTTGAGCTAATCTTCCATTTTTTACACGCCATGAAACCGACTCTTCAGATCGCAACGACCCGGACGCCGGACGGCGAGGTGTTGGCGCTTTACCGGCACGACGCCGACTACTCCATCAAGGTTGAGCGTCAGGAACTGATGACCAGCCGCGCTCACGAGTCGGAGCTCGAACTCGCGCGGCTGGGATGCCAGCGGCTGTTGTCCCAACAGGCTCCGACGGTGCTGATCGGCGGACTCGGCATGGGCTTCACGCTGCGCCAGACGCTGGATCTGCTTCAGCCCGACGCGACGGTCGTCGTGAGCGAACTCATTCCCGACGTGGTCACGTGGAACCGGGATTTTCTCGGCGACCTGAACCGACATCCGCTGCGCGACCCGCGCGTCGTGCTGAAAATCGGCGACGTCATGGAACTCATCCGGAAGTCGGAGCAAACTTTCGACGCGATCCTGCTCGACGTCGACAACGGTCCGGAAGCCCTGACGTCGGCCGGCAACGACCGCCTTTACAGCCGCGAGGGCATCGCGGCCTGCATGCGCGCCCTGCACGCGAAAGGCTGCCTTTCGGTCTGGTCCGGCGCGACCGACAACGCCTTCGAACGCCGCCTACGGCAGGAGGACCTGTTTTTCCGCCGGTTCCACGTGCCGGCCTACAAGGGAGGCAAGGCGCGTTCGCGCTGCGTCTGGGTTATCGCGCGCAATCCTCGGTCGTTGCCGCCGGAGGCCTGACGCGGCGGCGACCGCCGTGCCGGGGCGGACCGTTTTTCAAAACACGGGCTTTAACCTTTGTCATCCGGTCTGTTCTGTGTTTTAATTGTTTTTCACTACTGTCCGGTTAAAAACCCCGGTAAATAGGGCTCTTCCTGCATACCGGGA
>DAOPZC010000014.1:0-80389 GCA_035353175.1 Kiritimatiellia bacterium | reverse complement strand
CCGCGTGGCCGTTTTCAAAACATCAGGTGTTGCACTGGCCGGTCGCGCGCGCGGCAGAAGAACACCCGATCTGGGAAGAAAACTTACTAAACACCATGGAACACGACAAGCGCTTTGTGTAAGAGGCCTGCACTCGGTTGGAGACGAGGATGCGCCCCTCTGTCTGCCCGTCGCAAAATAGTCTTACCCAAGCCGTAGCGGATCCTGCTACACTTCTTCGCATAATCAGTTGAGGGACCGTATGCCAATTAACACATCGCTTGTCACAAGTCTTTTTATAGCCTGTCTTTTTATCCATGGAAGCGTCGGACGCAGCGACGCGTCGGACGTGCCGCCGCAGGTTACGCTGCACCTGTCGTTCGAAAAAGACAACTGGGTGAAATCCGCAGCTGGCTGCGCGGACTGTTTCTGCGCCATGGCCAACCCGGTCGAGGGCCGCGTCGGCGAGGCCGCGCTGATTGAGAACGTGAACCAGTCCGCCGCCGTTGACTCGCCGTTCAACCTGAGCAAGGCGCGCGGCACGGTTACGCTTTGGTACAAGCCGACCGTTTCGGCGGGCAAGAAGGCGTACTATCCTCTGCTGTGGTGCGGCGAGAACCACGGCGTCGGCGGCGGCGCGTTCTGGCTGTGGCGCTATGACAGCTCGCTGCGCTTCGACGTGCGCGATCCGCAGGACCGCTACTGCACGGCGGGTACCTCGGATTGGAAGCCGGATCAGTGGGTGCACATCGCCGCCGTCTGGGACTGCGGCAAGGGGCTCTCGCTCTGGGTGAACGGCCAGAAAAAGGCCGAGCGCGAAACGACGTGGAAGCCCGAGGGGCTCGCGCCGTTGCTGATCGGCACGGGCAACGCGCCGTGTGAGGGCCGCGCGGCGGGCGGGGCGCTCGACGAGCTGAAGGTCTTCGACCGCCCGCTGACCGCCGAGGAGATCCAGGCCGACTTTGCGGGCTCGTTGGCGCTGACGCCCGCTCCCGTCGCCACGCCCGAACAGCTTGCGGCCGCACGCAAAGCGCCGCCCGTGCGGGAGCGCGAGCCGCTCGAAACCCTTTTTCACCTCACGTTCGATGACGGGTTCGCCGCAGCCGCGGCGCGCGGCGCAAAGGAGCCGACCAACGCGAACCGGCCGGCGCTCGTGCCGGGCGTCTCGGGCCGGGCCGCGCAGTTCGGCCCGCGCCAGTCGCTCCGCTATCTGGAGGACAAAAATCTGCGTAAGGAGTGCGGTGCGCTTTCGGTGTGGGTACAGACGCCGGTCGACGGCAACGACGCCAAGGAGTGGCTCCACATCTTCCGCGAAGAGGGACCCAACAAGGCGGGCGCCAACGCGCTCTGGCTCTGGCTCTTCCCGCAGCACGGCCTGCGCTGGGATCCGCGCGACAAGGAGGATAGCCATGTTCTGCTCGCCGTTTCCTCGACGTGGAAAAAAGGCGAGTGGCACCACGTCATCGCCTGCTGGGACGCCTTGCGCGGTACGGCCGTCTACGTCGACGGCAAGCTGCGTTCCTTCGGCAGCGCCGGCGACAGCGGCAAGAAATTCATTCCGATCTCGTGGGACCCCGTCGCCTATTCGGCTTTCATCGTCGGCGCGGATGCGGTGGAGGGCCACAGGCCGTGGCAGGGCGCGATCGACGAATTCAAAATCTTCAGCCGCCCGCTCACGGACGAAGAGGCGCGGGCGGAATACGGTCGGTTCTGCACCGTGCCCGTGGAGGTGATCGTGCTCGACCCCTACCTGTGGGCCGGCGAGAAAGAGACGCTGACGCTTTCGTTCGATAACTTGAAAGGCGCTCCGGCCCAGATGCGTGCGCAATACACGGTGCGGGATGCGGCGGACAACGCCGTGGCACAGGGCGACTTGGGCTCGCTGGCGATGGTTGCGGACAAGCGGCTGCATCTGCCGCTGAAGCTGAGCCTGCCGAAGAAGGGGGCCTACACGCTGACCGTCACCGTAAAGGCCGGAGACGACGCGCGCGATTTCGTCAGCCAGATGTACGCGCTGGACCGCGCCGAGCCGGCGCAGGATGCGAAGCGCGCATTGGTCAGCGTGGCGGAGATCGACGCGGCCGCCCTGCCGTCCGTGGTGGAGTCCGCGCCGTCGCGGGTCGTCGACTCGCCGCTCGGCAAGTACCGCGAGGCGGGCGTCGGCCGCAACGACCGGTTCGCCCTGACCTTCCAGGTGGCGGAGCCGCACGCGCCGCACGTCGCGGTCGTGACCTATCCCGACGACAAGCCGCGCACCATGGAGGTGATGCTTCAGCCGCTCGACGTCCGGCATGACTACCAGGCGCAGACCGGCGTCTTCACCGGAGACGAGTACCCGCTCTCGCAGGCGATGCAGGAGCAGAAGATCGTCTTCTGGCCGCAGGGCACCAACATGAGCTTTGTCTTCATGACCGTCGAGAAAGACCGCCCCGCCGCCGTGAAGAGCCTGAAAGTCTACAAGCTGGACGGCGGCTTTCCGCGGCTAGCGGTCAAGCCGTTCGCGGGCAGCGTGCCGGCGCGCGAGATCGGCCTCTACCACGAGGATCCGGTCTTCGCCGACTGCTACGGCTCGCTGCCGGGCAACCCCGACATGCATTTCTTCCCGCAGTTCGAGACGGTGATCGACCGCATGCTCGACTACCACCAGTCGTTTGGCATGAGCACCGTGCACTACCCCGTCTCTTGGTACCACGGGCCGCTCTTCGGCTCGGAGGCGGAGCCGCTGACCGACTTCGGCGGCCGGCCGCATCCGGACGGCTTCCCGAAGTATCTGCTGCGCCGCCTCGCCGCGCGCGGCATGACCTTCAACGCGTGGCTGCACCTGCATCAGATCGACAGCCTGTTGCCCTATACGATCACCGATGACGACCGCGTGCGGGCCGGCGAGGAGACGGTCATCAACATGCGCTTCGACAACCGGCTCTTCTACCGCGCGTGGCACGGCCGCGACCCCGTCTACAACCCGCTCGACCCGCACGTTCAGGCGGCGGTCAAGCGGCAGTTCGCCGAGTTCGTCGACCGCTACGGCGGCGAGCCCGCCTTGACCGGCGTCACGCTGAACACGGTGCGCCACTCGCTGTTCGCCTTCGGCTCGCTCGACTCGGGCTACAACGATGTGAACCTCGCGCGCTTTCAGAAAGAGACCGGCATCAAGATTCCGGTGGACGGCAAGGACCGTTTCCGCTTCGCCAAGAGCTACCAGTGGCTGATGGCCAACGCCCAAGATCCGTGGATCCAGTGGCGCTGCCGTCAGTTGCACGACTACTACAAGGAGCTGGCGGGCCTGCTCAGGGCCAAGCGTCCGGACCTCACGCTGGGCGTAGTGATTTTTGCGGCCGAGTCGGCCAAGGCCACGGCGGACTATTTGAACCCCGCCAAGCGGGTGCTGCAGGAGGCGCGCGAGCAGGGCCTGGATCCCGCGCTCTACGTGAACGACCCCGAGATCGTCTTCCGCTACTCCATGGTGCCGGCGGATCTGCGCTGGCGGCGTGCGCATGGCGCGACCGGTTCGGACGTCTACGACACGCGGACCGTCGACAGCGCGCCGGAAATGGTCGCGCCGCTCGCCCTCACGCCCTCGGCCAGCGTGAATATGCACGACCGCTACTTCGAGGACGCCGTGGCGCGCACGGCGCCGCTCAAAGGTCTCTCCGCGAAAGCACAAGAGTGCGACTGGCGCGTCTCCGCACTGAACGGCAATACGGTCCACGGCTTGGAAAACCACGTCTTCGCGCTGAACAACCTCGACGCGCTGACGATCACCAAGGGCGGCTTCCTCGTCGGCACGTTCGGCATCGAGGACAAGGTCGGCCGCTTCGCCAAGGCCTTCCGCGCGCTGCCCGCCGTGAAGTTCGAGGACGTGCCCGGTCTGGCCGATCCCGTGCGCGTGCGCCAGAAGAGCGTCGACGGCGCCAACTACGTCTATGTGCTTAACCGCCTGCCGTATCCCGTCGAGGCCGCGCTCGCGTTCAGCGGTGCCGAGGCGGTCGACCTCGTGAACGGCGAGAAGTCGTCGGGCGGCAAGCTGTCGCTCAAGCTGCGGCCCTACGACCTGCGCGTCTTCCGGCAGGCCGACGCCGGCGGGCGCGTCACGGGCGGAGCGGCGACCGTGGGTCAGGACGTGGTCGACGGATTGGCGAAGCAGGTCGCGGCGGCCGACGCGGCCCTCCGCGACACGTCCGCCAAGGGCGGGGACCTCGCCGCGGTGAAGCCGTATCTCGCGAAAGCCAAGGCCTGTCTGGCCGACAAAGAGTACGCCCGGCTGCATTTCCTGCTTCAAGAGGCGTGGGCGTACAAGCTGAAGTGATGCAGGCGATTAGGCGCGCTGCCTAGGCCCAGACATGGAGGGGCGGAGTCCCCGCCGCCCGCATGTCAAAACGGCGTCATTTACCCTGTCGATGCGCCAGAGTGCGGAACTGGCCCGGCGTGGTGTTCTCGAGCGCCTTGAAGACGCGGATGAAGTGCGGCAGGCTATTGAAACCGCAGGCGAAGCAGATCTCCGAGACCGAGTTCTCGCTGGCGGCGAGCAGGCGTTTCGCCTGGCTCAGGCGCACCTGCTGCACGTACCGGGTGAACGGGATGCCGGTCTCCTTGCGGAAAACATGGGAAAAGTGCGCGGGGGACAGCCCCGCGCGCGCCGCGGTTTCCGCGAGCCCGAGCTCCGGCTCCGCGAAATGCTCGGCCACATACTCCTTGGCTTTGCGCAACTCATGGCGTTCGAGGCGCGCCTCCAGTTCTCGGATCTTGTGAAGGCTTTCACAGAGCTGGACTGCGAACGTCTCCAGAAGGCTCATCATGTATCGCGCTTTCGCCTTCGGCATGCAGACGGCCGCGAAGTAGGCTTTCCGCACTTTTGCGGCATCGGCTTTCAGCCAAGCGAGCCGCTTCTGCATTTGGGCGAACCCCGCTTCTGTGGGACGTTCTGCGAGAATCTGGCCGCTCGAGAGGCTCGCCACGTGGCGGCCTTGAACGAAGAGGGGGATGATCATGTCGAAGAAACCGGCGTGGCACCTGTAGAGGATCGCCCCGCCCCGCAACCCCGCTTTTCGGCTGTGCGCGAGGTCGCAGGCGTGACACCGGGCGTCGCCCTGCGCCGATGACCGGATGATCCGGCAGAGGGGGTTCTTCCTGCCGTTACGGTAACTGGCGCGGTATTCGCCCTGCGGCGAAAGGAGGGACATGGCCACGCCTGTCAGCTTGGCCAGCAATTCGCTGAAGCGCGCGAATTCGGGCGAGATGGCGAGGCTCTCGAAGTCGTCGTTGCTTTTGACCATAGGTTCTAATGTCGAAATTTATGGGATCAATCGAAAGAAATGTAAACGAATCCGAAAAAAAAGAGAAGCGGAATCATGGTCGATGGGCTATGGTAACGCTAAATGGAATAGCGATTCATCACGAGGTGACATCCAAACAGAGGGGAAAGCGATGGCAGATCCGACCGCGGTGTGCGACTGTTCGTTCAGAGACTTCCGAGTGACCGGCAGCGGAGTCGTTCTCATTCGTTAACGAGCCTTCATCAAAGAAATGAAGAACGGAATGACCATGATCCCCATCTCCTCCACAACGCGTCTCGCCGGCAGGTGGGTGCTCTGATGCAATTTTTTACGCGTAGAGGGCCTTCTCCGGTCCCATTCTGCCCGCCAAAGCCGACGCACCAACCCGCCGTGTCCGGCGTTGTCGTACCGTCCTCAGACAATCGGTTCGGCCCTGGATGGGTCATCCCCTTTCTTCTGAGCTGCGGCCTGTCGATAGGAATCACGGGGTGCTCTTTGTTTGCCCCGTTAGACTCTCCGTCGACACAGGCCATGGACAAATGGGTCAAGGCCCGTTTCTGGGGTGCCCAAGCGGCATTGCCGTTCTCCTTCGTCTATGACGGCCAGACTTCGGAAAGGCTGCTGCCCGATTGGACGCGGTCCTGTCAAGCCACGAGACTCGATTCGGTGCGCACGCGGTATGTGATGCGGTGGACGGACAGCCGGACCCCGCTGGAAGTGCGGTGTGCGGCCGTGACGTATGCGGACTATCCCGTCGTCGAGTGGACGGTCTATCTGAAAAACACGGGCACGACCGACACGGCGTTGCTGACGGAGATTCAAGGGCTGGACATGCGTCTCGAACGCGACGCGCAACAGGGCGAGTTCGTTCTCCACGGCATCAAAGGGGATTTCTGCAAGGCGGAAAGTTTCGCGCCCTATGGCCTGACGCTCGGGACCAATGCCGTGGAGAAGTTCGCGCCTCCTGCGCATTCGGGAAAATCCTGCGACGGACCCAGGGGGTGGCCTTATTTCAATCTTCAGGGGCCGGACGGTGGAGTCATCGTAGCGGTGGGGTGGCCGGGACAGTGGGCCTGTTCGTTTGTGCGCGACGCCCAGACCGGTTTGCGCATCAAGGCTGGGCAGGAACTCACCCGGCTGCGTCTCAAACCCGGAGAAGAGATCCGCACGCCTTTGACCGCCCTGCTCTTTTGGCAGGGGGCGGATGTCGTCGCGGCTCAGAACCTCTGGCGGCGCTGGTATCTCGCGTACAACCTGCCTCGGACGCAAGGGCAGCCCCAGTCCGCAGTCGCCCAGATTCAGGTGGGCGGAACCGCGCAAGACACGGCGTACGTCAAGTCGTTCCTCGATGCGGGAATCCATGTCGATCTTTGTTGGCGCGATGCCGGCGGGTCACGGGCGTCGGTCTGGTTCAAGGCGGGCGACGGACCGTTTCACGAGCCCGGCATGATCTGGCTCAACTCCGGCACATGGGAGATTGATCCGGTGAAGTTCCCGAACGGGTTCAAACCTTTTTCGGATTGGATTCATGCCCAAGGCCTGCAGTTCGTCCTGTGGTTCGAACCGGAGCGCGTGGGCGATCCGAATTCGTGGCTGGGCAGGAACCACCCCGAATGGCTGCTGCCCGGAACGTCGCACGGCGCGTTGCTCGACGAGGGCAATCCGGCGGCCCGGCGCTGGCTAACCGAACACGTGAGCGGCCTGATCGCTTCCCAGGGGATCGATTGGTACCGCGAAGACATGAACGGCGGCGGACCGCTACCCGCTTGGCGCCGCAACGACGCGCCTGACCGCCAGGGTATGACCGAGAACCTCTACGTGCAGGGACATCTGGCGTTTTGGGACGAGCTGCGCCGCCGCCATCCCGGCCTCCGGATCGACTCCTGCGCTTCGGGCGGACGCCGCAACGATCTGGAGACGATGCGCCGGGCCGTCCCGCTGCTGCGCAGCGACTTCCAGTTCCCCAAAATGGAAGGCGTCGTCGAGGGCAATCAGGGGCACACCTACGGTCTTTCGTCGTGGCTGCCTTTTCAAGGAACCGGGGTTTATTCGTATGACGCATACGCCTGCCGCAGTTTCTATCTGCCGTCTTTCGGCATGGGGCGATTGACGCCGGAGAACGCCCAAGCCCAGAAATATGCCTACGCCGAGTGTCGGAAGATCGCGCCGGTCATGTTGCAGGGCGACTACTATCCGCAGACGCCTTACAGTTTGAAATCCGACCAATGGATCGGCTGGCAATTCAATCGGCCGGAACAGGGCGACGGCGTGGTGCAGGCGTTCCGGCGCGCCGATTGCCCCGGGCGGGCAAAGATTTTCCAGCTCAAAGGACTCGACCCCGAAGGACAATACGAGGTCACGAATTTCGATGTGCAAGGCTCGGTGAAAATCTCCGGCGAAGACCTCCTTAAAAAAGGGCTGGCCGTGGAGATCAACGCGAGACCCGGCGCGGCGGTCATCATGTACCGGCGCGTGAAAGGCGGATGCGGACGTGAATAATGAGCGACACATGATCAGGGAGAAGGACACGATTAAGCGCGGCGTAGGTCTGGTGGGGCGACTGGCCGCGGCCGTGATCCTCATGGCGCTGACGGCCAGCGGCGAAAACACGCCTGTGCCGGCGGCTGTCGTTTCACTCGACGGCCCCGCCGAGTGGCGCGTGGCTGTCGATCCGGCCAACGTTGGCCGCGATGAGAAGTGGTGGCGGGCGGCGCAGCCCGAGGCGAAGCAGGTCCGCGTGCCGGGCGTCTATCAGGAGGTGTGGCCGGGATGCCATGGCGCGGCGTGGTATTGGCGCGATGTGGTTTTTCCCGTTAACCCCGAAGCGGACGGCCGTTACGTGCTCCGCTTCTGGCAGGTCGACTATTTGGCCGACGTGTGGGTGAACGGTGTTCACGTGGGACGGCACGAGGGTGGCGAGGAGGTGTTCACCTTCGATGTGACGGAGGCGGCCCAGCCGGGCGCAAGCAACCGGATCGCCGTCCGCGTGGTGTGTCCGGGCGACGAGCCCGTCGACGGCATGACCCGATTGAACGTGCCCCAGCGGGGGCGTGCCTGCTCGCCGCCGCCCGGCGGTGAATACCAGTGCGGCGGGCTGATCGATTCCGTCGAACTGCTCGTTTACCCCGCGATCCGGCTTGACGATCTCCGCGTACGGCCGGACTGGAAAACCGGCGAGATTCGTGTGTTGGCGACGGTGCGCAACGCCGGCGAAAAAGCGGCGGGACGTTTGCAGGTCGCACTCGCGCCGGCCGCGTCAGGCAACACGTTGGCCGCGACCGACATCGCGCAGACCTTCGCGCCGGGCGACACGCGGGTTGAGACGGTTTTGAAAGCGGGTCAGCCGCGCCTGTGGAGCTTGAGCGATCCGTACCTTTATCGCGTGACGGCCCGCGTTGCGGCCGACGGGAGCAAGGGTGCCGACGAGGTTTCGACGCGCTGCGGGTTCCGCGATTTCCGGTTTTCTGACGGCGCGTTCCGCCTGAATGGCAAGCGGATCTTTTTGCGGTGTTCGCATACCGGCAACACGGTGCCGGCGCCGGAATACCGCATCCCGCACGATCCCGGACTGCTGCGCCGCGACGTGGTGAACAGCAAGACGATGGGCTTTAACATGATCCGTTTCTTTGGCTCCGTGCCTCGCCGTTACCAGCTTGACCTCTGCGATGAAATCGGCCTGCTTGTTTATGAGGAATCGGCCGCCAATTGGCAGTGGGACGATTCGCCGCAGATGGCGGAGCGGTTCGACACGGCGGTCCGCGGCATGATCAGCCGCGATCGGAACCATCCGAGCGTGGTGATCTGGGGACTGCTGAACGAGACGCGCGACGGTCCGATCTTCCGGCACGCCGTTGCCATGCTGCCGCACGTGAACGCGCTCGACGGCACCCGCTTGACGCTGCTCAACAGCGGCTTGGAACAGTTCGTCCCCGCCAACAAAGTGCCGCGCCAAGGCTTCGGCACGTTGTGCAATCCCGGCGAAAACGCATGGAGCGACGCCCTCTGCGATTCGCATCCGTATCAGCGCTACCCGCACCTCGACAAACAGACTCGGAATCTGCGCGACACGCCAGCCGGGCGGCCGGTCTTCATTTCGGAATACGGCGTCGGCGGCGCAGTCGATCTGACGCGCCAAGTGCGGCACTACGAACAGATCGGTCAAGCGGACTCCGAAGCCGCCCGGCTCTATCGCGGGTTCCTCGACCGGTTCATGTCCGATTGGCGGCGCTGGGACATGGGCGACACCTTTGCCTCGCCCGAAGACTATTTCCGGCTATGCGTCGCCCAGATGGCCGGAATGCGGCTGGAAGGACTCAACGCCCTCCGCGCCAATCCGTCTTGCGTTGGGCACAGCATGAGCGGGACCTTCGACCACGGCTTCTGCGGCGAAGGCGTGATGACTTGCGAGTTCCGCGAGCTGAAGCCCGGTGTGGCGGATGCCGTGTCCGACGGCTTCAGCCCCTTGCGCCTCTGCCTGTTCACGGAGCCGAAGCATGTGTACCGCGGCGCGAAGGTGCGGTTCGACGCCGTGCTGGCCAACGAGGACGCGCTCGTGCCGGGCGACTATCCGGTCCGGCTCCAGATCGTCGGCCCCGACGGGCGCAGCGTGCTCGACACGGTCCGCACGGCAACGATTCAAGATCCCGCCGCCCAGCCGGAGACCCCGCTGGCCATTCCGGTTTTCGGGGAAGAGGTCGCCGTCGACGGGCCGACCGGGAAATATCGGTTTCTGGCCACGTTCCAAAAAGGCGGTGCGGCGGCGGGAGGGAACGCCGAGTTTTATGTGACGGACCCGGGCGAGATGCCCGCGGTGGATGCGGACGTGGCGCTGTGGGGCGACGATCCGGCGCTCGCCAAGTGGCTGGCCGATCATGGGTTCAAGACGCATCCGCTCCCGTTGGACAACGCGGTTCGGCGCGAGGTCATCCTCGTCGGGCGCAAACCCGCCGCCGGCGATGCCGCCTGGCGCGGGCTGCTCCGGCACATTGCCCAAGGCTCGACGGCCATATTCCTCTCGCCCGAGGTCTTCAAGAGCGCGACCAACGCGGTGGCGCGGGTGCCGCTGGCCAACAAGGGAACGCTCGGCGGGGGGCGATGGCATCACGATTGGCTTTACCGGCACGACCACTGGGCCAAGCGGCACCCGATCTTCGAAAGCTTGCCGTCGGGCGGCCTGATGGATTACACGTTCTATCGGAATGTGATTTCGGACACCCGGTGGGCGGGGCTTGATGCGCCCGCCGAACTCGCCGCGGCGAGCATCGACGCCTCGTTCGGCTACGACGCGGGCGTGCTCGTGGCGGTCTATCGCGTGGGCGCGGGCCGGATCGTGCTGAACACGCTTTGGATCGTCGAGCAGTTGGGGCAGGATCCCGTGGCCGAACGGCTGCTCCGCAACATGCTCCGCTACGCTTCGTCCGACGCCGCCAAACCGCTTGCGGAATTGCCGCCGGACTTTGGGGAACAACAGGCCAAAATGGGATATTGAAGGGGGTAAAAATGAACGGATTCACTAGCGAAACAAAAAGAGCACCGCGATTCTTCCGGAGCCGCATGAAGCGATTCAAGCTGGTGTTCCCCTTTCTGGCGGCATTGGTTTTTCAAGCCTGCGTCCACGTGCAGGCCAATCGTCTGAAGGCCTGCGGCCCCGCGTTCGATTATGACGGGATGCCGGCGCAGAACGCGGGCTCGTGTTTTACAACGGAGGAACACGGTTCGCAGGCTCGACATGCGTACTATGCCGCCGGGGCGCGCACAATGACGGCCGCAGACGGGACGCTGCAAATCCGCGTGGATGGCAAACGCTACAAGTCAGTCCCCGCGGAGGAATATGCCGTATGTTTGACGAACCTGTCCGAGAAAAAACAGACGGGGATTGTCTCTAACTTCCGCTCGCTGGCGTTCTCCGTCGACACGACGGAAGCGGGCAAGGCCGTGGTTCTGAATGTCCTGCGCGGGTCGACCTGCAAAGCGACGGATTTCGTCCCGGAAGCCTTCGCGATCGAAGCCGGAAAAGAGCGGGTCTTGACGACGGACTGCGGGCGGTCGTCGAACGACTACATTCCGTTTTTCGAGCTGGACCTCGACGACCGGAACGGCTACCTGTTCGCAGTCGGCTGGACAGGCTCGTGGAAGGCGCGCTTCGCAAACGACGGGCGGTCGGTGAATGTCGAGATCGGCATGGCGCGCACCCACTTCCGGCTCCTGCCCGGCGAGACGATCCTCCAGCCGTCCGTTCTCGTCTTTGCCCGCAAAAACCAGACGCGGCGGGAGTTCAAGACGCTCGTCCACCGGTTCATGCTGGAGAACAAAGTTCCGCGCGATTCCAAGGGGCAGATCATCCCGCCGATTCTGGCGGTCGCGTCGGGAGGCGGGAACAAGACGCCGCAGATGATGGCCGACGTCCTGAAGTACTGCGTCGACAACCGGATGCCGTTCGATACCTACTGGATCGACGCCGGCTGGTGCGGCGCTCCGCACGAGGACGAGCCGTACGGCAACTGCGGGCCGAGCTGGTGGAAGTACGTCGGCGACTGGCGGGTCAACACGACCACGCACCCGAGCGGCGACCTGCTGCCGATCGCCGACGCGGTCCACAAGGCGGGTATGAAATTACTGCTCTGGTTCGAGCCAGAGCGCATGACCGACACCGCGCCGATCTTGCAGACGCATCCGGATTACCGGCGCGGGCAGCTCGTCGATTACGGCAACCCCGGGGCTTTCAAGTGGATTCAGGATACGGTCTACGGAGTCATCGAGAAACACAAAATCGACGTCTACCGTCAGGACTTCAATATGGACCCTGGCCCCGTTTGGCGCGGCATGGACCCGCCGGATCGGGTCGGCATCGCCGAGGCCAAACACATCGCCGGCTTGTACAAGTTTCTGGATGACATGCGGGCGAGTTTCCCAGGCATTCTCCAAGAGAACTGCGCATCCGGCGGGCGGCGCATCGATCTCGAAATGATTTCCCGTGCCCACGTCTACTGCCGCAGCGATTACTATGTTGGACGCAAGCCGGGCGACACGGCGTTCATCCTCGGGCAGAGCGGGACGCTCAACCTGATGCCGTATCTGCCCTTCCAAGGCTGCGAGTTCAACTGCGTGCCGATCGGCGACGACTACGCCGCTTTCAGCATCATCTCGTCGGGAACCGTCATCACGCCATCCGACTTCGACGGCGGCATCGTCCGGCGCACGTTCGCCGACAGCGAGACCGCATGGTTTAAGAAGGTCTTCGACGTCGCGATCCGCATGCGCCCCTTTTATATGGGCGACTTCTATCCGCTGACTGACGAAACCGGCGTCGGCGACGATGTCTGGTGCGCGTGGCAATGCGGCCGGCCGGATTTGAACGCGGGCTTCGCGATCTTCTTCCGGCGCGGCGCCGCGCCGGAAGACACCCGCACGTTCAAGCTCAGCGGAATCGAATCCGGGGCGACTTATCAGGTCGACTGTTACGGCGGCTCGAAAAAGAGCGTCACAGGTGCCGAGCTGGAAAACTGGGTCGTCAAACTTGCGCCGCGATCGTTCCAATTGGTGTTTTATAAGAAACGCTGACACCCCCAGTCAAGCGGCGGCACGGCGAGAATGCGGAGCCTAACAGTCTGAACGTCGCAGCATGACGGCACAAATCCCCGAGGTGGTGCAAGGGATCAGGTCTCATGGCGCGCCGCCGTGGGCCCTTCGGCGAAACGCGGTGAGCGTCATGCCGAAATGGTTTCGGAACACGGTGCCGAGGTGGCTCGCGCTGACGAACCCACAGATTTCCGCGATCAACTCGACGGTCATCGGCGTCTCGCGCAAAAGCGTCTGAACGCGCTCCAGGCGAACGCGCATGATCTCGGCGTAGACCGTGCGCCCCATCACAGCCTTGAACCGCGTCTCAAGCGACCGGCGCGACACGCGCAGGTGTTCAACCAGATCATCCACCGACACCGAGATCCCTGCGTTGATGCGGACGAATTCCAGCGCGCGCGCGACGAGCACATCGCCGATCTGCACCGTTTCGGTTGAGCGCCGTGTCACCAAGTGCGAGAACCCATAGGTGATGATCACCTGCTTAGGAGCACCGCGCTGACGGCGGCGCATCATTCCGTCCAGCACGCGGGCGGCCTCGAAGCCCGCCTGCTCAGTGTTCATCTGGATGCTCGACATCTGCGGGTGAGTCGTCTCGCACAGCAGTTCATCGTTGTCGACGCCGAGCACCGCCGCGTCCTGCGGAACAGCCACCCCGGCCTTCAGACAGGAGTCAAGGACCTGTCTGCCCCGCACGTCGTTGGCGACGAAAACGGCCACCGGCTTCGGCAGTGCCTTGAGCCACGCGCAGAGCGCCTGCTGCTCCACGCCGAAGTCCTTCCGGGCGGCGGCGGAAAGGCGCGGATAAACGGTACAGCCGAAGCCCCCCTGTGCCAGCCGCGCGTTGAAAGTGATCCGACGCGCCTCGGACCACGACACGTCTCCGACCTGGCCGACGAAGGCGAAGTGCCGAAACTGATGCGCGAGAAAGTATTCCGCCGCATGCCTTCCGATGGGGGGATTGTCACAGACAACGCGGCACAGACGCGAGAGCGGGTTCTTTGGATTCAGCGCCGCGTCAGACGGGTTTGTAAGAATCGTCGGGATCTTGGCAGAAAGCAGTGACTTGGGACAAGCGGCGTCGGGATCGGCAATGATGCCCGTGTACCCCCACGCCTCAGGGCGCGCCAGCCTTTGCTCGCCCTCTCGTCCCTCGATGATGTGGACACCCCACGGCCCGTGTAAATGAACGAACTGCAGGATGCCACGTAGCAGCTCCCGGCAGGTTTTGACCGAAGTCGGAAGCCGCAGAGCCACCTGGGGCAGACGCGTTCTGACCGGATTCTTCATGCCGTACATATATCAAACATACGGACGCCGGCATACCTATTTGCGGTTTTCTGATATTAATTTTGCGCGAATATGACTTCTCCGCCATACGGTCCTGTCGTATAGTGATGATGACATGCGCGGCGTTGCACGACGCGAAAGGAAACAGAGAATGCAAAACGCGAAATATGTCCAATGGTTGGCCGTCGTTACGCTGGTCACCTGCATGCTTGATGTGCGGGCGATGGGCGAACGGGACGCCGTCAAGCCGACCGTCGCCGACAAGCTGATCTCGGTCAGGCTCGGCCACAGCGAAATGGCGTGTGGTGAACTGGACCGGCGCATCACGGAACTGATCGACAAGAACTACATGGTTCTCGATCTGGACCGCGATTGGCTGGACAAATTCAAGAACCGGACAGATCGCGGCGACAAATGCAACGTCTACTACGGCGTCGGCAAGGTCTTGGACGCCGGCAGCCTGTTTGCCCAATATACCGGCGATCCGGACGTGGCCGCGCGCGGACAACACATTATGGAACGGTTACGGGGCTCGCGCGATCCGGACGGGTATCAAGGATTCTGGAACGTCGAGCCGAACAACCGCCAGAACGTGGTCAATTGGATCCTCCACGAGCAGGAATACCTCAGCTTGGCGCTGGTGCGGAACTACCGGGTGACTGGAAATCCCCAAGCCCTGGCGGACGCGAAGGTCATGGCGAACTACATCATGCGGATGTTTCCGGCCAACGAAAAAGGAGAACATATCATTCCGCCCGGCACCTCCATCGCGGGAATCACGGAGAGCTTCGTTGAGCTGTATCGCGTGACGGGAGAGACGCCATATCTCGACTTCGCAAAGGCCCTGCAATATGAGCCGCACTGGTACTACCTGAAACCCTATGAGGCGTGGGAAAAAAACATCGCGCAGTCCCGCTACCATGTCTACGTGATGCTGTCGCACATGTACCCGGATACGGAACTCTATCGGTTGATCGGCTGCGAGGAATACCTCAAAAAGAGCCTCTGGATGAAGCAGGAATTGTTCGAACGGGGACGCGGCGGACTGCTGGTTACCGGTTCGACATCTCAAGGGGAACATTTCACATACAACCAGGACGGCTCGGGGGCCGTCGAAGAATCCTGCGTGACGGCCTATCTGCTGCGCTGGGTCGACAGTCTCATGCGCTTGGAAGGTGACATGCGGTACGGAGACATCATGGAGCGGGCGATCTACAACGCCCTGTTCGGGGCGCAGGCGCCGGACGGACGACGCATCTGCTACTTCACGCCGTTCACGGGAAAGCGGAAGTTCCAGACGATCGACACCTTCTGCTGCAACGGGAATTTCCGACGCGCGGTCGCAGAACTGCCCCAGAAGGTTTATTACCGCACCGCAGACGGCGGCATCGCGCTGAACCTGTTCACCCGCTCCGTCAAGGCCTTCGATGTCAACGGCAAGACGGTGACGATTAAGCAGGAGACCGCATACCCGAATTCCGGCGAAGTCAAACTGTCGTTCACCTGTTCGGAGCCGGTTGAGTTCGCCTTTCTGTTCCGCACCCCGCGCTGGGCTGAGCGTATGGTGTGTACGGTAAATTCCGCATCGTGGTCACCAGACAAATCCGAACTTGGCTACGCTGCTGTCCGACGCGTTTGGAAGTCAGGCGACACGCTCACGCTGGCGATGTCGATGGATTGGCGCTTCGTGCGCGGCCGGATGATTCAGGACGGACGGGTCGCCCTTTTGCGCGGGCCGGTTCTTTTCACGTTCAGCGACATCCTGAACGCCGACGTGCTCAAGACGTGCAAACCCCGCGATCTGGTCCTGGATCCCGCCAGCATCGGCAACCCGGTCTTGGACGACCGGATTCGTCCCGACGGACAGAAGGTTGTCGTCAAGGCGTGGACAAATTCCGCGCACATCGGAGCGCCGGTCGATGTCGTCCTGACCGAGTTTGTTGACCCCGACGGCATCGACGTGTATTTCAAGGTCCCGGATTTGCAGAATGCGCGGCCGATTCGGATCATGGACGACGAGCTTCTCTCGGAGCCGCGCAAATCGGCCAACGGCGAGATCACGTTCGCGTGGTACGGCCCCAAGAATGATCGCACCTGGATGGACCTGTTTACAGTCGAGGGCGATCCGGTTGCCGATCTGGCGGCGGATTACCGGAATCCTCAGGGGAAAACGGATGTGCCCGCCGCTTTCCCCGACCGGTCGAAGTCCGGCTCGTGGTCGTTTTTCAACTGCCGGAATGACGGCCTGCTGTCCACCGCAAACGAAGCGGACAAAACGCAGCTGAATTCCGGAGCCAAAGTTGACGGATGTCCGCTGGGCTATGCCTACGGTTTGCAGCAGGGCGAGGGGTTGGGGTTCTTCGCCGATTACACGCCTGCGGAGAGGATGGAGAAAAACTGGGCACAGCATTATTCGAAGGAAATGTTCGATCGGGTTATCCCGGCGAACGAGCGGAGCCAATACCTGCTAACCCATCCCATCGCCGACGCCGCCAGCTACAACGTGATCCGCTGGACACCGGGACCGCAGTTTACCGGCAGAAGCCTTGTGATTTCAGGGAAGACGCTGACCAATAGCGGTGGCAACGGGGTTTCGGTGAAAGCGGTGAACTGGAAAGATGACCGGACGCCGGAGATTCTCGACGTACTCAGGATAGAATCGGACGGAAAGCCGAGCCGCACGCGCGACTCGGAGTTCGTCGTCCGCATCAATCCCGGCAAGTTGGGGAAAGCGGTCGATATCGCGGTCGGCAACAATGGGAGTTACGTCTGCGATGCGACGGCGCTGCGGCTCCGCATCTACGCCTCCGACAAGCATGCCATATCGGGCGGCGTGGACGTGACCAAGAAAGTGCAAGCCGCTTTCCAAGGCAAGTTCAGGACGGAGCTGGGTAACTATGCAGGCCTGTTCGGCGATCCCGCCCCCGGTCAAGCGAAAACGCTCAAGCTCTGGGTACGGGAACTTGACGGCAACAGTAAACAGCTCGAGCTGCCCGAAAACGCTCCGATTGAACTGCCGTAGTAAGGATAAACGGGGGAATGGCCATGAGCATACGCATAGGTTTGTTCGCAGGGCTTCTTGTGACGGGGGTGGCAGGCCTTCTGCCGCTGACGGGGTCAGCCGCAGAAGCGCAAACGCCAGGGAACGTGAACTATGGACGGCCCTTCGAGCCCAAGGTGCGCCCAGCGTTGCTGGCCTTGCCACCCGGCGCAGTCGCGCCGCAAGGCTGGCTAAGCGACTGGTGTCTCGCGGCAAGAAACGGTTTCACCGGGCACATGAGCGAATACCATGAGGCTTTCAAGCAGGCGTGGGCAACCGATTACACCATGCGGGGCGAAGAACTCAGATGGCCCAAAGGCGGTTGGCCCTACGAGGGCGGCGGGTACTGGTTTGACGGTCTGGCGCGGCTCGGCTATGTCTTGCACGACAGCTTTCTCATTCAGCAGACCCAAACCCGCCTCACCGCCTTCTCCTCTCGGATGGATGGCAACGGCGTCCTCTTCCTGTGGTGGCTGAACAAGAATAACGCCGAAGACCGGAAAGGCGCACAAGAAGACAATGGCTGGCCACTCTGGGCCAGCGGCCTGTTCGGGCGGGCGCTGTCAGGCTATTACGCCGCGTCCCAAGATCCCGACGCGTTGCACACGCTCGAAACGGCCTACGGAGGCGATGGCGACTGGATGCGGATGAGTTGGGCCATGTCGAACCCCTGGCCCGCCTATGACACCTACACGTGGACAGGGAACAAAGCCATCGCGGCCAAGCTGGATGCCCTGTTCGCGCCGGAGGGAGGCGGGATCGCCCCCGGCGGAGATTCCTGGAACCGCTACCGTCAGCCGCCGAGCCCCAAGCCGGGCGCGGAAGACAACGACCACGTCGTGCATTTCCTCGAGAGCACGACGCCGTGGGCGCTGGGTTATCTCTGGACAGGCAAGCGCGAGTTTCTCGACTCGGCCCTCGCGTGGCACGCCTTCTTTGAGCGCATCGCGATGCAGCCCACCGGCGTGCCCGTCGCCGACGAATGGTACGGGCCGACCGGCGCGTTCCGCGGCACGGAGACGTGCGATGTCGCGGCTTATCTCTGGAGCAAGGCCACGCTGTTCGCCGTCACGGGGGACGGCGCCATGGGCGACCGGATGGAGCGAGCCTTCTTCAATGCCGCGCCCGCAACGGTCTCCCGCGATTTCAAAACGCACGTGTACTTCCAGAGCCCCAACCGGATGGTCTGCGACTCGCCGGTCTTCGACCATGGCCCGCGGCAGGCGGGCGGATACTACCGGCCGATCCACTCCCCGCTCTGCTGCACGGCCGCCTTGAACCGCATCGTCCCCTGGTATGTGACGCACATGTGGATGGCCACCTACGACAACGGCCTCGCCGCGACTTGTTACGGCCCCAGCAGAGTCAACGCCCTCGTTGCGGAACGCGTGCCGGTTGAGATCACCTGTCAGACCGCCTATCCCTTCAGCGAAGCACTCGAGTTCACGGTTAAGCCGTCGAAGAAAACCACGTTCCCGCTTTCATTCCGCATCCCCGGCTGGTGCTCCGCACCGGAGCTGAAAGTGAACGGCAAGGCAATCCCGGCCGCGAGGGACAGCCGCGGTTTCGTCCGCGTCAGCCGGAAGTGGAAGCCGGGCGACACGGTAAGTCTGCGTTTCCCGATGGTGCCGGTCGTGGAGACCGGCATCGACCAGGCGAAAGGGACCGCTGCAACTCCGGCACATCATGCGTTAAAAGTCATGCTGCCTGAAGTGAACCCCGTCTCCGGCCGGCCGTACGCCACCGTCTCCTGCGGACCGCTGCTATTCGCCTTGGCAATTCCCGACACCCGGGACGCGAACACGCCGGATCCGGCCGCCCGCTGGAAATTCGCGTTGCCACTCAAAGACACCGACCTGACAGTGGAACGCAAGGCTATGCCAACCCAATGGGACTGGCCACTGGACGCCCCGCTGACCCTTTCCGCCCGTGCCGTGGCAATCGATTGGGATCCCGCGCCGCAGGATCCGAGGTTGCCGGAGGCGGCCGTACCCGGACAGAGTCCCGCCGAACGAATCAAACTGATCCCTTACGGATGCACGAAATTCCGCATCTCGATGTTCCCGGTCGCCGCCGACCGGCCATAGACGTTTGAACAGCAAAAGGACAACCTGATGGACACGAAACTTCTCATGGCCGGCTGCATATTCCTGGTGGCCACGATTTTGTTCGGGCAGACAACCCGAGTCAGCGAGGAACCCCAGATCCAAACGAAATGCGGCGATGCCGCCGTGCGGCGGTTCGGCTTCTGCTGGGTGCTGGACGAGGCACCGACGCTGCTCGACGACGCGTCCCTGCAGGTCGGCAACGCGGTCCCACGCGTGAAAATCCATCCCAAAAACAGCGGCGGAATCGGCAAAAACTATCTCGGTGTGACCACCACGCGCATGCCGCGCACGACCGCCAACGATTACCTCCCGCTCGAAGCGGTGAACCTGATCGACGGCGATCCCCAGACGTGCTGGATGAGCCGCAGCCAGACCCAGCCGGATGTCCAGCCGGTCTGGATCCGGCTCGATTTTCCGGTGGAGCAGACCGTGAAGCGCGTGGTGCTTCGCAAGCGGACGTCCTCCGACCAGCCGCGCAGCACGCTGGGCTGGGGACCGATCCCGGGCGCGGCGGAGGTCGGCCGCGGCCTGCCCTCCAGCATCACAATCAAGGGAAGCCGTGATGGCCGGACATGGGCCACGCTGTTCGACGGCCCGACCGGCGACGCGACCAACCGCGCCGAGTGCGCTTTCACTTTCGCCGCGGCGTCTGTCAAACAGCTCTGGATTACGGCCGGCGCCCTGCCGCTGGTCGAGAACATCCTGTACGCGTTCTCCATGGCCGAACTGGAGGCCTACGACGAGAAAGGCGCCAACGTCGCCCTCGTGTCGCACGGGACGGGCATCACCGTCAACTCGACCTACCACAGCCCGGGGCAAGAGCTCGCGGCGCACCGCTGGTACTGGCCGCTCCACTACGACGCTGGATTCAAGTGGGCGCGCGTGGGCTACCACGACGATCCGATCAACTGGCACTGGGTGGAAAAGAAAAAAGGCGTTTTCGAAATCGATCCCGCAACCGACGCGGCCGTCACCGAACTGGCCACCAACGGCGTGAACATCGTGATGGCGCTCAACTTCGGCAACCGGCTCTACAGCGGCCCGGCGGCGCGCGCCGTCCCGCAGCTCTGGGAGTGGAACTATGACATGCCGGCGCCGCCGACCACGCCGGAAGCGCTGGCCGCATGGACGCGCTACGTCGAATTCATGGTCACCCATTTCCGCGGCCGGGTCCGCCACTTCGAAGTCTGGAACGAGTGGAATATCCCCTGTTACTGGGGCGCGCAGCCCAACGTGGACCACTACCTCGCCGTCGCCCGCGCAGCCATTCCGGCAATCCGCCGGCTTGCGCCGGAAGCCAAAGTCATGATGGGGTCGTGGGCGGGATTCCCGCACGGCATCAGCACGTGGAGTCCCTCCGAACGGGAGCGCAAGCTGGCTTCCTTCAACTACCTGCAAGCCACCCGCGCGCTCGCCGCCGATGTGGACGAGATCGGCTGGCATCCGTTCTACCAGACCGATCCCGACCGGCTGAAAAGCTACACGGCCGACGTGCGCTCACTGCAGGGCTGGTTGCGCGAAATCGGCTTCAAGGGCCACTGCATGGTCACCGAATGGAACTACAGCGCGCTCTATCCGGCGATGTCCGAAGAGGCCGCCGCCAAAGCGTGGAGCGGCAAATACTGGATGTCAGAGATGGAAAAGGCCAAGACCGTCGCGCAGGTCTTCACGCGCCACGCCGGCCTGGGCCTCGAATCATTTTTCTGCGAGATGTATTTTCCGCAGTTCGGCGTGCTCGACCTGAGCCTGCTGCGGCGGTCGTTCGACGCGGACCCCATCCCGCCGCTGCAGCCGCAGGCGGCCTACTACGTCACGCGCAACCTCGCCACCCTCTTGGATAACTTCGAACCGGCCGCGTTCGACACCGCGGTCAGTCCTATGCCGCCGCAGCTCGAATGCTTCACGTTCTCTACGCCGGAGGGCCGCGCGCTCGCGCTCTGGCTGGGCGGCCACGCGCAAGACCGGCGCGCGCCCGTGCCGATCGATCTGCGCGTGCCGGGGCCCTGCGGCTCAGCCGCCGCCTTCGATCCGGTGAACGGCGTAAAACAGGCCCTCATCATCACGCCGACCCGCGACGGCGCAAAAATCAACGGCCTTCTGGTCGCAGACTCACCGCTCATCGTCCGGTGGAATTAGAGAGGCTTAACTAATTCTGTGGCCGATTGTCTGAATGTTGCGCCCCAAGCGAAACGGCTCGGCTCAGCCTTGCCGTTGCCGACCGTCAAATGCCCCGGTCTACGTATTGGCCCGCGTCATCTCACGGTTGAGATTCTCCTGCGGCAGGTAGGCGCCGGCGCGGCGGAGGGTTGCGACCAGCGCAGCGGTATCGAGGTCGCACGCGGGCTGGCCGGTGGCGAGCGACTGCGCCGCCGCCGTACCTGCCGCCTGCCCCATCATCGAAGCGGCGGGCTGCACGCGAATGGATCCGTGCACGCGCACGTCGCTGGAGTTGCAACGGCCCGCAACCCATAGGTTGCGCCAGCCCTTCGGCACAAGAATGCCGTAAGGAATGCCGAAGCATTCGCCCGCTTTCAGCCGGCCGACCTGGGTGTACTCCTGATGGTAACGCTGATACTCCGCCTCGGTGTCGTCGTAGACGTGGATGTCCACCGGCGCGTTGTATACGCCGATCTGGTCGGGGAACTGCCGCTGTGCGATGTAATCGCCATAGTTCAGCTCGTATTCGCCGACGATGCGACGCGATTCGCGCACGCCCATGAGGCTGCCGGTGGTGACCAGCTCCGCATTCTCGCAGCCCGGCACGTACTTGCGGTAGAACGAGAGAAACTCTTGCACCAGCCGACGACCGCGCATCATGCCCTCGCTGAGGCTGCGGCAGCGAACCGCGTTCATGCGGAAGATGTGTCCCGCGTTCAGCATGCCGGTTGTCTCGCCGACCTGGATCAGCCCCGGCACGTGGCGATCTTTCGCGCTGAAATGACCGTCTTGAATGGCCGTCTCGATCAGCGCCTGCTGGTTGGCTTTCTTGGCCCGCGTCCAGTCGATGCCGCCGAGCTGCGCGCAGAGCGTCGGCGGCATGATGTTGGGGGTGTCGCGCCCGGCCTCGCGGCACGGCACGCCGCAGAGCGTCGACAGGACCGCGTCGCCGGTGGCGTCCACAAACGTTTTCGCACGGACATAGCGAAGGCCTTCGATGTTCTGCAAAATCACGCCGTTCAGCGTATGGCCAGCCGCGTTCGCGTCCGCCTCCACGACGCGCGTGTGGAAGCGGACCTCTACGTTGGCGGCCGTCACCAGCTCGTCGAGCATCAGCTTGTAACCTTCGACGCGGAACGGCGTCCAGCAGAGATAGCGTTTGCTGTAAAAATCTTCCGTCACGTGCGGCCCGAGAAATCCGCGCGTGTGCATGGAAGTGACGATCTCGCGCATGAGGCCTCCGACCAGCATGCGCGCACCGTCGGCCATCGGGTCGAAAGCGGTGACCAGACCCGACGTGCCCATGCCGCCGAGACAACCGGTCGCCTCCACCAGCAACACCTTTATGCCGAGACGCGCCGCGCAAACCGCCGCCGCCGTTCCCGCCGGCCCGCCTCCCGCCACGACGAGATCGTAGCCGCCCTCTGCGGGAATCGCGCGGGTGAGCCGGTAAACGCCGTCCGTGTCCACCGACGGATTGGCCGGTGCAGACGCGCCACAGGCCGTCTGGGACAGCGCGACGGCACCCGATACACCGTAGGCCGAAGACATCAAAAAGGAACGCCGGGTTGTCTCTGACATGTCTGAGCTCCCAATGGTAAAAGTGTAAGTCTGCAACAACTTTATTGAGCGACCGTCATGCCGTAGAAGGCGTTCACGCCCTCGCAGCCCGTGATGCCCACGTAGACGGTTTTCGGCAACGCCGCTTCGGTGTAACCGAACTCGTGTCCGTCGATCCTGACGATGACCTGCCGGCCTTTGATCTCGACCGCGAGCGTGTGTCGCGTGTCTGGTTTGAGGGGGAATTTAGCGAAGGCGGCTTTTGTCCAAGAGGGCTTCCCGTCCGCGAAGGTGTGGTGCCAGACGTTGACGCCTTCGTCGTAAACGCAGATTTCGAAATGCTCGCGGTATTCGGGTCGGCCGGCGGCGTCCTTACCGAGGGCGGGTGCCAGCACCACGAGCGGCGCCATGCGGTGGGCAAACGCCAGTTCAGTCGTCACACGCAGGTCTCCCGTGAAAGGCTTCGCGTAGACCATGCTCGTGTAGGTTTCACCGGCGCGCTTGCCCTGGAGGTCGTCGGGCGAAACGCCGGCGGGCACCTCGTTCCGGATACAGTCGTCCTGTTGCACCCATTTGCCAAAGTGGTCAAAGCGCGGGCTCTTGATCAGAAACCACTCCTCCGGTTTCCAGCCATCCGGTGTGAAGCGCCACGACAGCGATTCAGCCCGGGCCGGTTGCGACACCGTCAGCAGGCCGAACATCAGCAGAAAGACGAAAAAACGACTCATGATCACTCCTTCGTGTTCAAGGTCCAACAGGCCTGATTTGGATCGCCTGCGAAAAGAGCATGTCAACGATGCCCACGGGCTCTTGGCCCTCGGGATCGACGAGCGTGCGTGAGAGGTCGCCGAGCCGGTCGTTCAGGCGGGCGATCTGCTGAACGTTCAGCGCCGAGAACGCCTCGTGGGTCAGGGGCTTCCCGCCCCCGTGGGTGTCGGGATAGGAGAAGGCTTCGGCGCGGACGTAGCGGCAGCGGATCTTTCCGTCGGCGTCGCGCGGAAACGCGAAGAAGGCCTGTCCCGCGTTCTCGACGCGCGCGGCCCCCAGGTCCGTGATGAACCGGATCTGGGTGTTGGGCCGCTTCGTCCGGTCCGCGTCGCCGACCGCGACCTCCAGGCCAGCCGCCGAGCCGTCGGCGTTCTGCCTCACCGCGATGCGGGTGAAACGGAAGTCGCTGCGGTCATAGGGTGCGACGACCTTGCCGTCCGCGCCCGTCGCCATCGCGCCGAGCAGCCCGAAGAAGCGGCCTTGGCGATACGCGCGCAGCGCCTCACGCTCGCGCTCCTTGGGTGTCAGCTTGGCGAAGTCAGGAATCAGGAGCACGTTGCGTCCACGGCCGTAGAGGTAGTGGTCTTTCACGAAGAACCCGAAGCAGCGCCGGCCCGTCCGCAGCACGTTGTCCCACTGGGCGTAGTAGGTCATCGCCTCCGGCTGTCTCGGCGAACAGCCGAAGAGGCCGTCGTGGTTCCAGACCTCGACACCCAAGACCCGCTCGTCGAAGTCGAGCTGGGCGAGCAGCTCGCCTAGGTTGCTGCCCGGATGATTGATGGTGAGCCCGCCGGCGTCGGGATAGAGCATGCCGTCGAGCGCGGCGCGGAAGGCGTCGCGCCACGGGCGGTTCGTGCCCTGCATCAGCCGGAATTTGGTGATTCGCGTCGTGGCGGGATCGAGCCCTACCCTGACGCGGATGTTGTCCGCCAGCGTCTTCAACAGAATCGACTTCGGCGACTGTGAGCCGAAGGTCCGCTCCCGCACGCTCCCGTCTCCGACGGTCGCGAAATCTTTTGCGCGCGTCTCGACTGCGCCGTCGACCGTCAGCGTGACGGCGGCCACTGCGTCCGTCCCTGCACGTGGCGCAAACTCCAGATCGAGCCGGTAGACACCGAGCCAGGGCGCGTTTGTCGGATTGAAGACGTGCACGCCCTGAAACACCTGTTCGATGGGGGCTGCTCCAGCTTTAAGTCGCGGCGTCAGGCCGTAGCCGGTGGTGTAAACGCTGCCCACGGCGTTGAAGTGGACGCCGGAATCTGTCGTGCTGTGCTGCTCGGCGTTGGGCGCGCCGGCGGCCTCCGGATGTTTCTGGATAAACGCGGCGGGCAGAGGATAAACCGGCTCGGAGGGATAGTAGTTCGAGAACGGCAGATGCCGGTAGCCCATGTCCCAAAACACTTCGGGGCTATGGCCGTGCTGGTGCGAGAACGAGTGCACGTACTCGACACGGTCCCACACGACGCCAGCATAAGGGTTCAGCACCCCGTCTGCGGCCGCGGCCCAGCCTGCCGTCAAAAAAGCCCCCGCCATCACGATACGTTTCATTTCAGCCGTCCCCCCCCCGTGTCTCCCCTTCCAACTGGCATGAGTTTACGCTTTACCGGGGCCGCTTGTCCACCATCGACCTGCTGGTCGGCCGGGCGATGGGGGTACGCACAATGTGTTCGCGGATGGGCTGCGCGGTCCGAGACGTCCCGCGCTACTTTTCCCGCCTGCAACACGTTGCATGCCCAAGGGCTGATCGGGTACGGGCGGACGTCTCGGCCGCCCGTTATCGGCTCGAAAACCAAATCCAAAAAGCGATCATGCGAGCGTCCCCGGCAGCGGGTGCGCTTCAACTCCTTCATCCTGACTTCTCCTCCGGATGGCGGCTGTTCCTGCGGGTTAAGGCCTGCATGAGTCCTGAAAAAGAAAGGGCCAGAAGCTGCGGCGTGTGACGCGGATCATGTCGCGCTCGTGGGCGGCCGGCGCCGCGATGACCAGCATCTCGCAGGAACGGCTGGTCGGCACCGGTGCGAAGCGGCGCCAGACGCCGTTCTGAATCTCGCCCGCCTCGGCGGCCATCTTCGTTGCGGCAGCCCGGGCGATCCGCACGTCGCCCGCACCGATGGGCAGCACGAGGAGACGCTTCGTGTCCGCGAGCGATCCGCCGTCCTGTGCGACCGCGAAAACGCGGGCCGTCCCGCTCAGGAGTTCGCGCCCGTTTTTGCGGACGGTGCCCTCGCAGCCGGCCGCGCGCAGCGCCCCGTCGCGACCGACAATCAGCACGCCTTCGCCACCGTGGGGAAGCGCGACATTGAATCCGCCCAGCTCTCCGTGCCAAGGCGTTCCGCTTGCCTGCGACACGATCCACGCGTCCGCATCCTCGCCGGGCACATGGAACACGTGCAGGCTGGGCGCATCCGGCGCGTCGGGCAGGCCGCCGATGCCGGCGGACCTGAGGAAGGCCAGATACGTGGACGCGCCGTTTGTGGGCGAGACGTCCAGCTCGACGGGGTCGGCGTTGAACCAGACCTGACCTTTGCCGAGGTGGTTGCGCGTCAGGACCGGCGTGCCCGCCGCTACGGCGAGCACCTCGGCGCCTGCCGCCTTCACGGTCAGGAACGGACGCGCGGAAGAGTCTGCGTTCAAAGCGGGCGGCCATTCGAGGGGCTTCGCGCGGGGCTCGCCGACGGCCTCGACGCCGCAGAGGCGCGGCAGGCGGTCGCGCTTCGTCGGCTTGCGCTGCGCGTCGTACGAGAGGTCGCCCGAGACATAGAGGTTTCCGCCCGCTTCAACGAAGCGGGTGAGCTGACGGATTACGGCGTCGTCCGGATCGAACGGCACGGGATAGATCAGCGCCTTGGCCTCGCGCGGCAGGCGGTCGAGCGCGCCGTCGGGCAAGAGGCCGAAATTCGCGCGGCAGGCGATCAGGAGATCGGAGGCTTTATGGAAGGCGCGGATCACCGCCTCGCGCTGCCCGCTCTGCCGCCCGGAATCGGGAATGACGACATACACCTCGGGGGTCACCGATTTCGGCGTCAAGGTGCCGAACGTCAGCGCCATCGCGCGGTAGAGCTGCGCGGTCGGACGCGGCACGCCGGTCTGATGCACGAGGCCGCAGGGGAAAACGCCTTCCATGGGATCACGCCAATGCCAGCTGGACATGCAGGCGACGCCGAGACCGAAGGCGTGATGCGCCAGATAGGAGAAACGCTGGTCATACGAGGCGTCGTCGTCGCCCATGCCCCACGGATCGGCAGCCTTGAAGGTCGGATGGTTCTTGGCGCCGAATTCCCCGAGGATGAAAGGTTTGCCGAGTCCGCGCAGATCCACGTCCTTGAGTTCGGCCGCGAACGGCCCCGGCTTTCCGTAGTAGTGGCGGTCGGTGAAGTCGAGGTTGAGCGAGGCGAGCGCGGGATCCTTCATGACCGCCGTCTTGCCCGCGTGGCCCCAGCCCTGGCTCCAGCCGACCGAGGCCAAGGTGCCCGGATCGCCCGCGTGAACGGCGGCGGCGTTGGTCGCGGCCCATGTGCGCTGCGTCCGCGTCATGTGCCACCAGAACGCGGTTGTCACGGGATCGTCCCAATCACCTTCGGGCTTGGCGGACTGTCCGAACGATTTCACGAGCGCGGCATCGTCGGACCGGAAAGACGGCTCGTTGCAGATGTCGACCGCGAAACCCGGAACGTCACGGTAGCGCTCGGCGATCTCGCGCGCAGTCTGGCGCTGCTGAGCAAGCGTGTCGGGATCGGCCGTATTACCGAGGTTGGGCGTGTGGTAGAAAACGAGCCCGAACTTCTGCGCCAGCTGCACCATCGCATCGCTGATGCGCTTGTCCTCTTCGGTTTTGAACGGGACGAAACAGCGCGTCCAGCGCAGGCCCGCGTCGCGCATGGCGCGGTAGTCGTGCGCGAATCCCAACGGCGCGCGCGCCGTTACCGAGCCGTTCTGGCCCCAGTAGTTCTGGCAGCCCATCAGGAACTGCGGCCGGCCGTCGATCAGGAAGCGCGTGCCGTCCCTCGCGAGCGCCGGGCCGCGGGCGATGACCTTGGGACTCCACACCGCGAAGGCGGTTTCCTCGATGTCCACCCGCCGGCCGCTTTCCCACAACTCCACGTCGACGCGATAGAAGTCGGATGGGGTTGCGGGTAACGGCCACGCCGCTTCGACCGCGAGCGTTTCGCCGCGCTTCACCGCGGCCGGGCGCGTGAGCGTCGCGCAGGGCCGCGACGCGCCGTCGGGCGTGATCACGAAACGGACTTCCGCGGTGTGGGGCTCGCGGCCGAAATCGCTGACGCGCGTGCGCAGCGTCACCGTCTCGCCTGCGCGGTAACAGGCGTAGGCGGCATCGGATTCATGGACGTAGAAGCGGCGCAGCAAAGTTTCGGTCACCGGCAGCAAGACCTGCGAGAGGGCCGGCGAACCTCGGGCGAAAAGGTCGCGGTTGGTGACGCCGAAGCACGCCCACGAGGAGCCGCTGAAACAATCCGAGTAATGATGCGTGACCGCGCCGGCGTGGCCGCGCGGACGTCCGTCCGCATCGGCGCAGGCGAGCAGAGGCACCCAGCGGGCGCGGTTGGGCCCGAAGCCGTGTCCGTTCACTCCCAGCATGGCGGTCGCGGAATAGCCCGCGAGCGGTGCCTTCAGGTCGAATGCGTCGATGATCGCCTGCGCCTCCGCCGGTGCCGTCGCGGCCACGCTGCGCAGCGGGAACGCGCCGTCGAAGACGCCGATCTGTTCCGGCTCAGGCCACAGCGCATCGCGGATGCGGGCCCAGCGCGTGTTGATGTGCGGCGTCGGCCGACGCGCGTCGGCGAGCGGATCGGCCTGCACGCCGAGGCCGGCCAGTGCGACGGTGTGCGGCTGGTTGCGCTCCGCGATGTCCACGGCGACGCCGAAGCTGACGTGCGCGGCGTTTCCCGGACGGAAGCCGTCGTCCGCTCCGCCGCGGCCGACGCTGGGATTGTCCTGCCAATACGAGAACTGCGCGGGGGTGATGCGGTATTCGCGCCACTCCGTGCCCAGCTCGACGGCTTTGTGCCAGCGCGAACCGTCGGTTTCGGACCACTCGACCCACATCTTCGTCGTCTGTGCGTCGCCTTTGGCCCAGAAGCGCGTGACGGCCCAGCCGGCGGGCAGGCTCGTGCCGAAACCGGAGAGGCCCGCCGTGTCCCAGCCGGTGAGACCGGGCGTGACGAGCTCTACGCCGGACAAGCCGTGCGGTCCGGCCACGGCGCGCAGCGCCGGGCCGCCCGGACGGTTGGAGCTCGGGCGCCACGACGCGAGGTCCGGCGGCATCAGCCGGGTCAGCGGCGCATCGGGAATCGGCAAGTCGTCCGGATCGAGCCAGGCGCCGTCGGTGCGGACGAGCGGACGGTCGAACGCATAGCCGCCGGCCGATAGGAACGCGCCGCCCTGCTGGAGAAAGCGGGTCAAGGCGCGATGGGCGGCGGCGGGAAACGCATCGCCGGACGGGATCACCAGCAGGTCGATCTGCGCGGGGTCGAGGAAACACCGGTTTGCGACCTGCTCGGGCGTCGCCGCGAACGCGGCATGCCCGGCCGCGGTGAAGGCGTCGACGAGTGTCGCGGGGTCGGAGGGGCAGGCGGTCGGTGCGGGAGGGGCATCCATCGCGAGCACGGCGATACGGCCCCGGTCTGCTGGGCGGGGCGGCAGCGCCGCGAGCCAAGCCGCCGCACGGCGGGATTCGTCCGCTTCGCGCTCACGCCGCCGCACGTCGGACTCGGAGAGCTGAAACGCGCTGGCCGCGCCTGCGCACTCGGCCTGCACGTCGTCGAACCACGCCGTACCGCGGCCGTGGAGGGTGAGCAGGGCCTTCATCGTCGATGCGCCGTCGGGGACGGCCCCCGTCGAGGTGATCCGCCGCCAGTCGCCGCTGCCTGTGGCTTTCGCGGACGAGTCGGAGTAGGCCAGCCGCCGGCCGCCGGCGTCGAAAAAATTCAGTGATATGTAGGCGCCCGCGCCGTCGCGCACGCGGTCTGTGCGAACCCATGCGCTGAGAGTATAGGCGGCGCGGGGCTTCAGCGGCTGCACGGTGCGCGAGACGGTGTACCAGTCGACCGGCGCGCTGTCCGCGACCGAGAGCTTCAGCGACGCGCCGGGCGACCGGCAGACGGCCATGTCGGCCTTGGCTGCCATGTGCGAGGAGTGCGAAGGCTGCCAGCCCTCCGCTTTCGCGTCGCGCGCGCCGTAGAAATCGATGCTCCCGTTCTCCAGCAGGTTCGGCGAGGCGGCAAGGGCGTTGAACCCGACGAGACAAAGGAGCTGGAGCGGCAACGGACGATGCATGGTGGACCTTTCTGTCAAAACGTGCGGGATTGGATGAGTAGCGCGCACATTTGCAAGTCTATCTCAGGCTCTTCCGCAAAGCAACGTCCGGGCGGGTGTGATTCCTCCCGCCGATCGAATCCGTCTCACACAAAAGCACGACGGGCACAGAGGCGTCAGTTATCATCATAACCTTCGCCTTCGTGCCCGTCGCGACGTCGTGTGCGAATCAGCGTGTTCTCTCTTCGCTCGGGCGCACTAGCCGAGGATCGCTTTGAGGTCTTCCTCCGCCGTCTTGATCGGCGTGAGGCCGAACTTCTCGACGAGCACGTTCAGCACGGTCGGCGAGACGAAGGCCGGCAGGCTGGGCCCGATGCGGATGTTCTTGATGCCGAGCGCGAGGAGGGTCAGCAGGATGCAGACCGCCTTCTGTTCGTACCAGGAGAGGATCAGCGAGAGCGGCAGGTCGTTGACGCCGCAGCCGAAAACCTTCGACAGCGCGACGGCGACCTGGATCGCGGAGTAGGCGTCGTTGCACTGGCCCATGTCGAGCAGGCGCGGGATGCCGCCGATGTCGCCGAGCTTGGCCTGCAGGTGGTTGAAGCGGAACTTGCCGCAGGCCAGCGTCAGGATGAGCGTGTCTTTCGGGGCCTTCTCCACGAACTCGGTGTAGTAGTCGCGGCCCAGCTTGGCGCCGTCGCAGCCGCCGACGAGGAAGATGTGCTTCACCGCGCCGGACTTGACCGCCGCGACCACCTTGTCGGCCACGGACAGCACCGCGTTGCGGGCAAAGCCGGTCAGAAGCGGATCGCCGGCCTTCTCCTCGGCCCAACCGCCGAGCTTGACCGCGTGGGCGATGAGGGCTGAGAAGTCCTTGTGGCCGTTCTCGTCCGCCGCGATGTGTGTGACGCCGGGCCAGCCGACCTCGGCCGTGGTGTAGAGGTTGCCCGCATAGGTGGGCTTGGGCGGCATGATGCAGTTGGTGGTGTAGAGCACGACGCCCGGCAGGCCGTCGAACTCCTTCTGCTGGTTCTGCCAGGCCGTGCCGAAGTTGCCCTTGAGCTGCGGGTACTTTTTGAGCTCGGGATAGGCGTGGGCCGGCAGCATCTCGCCGTGCGTGTAGACGTTGACGCCCTTGCCGGCGGTCTGCTCCAGCAGCATCTTGAGATCGTGCAGGTCGTGGCCGGTCACCACGATGAAGGGGCCTTTGAACTGGGTGGTGGGCACCGGGGTCGGGACCGGGTGGCCGTACGTCTCCGTGTTGGCGGCGTCGAGCAGCCCCATACACTTGAGGTTGACGTTGCCGAACTCCAGGATCAGGCCGAGCCAGCCTTCGACCGTGTGGTCTTCGCCGAGGGCCAGCATGCCCTTCTGAAACCACCCGGAGACCTCCGGGTCGATCTTGCCGAGCACGCGGGCGTGGTGGGCGTAGGCGGCCATGCCGCGCAGCCCGAAGAGCAGCGTGGAGCGCAGCGAGACGATGTCGGGGTCGCCGTGGAAGAGATTTTCAGGAGCGAAGGCCGTCGCGCCACCGTACCGCTCGATGGCTTGCTGAATGCGGTCGCGCATGGCGGCGAGGTCGGCGCCGTCGAAGTTGACGTTGGTGACGGTCATGAAGAGGGCGTCCATGAAGAGCGCCGCGCACTTGGAGCAGGGGGGCATGCCGTCTGCCGCGCGCGCCAGCGTGATGAGGGCGGCGGTGATCTCGTCTTGAAGCTGGGCGATCTCCGGTTTCTTGCCGCAGACGCCGCCGCGGGTGCAGCCTTTGCCGCCCGCCGTTTGTTCGCACTGGAAACAGAACATGTCGCTCATGGTGTTGCTCCTTGTTTGGGTTGTTTGTGATCAGAGTGTGTTATTCGTCCAAGATCGCCCCGTCGGTCGAGATCGTGACCACGTGCCACGGGATCATCTTGCCGCTGTTGATCAGCGCCTGTTTGGCGGCGTTGGCGATGCCCGCGCAGCAGGGCACCTCCATGCGCAGCACCGTCACGCTGCGGATGTCGTTGGCCTGCAGGAGGGCGGTGATCTTTTCGGAGTAGTCGCCCTCGTCGAGCTTGGGGCAGCCGATCAGCGTGACCTTGTTGGCCATGAAGCGCCGGTGGATGTCGGGGTAGGCGAAGGCCGTGCAGTCCGCGGCGATCAGGAGCGCGGCGTTCTTGAGGTACGGCGCGGTGACTGGCACGAGCTTGATCTGCACGGGCCAGTTGACCAGCGCCGACACGGGCGCGCCCTGCGCTGCGTCCGCCGCAAGGGCGGCCGCGGGCGGCCGGGCGATGGTCTTGGCCATTTTGCCGGGGCAGCCGCACGCCAGCGGGGGCGGCGCGGCGGGTGCCGGCGCGGGTGCGGCGTGCTTCTCGGCGGACTGCTTGGCGGCGACCGCGGCCTCGTCGAAGGCGGCGGCTTCGCGCTCGACGATCTTGATCGCGCCGGTGGGGCACTCGGGCAGGCAGGCGCCCAGTCCGTCGCAGTAGCTGTCGGAAACCAGCCGGGCCTTGCCGTCCACGAGCCGGAGCGCGCCTTCGTGGCAGGCGCTGACGCACAGGCCGCAGCCGTTGCAGAGTTCGGGGTCGATCGCGATGATGTTGCGTTTCATGCCGTGTTCCTTGCGGGCTGGTTTTAGTTTGCCGGAGATTTCTTCCCGGGGCTTCTGCGTCCGGCGCGGGCCGCCGAGCCCGCCGCCCGGTTGCGCTTCAGCGAGCGGACCACGCTGTCCAGCGTAACCGTTTTCAGAAGCTGGATGAGGCGCTCGTTCTCTTTCGCCATCAGCTTGCCTAAGGCGCAGCCGTCGCCCTTGCAGATGTCGTGCTTCAGCAGGCAGCCCGTGTAGCGCGGGGTGCCGCCCGCGGCGACGTAGATCTCCAGCAGGGTGATCTTCCCGGGCGGCCGCGCCAGCTTGGCGCCGCCCGAGGGGCCGCGCTCGGTCTCAAGGAGGCCGGCGCGAACGAGCTGCTGCACGACCTTGGCGAAATGGTGGGCCGAAAAACCGAGCTTGTCGGAGATCTGGCGGGCGGAGTGGAACTGTCCCGGATCTTCGGCGAGGCTTGCGCAGGTGTGCAGCGCGATCGACATCGCTTCCGAAATGTTCAGCAGGCCGAGCATGGGTGAAACGCCTTTCGTTTGTTAATTCGGCATCAAAGTACCAAATTGCCTAAATCGTGTCAACGGGGGAACGGAAGAATATTTGAAGCGCGCCGGACGCCTGTGGTACAGTCTCGCCACTGACGTGGAGCGCGCGGTCGCCCGCGGGTGCGGCGGGGACGTCCACCGCTCAGGCTCGCCGCACGACGGGCACGAAAAACGGAGCACAGAGATGAGACGATTCACGCAATGTCGAAAAGCGGGACGTGTGGTCGCGGGCCTGGTGCTGGCGGCTGGCGTGCCGGCGCCGGCGGAAATTCAGCCGGTGGAGGCCGAGGTCTGCGTGTATGCGGCTACGCCCTCGGGGATCCTGGCGGCGGTGGCGGTGCGGCGCGAGGGGCGCTCGGTCGTGATCGTCGAGCCCAGCCGCTGGGTGGGCGGCGTGCTGGGCGCGGGCCTCAAGCCGATGCAGGACTGCCCGAACTATAACGCGACCGGCGGGCTGACGCGGGAGCTGCTGCGGACGCTCGGCCGCCCGCAGTGGGCGGACGGCGGGCCGGGAGACGGCAAGCCCGCGCTCTCGAAGATGAGCCCCAAGGACGTGCGCGAGGACTTCGAGGCGCTCTTGAAGAGGTGGGACGTGCGCGTGGTCCGCGACCACCGCGTGGCGCGGTGCGAGAAGAAGGGGGCCGTCCTGGCGGCGGCGCTGTTCGACCGCGCCCCGTTCGACGCGCTGGGGTGCCCGACCGCGGAACCCGCCGAGCGCGACAGCCTGCGCGTGACGGCCAAGGTCTTCATCGACGCGAGCTATGAGGGCGACCTGATGGCCCGCGCGGGCGTGTCGTACCGCGTGGGGCGCGAGGCCGCCGCCGAATACGGGGAGGCGTACGCGGGCGTGCAGCCGCCGATGGAGGAAGCGCCGATCGATCCGTTCGTGGTGCCCGGCCGGCCGGAGAGCGGCCTGCTCAAATGGGTCGAGAAGGACCACGGCCGCCCCGTGGGCGCGGCCGACGGCTACACGCAGGCCTACAACTACCGCTATTACACCACCTCGGAGCCTGCGCATCGCGCCCCGCTCACGCCGCCCGCGGGCTATGACGCCAGGGATTTCGAGCTGGTCGGCCGCTATGTGGCGTGGCTGACGCAGGCGGTGAAAGACCCGGCCGAACTGCGCGACCGGCTGATCGGCATCTTCCCCGGCTGGAAGAACTCCGGCGAGTGGAATTACCAGCGCAACTCGCTCTTCTCGATGTCGCCGGTCGGCGTCAGCCACCTCTACGCCGACGGCGACGACGCGGAGCGGGCGCGCGTGTGGAAGCTGCACCAGGACTATCTGCGCGGGCTGCACGCCTTCATGAGCACGGACCCGCGCGTGCCGGCGCCGTACCGCCAAGAGGTCGCCGCGCTCGGTCTCGACCTGCGCCACCACCCCGAGACGCAGGGCTGGCCGCACCAGCTCTACGTGCGCGTGGCGCGGCGCATGAACGGGGCCTACACGGTCACCGCCCACGACGTCTACAACCGCACAAAGGTGGACGACCCCGTGTGCCTCGCGCAGTACGGCATCGACACCTATCCCGCGCGGCGCATCTGGTATGCGCGCGGCGGAAAGGTTTGGGTCGGGCTCGAAGGCAAAATGTTCGTCGGCGGCTCGCGGGGCCCGACCAACGTGCCGTACCCGATTTCCTACCGGGCACTCACGCCGAAGCCGGAAGAGTGCGTCAACCTGCTGGTCCCGGTGAGTTTCTCGGCGTCCCACCTGGGCTACGCCTCGGCCCGCATGGAGCCGGTCTTCATGATCTGCGGCGAGTCGGCCGGCATCGCGGCCTGCCGCGCGTTGGCGGAGCGGACAGGCGTGCAGGCCATCGACCGGGCCGCATTCCGGGCGGCGCTGGAGAAGGCGGGCCAGAAACTGGCCTGGGACCCCACGCGGGACAAGGGCCCCTCCGCAGGGGACGGCTACTCGATGGCGGCGCTGCTCGCGGCGTGCGACCGCGACGCCGACAAGGCCGTCTCGCGCGCCGAGTGGGAGGCCGCGAAGAAGGGCTGGGAATGGCTGTTCCCGCTGATCGACGCGGATGGCGACGGCCGCATCGACGCGGCGGAATACGAGGCGTTCCAAGAGTACAAGACCAAGCACCCGGATTGGCAAAAACGGAAAAAGGGAAACGGTTGACGCGGGACTGAACCCGTGGTTAACTGGGAGCGTTAAATCAAGGTGGAGACCCCCTGTTTTCCGCTATTTCCGTCGGAGAGGCTTTATGACGATCATCGAACCGCACATCCACATGCTGTCGCGCACCACGGACGAATATCAGGCCCTCTACAAGGCCGGGATCCGGGCGTGCGTGGAACCCTCGTTCTGGCTCGGCACCAACCGCCGCTACGCGGGGTCGTTTTTCGATTACTTCCGGCTGATCCTCGAGTTCGAGACCGTGCGGGCCGCACGGTTCGGCATCGACCATTTCTGCGCGATCGCCATGAACCCCAAAGAGGCGGACGACCGCGGCCTGGCGGACGAGGTGATCGACGGGATGTCCGAATATCTGGCGCACCCGCGCTGTGTCGCCTTGGGAGAGGTCGGCCTCAACCTGAATACGCCGAACGAAGAGTATGCCATGATCCGCCAGCTGCGGATGGCGGAAGAGCGCAAGATGCCGGTGATTCTGCACACGCCGCACGTGGACAAGCTGCGCGGCACGCTGCGCATCCTCGAGATCATCAAGGCCGAAGGCTTCACGGTCGAGCGCATCGACGTGGACCACAACACCGAAGAGACCATCAAACACACGCTCGACTCCGGGTGCTACGCGGGCATGACGGTGTATCCCTACTCCAAGCTGAATCCCCAGCGCGTCTCCGCCATGGTCAAGCAGTACGGCCATGAGCGGGTGATCGTCAACGGCTCGGCCGACTGGGGCGTGTCGGATCCGCTCTCGCTCGTCAAGGTGGTCGACTACATGCGCCATGACGGCCACAGCGACGCGGTGATCGAGGAGCTCGTCTTCAACACGGCGATGCGCTTCTACAGTGCCTCGCCGAACTGGAAGCCGGACTTCACTATTCAGCCGCTCGACCCCAGCGTGTATCAGCGCTAGAGCGGGTTTAAAAATTGTGCCGCCCATGTGGAAAACGGCCGATTTTCTGGGCGAGGCTGCGCCGAGCCGTTTCGCTCTAACGGGGCCGGCCGGTTCCGTTCATCCCGCGTTTCCCGTCCGTGTTTTCTCTCCGGCGCGTCCGTCCAGAAGCCGCCCCACCGTCTTTTCGAACGCCGCCGCGGAGGACGCCATCGAGAACGCCCCGCGCGCGGCCGCGCACCCCCGTTCGGACTCGGTGCGCAGGAGAGCGGGATTGGAAAGGAGCCCCGCCCACGTCCCGGCCCAGGTTTCCGGCGCGTCGTCACGCACGAGGGTCCCGCAGCCCGCCGCGGCCGTGATCTCCGGAAACGCGCCGTGGGCGGGCAGCACCACGGGCACGCCGGCGGCCATCGCCTCGATCGCATAGTAGCCGAAGGCTTCGGGTTTCGGGCCGCCCGGGACGGCGAGCAGGGTCAGCTCCGACAGAAAGCCGGCGCGGTCGCGCGCGAAACGGTCCGGCGACACCGTGACGTCCGCGCCCAGCCCCGCCGCCGCCAGCTTGGCGCGCTGGCGCCTGAGGAAGCGCCGGTCGGCGCACGGCCCGCCGGTCGCGGAGAGCCGCACGCCCGCGAAGCGCGGGTCGCGCCGCAGCACGATGAACGCCTCCACAAAGCGGTCGAAGCCCTCGGACGGCGCCAGGCGCGACAGAAAGCCGATGACCGCCGGGCGGCGCAGCACGTCGGCGCGGAGATAGGCCGACGGGTCCACGCCGGGAAAGACCACCTCCACGCGCGTCGGATCCAACGCCAGCGCGGCCGACAGGCGCGCCGCGTAGTCGGCGCTCACGGCGATGAAGCGGTCGATGTGCGCGGCGTCCTGCGCCATCACCCGCAGGACGGCATCCCGTAGCGGGGGCTCCATCGCGTCGGTCCAGACGTGCTCGTCCTGGAGCCAGCAGACCACGGGACAGCGCGCGGCCTGCTTCAGCGTCCCGGCGAGGCCGGCGAGCAGCGCGTTGGAGAGCACGACCACGTCGGGTTTCTCCGCGGCCGGCAAGGCGGCGACCCACTCGGCCACGAGCCGCAGCTCGTCGGCCTGGCGTCCGTCCGGGCCGCGCAGTATCGAGAGCGTCAGGTCCTCCAGTCCGCCGGCCGAGGTGGCGCCGGCGAAGCGCGCGGCGAGCCGCAGCACGGGCCAGGTGTCGAGCGGCGCGAACCAGCCGCGCGGCAGGCGGCGCAGGAAGGCGTAGCGGTGGCGCAGGTAGAGGCTGACGGCCCCGTAGAAAACCGGCACCTCGTCGGGCGCGGACATGCTCGCGGTGGCGGGCAGGTAGAGCGGCATCAGCGTCACGCTGTGGCCGCGCGCGCGCAGCGCCTCGGCCAGCGCGGTGTCGCGCAGGCAGTTCTGGCAATAGAACGAGCCGCCCGAGCCGGGCAGAATAGACAGAATCCGCATGACCTTCCTCCGACGCCGGTCAGCATAGCAAGACGTCTCGCGGCCGTCGAGCAGAGCAGGGGAATAGTGAATGGTGAGTAGTGAGTGGTGAGTAGTGAGTGGTGAAGAGGAAATAGCTAAAAATTTTCAAAGGGCGGCATTTTCCGCTCAAAATTCCAAGATCCGCCCCATGTTAGGACAAGCGGTCCTAATCACGGAAAAACCGGTAAAAAGATAAGTTCTTATGGAAGATGTGCAATAACATCTTGTTTTGTCCACCCATTTATGTGATGTTTTCATGGATGTAGGGAATAGTGACCCGGCAAAAGACAACTTTGGCCAGAATACGTTCGAAAAAGAAAAGGGAGCACAGATTATGACTGTTGAAGCCTTTGGCAAGTTCAAGAAGGTTCGCATCAAATCCCTTGCTAAGAAATATGGCATGTACAGGGGCAAAGGCTTGATTGTTCTGGATGACCAAGGAATCACGATAAAGGGCAAACATGTCAAGTCGCTGGGTGCACGTTGGGGAATAGGCATCGCACTCATGCTTGCGTCGGCAGTTCTTACAGGGGGGGCCGTTGTTCTCGGGTTCATTCCTGTGTATCTTCTTGTTGAATACGCTATTTTGAAACAAGATGACATTCGGATTCCTTGGGACAAGGTAAGAATGTTCGCTGTCGATCCCAAGAAGAAACTCATCGGATTGGACTTCGATGGACCCGGCTGGACAAGCCCAGCCATCTTGTATACTGAGCAATTTCAACCGACAGTAGCAGAATTGCAGAGGCGTATACCGTCAAAAGAATCAAAAGCATGAAAGAACTGCTTCGAACCCGGCGACACCGAACCCTCGTTCGCCTTCGGCTCACGGGTTCGGTGGTCGCTGACGTTCGCTATCAAAGACGATGAAAACAGCACTTATTCTTGTACCCTGGCTACTATGTAATGTTTTGGGCATTATGATAATGGTTATCTATCTGAACACAATTGTCCCCACGCTGGAAAAGCATGGTCGCAAAGCTCCGTGGCCGATGATGCCTTCTGAATTCGACAGGCAGATTAAGGAATACGAGGCGCTTTGCATTGAAAAAGGCCTGCCGATGACAGGTTGGAACCGCATCAATCGGTTAAAAAATGCGGTCGCGATCGGTCTAATTGCATGGATTTCACTGATGATCGTTTTTAGTCTAGTTGGGAAGTTGTAAGAGAGCCACAAAGGCACGGATAAGAAGCAGCGAACCAGACGCGGGTACGCGTCGGTAGACAGGCGGGTTGATGGAGCGCGCCGTAGCTCCTGAAAACCTGCGTGCGGCCTATGGCCGCGTGATGCGGAACAAGGGGGCGCCGGGCGTGGCCGGGATGGCCGTGGAAGGGCTGGCGGCGCATCTGCGGGCGGAGTGGCCCGCGGTCCGCGGGCGGTTGCTCGCGGGGACCTACCGGTCCGCCTTGGTCAGGCGGCACGAGCTGCCGAAGCCGGGCGGCGGGACGAGGGTGCTGGGCATACCGACGGTGCTGGACCGTTTCATCCAGCAACGCCGCTACGTGACGTGTCGACAGGTGGAAACTGGTCGGAAATTATCAGGGCGGCGAGAGTGTCATTTGTCTGGGGATTGGTTGCTCATCTATAAACTTGAAGAAAACGCCTTGATTTTGAGCGAACCGGATCGCATGCCGAGCTGTTTAAAGCATGAGCCGAACGTCAGCGGTGGAATCCAGCCGGGACTCCAGCTCTTCGAATCAGGCTGAAAAACTGGGGACAGTCTTGAGAACAACTTGCTTGAATACGTTGCTTGCTTGGCGGTAAAATAATCGAGAAATAAAGATTCAACATCTTCAATCGGCATATCTTTCCTTTCTCATGCGAGGGTTTGAAGCCTGCCGCCAACATCGCGCGAGAAAGGGACCGTTCTTTTAAAACAATCTTTCCGCTCTGTTAGATTCCCCAACGGGAAGATTTCCCTTCCGGCATCTTAGGAGAACCATCAAAAAGGAGGTTGTTTATGAACCGTTTCCAAGCCGAGCCCCCTCAACAAGCGCGCATCGACCATAAGCCCACCCCCGCATCCCCTGTCACGGCAAGCAAGAGACCGAAAGGCAAGGCCCCTCCCGGCGAGCCCCCTCACGCTGGCCGACTGAGGCCGGTGTCGTGTCTCTCCACTTTCGGCGTGTTGTCAGCCTTCTTGCTGACGGCGTGTTTTTCTGGCGGAGCGCAGGCCGCGCAGGCCGCGATGCAGCGGGTCGAAAACCTTCCCGACCTGATCCGCAAAGCGGAGAAAGGCGTGTTTTTTATTCGCGCGTTGGACGCGGAGGGGAATGTTCTGTCCTTGGGCACAGGCTTTCTCGCGAAGGACAAGCGAAGCGTCCTGACCTCGCTTCATGTTATCCGTCCGTCCTTCTGTCCCAAGTTGACGGCGACAGTCGAAGCGCTGGACTCCACGGGTCGGGCGTTTCCGGTTGAGGGCGTCAAAAGCGAAGACGAGGCCCTGGACCTTGTTTTACTGCAACTGAAGGGGGAGCCGGAGCATGGCTTCCTCTTGGCTCTTGCAAGCGACCGCCCGCCTGAACGCGGCGACTTCGTCCTCGTGCTGGGGCACCCGAACGAGTTCCGTTTCGTCTCTACGGATGGGATCGTCAGCGCGGTCAACACAACCCGCGAGATGCCTCGGCGCTTTTGGGAGACCTGCATGCCCCAGGCTGCACCAGACGTCATCTGGATTCAAAGTTCAGCCGCCGTCTCGGTGGGCAACAGCGGCGGCCCCATGCTTAACGCCTCCGGGCAGGTGATGGGCGTCATGCAGTTGAAGATGGGCGGCAGCGGAATGTCCTTTGCGCTGCATGTCTCTTCGGTGCGCACCTTTCTCGCCAAGCCCCCAAAGCTGATTAGCATCGCCGATTATACCCGCCCCGAAGCGGAGTACGAAGCGCTCGCGGAGAAGGTACAGAAGGCCTACATGCAATACGCGTCCGACCTGCACAACCAGCTGCCCCCGTCCTGCGCGAAAAAGGGAGCCGGTGCGGCTGCCCCGGACCCGGAGCACCCCGGCACCAAACAGTATCCGCAAGTGCTCGCGTTGGCCGATGCCAACCGGGGACGGAATGTGGAGCTGAAGGCCCTGCTGCTCATGGTGATGGAGCTCTCCGACCTGAAGGTGCCGGACGCGCTGCGGCCGACTTTGCGTGCAGCGTCCGAGCGTCTCATCGAGAGGTACCGCGACGATCGCCGGATACTTTCCGCCCTGCGCCGGAAACTTTATCCGTCAGAGCCGGAAGCCCAGCGTTTTCTACGGGCGCTGGCGGACAAATCCGCCGACCGCGAGATCCGCGCGATCGCAGCCTTGTCTCTCGCCGAAGCGCTGGCCGGTGAAGCGCGCAGCCAAGCCTCCGCCGAAGAAGCCCTCGCTCTGGCCCGCCGCGCTGCCGCATCCGCCCCCGAGATCGCAATCGAACAGAGCTCGGTTGCCAAGCAAGGGCACGAACTCGAAGAAAGGCTCCTGCACAGCATGCCGGGATGCGCCGCGCCAGACTTGTCGGGTAAGGACCAGAACGGCAAAGACGTGCTGCTTAGCGATCTTCGCGGTCGTTATGTGGTTGTGGCGTTCTGGAACCCGCGCAGTGACTTCTTCAAAACCTTGCCTGATGCACTGACAGAATTCGCCCAAAATTACGCTGGAGCCCCGGTTTCGTTCATTGGTGTAAGGCTGTGCAATCCTGACTCGCCAAGTGCTGCCGGCCGGCAAGCGGCAGGCGACTTTTGGCCATTCCTCACGGACGACCCGACCGGCCGCGTCGCAAACGCGTGGCACGTCAGAGCCGCCCCCACCCTTTTCGTTGTGGATCCGCAGGGCGTCATCACCAACCGCATCGCCGCGCGGCCCGCCTCGGTCAACACCGTTCTCGGCAGCACGTTCATGGGCTTTGAGTCCATGCGTCCCGGCGAGTGGAAAAACCAGCTCAAGCAGGCGCTAGAAAGCATTCCCGCGCTGACAGGCCCGGGAGAGCGTCTGACCACATTCCTTACCCAGGGCCCGTGGCTCTCCGACGATAACTTTCTCGGCTCCGGCACGCGCACGATCTTTCTTCGAGGAGATTGCCGCACCAGCCTCTACACGGCAGCCAGGTGGAAGCCGACGCCCCCTTGGGGTTTCCTCCTGTTCACCAAGGACTATGGCACCCTCAGCTTCAGCGTGAATCTCGAGACCGGTGAAGCCGTCATCCAAAAGCCCGAGCCACTGGCGAATCGCAAGATGAAGCTCCGCGATTTCCCGCCTTCCAAACGGGAAGATTCCGACCTCCTGAAGAAAATCCGGAAATGCCTTCTCAGCGAAACGTGGGAATGGTATCAGTTCGGCAAGAAAGAGGGCGAAAAAGCCTACATGAAATTCCGCTTTAAGGACGACGGCACGACCGACTCAACCCTGTTGCCCGCATGGGAGATCATGCCGTCCGGCCAGATCTGGGTGTACGTCTACATGGGGACCTACTGGGCTTTCGAACTGGACATCGAGCAGAAAACCGCGCGAAACAATCTCGAAGCAAGCCAGATTAAAGACCACAAGCTGTTTTCAGCGGTCACGCAAACTCCTTGAAACGCCGAGGAGGACCTCGGCTTGTGGGGGGGGCGCCACCTTGCGGTTTTTGCGGAAAAGAAAAGTTACAAGTCAATGAAATGGGGATACACCTTCGGCCCTCTACTGCGATCATAATATATTTGTTATTCAGTTCGATTGTTGCTACGTTGATCATGTCTGGCTGAAGTTCTGGGTGGTTTTGCGTTCCTCATTGGGTACATAAACGGGTGCGAAAACAGCGGTAGGCCGCAACCGGAAGGAAATCGCCATGTCAGAGAATCGCTTCACGGAAGTCACGAACCAATCGTGGTTCAGCCGCATCGGCGGGGCCCTGAAGGGAATCGTGGTCGGCCTCATCTTGTTCGTTGCGGCATTCCCGCTGCTGTTCTGGAATGAGGGGCGGGCGGTCCGACAATACAAAACACTCAAGGAGGGCGGTGGCGCCGTGGTCTCGGTCAGGTCCGACGCCGTTGACCCCGCCAACGCAGGGAAGTTGATCCACGTGACTGGCAAAGCCGATTCGTCTGCCACGCTGACGGATCCGGTCTTCGGCGTCTCCGCGCAGGCGCTGAAACTGAGGCGGGTCGTGGAAATGTACCAGTGGCAGGAAACCGCGAAGAGCCATACGAAGAAGAAACTCGGCGGCGGAACGGAAACGGCCAGGACGTTCACGTACAGCAAGGCCTGGTCTGGCCAAGCGGTCCATTCCGCTGATTTCAAGGAGCCGGCCGGACATCAGAATCCCGACTCTTTGCCGTACGGGTCAACCGACCAGATCGCCGATGTGATCACCCTCGGCGCGTTCACCCTGTCCCCGTCGCTTGCCGCGAAAATCGACACCTTCGAACCGCTTGCCATCGGCAGCGATACGCCCTTGGCGGAAGCGCTGAAAAGCAAGGCCAAGGTGCACGACGGCGGCTTCTACGTGGGTTCCGACCCGGCGTCTCCGCAGATTGGGGATGTGAGGGTCAAGTTCAGCGTCGCCCGACCTACGGAAGTCAGCGTGATTGCCAAGCAGGCGGGGAACACGTTTGAGCCATACCGCACAAAAGCGGGCGGGGACATCGAACTTCTGCAGGCGGGTGTTATGACGAGTGTGGGCATGATCCAGGCGGCGCAGAAAAGCAACACGATACTGACCTGGATTCTCAGGCTTGCCGGATTCATCGTCATGCTCGTCGGACTGGGGATGATATTCAGACTGGTTTCCGTCCTCGCCGATGTCGTGCCCGTTCTTGGCGGCATCGTGGGGGCCGGCACGGGGCTGATCGCGTTTCTCTTGGCCGCCGTTCTGTCGCTGATCACCATGGCGGTCGCATGGATTGCCTTCCGCCCCCTCTTGGCCATTCTTCTGATTGTGGTTGCAGTCGGCCTGACGGTGTCAATCAGGGGCAAACTGAAGTCGGCCAACGCCGCGCCGCCGCAGTGAACAGACCGAAAACGTCCTCAGCCGATGGCCTCGGAGCCGGTCTCGCGCGTGCGGATGCGGATGCACTCGTCCATCGGCATGATGAAGATTTTGCCGTCGCCGATGTGGCCGCTCTGCGCGGCCTTGATGATGGCCTCGACGGTGGTCTTGACGAAGGCGTCGTTGACCGCGATTTCCAGACGGACTTTCTCCAGCAGGTTCACCTTGCGGATCTGGCCGCGGTAGCTTTCGGAAAAGCCCATCTGCTTGCCGCAGCCGCGCACGCGGCTGACGGTCATCTTGTAGACCTCGGCGTTGAAGAGGGCTTCCTTAACGGCGTCCAAGCGCTCGGGTTGGATGACGGCGACGATCATTTTCATCATGCGATTCCTTCTCGGCAAAGGGAGTGGAAAAAAATTACAGCGCCTCTTCGGGGTGAGACTCGATCATGTGCACCGCAAGGTCGGCGCCGACCAACTCTTCGTGCTCGCTCAGGCGGATGCCGACGGTCCTCTTGAGCAAGCCGTAAACGAGCGCGCTCGCGCACAGGCATACGGCCACGACGCCGGACGTCACAATCAGCTGCGAGAAAAAGGAGACGCCGCCGAGGCCGCCCAGCGCCTTCTGTCCGAAGATGCCGCAGGCGACGCCGCCCCACGCGCCGCACGCGCCGTGCAGCGGCCAGACGCCCAGCACATCGTCGATCCGCCAGCGGTGGGTCTCGGCCTGGAACAGGAAAACGAAGAGCGCGCCCGCCACGCCGCCGACCATGAGCGCGCTGATGGGGTGGTAGAGGTCCGAGCCCGCGCAGACCGCCACGAGCCCGGCCAGCGCGCCGTTGTGCACGAACCCCGCGTCGTTGCGGCTGATGAAGAGCGCGGCGAGCGTGCCGCCCACCATGGCCATCAGCGAGTTGATCGCCACGATGCCGGAGATGCTCGAAAGCGCGCCGGCGCTCATCACGTTGAAGCCGAACCAGCCCACGATCAGGATCCAGCTGCCCAGCGCGAGGAACGGGATACTGCTGACTTTGATGGAATCCGATTCGTAGCGCTTCATGCGGGCGCCCAGCAGCATCACGGCCGGCAAGGCCAGCCAGCCGCCGACGGCATGCACGACGACCGAGCCCGCGAAATCATGAAACGGCGCGCCCGCGATACGCGCCAGCCCGCCGTCGGCTCCCGCCAGAAACGCGTTCATGCGTCCCCACGTCACGCCTTCGATGAGAGGATAAAGCAGGCCCACGAAGATCATGCAGGCCGCCGTGTTGGTCCAGAATTTCGCGCGCTCGGCGACCCCGCCGGAAATGATTGCCGGAATGCAGGCCGCGAAGCCGAGCAGCAGGAAGAACCGCACATATTCGAGCCCGTGTTCTGCCGTCATCATTTCCACCGGCACCAGAAACGAGATGCCGCGCGCCAGCGGATAGCCGATCAGGAAATAGACCAGCGTCGAGAACGCCCACTCACAGATGATCTTGCTCAGGGCGTTCACTTGGTTCTTGTGGCGCACCGATCCGACCTCGAGAAAAGCGAAGCCGGCATGCATGGCCAGAATCATCACCGCGCCGAGCAGAATGAACAGCGTGTTGGAGGCTTGCGCGATCTCCGTGACCGATATGGGCTCGGCCGCCTCAACCGGTCCGGCACAAAGTCCAAGCAGCGCTGCCGCCACAGCCCATGACAACCGACCCGCTCTCATCAGCCGCATCGCATCCCCCTCTTTTGCTGGCGCGGTACCGTTCCCCACGGGCGATCCAGGCGCATCCTGTAACAACCGTGTCGCGCGATACCACTTGTGTAGGCATGAGATCAGCAGGGAATGTGCCAAAGATGTCCGGCGCCAGCGGGACCGAGTCGGGAAAGGAACACTTCTGTTTTTATATTAAGGGCGTGGAACCCGGAGGGTGAAATTTTTTTCACACCGGGTGCCCGAGCTGCGTTAAGCGGCGTCTGCCCCCGTTCCAGATGGAGCCTTTTTTGTCGTTCCGCTATCATTTCTGTCAGAGAGTGCAGGGCGCAAAAAGTCGGATCAGACAGTTATGTTGTTGATCCTTCTCGCTTGTCGGCCCTTGTCTACGCGGTGTGTTTTGCGGCATACTGACAGCGGAAACAAGGAGGATGGGTCCGATGAAGACGAGTCTGTGCGCAGTGGCCTGCGTGGCCGCAAGTTGGATAGCCGCGGAGTCGGAGGCGGTCACCCAAGAGCAGCTTGACCTCGAAGCGAAACGTCAGGCGCGGTCGGTGCATCTGGGCTGGACCGACGTGCCTGACGGCTCGGCCTTCTTCAATGAGGTCCAGGTGCGCGAATCAGTGCCGGGGACCTACTTCTGCGTGATCGGTTTCCAGATGGGGTATTTCGGCATCCAAGAATTGACCGACGGCAAGAAGGTGGTGATCTTCTCGGTCTGGGAGCCGCCGAATCCCGTGAACGCTGACGACCCCGGCAAAACGGAGGCCGCGCGGCGAACCCAGTTGGTCTATCAGGGTGACGGCGTGCGCGTGGGGCGCTTCGGCGGCGAGGGCACGGGCGGGCAGAGCTTTTTCGACTACCCGTGGAGGCTCAACGAGACCTACCGCTTCGTGGTGCACGCCAAACCCGCGGGTGACCGCACCGTCTTCACCGGCTATTTTTTTGTCAACGAGACCCGAACGTGGAAGAAGCTGGTCTCGTTCAGCACGCTGACGGACAAGCACGCCGTGAGCGGACTCTACAGTTTCATTGAAGATTTCCGCCGGAACTTCCAGTCAGCCAAGCAGCGCAGGCAGAGCCTGTTCGGCCACGGCTGGGTGCTGGACAAAGAGGGGCGGTGGCGCCCCGCGACGGCGGCCCGGTTCACCGGCGACCGCAACCCCGTCATGACCATCAACGCGGGACTGCGCGACGACTGGTTCTTTCTTGAGACCGGCGGCGGCGTGACCAACCTGACGCCTCTGCGGTCCCTGCTGCGGCTGGCGCCGCCCGTGACGGGATTGTCGTTCGAGTAGCGGAGAACCCTAAATCGGGGCGTTTCCATTTGGTCTTTCGGCGCCTTGCAGGTGCAGGTAGGGCCCGACCTCCGGGCGGGCCGCAAATCAGGTCAAAGCGGAACGCCGCGCCCCAAAAGTAGGGCGCATCCGATTCGGTACACGACAGTTCCGCATCGCCCCATGTTGGTGTACCGCCTTGTCTCTGGGCCGCGTCGGTACACCAGCCTTGTTCAAGCGATCAGCCCGTGAATCGGATGCGCCTCCAAAAGTAAGCCTTGGATAATTTCGGTTGCGAGCGAAGCCCGTTTCTTGGTACGATACCGCCATGTTTCTTCTCCGGAAAAGAAAGCGTTTGCTGGAAAATACCGCGGCCGGGCTGCGGCTGTTTCTGGCGTTTTTCCTTTTCGCGGTGACGGGGCTGCAGGGTCTCACGCTCTGCCTGTGCGCGCCAGATCCGGATGCCTGCGGCGAGCATCACAGCTGCGGCTGCACGCCCGAGCCGCAGTCCGAGCACGTCGACCACGCGTGTGACCATCTGACGGTGGCCGATCTTCCTCCGTGCGAATCCGGCGCGCGGGGGCCCGGTGACCTGCTTGCTGCGCTCGTGGTCTTGGCGATGGCGAACGCGCCTCACGCCGTGATTGCCGAAGACATCGTGACGTATCAGGAACGTCCGCCGGACGTCCTGCAGCCGCATCTCTATTTCCTTGCGCGCTCCACACAGATCCTGTGTTGAGGCCTCCTCGTGTCGACTGGAAAGCGCGCTCACCGAGCGCGTAGCCGTGGCGTCTGCCGCGGCTTGACCGGTATCTGTTCATCCTGACACGAGGAGCTCGTTTTCATGTTATCCCTTCATCTCTGGCGGCCCATCGCGGCCGCGTTTGTGACCTTGCCGTATCTGCTGTGGACCGGGTGCCGCAGCTACGCGCCCGCGCCCATCGACTGGACGCGGGAATCATCCGACTGGTCCGCTTCGGCGACCAACCGCCTGCCGCTGACCTTGGTTGAGGCGCGTCAGATCGCGCTGATCCTGAACCCCGAGATCAACGCGCTGCGCCTCAAGCACCTGTCCTCCAAAAATCAGGCGCAGGCCTCAGGCTGGTGGGAAGATCCCGCGCTTGACCTCGATGCGCTGCGCATCCTGAGAGGCGGTGAACACCCGTGGCTGCTGGGCTCGGGCCTCACCTTCTCGCTCCCGCTCAACGGCGTGCCGGGCCTCGAGAAGCGTGCGGCGCAGGCCTACGCGAACGCCGACGCGCTGGCCGTGACCGTGGCGGAGCGCGCGCTGCTCGCGGAGGTCGACCGGCTGTGGAACGCCTGCCGCGCCAACCTTCGCTGCGTCGACGCGCAGAACGCCTACAAGGCCCGGCTGAGCGAAAGGGAGAAGCAGGTGCGCGCGCTGGTCGCGGCCGGCGAGCTGTCCAAGGCCGAGGCCGACCGGATCGAACAGACGCGCGTCAAGATCAGCGTCGATTGCGCGTGCTGCGGTCCCGACGCGGTGGCGCAACGGCACGCCTTCAAGCGGCTGCTCGGGCTGCCGCCGGAGGCCCCGTGCGAGGTCGTCCCGGACCCAAGTGAGATCCCGCCGCCCGCCCTCGCCGGCCTCGTGGCGCCCGCGTCCGTGCTCGATCTGGTGCGGCACCCGCGCGTGCAGGAGAAGCTCATCCGTCTGAAGGCGGGCGAGGAGGAGCTGCGCGCGGAGATCCGCAAGCAGTATCCGGAGCTCATGATCGGGCCGCGCTACGAGCACGAAGACGGCGGCGGCCGCCTGGGCGCAACGCTGGGCTTCACCCTCCCGCTGTGGAACCGCAACCGCAAAGGCATCGCGGACGCCGAGGGCGGCCGCGACGAGGCGCGGATGGAGGCGCTGAACGCGTGGCGCAGCCTCGTGGGCGAATGGCGGGAGGCGCAGGCGATGATGGAGGCCGTCGCGGCGAAGGATCGCGGCCTGCGCGCCGAACTGCTGCCCGCCGCGCAGGCGGCCGCGCAGCGGACGGAGCGCCTGTTCAAGCAAGGCGAGGCCGACGTGCTCGCGCTCCTTTCGGCGGATGAGACCGTTTACGCCCTGCAGGAGTCGCTGATCGATGCGCAGACTGCGCTACACGAAGCGCGCGTCCGCTTGGAGCTGCTCCACGTTCCCGCAGCCACAGAAACCACGAAAACCCTTTAGGAGAAACCATGAACGCTTTGAATGTGACTCTCGGATTGTTGTTTGCAACCGTCGCTTATGCGGGCGCGTCACCGGCCTGCGGGTCCTGCGGCGACTCAAAGTGCGGCCACGCGCCGGCCCAGGCTGAAGCCAAGGCAACGGTGCGGGAAGAGCACGCAGACGCGCACGGGAAAGAGACGGATAAAGAGGCCCACGCCGCGGGCGAGGCCGAGCACGACCACGACGGGTGCGACCACGCGGAGGAAAAACCGGCGGCAGCGGCCGAGGCCGGGCACGCGCACGGCGCGGCCTGCGACCACGACTCAGAGGCTGCGAAGAAGCCGGCGGCGTCAGGGGACGGCCATGCGCACGGCGGCGAGGCGTGCGACGGCGGCCATGCGTCGGCTGCGGAATCGGCTTGCAGCCACAGCGAGGCCGGCGAGGCCGGCGCGATCGAGCTGTCCGAAAGCGCGCGCACGCTTTTGGGGATCTCCTTCGTGACGGCGGCCAAGCGCCCGGTCACCGGGACGGTCCGTTTCCCCGGCCGGTTCGAATGGATGCCTGGCGCGCGGCGCGTCTACGGGGCGGCGGTCTCCGGCGCGGTCGAGGTGCGCGTGCGTCCGCCGCAGCAGGTCAAGGCGGGTGACGTGCTCTTCACGGTGCGCTCGCCGGAGTGGGTCGCCAAGAAGGGCGAGGTCAACGAGGCCGAAGCGGCGTTGGCGCTGGCCAAGGCCGAGGCCGAGGCGCTGCGGCGGCGGCTCGCGCAGCTGAAGGCGGCCGCGACGCGCAACGCCGAGCTGGAGCAGCAGCTCGCGGTGAAGGAGGCCGAGGCCGTGCGGGCAGAGCGCCTGCGGCAGAACGCCGAGGAGGCGCTGCGCGCCGTGCGGGCGCTGTGCCGCGAGGCGGACGGGGTGCTCGTCTTTACAGCCCGCGACGCGGGCGTGGTCGAGCGGGTGTCGGTCGAGAACGGCGCTTGGGCGGCGGCGGGCGCGGAGGTGGTGTGCGTGACGCGCGCCGACGGCCTCTGGTTCCGCGCCGACGGCGTCTCCTCCGAGCTGTCGCGGGTGCGCACGGGGCTCAACGGTTTCGTGGAGCCTCTGGGCCGGGAGCCGGGCGAGGCGGCGCGCGGCCAGATCGAGCTGGGCCTGGCGGCGGAGGCCGCCGCGCGCATTCAGCCGCTCTATCTGCTGCCGCAGAAGCTGCCCGCGTGGGCGCTTCCCGGGCGGGCAGGCGTGCTGAGCGTGATCGTGGAGGAGGGCAAGCCCGAGAGCCTCGCGCTGCCGCAGGCCTGCGTGGTGACGGACGGGCTCAAGAGCGTCGTGTTCGTGCGCGACGCCCACGACGCGGACCGGTTCATCAAGCGCGAGGTGGTGACGGGCGCGAACGACGGCGACTGGGTCGAAGTGACGGGCCTCGAGGCCGGCGCGACCGTGGTGCTGGACGGCGCGTATGAGCTGAAGCTGGCCGCGCCGTCGGCGAGCGCGCCGAAGAAAACGGCGGGGCACTTCCACGCCGACGGCCAGTTCCACGAAGGCAAACATTGAGAGCCGCGTCGGCCCGCGGGTCGCGGGTCGCAAGACGCTCGTCCTTTTGGAGACTCTACACTATGTTGAAACGAATCATTGATTTCTGCCTGTGCAATCCCTGGCTGGTCCTGGTGGTGACGGCCGTGTCCATCGTGGCCGCCGCGGTGATCGGCCGACGGCTGCCGGTCGATGTGTTTCCCGAGCTGAAAGTCCCGCGGGTGGTGGTGCAGACCGAGGCGGGCGGTCTGACGGCCGAAGAGGTCGAGCAGTTCATCACGATCCCGGTGGAGTCCGCGATGAACGGCCTGCCGGGGGTCAAGGCGGTGCGCTCGTCGTCGGGCGGCGGCCTGTCGTTCGTCTGGGTGGACTTCGACTGGGACACGGACCTGTTCCGCGCGCGGCTGAGCGTGGCGGAGCGGCTGTCGGCGGTGCGCGCCGCGCTGCCCGAGGGCTCAGAGCCGGAGATCACGCCGGTCGTCTCGGTGACGGGCGAGATCATGCTGCTGGCCGTGACGGCGGAGGAGCAGGCGGTCGCCAGCGGCGCGGTTTCGCCGCTGGAGCTGCGGCAGCTCGCCGAATACGACTTGCGCAACCGGCTCATGGCCATTCCCGGCATCGGGAATGTCGTGGTGATGGGCGGGCGGCTGCCGGAGTTTCAGGTGAACGTGTCGCAGGAGCGGCTGGCCGGCTTCGGCGTGACGCTCAACGACGTGGTGGATGCCGCGCGCGCGTCGCACACGATGGCCGGCGCGGGCTATTTGCCCCATGTGAAGGGCCAGGAGATCCCGCTGCGGCAGACGGCGCGCGTCGACTCGGTGGAAGAGCTGCGGCGCGTGGCGGTGCCGACGCGGGACGGCCAGACGGTGCGGCTGGGGCAGGTGGCGGAGGTGGCGCTCGGCGGCGCGCCCCGGCGCGGATCGGCGGGCTTCAACGGCCGCGACGCGGTCGTGCTCTCGGTGCTCAAGGCGCCGGGCGGCAACACGCTGGAGCTGACGCGGCGGATCGAGGCGGCGCTGGACGAGTTCGAGCGGGCACGCCTGCCGAAGGGCGTCAACATCCACCGCGACGCCTACCGTCAGGCGGACTTCATCCGGCTCTCGATCGACAACGGCGAGGGGATCGTGCGCGACGCGGCGGTGATCGTGGTCCTGGTGTTGGGGCTGACGCTCCTGCGCGTGCGCACCACGCTCATCACGCTGCTGGCCATGCCGCTCTCGCTGACGACCGGCCTGCTCCTCTTCCCGAAGTTCGGGCTGGGCATCAACATCATGACGCTCGGCGGCTTGGCCGTGGCGGTGGGCGACGTCGTGGACAACGCGATCATCTTCGTGGAGATCGCCTGGCGCAAGCTGGAGGAGAACAGCCTGAAGCCTGAGGCCGAACGGCGGTCGCGGGTGACGGTGCTGCACGCGGCGAGCGCGGAGATCCTGCACTCGGTGACCTTCTCGACCCTGATCATCATTCTGGTCTTCCTGCCGCTGCTGTTCCTGTCGGGGCTCGAGGGCCAGTTCTTCAAGCCGCTGGGCCTGGCGTATCTGCTGGTTTTCGCGGCCTCGCTGCTGGTGGCCATCACGGTGACGCCGGTGCTCTGCCTGCTGCTGTTCAGCGAGCGGCGGGGCTTCTTGCGGCCACGCAGTGGCCGCAAGGGAGCGGGCAAAAAGGAAGCGCTCAGGGATCGCAAGGAGGAGCGTGGGGCGAAAACAAGGGAAGCGTTTTCGGTGCGGCTGCTCAAGGCGCTCTACCGGCCGCTGCTCGGCTTCAGCGTGCGTCACGCCTGGATGGTGTGCCTGCTCATGACCGCCGTGACGGCGGGCGCGCTGTGGCTGGCGTCGACGTTCGGCACCAGCTTCCTGCCGCCGTTCCATGAGGACTGCTACACCGTGTTCGTGAGCACGCCGCCCGGCTCGTCGCTGGAGGAGACCGAGCGCGCGACGCGCCAGTCGATGCTGGCGATCCGGCGCGTGGACGGCGTCCGGAGCGTGACGCGTCGCACGGGGCGCGCGGAGCGCGACGAGCACGCCGAGCCCGTGAGCGCGTCGGAGCTGCTGGTGCGCGTGGATCTGAAGGCGGACCCGTTGCGGCTGCGGCGGGAGATCGAGGCGCTGATCAACCAGATTCCGGGCGTGGCGACGATGATCGGCTATCCCATGGCCCACCGCATCAGCTCGGTGCTCTCGGGCACGAACGCCGAGCTGGCGATCAACGTGTACGGCGACGACCTCGCCACCCTGCGTGCGGCGGCTGCGGCGGTCAAGGGCGTTCTCGACCGGCTGCCGCAGGTTGCCGACGCGCGCGCGAACCGCGAGATCCTGGTGGACACGCTGCGCATCCGCTACCGGCTGGAGGATCTGGCGCGCGCGGGGCTGTCGCTGCAGGATGCCGGCGAGCAGGTCTCGGCGGCCTTCAACGGCGTGACCGTGGGGCAGGTGGCGCAGAACCAGCGCCGCTGGGACATCGTGGTGCGCCTGGAGGGCGCGGAGCGGAACGACCTGGTGGACGTCTCGTCCTTCAAGCTGAGCGCGCCGAACGGGGCCCGGGTGCGGCTGGACGAGGTGGCGGACGTGTTCCGCGAGGAGGCGTCGAACCTGATCGTGCGCGACAACACGCGGCGCAAGGCGCTGATCTCGTGCAACGTGGCGCCGGGCTCGAACGTGGGCGACCTGGTCAAGGCGCTGCGCAAAAACGTGGAGCCCGTGGTTCACGCGATGGGGTGCACGGTGAGCTACGGCGGCAGCTACGAGGCCCAGCAGTCGGCCTCGCGGCGGCTGGCGTGGCTGGGGCTCGCCATCGTGCTGGCGATCGTCCTGCTGCTGGTCTACTCGCTGCGCAGCTTCAAGGCGGCGGCGCTGGTGATGGTGAACCTGCCGCTCTGCCTGATCGGCGGCATCCTGGCGGTCTATCTGGCGACGCCGGCGCCGCTGGCGGCGAACACGCGGGCGCTCTTCGGCGGCGGGGGCTATGTGGCGCCGATCCTCTCGGTCGCGTCGCTGGTGGGCTTTGTGACGGTGGTGGGCTTTGTGGTCCGCAACGGGCTGCTGCTGCTGAACCGCTACCGCGAGCTGCAGGCCTCTGGCATGGAGCTGCACCGGGCGATCATCGAAGGTTCGCTCGAGCGCATGGTGCCGATCATCATGACCTCGCTGACCACGATTTTCGGGCTGGTGCCGATCGTGCTGGCCTACGACAAGCCGGGGGGCGAGCTGCTGGCTCCGTTGGCGATCGTGCAGTTCGGCGGGCTCATCAGCGCGACGCTGCTGAATCTGCTGGTCCTGCCGGCCGCCTATCGGCTGGCGTTCGGCGGCCGCGCCGGGGCGCCTACGCTTCCGCCTTCATGTCGCGCGTCATGAGGGTCTCGACGGCGATGCGGACCGAAAAACCTTCGTAACAGAGGGCGTAGACGATGTCGGTGATCGGCATCTCGACGCCGCGCGTCTGGCCGAGGGTGTGGATGACCTTCGCGTTCCACACCCCTTCGGCCACCATCTTCATGCTGCCGAGGATGGCCTCGATGGGCTCGCCGCGGCCGAGGCGCTCGCCGACCGTGTGGTTGCGGCTGTGGCGGCTGGTGCAGGTGACGATCAGGTCGCCGACGCCGCTCAGGCCCGAGAAGGTTTCCGGGCGCGCGCCGAGCGCCAGGCCGAAGCGCGTGATCTCCGCCAGGCCGCGCGTGATGAGCGCGGCGCGCGTGTTGTCGCCGAAGCCGAGACCGTCCGAGGCGCCCACGGCGATGGCGATGACGTTCTTGACCGCGCCGCCGATCTCGACGCCCAGCGGATCGGTCGAGGTGTAGACGCGGAAGAGCGGCCCGCTGAAGAGCTGCTGCACGCGCTGGGCGACCGCCAGATCCTGCGAGGCGGCCACCACGGCCGTCGGGATCTTGCGGGCGACCTCTTCAGCGTGGCTGGGGCCGGAGAGCACGGCGATGGTGTCCAGGCCGAGGATCTCTTGGGCGAGTTCGCTCATCCGGCAATGCGTGGCTTCGCATAGCCCTTTGGTCAGGCTGACCACGAGTTGGTCGGCAGGGATCAGCCCTTTGAATTTGCCGCAGACGTCGGCGTAGAATTTGGATGGCGAGGCGAGCACGACCGCCTCCGCGCCGGCCATGGCTGCGGCCGGGTCAGAGGTCCAGCGCAGCGTGTCGGGCAGGGGCACGCCCGGCAGAAAACGTGCGTTCTCCCGGCGCGCGCGGATTTCGTCGAGATAGTCCTCGAAGGGCCCCCAGAGGGTGACCGCGTGACCGTAGGAATTAAGCAACAGGCCGATGGCTGTGCCCCAGCCACCGTCGCCGATAATTGTGATATTCATAATGGGTTTTGCAGGGGCGGCGTGTGAATCGCCCTACGCGCGTTTTTTGTTGAAATCGAAACGCGATTCGGTGCCGGCGCGGAGGCGGGCGATGTTGGTTCGGTGCTTCCAGACCGCCAGAAGCGCGAGAAGCGTCAGCACGCAGGGAAACCAGAGGCCGTGGGCTGCAAGATGCAGCGGCCACCAGACCACGGCGCCGAGGGTGACGGCGGCGCCGATCGAGGCCACCGAGACGTAGCGCGTCGAGAGAAACAGGGCCAGCCACGCAACGAAGGCGATGCCGACGCCGGCGGGGGTGAGGCCCAGCAGCAGACCCGCGCTCGTCGCGATGCCTTTGCCGCCTTTGAAGCCCAGGAAACAGGTCCAGTTGTGGCCGACGACCGTCATGGCGCCGCAGAAGACGGCCATGCCCATGCCCGCGTCGGGTGCCTCCGTGCAGGCGGCCGCGAGCATCGGGATCAGGCGGACGCCGGCAAAGCCTTTGAGGAAGTCGAGTGCGAACGTGAGGATGCCCAGCGGCTTGCTTACGGAGCGAAAGACATTGGTCGCGCCGATGTTGCCGCTTCCCAGCGTGCGGATGTCCTTGCCGCAGGCCTTCGCGATCAGAAAACCGAAAGGAACCGAGCCCAGCAAGTAGGCGGCCGCACCGCCGATCAGCCATGGAAACACGTTTGTCATAGCCCGAAGTGTAGCAGAACCGGGGCGCTTTTGCATCCGGTCCGTCGCAAGAAAATAGGTTGAAAAGCGACTGGACGGCGCATGTGGTTTCCGCTATAACTGTTACTACTGAGAGAAACAAAGGGCCAGTGCCCTTCGTGTAAAACAATCACGTGAGAGAAATAAACCGCATGAAAAAAATGCTCGGGGTGTTTTTTTGCGCAGCTCTGGCCGGTGTAACGGAGGCCGAAGAGGCGAAGCCTGCGACAGCGCCTGCCGCCGTAAAACCGGATGCTGTCGCGGTCGAACCGCTGGCGGCCAAACAGAATCTCAATTGGGACGGCGGCGCTGACCTGCGGGTGCGCCACGAACTGCACGACAACGTGCCGCAGTATAACGCGCACGGCGCGGTCTCCGGCAACCAGAGCTACATGCGCATCCGCCCGCGCGCCTGGGGCGAGGTCAAAAACGAGGATTTCCGCCTCTATCTGCGCCTCACCGACGAGTTCCGGGAGTACTTCCAGCCGAGCGAGAGCCGCAACGCCCAGTTCCCTGACGAGGTCATCGTGGACAACCTCTGCCTCGACCTCTACAACCTCTTCGGCGACCGGGTCGACCTGCGGATCGGGCGCCAGGACTTCCTGGGTCCGGACGGCTACGGCGCGGGCCGCGTGCTGCTCGACGGCACGCCGGGCGACGGGTCGCGCACGGCGTTCATGGACGCGATCAAGGCCACCGTCAAGGTCGACGAGAAAAACACGCTGGATCTGCTGGCGATCTACAACAACCCCGACAACGAACTGAGCTGGGGCCATACCAAGGGGGCGAACGGCACCTCCACCAAAGAGCGTGCCCTGACCTACAACGTGCCGGGCAGTACCGACATGGCGGAGTATGGCGGCGGCCTGTATTTCAAATCGAAAGAATGGCAAGAGTTCCCGTTCGACCTGTACTACCTGTTCAAGCGTGAGACTAAGTCGCGCCTGTCCGACAACGATCTGCCGGGCCGCAACACGCACACCTTTGGCACGCGCCTGATGCCGAAGCTCTCCGAAACGCTCTCCGCAGAATTTGAAGGTGCGGCGCAGGCCGGCGAGAAAGACGGCGGGGCCTCGACGGTGGGCTATATGGGCTACGCCGGGCTCACCTACAAACCCGCCGTCGAAACCTACAAGCCGTTCGCCACCCTCGCGTGCTACTACCTCTCCGGCGACAGCGACCACGGCACCGGCGACAACGACACCTCGTGGAATCCGCTGTGGGCCCGGTGGCCGCAGTACAGCGAGATGTATCCCTATTCCGACAAGGGCGTTTGCTACTGGTCCAACCTGATCTACCCGAACGTCACGGTCGGCTCCGCGTTCGCGCCCGGCCACAAGGTGAGCGCCAATGTGGGTCCGATGTTCGCGGCGGCCGAAGACGGCCTGGGCGGCGGCGAAGGCGACCTCCGCGGCTGGTTCGGCATGGCCCGCTACGACTTTCCGCTCGCCAAGAATCTCTTCGGCAAGCGCGGGGATCTTTCGGGCCATCTGACGGCCGAAGTGCTCGACCCGGGCGATTACTACACGTCCGACACCGTGGCGTATTTTCTGCGCTGGGAAGTCATCCTGCGGTTCTGAGCCGCGGTCTGAGAGTTTGCCATCTGGCCGCCGTCGACAGCCGTCGAGGGCGGCCGTTTTTTTGACGTGACGCGCCGCGCGCCTGCCGTTATCCTTAGGGCCTCAATTCGTGAACAGAGACGAGGTTTCAGCTATGAGCGAGACGGTGAACAAGTGTGAGGCGCAGTTGGCGCAGTGGTTGCGGCAGGCTTTCCAGGCGGCGTTCGGCGGTGTGCAGGACTGGTCGTCGCTGCGCGTGCAGCCCGCGACCGATACGCGCTTCGGCGATTTCCAATGCAACGACGCGATGCAGGCGGCCAAGATTCTGCGCAAGCCGCCGCGTGCCGTGGCCGAGGCCGCGCTGGCCGCGCTGCCGCTTCCTCCGATGCTCACGAAGGCCGAGGTCGCCGGGCCCGGCTTCATCAATCTCACCGTGAGCCCGGCGTGGCTCGCGGAACAGGTGGCCGCGCTCTCCGCGGCGCCGCGCTTCGGTATCCCGGATGCGGGGCAGGGTAAAACGGTCATTCTGGACTATTCCAGCCCGAATGTGGCCAAGCCCATGCATATCGGCCACATCCGCTCCACCGTGATCGGCAACGCCCTCGACCGCATGTACCGCGCGCTCGGCTTCCGCGTGATCGCGGATAACCATCTGGGCGATTGGGGCACGCAGTTCGGCATCCTGATCCAGGGTTACCGGACTTTTTTGACGGAGGAGGAGCGTGCGGCGTTGACGGTCGAGCTGTGCGAGCGGGTCTATGTGCAGAGCTACAACCGCACCAAGGAAGATCCGGCCTGGCTGGACGCCTGCAAGGCGGAACTGGTGAAGCTGCAGCAGGGCGACGCCGAAAACCGCGCGATCTGGGAGCGCTTCATCGCCATCAGCCTCGACGAGTTCAACCGCGTCTACAAGCGGCTGGAGGTGGGGTTCGATCTCTACCGCGGCGAAAGTTTCTACAACGCGACGCTGCCGGAGACGGTGCAACTTCTGCAGGACAAGGGGCTGGCCGTCGAGAGCGACGGCGCCCTGGTGGTGAAGCTTGAGGACGAGGGCATGCCGGTCTGCATCGTGCGCAAGAGCGACGGCGGCTTCAACTACGCCGCGACCGACATCGCCACCGTGCGCAACCGCGTGGCGGAGTTCGCGCCCGACCGCATCGTGTATGTGACGGACGAGCGGCAGCAGCTGCACTTCAAACAGTTCTTCACCGTGTGCGCCAAGCTCGGCTACACGACGCATCTTGAGCACGTCTGGTTCGGCCTGATGCGGCTGCCCGAAGGGACCTTCTCGACGCGGCAGGGCAACGTCATCAAGCTGGAGTCGCTGCTGGACGAGGCGGAGCGCCGTGCGCTGGAGATCATCAAGTCCTCCAACGGCGAAATGCCCGAAGCGGAGCAGAAAGAGCTGGCGGCGGCGATCGGCATCGGCGCGATCAAGTACGCCGATCTGAGTCACGATCCGCAGACGCTGATCGTCTTTACGTGGGAAAAGGCGCTGGCGCTGGAGGGCAACTCCGGCCCGTATCTGCAATACGCCTATGCGCGCGTATGCAGCCTGGTCGATAAATACGCGGCGCAGGTGCCGGGCGTCGACCCGCTGAACAACGCCCTGCTTCTGAACGAGCCGATCGAAAAAGAGCTGGCGCTGCGGCTGATGCAGTTCCCCTCGGCGGTGCTGCGCGCGGCCGAGGCGTACAAGCCCAGCATCCTGGCCGATTATCTGTTCGGCCTGTCGCAGACCTACAGCAGCTTTTATCAGCGGTCGCCGGTCCTCAAGGCCGATCCCGCCGTTCGCGACAGCCGCATCCGCCTGTGCGCGATGGTGGCGCAGGTGCTGGCCGAAGGCTTGCATCTGCTCGGCATCCGCACGCCGCGCCGGATCTGAGACGAGAGGCTATAGGCGGCTGATAGCCCATTGCCCATTGCCCATTGTCACAGGCTCGTCAGCAGGCCGTCGGCCACGCGCTGGGCGGTCTCGTCATCGGCGAAATACCGGATCAGCACCAGCGAGAAGAGCATGGCGGTGCCGGGCCCTTGGCTGGTGATGAGGTTTCCGTCGGCGATCACCGGCGCGTCATCGTACGCCGCGCCGAGTTCGCGGGCGCAGGCAGGGTAGCAGGTGGCTTTGCGCCCTTTGAGAATGCCGGCCGCCGCCAGCACGGTGGGCGCGGCGCAGATGGCGGCCACGAACTTGCCGGCCTCGTCGAAGGCCCGGACGGTTTCGATGATCCGGTCGTCCGAAATCAGGTTCTCGGTGCCCTTGCCGCCGCCGGGCAGCACGAAGGCCTCGAAGGCGTCGGGCGCGAGCGTGGACCAGAGCGCATCGGCGACCAGTTCGATGCCTCGCGAACCGTGAACGGTGCGTTCGTCGCCGAGGGCTGCGGAGGTGACCTCGATGCCGCCGCGGCGCAGGACGTCGATGATCGTGACGGCTTCGAGTTCTTCTACGCCGTCGGCGAGAGGGATGAGCACGCGCATAATAAGTTCCTTTCTTGATGTTACAGGATAGCGAAAAAAGGAAGGATGTGGAATACTGGAAAATGGTCGCCATTACGTTCCACGGAGAGAACCTATGATCAGTCCTGAAACCGTCGAGAAAATCAAGGCGCATATGGCGCTGGCCTCTGTTTTTGAGGAAGACATCGAGGAGTCGTTCATCCTCGGCTCCGGGCCGGGCGGCCAGAAGGTCAACAAGACCGCCTCGACGGTGCGGCTCTACCACGTGCCCAGCGGGCTCACGGTCAAGTGCGGGCTGAACCGCTCGCGCGAGATGAACCGCTGGCTGGCGCGTCGCGAACTGGCGGAGAAGATCTTGGAGAAAGTCAATGCCGCGCTTTCCACCCGCAAACAGGAGGCCGAGAAGATCCGGCGGCAGAAGCGCCGGCGCTCGCGCCGCCAGAAGGCGAAGATGCTGGACGAAAAGCGTAAGCATGGCGAGAAGAAGGCGGCGCGCGGGACGGTGCAGGTCGACCCGTGAAAGCGTGTCCCCGCCGCCGGTGCCGCCGGTCCGCAGAAGATGCAGGTTGACGCGGTCGAAGCGCTGCCGTCATAATTATTTAAAAAAGGAGGGCTGAAGCGATGACAAAGGTGCGGGGGAATAACGTGTTTCTGGCGTTTCTGCTGGCGGCGGGCTTTTTGACGGCGCTTGCAGACACGGTTCCGCTGGACGAGAACTTGGTTGTGCTGTTCGCGGATCTGCATGCCACGACGGACAAGAACAATCCGCATCAGCGCGAAGGCGTGGCGCGCTGCGTGCGAGACGTGCTGGCCCTGAATCCGCGGCCCGCCAACGCGCTCTTCTACGGTGACCTCGCGTTCAATCACGGCGAAACCAACGACTACCGACTGCTGAAAGAACTGGTCAAGCCGCTTGAAGACGCCGGCATCCGCTGGTCCGCCGGCTTCGGCAACCACGACCGGCGCGGCTCGTTTTTCTCGGTCTTCCCCGAACGCAAAAGCGCGACACCGCTTGTGCCCGACCGGCTGGTCACCGTTGTCGAAACGCCGCACGCCGATTTCTTCCTGCTCGACTCGTGCCTCGAAGGCCCCGTCAACGGCGGCATCGACGCGGCGCAGCGCGCGTGGCTCCAGAGCGCGCTCAGCCAGCGCAAGAAGCCGGTCTTCGTCGGCGCGCACCATCCGGTCAAAGAGACGGCGGTGGCCGACCTGCTGGCCTCCGCCCCCGCATACGCGGGCTATGTCTACGGCCACAACCACCGCTGGCTCTACCAGAACGAAGAGGGCGTCGACACGCTCTGTCTGCCGTCCACCGGACACTGGGGCGATATCGGCTTCACGCTGGTCAAGCTGGATTCCGAGGGCGCGACGTTCACGCTGCGCCAGCGCGACTGTTACGCGCCTCGGCCGGCCGCGAAACCGGAGGACGTCAAACCCGAGTGGCTGGAGCGCGTGAAAAAGAACGACGGCAGCCAGTGGCGCGCATCGTTCACACGGCCCGCGGCGAAGCCTTAACGGCCCGTTGAAGAATTCGGCTCGACGGCGTCTCGCCCTCCCCTTCACTCGAAGAATGGAGGGCGAAGTTGTGCTGAGCCGTCTCCTGTGACGCGAACTCTCTTTTTCTACGGGATGCCAGTGACTCAGCCCAAAAGCGGCTGAATCGCGCTCGCGTCGAGTTGGCGCGGCTGGACGTCCTTCTTCACGGCAAGCGCTGCCGCAGCCCCCGCCGCGGCGCCGACTCCGATCGCGATGCACTGCACGCGGTATGAGGCGTGCGCGTCATGGCTGCCGCTGATGCAGCGCCCGGCCAGCAGAAGCCCGTCCGTCCGCTTCGGCACCAGGCATCCGTACGGGATGTCGTACGGCTTGACCAGCGCCGCCTGGCCCTGCCCTCCGGTGCCGCCCGAGCCTTCCGCCTGACCGCTGCCGGCCGGGTTGTGGATGTCGATCGGGAAGAACGCCTGGCGCACCACGGCGTCCGGCCAGCGGCGGCCCGAGATCAGATCCTCGCGCTGCAGGCAGGACAGGCCGTGGAACCGCCGGGTCTCGCGCACGCCGACGACACCCGGCATCTGGACCAGGTGTACCTGTTCGTAGCCGGGGGCGTGCTTCTTCAAGAACTCCACCACCTGGAAGGCCTGGCGCCGGCACTCCAGCTCGGCGCGCGTCAAGTCCTGCGGGCAGGTGCCGTCGATGCCGTTCAGCTGGGTGGCGTTGACCACGCGGTAGTAGGGCGCCTGAGAACCGTAAATGCGGATCACGCCGATGGTCGGCGCGAGCTCGCCGCTCTTCTGGCCGCGGGTAACAACCTCCTCCCACGTGCCCTCCGGCACGCGCACTGCGCGCGCCTGCTCTTCGGAGCCGCAAAGCAACGGCTTCTTGCCTGCGTCGAAGCCGCCGATCAGGAACATTACGGAAACGGGCTGCACGAGCTTGTCGCCCGACCGGCCCTGCTCGAACGGCGCGCCCGCGCCGAAGGCGACGTCGCCGTCGCCGGTAGCATCCACGACGCACTTCGCGGCGATGCGCAGCAGTCCGCGCTTGGTGGCGGCCCGCACGCCCGCCACGCGACCGCCATCCATCAGCGGCTCGGCGGCCCAGGCGTGCAGCAGCAGCTCGGCACCGGATTTCTGCACGAGCTCCGCGTACTGCAGGTCCAAGCGGTTTGGGTCGTAGTTGCGGCCGCCGATATGCCGGATCACCTCTTTCAGAAACGGCGAATCGCAGTTCCCCATCAGCGGCCCCACCAGACCTTGGACGGCCATGCCGCCCAGCCGGCCGTAGCGCTCCAGCAGCAGAACGCGGACGTTCTGCCGCGCCGCCAAGCAGGCCGCCGCGACGCCCGCCGGCCCGCCGCCGCAGATCAGAACGTCCGTCTTCATTTCCGTTTCGCCCACAGAAACCGAAGGTGCCGTTTGTGCCAGTGCCCGCAGTCCGACCACACCGCACGCCGCCGTGCCGCCGAAAATAAACGCGCGTCTGTTCATGTCGTCCCCCTTTTTCAAGTGCGACTAGTTTTGCACAACGTCGCGGCGGACGGCAAGCGCAAGCAGGGCGCACGTCTGCTCGCCCGCTAAAGGCGCCGCTTTTTTGGCCGTTGAGTCCTCCGCCCGGTTCTGCTACTTTGACTTTCCGTGAGGGTACGGCTATCGAAAGGGAAGAAGCATGGACATCCAATCGGTGCGATGCCGTTGCCGGGTGGCGGCTCTGGTCGTGAGTTTCGGCGTGGCGGCCGGCGCGCCGCTTCAGCCCGCGCGGGCGGAGGCTGCGGACGGCCCGCTCGACGGTAAACAGCTCGTGTGGGAAGAGACGTTCGACGGCAGCGTGTCGGATCTGGACGCGCGTTGGTCGTTTCAGAACGGCCCGAGCGGCCACATCCTGTGCAGCCGCTGGCGCGACAACGTCGCGGTGTCGAACGGCGTTTGCCGCCTGCTGAACAAAAAGGAGACGCGCGCGGGCCAGGCGTGGACCTCCGCCAGCCTCTGGACGAAGAAGCCGTTTCAGTACGGCTTCTTCGAGTGCCGCTACCGGTACGGCGCGTCGACGGGGCTGAACAACTCGTTCTGGCTGATGACGCTGGGCGGCACCACCAACACGCCCGGCCGCTTCGAGATCGACATCAACGAGGGGCACGCACCGAGCGAGGTCAACATGAACATCCACAACTGGTCGGGGAAGCACTGGTCCAAAAGCAAGACGTGGAAGGCCGAAGGCCGCGACCTGACGAAGGAGTGGCACGTCTACGGCCTGGACTGGAGCGAGCGAACGCTCGTCTGGTATTTCGACGGGCAGGAGATCCGGCGCGAGACCAACGCCATCTGCCACAGGCCCGCGCCGGTGCTGCTGAGCTCTGCGGTCATCAAGTGGGCGGGGCCGGTCACCGACGCGATCGACGGCACCTCGATGGACGTCGACTACGTGCGCATCTACCAGACCCGCTGAACCATCCTCACTCGCACCGGCCGACCCAGAGGTAATCGATGCGGCAGGTGCCGGTAAGCGGCGTGCCGTCGGCGAAGTCAAGCCGGAGCTGCTTCAGCCGCCCGGTCCAGCCGGCGGTCTTGCGCATGTCGACCGTGTAGGCGCGCGGGCTCTCGTCGTTCGGGGTCACGTCGAAGGCCTGGCCCAGCCCGGACTCCCAGGCGGGCGCCGCTTCAGTCGTGAACCGGAGTCGCATGTGCGCAGCAGGCGTGTGGTTCTGGAAACGGATCGTGACGAGTCGGTTATCGTCAAGGTCGATGCCGAGCGCGTCCGGCGAAAGCAGGTGCGCGTCGGGCGCGTCTTTGATCGCGACGATGTACTCGCCGCCCGCCACGAGCTGCACGGGGCGGGCGATGCAGGACCACTTCTGGCCCATGAACTCCTCGTCCTTTGTGCCGAGATTCCAGTCGCTCCAGCCCTCCTTGTCGAGCGGCTTCTCGAACGCCCAGGCGCGGGCCACCGACGTGCCGGGCGGCAGGACGTGGACGACCGTGCGGCCGCTGCGCCACAGCTCGCCGTCGTCGGCCTTGAGTCGCAGCGCGTAGTCGCCGGGCAGGGAGAAGTCGGCCTTGGTCGTGGGCTTGGCCGGGTTGCGGAACGCGACGGTGCCGGGGCCGTCGAGCAGCTCCCACGCGGTCGCGAGGCGACCGGACTTGGGATTGCCGTCGTCCGAGACCTTGCCCGCCAGCCGCACTCGCGCGTCGTCTGACCAGATTTCGCGGCCCGCCTCGACGGTCGGCGGATTGTCGTACGGCAGGGCCTTGTCGAGCGCCTTGGCCGTGGCGTATCCGGTGTTGTTCGTGAGGGCCCAGCGCGTCAGGGCCGGCGCCTGGTTCGTGAAAAACAGCACGCCGGGATTCAAGACATAGCCGTTGTCGCGGATCAGGCCGGAGCTGCAGCAGATGGCCGGGTCCTTCGATCCGCCCCAGATGAAGATCTCGGAGGGGCCGAGCTTGCGGGCCACGTTGTCGCGGTCGAAGCGCGAGCGGGCGATCTCGACGTTGGGGGTCTGGGGCGACTTCAGGCCGAGCATCTCGATGGCCGCGCCCGCATTGTTGCGGAAGGTGCAGCGGTCGACGAGGCAGCCTTCGCCGCCGGCCTCGAAGTCGATGCCGCCTTCGTCGTGCGAGCCGGAGTCGGGCTGGTTGAGGAAGTGGCAGTTGCGGATGATCAGGCCGTATTGGCCGCCCAGCATGATGCCCATCGTTCCGGCGTGGGCGTGCCAGCCGGAGGCGTCGAAAATGCTGTTCAGCAGATAGGCGCGGCTGACGGAGGTGAGGAAGGGGTGGGGCGAGGTGTTGTGCGCGTAGTTGTCATGGCAGAATACGCGGTCGATGTAGACGTTCTTGCCCGCAAAGCGGAAGCCGGACGAGCACTGGAACATCTCGCAGTCGCGGAAGACGATGTCCTCGCCAACCCCGCTGGCGACGATGCCGCCCGCCGAGCCGCCGTCGCCCGGCGCGCCCTTGCGGTCGCGCCACTCGGGAATGCCGTGGGCGTTGAAGCGGTAGAGGCCTTCGATGTGGTGGGCGATGCAGTCTTCGATGAGCAGCCCGCGGTGGCCGCTCTCCGAATAGTGGACGATCAGGCCCTTGCCGGCGTAGCAGACGGTCAGGCCGCGGACGCACAGGTAGTCGGGGTTCTTGATCAGCACGCAGCGGTCGTCGATGTCGCGGTTGCGCCGAAGGATCGGGCGCGCCCCTTCGCCGTAGGTGCCGATCTCGGCCCAGGCCTGCGGCGCACCGTGCGCGGACAGCGACAGCTCCTGATTGATCACCGTGCCGCGACGGATGAGCAGGCGCTCGCCGGGCCCCAGCGTCCGGCCGTTGACCGGCGTGAAATCGCGCCACGCCGTTGCGGGCGAAGTGCCCGCCCGCGCGTTGTCGCCGCCGATGCCGTCCACGTAGTACGTTGCGGCCTGGCCGTTTGTTGCGACCGGGGGATTCCAGGCTCGGGCGGAGTAGTCGGGGTCGGCCGAAGGCAGGATGGCCAGCGTTTTTTGCATCTGCACGGGGCGGGAACCGTCCGCTTTCAAGGTGACGGTGGCGACCGCGCTGGTGGCCGCGTCGGCGCGGAACCGCCAAGCGACACGCCGTTCGTCGCCAGCCGGCAGCGCGCCGAGGTCCACGGCGGCGGGTGTTTCGCAGACGACGTCGGGAGAGAGTTTCAGTTCGACGACACACCCGGTGACCGCGTTACCGTGGTTGCGGACCACGCCGGAGAGCCCGGCCGAGGTCCCCGCGCGCAAGAGCGTGACGTCGGTCGTCAACGCCCCCAAGCGGACCACGGGCGGCTTGGGATTCTCGATGCGCAGGTTGTCGAGCAGGCCGTTGATGCGGCCGAGCGTCAACGGCGCGTTGCCGGGTCTGGCCAAGCCGGAGCGCATGATCTCGCTGCGCTCGCCGTTGACCTCCAGCGACAGTTCCAGCGCGTCCCACCGGGCGGAGACACGATACCATTTGCCGGTCTCGACGCGGCATTCGGAACGGACGCGCGGCTCCCAGCGGCCGTCGAGATTCACGAAGAAGGCCAGATGCCCGCCCTCCTTTTGCGAGTCGAGGCGCAACATGTACTCGTCGTCTTTCGCGATGATCGTCGTATAGTCTTTGGGCAATTCGCGGAACAGCACCGAGCAGCCGATGAGCAGGCCGGGGGCGAGCTGCAGGTCAGGTGTGTTGGGGGTCGCGAACGGTCCGTTGGCGAGCTGCAGCGCCTGGCCTGCAGAACCGGGCGCGTAAGCGTCAGGCTTCACGGCGAAATCGTGACCGTGTCCCGACGCGTCGCGCAAGTTCCCCTCGAACGGCCAGCTGGCCGTGCTCGTGCGGTGGCCGTCCGGGCTGGCGATCCGCAGGTCGTCAAGCTCGCCGTCGAAGGTCCCCAGGTGCAGCGGCGTGTATGTGCGGGCGGGTTCCCCCGCGCGGCTGATGCGCGTGGTATCGCCGTTGACGGTCAGCCACAGGCTCTGGCCGTCCCAGCCCGCTTCGACGGCGTACCACACGCCGGGCTGGACCGGCTCGCGCGACTGCACACGCGGTTCCCAGCGGCCGGTGTTCACGAAGAAGCCGAAGCGGCGGCCCTCCGAGGCGGGGTCGACGCGCAGAAAGTACTCGCCTTCGGCATGGTCGCCTTTCATGGCTACGGTCGCCCAGGCATTCCCTTCGGGCAGGCGCTCGAACCGCACGCGGCAGGCGAGGCGGAAGCCGCGGGTGAGGCGCAGGCCGGGCGCATCCGGGATATCGACCACGGTATTGGCGAACTTCAGGGCCTGGCCGTTCTGGCCGGGCGTAAACACGGGGTCTGTGACGTCGGCGTCCTGCCCGTTGCCGCTCTCATCCAGAAGGGTGCCGTCGAACGTCCAATGGCCGGTCCATGACGGGGCGTGCGCGGATGGATTATCCGCCAACGCGAATAGCGAGAAGACGGTGACAACGCTGAAGAGAGTCGTTTTTTTAATCATGGATCCCCCTATGTGTCCCTGCTGAGACGACATCTTCCATAGTGTAGCGGATACCCCGCGACAGAGCCAACAGCGAAAATGGGAGCGCGTTTTTCAATTTCTCCTTTTCTAGTTCTTTCCCGCCAACGCCCAAAACCCTTTCCAGGTCAGCAAGCCGTCCGTATAAAGATGATCGGCGATCCGTCCAATCGTTTTCAGAAGCGGTTCGATGATCAGCGCGTAAAGATACCAGACCGGCACCATTTCCAACGTGATCGCGCCGTGGCTGACCTTGAGCACCGCTTTGACGGCGTCGCCCCAGGCCGGGCATGCGGCTGCCAGCGAATGGCTCGCCGATCCCCACATCCCGGCCGCGTAGCGCCACGGATTGAAGCCGGCCGCGTAGCAGAGCTCGCCGAAACCCCACTCGAAGGCATAGATCAGGAGCGTGAAAGGAATCGCCCGGAGAACAACCTTCTTGAGGCCGGTCCGGTCGACCAGCCGGATCAGAAACGGTGCCAGCAGGTAAACGGCCGCGTAGAGGAGTCCCATCAGCAGCGAGACGCCGCCGTGGAAGTTGCGCCGCGAGCCTTTCCCGAGTCCGGTCGCGCAGACCTCGAACATCATGCCCGTGCCTGCATAAAGGAACGCTCCTGCCCATATTTTGGCCCAGCGCCCCGGCCGGCCGTCACATCCTTGCGTTTTCATGCGGACACCCTAGCAATTTTTGCGTCCGCGTTCCACCGCTTCTTGCCGCTTCTCTGACTTTTCCATGCTCCGATCTTGATTGCCTCGCCCGCATTACGGTATGATATTTCTTTCAATTATCTAATGACCATGTGATTGTCGGAGCGGAGGCCATATGTCGCGTAAAGGGGAAATGCTGTTTGTTTGCTGTTCGGCGCTGATCGTGCTCGGCGCACGTGCCGAGATGTCCTACTTTGCTCATCAAGGCAAGCTGAGGACCGTCGTCATGATCGGCGAAGGAAAATCGGTGGGGACCGGTACCGTCGCGAAGATCGATGAGATGGCGGACAAGAAGTTCGGGGATAGCTGGAACCTCCAGTTTTCCGGCGTCATGAACGTCGCTGCCGCCGGCAAATACGAGTTCGCCGTCACCTCCGACGACGGCAGCGCGCTCTTCGTCGACGGCAACGCGGTCGTGATGAACGATGGTCTGCACGGCCCGGCCAACCGAAAGGGCACGCTTGACCTCGCGGCCGGCAAGCACCAGGTCAACCTGCTCTATTTCAACAACAACGGCGACCACGCCCTGAAGGCCACGGTCAAGAACCCCGCCGGCCAGGAAGCCGATCTGGCGTCGGCCTGCACCCCCAGCAGCCAGAAGCATGAATTCTCCAAGCAGCAGCTGGACGCGGAGCGCCAGAAAGAGGCGGCGATCGCGCAGAAGGCGGAGGCGGAGGCGCAAAAGGTGCTGCAAAAGGAGCTGCTCAAGCTCTCCTCGCCCGAAGCGCTGGTGCGCTCGATCAAGTACATCCTCAAAGCCAAGCCGCGCGCCTACAAGAACGGCCGCGCCTACCTGAAGCAGGCCGAAGAGTACGTGAAGACCATGCCCGGCCTGCTTGAAAAAGTCGAAAAAGGGGATGAGCAGGCCATCCTGGCGCTCGATGAGTACGGCAAATTCAAGTACAAAGCCCTGGTCGCGGAGAACCCCTTCATCGATTTCGACGAGACGCTGGTCGTCCTTTCGGACCGGGTGGCCACGAAGAACAATTGGCTGGGCACGCACGTCCTCTCGCCCAAGGGGTATAAGAACAAGCTCGCCCGCTTCAACCTCCGCACCGGCCAGGTGACGGACATCTATGAGCCCAAGGACGGCGCCTATGTCGGCGAGCCGGACGTCCATTACGACGGCCAGAAGCTGCTCTTCACGTCTACCGACACGAACAACATGTTCCAGGTGATGGAAGTCGGCCTGGACGGCTCCAATCCCCGCCAGGTCTCGACCATCGTCGGCGAGTATGTCCACAACTACGGCGGCATTTACCTGCCCGACGACACCATCGTCTTCAGCTCGACCGCCCCGATGATCGGCGTGCCGTGCATCGGCGGTTCGCGCACGGTTCCGAACCTCTATAAGATGGGGCCGAACGGGGAGGACACCCGCCAGCTGACCTTCGAGCAGGACGCCGACTGGTATCCGACCGTCCGCGAAGACGGGCAGATCATGTATCTGCGGTGGGAATACACCGACATCATGCACTACTATTCGCGCATCATGATGACGATGAATCCGGACGGCAGCAACCAGCGCGCCATCTACGGTTCGCAGAGCCTGTGGCCGAACTCCATGTTCAACGCGCGGCCGATCCCCGGCGAGCCGGGCAAATACGTGGCCATCGTCTCCGGCCACCACGGCGTCGCCGGCTCCGGCAAAATGACGATCTTCGACACCAACAAAGGGTACGCCCACGCGGACGGCGTGGTGCAGCACATCCCCGGCTACGGCAAGAAAGTCACGCACGTCACCGTGGATCAGCTTTACCCGACCGTGAAGAAAGAGCTGCTGACGCAGTTCCCGGATCTGCAGACGGTCGTCACCCAGCTGATCCAGGAGAACATGCCCGAGGCGTCCCAGGCGGGCAAGGACTACCATGAGCTGAACAACGACTTCTTCAACAAGTGCTATCCCAAACTGCGCACTCCCTATCCGGAGATGGCGCTCGACCTGGACCAGCTGGTGGACGGGGTCTATCCGCAGTGCCTGCAGCCCTATCCGATCAGCGCGAACTACTATCTGACCGTCGCGAAGCTGACCGCCCAGGCCCCCTGGCGGCTCTATCTGGTCGACACGTTCGACAACTTCGTGCCGGTGCAGCCCAGCGCGATAAACGGCTACAGCTACATGATCGAACCCTATCCCCTGAAAAAGCGCGTGCGTCCCCCCGCCATTCCGAGTCGCGTGAACCCGAAAGACAAAGGGGCGGTCTGCTACATTCAGAACGTCTACCGCGGGCCAGGCCTGAAGGGCGTTCCCGAGGGGACGGTCGATTCGCTGCGCGTGTTCACGTATGCCTACGGCTATTACAACATCGGCAACCACAACCACATCGGCGTGGAAAGCGGCTGGGACATCAAGCGCCTGCTCGGGACGGTCAAGGTGGAGAAAGACGGTTCCGCCATGTTCAACATCCCGGCCAACACGACGATCTCCCTGCAGCCGCTGGACAAAGAGGGTCGCGCCATTCAGCTCTTCCGCAGCTGGCTGGTGGCCATGCCCGGCGAAAAACTCTCCTGCATCGGCTGCCACGAGCCGCCGACCGAGCCGCCCGTGACCAGCAAGACCATCGCGTCGGGCAAGGCGCCGCAAGCCATCGCGCCGCACCGCGCGCGCGTGGAGGGGTTCGCCTTCGACATGGAGATCCAGCCGATCCTGGACGCCTACTGCGTGCGCTGCCACGACGGGAGCGATGCCAAGAAGCCCGACTTCAAGAACAAGGCGCTGTTCGAAACAAAGAAAGCCGACGAGCACTACAGCAACTCCTATCACGCCTTCCACAAATACTTCCGCAGGCCGGGCCCGGAAAGCAACGGCATCATGGGCAATCCCTATGAGTATCACGCGTCCTCTTCGGAGGGCGTGCAGCTGCTCGAGAAGGGCCACTACGGCGTGAAGCTGGACGATGACTCCTGGCGCCGTCTCTACACGTGGATCGACCTGAACGTGCCCTTCTACGGGAACTGGTCTTCGGTCTACGCCATCGATGAGAAACGCGAAGCCTGGACCACCAACATCTCGGCGCATGCGGCCTCGCTGCGCGCGCGCTACGCCAATGTGGATACGGACTGGGAAGCGATCCCCGCTCAGCCCTACCCGGTCACGGTCACTAAGGAAAAGAGCGAGGAGCGCAGCGCGCCCCTTTCGGTCTCGGCCGCCAACTGGCCGTTCTCGGCCGAAGCCGCCAAGCAGATGCAGAAGCAGGCGGGCGGCGAGCAGAAGCGGGTGATCGACCTCGGCGACGGGATCAGCATCACGCTGGTGCGCGTGCCGGCGGGCGAGTTCGTGATGGGCAGCGATGACGAGACGGCGATCGAACAGCCGCGTCACCGCGTGAAGATCGAAAAGCCCTTCTGGATCTCCGAGAGCGAAATCAACAACGCGGCCTTCTTCGCGTTCAAGCCCGACCACAACGCCAGCGTCTACGACCAGCAGTGGAAGGATCACGTGCGCCTCGGCTACTATGCGAATTACGTCGCGCAGCCGGCGACGCGCATGAGCTGGAAGGACGCCGATGCGTTCTGCTCTTGGCTCGCCAAAAAGGCCCGCGCGAAGGTGGCGCTGCCGACGGAAGCCCAGTGGGAATGGGCGTGCCGTGCCGGCAGCGACACGGCGATGTCCTTCGGATCCAAGGCCTCGGACTTCAGCCCGTACGCCAACCTGGCCGACAAGTCGATCGAGAAGTTCGCGGTGAACGGGATCAATCCGGTCTTCAACAAGGGCCTGGTCGGCAACAAGGTTTACGATTTCGTGCCGCGGGTCTCCGAATTCGACGACAAGCAGTTCCTCGTCACGGGAACCAAGCAGTATCAGCCCAACGCGTGGGGCCTCTATGACATGCACGGCAATGTCGCCGAGTGGACGCGCAGCGATTATGCGCGCTACCCGTATGCGGCCGGCAAGAGCGACTCCAAGAGCCTGAGCGAGAAGAAGACGGTCCGTGGTGGCTCCTTCTTCGATCGGCCGTATCGGGCGACCGCCAGCTACCGTCTGGGCTACGCCCCGTGGCAGGGCGTGTTCAATGTCGGGTTCCGCGTCGTCATCGAAGAGTAGCCGCCCCGCTACCGACGAAGGCCACCAAGACTCGGCAAGCCCCACGTTCACCAAAGCGTTTTCTGGTGAACGTGGAGTCAGTGTGGTGAAAGTGTTGTTTTAGGACTGGCAGGAAAAGAGAATGAAGGGCAGCATCCATCGCCTCTGTGTTTCATCCCTGTTTCTGACGGTGCTGCTGGGTGCGCACCCGGCGGAGGCTGAAGACCGCTATCTTTCCCCCTCGTCGCTGGCGGCGAGCAAGGACGGGAAGGCCCTCTATGTGGCCTGCGACACGGCCGGCTGTGTCTTGGCGTTCGACACGGATTCGGAAAAAGTCACCGCCCGATATGAAGTGCCGAACGTCAGCCAGTTGGCGCTGGCCCCCGACCAGAGCCGGCTGTTCGCGACGGCCGGCGGCTTCAACGGCGCGGTGCATGAGATCGACCTGAAGGGCGGGAAAATCGTGCGTACGCTGCCGGCCGGGCACACGCCGGAATCGCCCGTCCTCAGCGCCGACGGCAAGACCCTCTTCTACTGCAACCGCTTTTCCCGCGCCGACCAGCCGGACGTGCACGCCCTCGACGTGGCTTCGGGAAAGATCAAATGTTCCGCCAAGGCGATCCGCGAGCCGGCCACCATGCGCCTCTCGAAAGACGGCGGAACCCTCTGGGTGGTCAACTATCTGCCGCTGATGGCGGCGAACAGCAAGCACGTGTACGCCTCGCTCTGCCTGTACAACAGCGCAACGCTGGAAAAACTCGCGACCTTGGATTTGCCGTCGGGCTCCTTCGGCGTCCGCGATTCCGCCATGAGCGCCGACGGGAAATATTTCTTCGTCTCCCATTCCATCGGTCGGTTCACCGTGCCGACCACCCACTTGGACCGGGGCTGGATCAACACCAGCGCGGTCTCCGTCTTCGACGCCGTAAGCCGCAAGTACGTGAACGCCGTGCTGCTGGACGACACCGTGAAGGGCGCGGCCAACCCGTGGGGCCTCGCGGTCGCGGGCAACGACGAGTGGCTGTGCGTGAACGCCTCCGGCACGCACGAGCTGATCGTCGTCAACCTCAAGGAGATGATGAAGCGCCTGGGCGCGGCCAAGGCCCCGCAGGAGGTCGTCAACGATCTCAGCTTCCTGTACGGCGCCAAAACCCGCGTGCCGCTCGAAGGGCAGGGCGCGCGGTCGTTGGCGGTCGTCGGCAACAAGGTCTACAGCGCGATGCGGTTCGCGGACAGCCTCAACGTGGTCGAAATGTGGGACGACGGGCCGGGCGCGTCGGTCGCGCTGCCGCTCGGCGCGGCCAAGGCGGCGGATCTCGTCCGCTCAGGAGAGGCGGCGTTCCATGACGCGACGTGCTGTTACCAGCAGTGGCTGAGCTGCGCCAGCTGCCATCCCGACACCCGCTCCGACGGGACCAACTGGGATCTGCTGAACGACGGGATCGGGAACCCCAAACAGTCGCGCAGCCTGCTCTATTCGCACCGGACCTCGCCGGTGATGATCACGGGGGTCCGGGCGTCGGCCGAAATTGCGGTGACCAAGGGGTTTTCGATGATCCAGTTCCATGAGCTGCCCGAGATGCGGCTCGATGACGTGAACGCGTTTGTGAAGTCCCTGCAGCCCGTTCCCAGCCCCTACCTGAAGCCGGACGGGACGCTGACCGAGGCGGCGTTGAGGGGCAAGGCTGTGTTTGAAGGCAAGGCGGCCTGCGCCAAATGCCATGCGGCGCCCTATTACGGCGACAAGAAGAAATACGCCTTCGGGCTCGGGTCGGACAGCGAGCGGGACCGCGAGTTCGCGACGCCCATCCTGATTGAGGTCTGGCGCACGGCCCCTTACATGTACGACGGCCGTGCGGTGTCCATCAAGGACGTGATCACGACCGACAACACGAACAACCGGCACGGCAACACGAAAGGTCTGACGCCGCAGGAGGTCGAGGATCTGTCCGAGTATGTGAATTCGCTGTAGCCAAACCCTTCCCAACGGGTCACGCGCTTTGGTATAGTGTGGCGCAATGTGAGGGGGTCGTGTCTGCGGGGGCCGCCCGCGGACGGAACGCCTTTTCAACAAGGAGAAGAGAATGACGAATGGATTCCAGATTGTCGTGTGCGGCAGCCTCGTGCCTGACCCGCTGCAGACGCTTGAGCCGGTGACGACCCCGCAGGGGCCGGGGCTCAAGAATGAGACGATGTTGCCTTCCGTGCTTGATCCGTGGTCGGCGCATGCGCTGTTCGAGGCGGCCAACCTGGCGAAACAGGTCGCCGGCAGCAAGGTTTACCTCGTGAGCCTCGGCCCCAAGGCCAAGCTGCAGCAGCTCATGATGACCGTGGCGCAGAAAGTGCCCTTCGAGCTGGTGGCCCTCGACGGCAGCGCCAGCGGCTTCACCGACGCGCACGTCGTGGCGGCCGCGCTGGCCGACGCGATCGCGGCGATCCCCGGACTCGACAAGAGTCGCCTGCTGGTTTTCGGCGGCTGCGCCTCGGCTTCGCGCGACGCGAGCGTGACCATGCAGCTCGTCGGCGAGCGCCTCGGCATCCGCGACCAGTTCGCGGGCGTCGATGAGATCAAGGTCCAGGCGGACGGCTCGTTCACGACGCTCGAGCGCATCGAGGGCGGTCAGTATCAGGCCTCGACCTGCAAGGGCGCGCCGGCCGTGTTGGCGTGGGCCACCGGCAACCTGCCCGAGCCGCCCAACAACCCGCAGGTCGGCATGGCCAACATGCGCGGCGTGATGCCGGCGCTGATGAAGGCCAAGCCCGCCGCCGTCGGCGTGGGCGGCATCGCCTACGAAAAGACCGAGATCCCGGCGCAGAAGCGCGCGACGCGCATCGTCAAGGACGCGTCTGCGGACGACGTCGCGAGCGAGATCGTGGCGTGGATCAAGCAGGGGTGATGCGTTAACTGTCGAGGGAATCGAGCGAATCGAAGGATTCGGTTCAATCGGTTCTCCAGATTCAGCGACTCTTTCGAAAAGGAGATTTTTCCATGAAGATTCTGGCATTGTTGCACACTCAGGCCGACGGGGCGTTGCCCCGGGCGGCGCTGGAAACCTTGACGGCGGCGGCCCAGCTCAACGCGCAGCTGGGCGGCACCCTGACGGTCGGCGTGCTGGGCGCCAACGCGGCGGCTGCGGCCGACACGGTGGCGGGCTGCGGCGCCGCGGCCTTCCTGGCCGTCGGCGACGAGGCGGTGGCCTTGCCCCGCTATGCGACCGACGCCGCGGCGGCCACGGCCCTGATCCAGGCGGCGGGCGCGGAGATCGTGCTCGCCCCGGGCACCTCGCGCTTCGCGCGCTGCCTGCCGGGTGCCGCGCACCGCGTGGGCGCGCAGATCGACACCCACATCGTCGCGGTCTGCGGCGAAGGCGGCAAGGTGCATGCGCAGCGCTGGTTCTACCGCCAGCGCATTCTCGGCTCCTTCAGCCGCGCCGCGCGCCCCTGGATGCTGCTCGTGGACGGCGGCGTGAACGCGGTGTGGACGGGCGCGGCGGGCGCGGCCAACGCGCAGGCCGTCGCGGTCGCGTTTGCGGCCGAGGACGTGCGGACGACCGTGACGGGCATCCAGGCTCCCGCGGCGGACGCTCAGACGATCCGCCCGGACGCGCAGCTGCTCTTCGTGGCGGGCGCGGGCTGGACTAAGAAGCAGAAAGACGGCCAGTATCACATCGGCGAGGCCGGCCAGCTGATCCAGGTCTTCCTGAAGAAAGCCAAGGCGTCGCTTGGCAGCAGCAAGTCGCTGGTGGATCTGCAGAGCGAGGGCCAGGAGACGCTGAGTTTCATGTCGCACATGAACCAGGTGGGCCAGACCGGCTCCACGCCGCGCCACGCCAAAGGCCTCTCGACCTGCTGCCACGGCGAGGAGCCGCACGCGGTCGGCTGGCGCTTCATCAACGAGCGCCGCGCCATCAACCTCGATCCCAACTGCGGTTGGGCGCAGGGCAAGGCCGACGTGGTCTACGTGGGCGACGCCTTCGAGATCATGGCCAAGGTCAACGCGCTGCTCGACGCCTAAGCCGCGGGCCACTCCCGTGACGCAAGAGCCGTATCCGGAACCTTCCGGTGCGGCTTTTTTGCGGCCGGCGCCGGGTACCGTTCTCGGGCGAGTGCGAGTGGAACGACAAGGGCGGCAACATCAGCTTTACAGGCGGGGGATTGATCTTATGAGAGTGGCCACGTTAGACCGTTTTTACCGCATCCTGCTCCTCGTGGTTTTCGCATGCGTTCAGGCCAGAGCGGCCACGTACACGAACCCCGTCATTGACGAGATCGGGCCTGCGGACCCCCATGTGATTCTCAGCAGCGGCACCTATTACCTGTACTGCACCGGCGACAACACCAGCTACCACGTCTACACGTCCCCGGATCTCGTGCGCTGGACAAAGAAGGGGCGCGTCTTCGAACCCGGCGAGAAGGGCGTCTGGGCGCCGGACGTCTACGCCGATCCCGATGACGGTCTTTATTATCTTTACTACACCGTGCAAAAGCGGATCGGGGTCGCCGTGGCGAAAGGCCCCGAAGGGCCGTTTGATGACAGGGCGAAGCTGGTCGACAACGCCATTGACGCGCACCTCTTCCGCGATGGTGACGGCAGGCTGTACCTGTACTACGTGCAGTTTCCGGGTTTCCGCATCACCGTGCAGAGGATGCGCACGCCCTTGGGAAAGGAGGGCGATCCCGTTGAGGTCCTGCGGCCCACGGAGCCATGGGAGAAGAAGAGCGGGCACGTCACCGAGGGGCCGTTCATGCTCAAACGCGGTGGCACGTACTACCTGCTCTACTCCGGCACCGGCGCGGACTCGCCCGACTACGGCGTCGGCTACGCCACGTCCCAATCGCCGCTCGGGCCTTTCGTCAAGCATCAGGGGAATCCGATCATCAGCCGCGGCGGCGGCGTCTTCGGGCCCGGCCACGGCTGCGTCGTCACCGACGCCAAGGGCGCGCTCTGGCACGTCTACCATCAGCAGCGAGATGAGAAGAGGGGCTGGAACAGGTTCCTGTGCATAGACCCCTTATGGTTCGACGAGAAGGGCGTCTTGCACGGAAAAGCGACACGTGGCACGCCGCAGACGGCGCCATCAGGCGGCACCAAGCCGAGCCGTTGATGACGTCCGCGCGGCGCCGCTTTTCGTTCATCGAGAAGGGCGCCCCCTCCGTCAGCATCGACTTGGCCCTGCGGGCGCTCTTCGAGACGGGCCTGGATGTGCGCGGTGTCGCCGCACTCATGGCGGGCAAAGCGGTTCCGAAAGCGCCGCCAGCGCCCCGGCGTACGCCGCGAAGACGCCTTGCCGCGCCAACGGTCTGAACGGTGCCCTGGTGGTGTTCTCCTCTTGTCTTACCAGTAAGGAAGGAGCGCTTATGTCTGTACTCACTACTACACGCATGTCTTCAAAGGGGCAGATCGTCATTCCCGAAGAACTTCGCAAGGCGTTCGGCTGGAACACGGGAACCTCCTTCATTGTCGTCGGACGCCCTGACGCGATCATGCTCCAGCCCGTGACAATGCCGGACATGGCCCGGTTTGACGGACTGATCACCGAGAGCCGCAGGCAGGCGAAAGCTGCCGGGTCTCCGCGTCGACGAGCCCCGCCTGAGCCAGGCGACTGACGCCGGCATGTACTTCGGAAGGGCTCATGCATAGCTCCTCCCCGAGGGCGGCGTAGGAAAGCCGCACCTCGGCGTGCTCCGTCAGGTTCATCAGGATGACGATGTCTTGTCCTTTCAACAAGCCCATGCGATATTCGCGAATCGCGAATGAATCAATCGGAAAGTTCCCTGTCTTATCCTTTTAATCGGCCGAGAGTTCATAGTCGGCATCGATCATCCATTTCTCGCGGACACGGAATGCGGGGATGGTCTGGCGTTTGGCTTTGTTGAGCACCGTCGAAGCGTTCTGCTTGGCGGTCTTGGTCCAGCCCGAGAGCGGCACGATCCGTCGGCTCGTCAGGTAGGCGATGCGCTTGTGGAGCGATTCGATCAGCAGGAGCGCGAGAAGGCCAGTGAAACCGTCCGCCTTGCCCGTCGCGCGGTAGCCGACTTTACGTGAATTAACAACACTTTGCGGTATTTTTCACGTATTTCGTAGCGACCTTGCCGTGCTCTCTTCGTCGTATACGATCCCATGCCCGCTATTCCACCTCTTATAGTCTAATGCAACAGCCTATAATAAAGGCACGCGTTATTCTAGGTTCGGTGTTTGATGCTTGACCGAAAAGCCCGGCTACTTGAGATACTCGGCTATCTTCTTGCGGGTTCCGGAACTTGTTGGCGGCAAACTCTCAAAGAGACCGCCGCCGCGCTGCCGGAAGCCGAAGCCGACCCGGTGGCGACAGCGGTACAGCTTCAGGCGCTCACAGGCGCGCAACGGACGCAACTGGCCGCGATGCAGAAACAGCCGTCGCCATGTGGCGGCAACGCTTGACGGTTATATCAGAAAAGGGATAACATCATGCCCATGAAACCGCTTCGATGGCTACACGGCGAGGTGAAGACCCCGCCCATGACCATGGCCGCGCGGAAGGAATTGGGCGTCTTGTTGCGGTTGATTCAGGACGGCGAGGCGCTCTCCATGCCGCAGTCACGGCCCATGCCCGACATCGGCGCGGGTTGCCACGAGTTGCGCGTGACCGACGCGGGCGGCGAATGGCGGCTCGTCTACGCGGTCACGCCCGAGGCGGTCGTTGTTCTGGACGTGTTCAAGAAAACGACGCGGACGACGCCGCAAACGATTCTGACCCGGTGCGCACGGCGGTTGCGCGACTACCACAGGAGGGCCTCGAAATGAAAGAGATCGGCAAGGGATGGGTTGAGGGAAGCGCGCAGGAACTGCTCGGGCTCACCGACGCGGAAGCGGCCTACGTTGAAACCAAGGTCGCGCTCACCCGCGCCGTCCGCGAGCGGCGGCTTGCGCTCGGGCTCTCTCAGGCCAGCATGGCCAAGGCGCTGGGAACCAGTCAGAGCCGTTTTTCGTTCATCGAGAAGGGCGATCCCTCCGTCAGCATCGACTTGGCCCTGCGGGCGCTCTTCGAGACGGGCCTGGACGTGCGCGGTGTCGCCGCACTCATGGCGGGCAAAGCGGTTCCGAAAGCGCCGCCAGCGCCCCGGCGTACGCCGCGAAGACGCCATGCCGCGCCAACGGTTTGAACGGGTGCCCTGTCCGCGCACGTGCCCGGGCCCGTGTGGGAATACACGATAGGCGGGTGTCAGGTCATCAAGAAATGGCTCTCCTGCCGCGAGATACTTTTGCTGGGGCTCGGCCTGACCGTGGGCCGAGGTGCGCTATGTCTCCGAGACCGCCCGCCGCATTGCCGCGCTTCTCGCGCTGCAACCCGCGCTTGACGCGAATTGATAGGGACTAAGCCTCCGAAACCAATCCTTTTCCGGCCCTTTTTCACTGGTGTTCACACACCTGTGGTGGTAAGGTACATAGTCAAGATGACCGTGGGTCGCCCTGCTTAGGTATGTGTATCACCTGGTCTTGGCAATTACGGGTCAATCGATGTTTGACGCATTTGGGGGAATCCGCAGAATGACGGCAATGGAATCACAGGGGGAATCGTGAATTAGGCAACAATAGTGAGTCACGCTGTTCCTTGTTCACTCTCTAGCCCCGACGCACAATGACCGCGATGCACCATGTGGAGAGAGTAAGAGAAAGGTCTTAATGGCATTTAAGAAGGAGGTGCGTATGGCCGGAATGTTCGATAATGAGAAATTGGATATCGACTGCCCTAACTGTAAAGGCAGGTTCAGAATGACTGTGCGTGATTTGAAGCGCCCTGGGGCAAAGTGTCCAAAATGCGGCGCTCAGTTTGATTCGTCGCAGTTTAAGCGGGAGCTCGACAAGGTCAACCGCCAGATAAAGGATCTAGAGAAGAACTTGGGTAACATCACGCTCAAATTCTGACAAGCTAGCTTTGGGTGATTAGGGGACAAGTCTTTAGGGTGACTTAGGGATTGGTCTTAAGTAGCACGTGGTCGTTCGCCCACTGAAAAGGAGATACTGAGACATGAAATGCCCGCACTGCACGGTTGAGTTTCACGACAAGCCGAAAGAATACCCACTTGAAGAAGACGTTGACGGCGCTTGGGGTATCATCTCGCGCCGGTGCCCCAAGTGCGAAAGACTCTGCCTAGAACTGATACATGGAAAGGCTTTACGGTTCAATGGTTCTACCACAATAGTCACAAACATTGACAATAATCGGTTCATCCATCCGAAGTCATCCAACAGGTCTCCGGTACCCGTACAGGTTCCAGCGGAATTCTCAGTGGACTATCTCGAAGCATGCATGGTGCTCCCTGATAGCGCAAAAGCCAGTGCCGCACTGAGCAGGCGATGTCTGCAACACCTGTTGCGCGAAAAAGCGTCCGTCAAACATCAGGACTTGGCTAAAGAGATTCAAGAGGTTCTCGACAGCCGTACGCTCCCTACGTACCTGGCTGACGGGCTTGATGCAATCCGTGTGATCGGCAACTTCGCGGCGCATCCAATCAAGGCACAAAGTACAGGAGAAATCGTTCCCGTTGAACAGGGCGAGGCGGAGTGGACCTTGGACGTTATTGAAGCTCTCTTTGACTTCTACTTCGTCCAACCTGACCTCATCCTGCAGAAGCGAGCCGAACTGAACAAGAAGTTGGCCAGTGCCGGAAAACCACCCATGAAATGAAACAATAAGGCGATCAGGCCATAGGCGACTTAGGGACCGGTCTTAAGTAGCAACAATGAGGGTGTTCTGTCAATATGAGTGAAAATGAGATGTGCGAAGTCGACTATCCGGGCGGTTCTAAAACCCGAGTCAATCGAGCTGGGCAGTGTGTACGTGATGGTGTCGCGACAGAAGATGACCTTCGTGTAATTGAGACATGGAGAGCCGCGCATCGAAACGTACTCGCGCGCGCGACCGGCCAGTGCAACACCTGATGTTTTGAAAACGGCCACGCGGT
>DAOPZC010000013.1:0-89026 GCA_035353175.1 Kiritimatiellia bacterium | reverse complement strand
ATGGCCAACAGCTTACCCCGCCATCATCGTAGGAGTCAAGTGCCCAAGCATCTAACTTCAAATTGGGTTACGATTGCGAGCAAGATTACGCTTAAAAAGAATCAAGGCCATTCGTAATCCTGTTCTTTCCTTTGGAGAAATCTCCAAGTTACCCCTCCGTTTGCTCGCACTGCGCGGGCGGGGCGCTGACCGTCGGCAGGTTGAGCCGTTCATTCATATAGGCCCGCGCCGCCTTGCAGCACACGTCCACGCCCGGATCATCACTGAGTGTCTTCAGAAATGTTTCGCGGAACTCCAACGCCTTGCGCTCAGATGCCAGCCGGATCGCCGTCGGATAGTGCAGTCCGCCGATCAGCCATCCTACCTGGATCAGAACGAAATCCGAAAGCGTCCGGATGCTCGCGTAACTCACGGAACGGCCAAGGCGGACCGAAGCCACCACGTCCGGCGAGGGCGAGCCCTTCACCTGCAAGTCCCACGCGATCTCTGGGTTACTCTCGAGCGACCCGTCCTTCACGGCGCTTTCCATCACCCGGAAAATATCGAGCTTGTCGGCGTCACGCACCAAATGCACGAACGAAGCCAGCTCAGGGCTGACCGTCGGCGAAATCCTGCGTTTGTTGTGCAGCGCCACCGCCGCCAGCACGGTTTTCCATTCCTTGTCCGTCGTTTCGTCCAGCCAACGCTGGTCCGCGATCACCTGCACGCCGCGCTTGGCGTGGTCGATGGACTTCGAATCCTGAAACGTCCCGAACTCTTTCAGCTGCGAATAGCGGCCCGAGTCGTGCAGCAGTGCGCAGGCCTCGCCCATGACGCGCGCGCCCTCCGCCCACGCCTCGCCTTCCATGATGCGCCGCGCGTCATCGACCACGCAGAGCGTGTGCTCCAGTTTCAGCTGCATCATGTCCGACAATGCGCCGGAAGCGCCACGGAACGAATCCACATACGCGTGATAGCGCCGCGTCAGAGTTTCCAAAAAAGCGCGCGTCATGGGAAAAAGCCGTTCACAGGTCGATGACCGAAATCGTCTGTGTCCCGTCCGCCGTGTTCGGGCCATAGGTCAGATCGATATTCGACACATACACCTTGTTTCCCAAGCGGATGCATTCGGAAGGAGCGTCCAGCTCGCCCTTCAAGCCGTCGCCCGGGGCGTTCTTGGCGACCAGCGTCGCCGCGCCGCTGTGCGCGTCCACCCGCACGACCGCGTTGCCGATGAAGTCCGCGAACCAGATCCCGCCCTCGCCGTCGAACTGCATGCCGTCCACGCTCTGGGCGCAGGCCACGGTCGTGAAAAGCGCGCGCTCTTTCACATTGCCGGCCTCATCGAAACGCACTCTCCAGATTTCCCGGTCGCCGAAATTCGCCACGAAAAGATCGCCGCAGCAGTCGAAGCACAAGCCGTTCGCGCCGACCTTGCATTCACCCTTAGTCTTCAGGGTGAAGATCACGTGCGGATCTTTCGGCGTGCCGTCCACCTTGACCGGAGCTTCGGCCTTGAGCTCGGCGAGCTTGAAACGGTAGGTGCCGCTGTCCATCGGGTCGCCCACCCCGAAGGTCGTTTCGTTCACGTAGAGGGCGTCGCCTTTGGCCGCGATCCCGTTGGCGGCGTGCAGGCCGACCGCGACGACTTCCGCGCGGACCGCCTTGCCGTCCTGAAACACGACGCGCAAGACGCGCGACTTACCGAGCCCCTTGCCCGCGTGGTTCTGGTTGTCCGACACATACAGGTTGCCGTCCGACGCGAAAACCAGGCCGAGCGAGCTGCAGACGCCGGTCTCGGGATGCACCGGCAGGTCAATCACCTTTTCGACCTTATCCTCTTTCGTGATCTTCGCGATGCAGCTCGGCTTGCCGCTCGCGAGGTTATTGACCGAAAGCCAGATCTCGCCATCTTTGATCGTCATGCCGTCCGGGTTCGTGTACCGGCCGGTCAGGTCAATACCCAGCCGGGGTGTCTTCGTCGCGCAGGCATTGGGCGTGGCACAGCACGCCTCGCCCGCCGCCGCGTCGCACCCGCCTTGGTCCTCCGCGGTACTCCGGCATTTGCAGCATCCGAACAGGCCGACCGTTGCCAGCGCCATGGAATACGCCAAAAAACGTTTCATGCGTTTCGCTCCCCCTCGTGTGTTGTGAACCCGATAACCATCGGTTCACTATAACGCATTTCGCTTTCAGCTGTCGAGTGTTCGCCACGGATGAGTCAGAGGCCGTCGCCGTCTTTTGCCAGTTCAAACTCCGCGTGCCGGGATGCGCCGTCCGCGCCCGTCCACGTGATGCGGTAACGCCCTTTGAAACCGCGGAAGGCCAGAGGCTTGCCCGTCTCGGCAGCCAAGGTCAGTCGCGTCTTCCACTCGCCGTTGATGAGCGCGTCGAGCGCGTGGTAGACGGGCTTCGGGTTGACGTCTTTGTCATACAGGCCCGAAAACGAGGGTTCGCCGGGCGCGGCGCCGCCGTCCACCACGTTCCACCAGGTGATGCCCATCACATCCGGATAACTGAACCACAGCCGGTAAAGGTTCCGGGCGATCGTCGCCTGAATCTCACGGCCGCGCGCGCTCTCGTCCGGCGCGCTGACCGTCACCTCGCTGATGTGGATCGGGCGCTCCGCGCCTTTCAGGCAATCCAACACCGCGTAATTCTTGGCCGGGGTCAGGATGTCCGCACCGTTGGCGATGCTCTGCGACTCTTTGGGGTTAAAGATGTGCATCTGCACCCCGACCGTGTCGATGCGCGCGCCCCGGTCGATCAGGTCGCGGGCGATCTCCACATATCGGCGCGACGGACCCCAGTGCATGTCGCAGTCGTTGATGCCGAAACGCGCGGTCGCCGGGAAATACTTCGCGGCCCACTGGTAGGTCTTAAACGTATAGTCGTCAGGCATGGGGCCGCGGTTGGCCTGGTCGATCGACTCGTTCACCACGTCCCAGCGCTGCACACGCGAGCCGTAATGATCCGCCAGCTCCTTCACATGCCGCTCGAAGATCGGCTCCATCGCTTTGCGGTTTTCCGGCATCCACGCCGGATGGCCCCAGCGCCGCATGCCGTAAATAATCGCGTGGCCGTTCATGTTGATGCCATGTGACGCGCAGAACGCCACGACGGGATCGGTCGGCGGACGGCGGTATTCATACGGGCTACCGTCCGCGAAGCGCGGTTTGCCCTGCTCGGGTTCCAACGTCTTCCAGTAGAACGCGACCGTGGCCGCGTTGAAGAGCGATCCGAACGTCGCCTCGTAACGCCGGTTCTTCTCCGGCGTCTTCAGGTCGCCGAACAGAAAAATGTTTCCTCCGAAGAGAAACGCGTGGGAGAGCTGCTCGACCCGCACCTCCGTCCCCGCCTTGGCGGACGGAAGCGACAAACGCGCTTCCGCCATGCGGTTGGAGCGGATGCCCTGCTCGATGCGGTCCTGCACGCCGGGCGCATCCCAGAATTTCAGGTAGGCCGCGCTGGCGGCCGGCGCGTTGGTCTGCGCCGGCGCGGCGACCGCGCAAAATATCGTGAGCGCCACAAAACCGATAAGCTGCCGCATGCTTTCCCCCTCTTTATGCGTGAGCAAACGGCGGGTTCGGAGAACCCGCCCTACCTTTCCCGGCCCTGGCCGCGGGCGGCAAACGCGATTCACGCCAACGGCCGTTCACCCAGCCGCTGAACCGTGAACCCTTGAACCGTTCAACCCTCCGCAGTCTCAGAAATACCCGCCCTTTTCGGTGATCTCGTGAATGGTCTCGCCCTTGGCGACCCAGCCGAAGATCTTCTTCTCGTTCTCGCGGATCTCCTCGGCGCGCACCAGCACGTCGTAGGCGATGTCGCGCGGAATGCAGACCACGCCGTCGCAGTCCGCGAAGATCACGTCGCCGGGCTTGATCACCACGTCGCCGATCTTGATCGGGATCTGGTAGTGCGTGATCAGGCAGCGGCCGAGCGAGCCGTTGGGAATGCGGTGTTTGTAGTAAACGGGGAAGGGCTTCTCCAAGATCTGCTTGGTGTCGCGGATGCCGCCGTCGATGCAGGCCGCCTTCACGCCCTTGCCGTACGCCGTCGCGGTCATCACCCCGCCCCACAGCGTCGCCTTCTCGTCGTTCGAGGTGTCCCAGACCACAAACGTGTCGGCGCCCATCTCGTCGAGCATCTGCGTGCGGAAGGTCATCTCGCCCGTGATCTTCACGTTCGGGGCGCTTTTGACCGTGAAGGCGATGCCCGCCACCACATCGCTGTCGCGCAGCGGGCGCAGGTGGCCGGGCAGCGACTGGTCGAGCAGTGCGAACTCGCGCAGCACGTCGCTGATGGCACCGGTGTACAGCTGCTCATAGCGGGCCAGCATCTCTTTCACCGGGACCGGGAACTCTTTCTTGGAGATGCCCTCGCGCGCGGCGATCAGCTTCTCCAACTTCATCATCTTCGCTTCTTTCTGAAGCAGTCCTTCTTCTTTTTGCTCGCTCATTTTTCGAAACTCCCGAACTTTTGAACTCTCAACTTTAGTACTTTAGAACTTCTCTACGCAATCCCCATACCGCCGTCGATGCGGATGGTCGTGCCCGTAATGTACCGTCCCGCTTCCGAGCACAGCAACACCGCCGTCCCCGCCGCGTCTTCCGGCTGCGCGAAGTCGCGGATGGGAATGCCGTTCCGCACCTTTTCCGCATAGGCGGGATTGTTCAAGGCCTCGGCATTCCGGTCGGTCGCGAACACGCCCGGGCAGATATTGTTCACGGTGACGCCGTCGATACCGGTCTGCTTGGCCAGGTTCCGCACCAGGTTCTCGAGCGCCGATTTGCTGGCGGCGTAGATCGGCATCTCGCTGTGCGGCCGCACCTCCTGCACGCTGCCGACCGAGATCAGACGGCCCCAGTGCTGCTGACGCATCGCGGGATAAACCGCTTGGAAGAGCTGAAAAGTGGCATGGAAGTTGACCTGCATCTGGAGCAAGGCCTCAGACTCGGAAATCTCCAGCCATGGCCGCCGGAACTGGACCGACGCGTTGGCGATCAGGATATCCGGCGCGCCGATCGCGGCCGTCGCCGCCGCCACGAGCTTCGCCGCGATCCCCAGCTCGCTCAGATCGCCGGTCACCGCCGCACTCTTCGGCGAAAAGGCCCGGACATCCGCCAGCGACTGGTCAAGCGCATCGCTCGGCCGCACACCGTGCACCGCGACCGTCGCGCCACACTCGGCCAGCGCGCGGGCGATCGCCCGCCCGATCCCGCGGGCCGAACCGGTCACCAGCGCCCGATGGCCCGCCAGCGAATAGGATTCCTTCACACTTTTCTGATTTTCTTGATTCATCATCTTCACCCTTCGACTTCTTATCAGTTCAAAACGATGCGCTGTTCTGCGGCCCCGCCTTTTGATAGGTGCAGCGGCCGTGCCGTCGTAACGCCATCGCGCGTGACCGTCACGTCATACGCGCCATAAAAGCCCCGGAATTTAAGCACGCCGGCCGCGTCGGCCGTGCCTTCGGCATGGCTGCGCCAGACGCGGTTGATCAGCTCGTCCAGCGCGCGGTAGGACGCCTTGGGCTTCAAGCCCTTGTCGATCAGTCCCGCCGCGGCCGTATTCTCCTTGTCGTGCGCCATGCTGTCGCCCAGATTCCAGTAGGTGACGCCCGCCATGGCCGGCGCGCTGAACCAGAGCCGGTACAGGTTCTTCACCACCTCGGCCTGAATGGCCTCGCCGTCCTCGCCCGGCGGCGTCGGCACCGTGATTTCCGTGATATAGAGCGGACGGTTGAACGCGGCGAACGCCTCATAAACGTCCAGCAGCCGGTTCGGAAGATAACGTTCCGCCGCCAAGTGCCGCGCCATGAGCTGCGGCTCGAACCAGATGTGGAACTGCAGGCCGATACCGTCGATGCGCAGGCCCTGGTCCAGCAAGCCCTTGAGCTGCTTGTAGTAGGCGTTCTCCGCAGGGAGCCGCTCGTTGAACTGCGTGAAATCGTTGATCATCAGCCGATGGCTGCCGTCGAACAGCGGCGCGGCTTCCCGGAGTGCCCAGGCGACATAGGCGCGGTCTTCGGAATAGAGCGGGTAGGTCTTGTGGCAGCCGGTCGATTCGTTGGTCACCTCCCAGATCGCGATGTCCTTGGCATAGCGCCCGGCGAGCTCCTTGAAGCGCTTCCGGTAGAGGGCTTTGAGCGCCTCAGGGTCTTTGGGCAGCCAGTCCGGATTATGCTCGTGCCAGAGCATCGGGTGCGCTTTCAGCGTCAGGCCGTACTTCTTGCCGAAAGGAATGAAGCGGTCCACCGGCGGGCGGCGCCAGATCTCCTCGCCCCCCTCCTGATAGCGCAGGACGTCCCGCTCCGGCTCCGTGCCTTTCCAATAAACCGGGACGGTCGCGAAGTTGCAGATCCGGGCGAAGGTCTCCTCATACTGCCGGTTCAGCCCGGGCGTCTCAAGCTGCCCCAGCACAAAGGCGTTGCAGCCGAATAGGAAATCGTGGGTCTTCTGCCGGATGGACACGGCGGCGCCCGGCACCGGCCGGCCCGCCGCATCCACCACGCGGAGCGTGACGTCGCCTTTGCGGTTACGCTCGATGCCGGCGTCGATCCGTTTCATCAGCGCGGGATCGTGCCACGCCTTGCAATACGCCTCCGGCAGCTCGGCCTGCGCCATCCCTATGCAGCCGACGGAAGCGAGGGCCGCCATCGAAAACGTCACGAATTTCATGCTTTTGCCTCTTCATAGTCTTTTCTGAAAAACAGCGCGCAGGCGATCAGAATGATGGCGCCGCCCAGCACGTAGGCAACGGAGAGCGAGGCGAGCCCGAACGACAGGCCGAACCGCGATTTGAGGAAGCCCAGCACCGTCGGCGAGAACGAGCCCACCAGAAAGGCGAAAGAGAGCATCAGGCCGGTTGCCGTGGCGCGGTACTGCGGCTTGATCACATCGAACAGCGAGGCAAACAGGTTGGAGTCGTAAATGCCGCGGAAGAAGCCGAAGAGTCCGAGCATCGCGAAGCAGAACCACTCCGACGCCCCCCGCGTCATCAGGTAAATGAATGGCGCTCCCAGCAGCAGCCCCCAGATATTCGCCTCGAAGCGGATGGTTTTGCGGCTCGCCGCCAGCCGGTCGGTCAGCCGGCCGCCGGCCATGACCCCCGCGAACGCACAGACAAAGTGATAAAAGACCGCCGAAAAGCCAGCCTTTTCCGGCGAGAAACCGAATTTCTCGATCAGGAACGTGGGCGTCCAGGTTTTGAACCCGACGTCCACATAGACCATACAGCCAAAGGCCAGCGCCAGCATCAGGGCCGAACGCTTGCTCAGGATGTGCGCCAGCGTCTCGCGGACCGACACGCGCGCCACCGCCCCGGCGGCCGGCTTCTGGTTGGGGGTGTCGCGCATGAGGAGCAGAACGACAACCGACCAGACGATGCCCGCCGCGCCGAAAATCAAGAACGGCGCGCGCCATTTCATTTCCATCGTGCGCGCCAGATACCCCGAGAAATATCCGCTGAACATGATGCCGAGATAGAGCGCCGACTGATGGATCGAAAAGGCCGTCGCCCGGCTCTTATCGTGGAACTGTCCCATCAGCGAGGTGGCGGGCGGATAGTAGAACGCCTCGCCGGCGCCGAACACGATGCCATAGAAAACGATCAGGGCGGCGAGCCCGCCGCCGAGTCCGGTCAACAGCGTGCCGATGCTGAAGACCAAAAGGCTGAACAGGACCTGCCATTTGCGGCGCAGGCGGTCGCCCAGAAAACCGGCGAGCGGAACGCAAAGACCGTAACACGCGATGAAGACCGATGCGACCATTCCCGCCTGAACATCCGAGAGCCCCAATCCCCCGGCCGCCGTCGCCGCCTTGATCTGCGTCAACACCGTGCTGTAGATCTGCCGGTTCCCCTGGTTCAGGAAAAAGGCCACACACAGCAGCGCAACCAGCTGCCACTTGTAGGATGGCGGCGCTTCCTCGGTCTTGAGCGGGTGGATTGGGCTGCCCATACGTTCCTCCGGTTAGGATGCGGCGCCGTACCAACAGCGCCTCGTTAAGTGATGATCACAATAGCCGAATGGTCGACGGAAAACTAGCGCCTTTTGCGCATAATGATTATCATTTTTACGCAGGCCGGCGGAGTCGAAACCCGTACGCGCCGCCCCGGAAAACGGCGGCGCGGCGCACGCGGGTTTCCCCGCACGCGCCGCGCCCACACGCGACGGATGACGCTCCTGGCCGCAGTCTCAGCCCAGCGCGACCCACTGGCCGCTGGCCGCAGACTTGAGCACCGCATCGCACACGCGGCTGGTCGCAAGCGCGTCGCGGAAGGTCGGGCCGGCGGGTTGGCCAGAGGCCATGCCGTCCAAGAAGTCTTTGAGCTGGTGCGTGAAGGACTCGCCGTAACCGATGGCGAGGCCCGGCACCCACCACGCGCCCATGTAGGGCTGGTCGCCGTCGCTGACGTGGATCGAGCGCCAGCCGCGCACCTTGCCTTCGTCGCTGTGGTCGAAGAACTGCAGGCGGTGCAGGTCGTGCAGGTCCCACTTGATCGAGGCGTGCTCGCCGTTGATCTCGAAGGTGAAGAGCGCCTTGTGGCCGCGCGCGTAGCGGGTGGACTCGAAGTTGCCGAGCGAGCCGTTCGCGAAGCGGCAGATGAAGGTGCAGGCGTCGTCGATGCCGACCGGTTCGAGTTTGCCCGTCACGGCGCTCTTGCGCTCCTTGACGAAGGTCTCGGTGAGGGCCGTCACATCCTTGACCGGGCCGTTCTGCCAGAGGGCGAGGTCGATGCAGTGGGCGAGCAGGTCGCCGGTGACGCCGGAGCCCGCCTCATCCACGCTGAGTCGCCAGGTGTCTTTGCCGCCCTGCGGCACATCGGCGTTGATCGTCCAGTCCTGCAGGAAGTTGGCGCGGTAGTGGAATATCTTGCCGAGCTTGCCGCTGTCGATGATCTGCTTGGCGAGCGCCACCGCCGGGATGCGGCGATAGTTGAACGAGACGAAGTTCGGCACGCCGGCCTTCTCGACGGCGGCGACCATCGGCTCGGCTTCGGCGGCGGTGCGGGCCAGCGGCTTCTCGCAGATGATCGCTTTGCCCGCCTCGGCGGCGGCGATGGCGACCTCCGCGTGGAGGTTGTTCGGCAGGCAGATGTCGATCAGGTCGATGGCGGGGTCGGCGACGACCTTGCGCCAGTCGGTCTCGACCTTCTCATAGCCCCACTTAGAGGCGAAGGCGCCGGCCTTCTCGGCGTTGCGGGCACAGACCGTCTTGAGTACCGGCGCATAGGGCACGTCGAAGAAATGGCCGACGTTCGCGAACGCGTTGCTGTGGGTCTTGGCCATGAAGCCGTAGCCGATCATGCCGACGTTGAGGGTCTTCTTTTGAGACATAAAAAAATCCTTATGGGGTTCGAAGACGTCGAGGAGGAGGCTGGATGAGTCGAGCTGGTCGACTCATCCGCTCCGGGGTTATTCGCGCCAGCCGTGGGCATCGCGCACGTTGATCATGGCACCCAGAATCGAGTTCCAGGTTGCAGGCTTCATCATCACCTCGTTGGTGAACATGCAGCCGTCCCAGCAGAGATGACGGATGGTCCGCGTCGGCTCGCTGTGCTCGTCGCGCAACCACTGCCCCGCGCACCACGTGATGTCCAGCTTGCCGTTCGGATCGTTCGGCAGGCAGTGCCGTCCGGTCTTGTCGTGCGTCCCCTGCCCTTTGACCGTGGCGTCGTTCTGCGCGACGTGGAAGTCGATGGTCCACGGCCGCAGCGCCGCCGCAAGTTTGACGTAGGCATCGCGGAAGGTTGCGGTGTCGCTCCAGTCGAACGTCTCGGGAACAAGCCGAGCCTCCGGCGCGTTATAGCCGAGCAGGTAGAGCAGCGTGTGCGCCATGTCGGCCTGGAACCCCAGCGTCTTGGGCCGGTCGACGCCTTCGAGCACGTCCACCATCGCCTGCCACGAGTGCATGCCGCCCCAGCAGATCTCGCCCTCCGCGGCCAGCCACTCGCCGTACCCCTCCGCCACATCGCAGGCTTTGGAGAAGGTGTCGATGATCAGCTTCGTGTTTCCGGCCGGATCCTTGGCCCAGTCGGCGACGCCGCCCGACGAATCGATGCGGACCACGCCGGAGGGCCGGACGCCCAGCTCGCGCAGCTTCTGTCCGATGCGGCAGGCCTTGCGCACCTGCTCGACGAACCGCGCACGTTCGGACGCATCGCCGAAAGCCGAGCCGCCGCCGGCCGGCCCCCAGACGGGCGCCACCAGCGAACCGATCTCGAGTCCTTTGGCGCGCACCGTGTCGGCGAGGCGGGCGAGGTCGTCGTCCGTCGAGTCGATGTCCACGTGCGGCGCGCAGAGGAAGAGGTCGACGCCGTCGAACTTCACGCCGTTCACTTCAGCGGCGGCGGTCAGGTCGATCATGGTCTGCAGGTCGATGGCGGGCTCCGGCGTGCCGGGGCCCTTGCCGACCACGCCGGGCCACGTGGCGTTGTGCAGTTTCGGGAAGACGTTGCTCATTTGTTTCCTCCGATCTCCGGCGCGTCCGGATTCACCTCGGGCCCGAAGTAGCGCAGGATCTCCAGCGGCTCGGACGCCGACGTGTTCTCGTAGACCACGCCCGCGCGCGCCGCATCATGCACCACGAAAAATTCGTCTTCCGTGATGTCGTGGAAGCGGATCATGTTGGGGCTGGACATGCGCTGGCCGTTGATCGTGCCTTCGCCCTGCACCGCGATCAGGCAGTACGCGCCGTTGTCCTTGACCGTGCACGTCCGGCCGGGCATGACGGTGAGGCGCTTCGCGGTCACGCACTGCCAGCCCTTCACGCGGCCGTAGTTGATCCAGTAGTCCAGATACCCGTCATCCTCGGAGCCGCTCGACAAGACCGGCTCGAGGAAGTGGTTCTTGTAAAAGTGAGGATCGGTGTTCTCCTTGAGATCGACCATGCCGGCGATGAAGTCCAAATCATGCTGCTTCGCCTTGGGCACATCCTTGACCAGCAGCGACCACGGGACGTAGTTCTCGTCCACCAGGTTCTGGAACATCGCGAACACATCCGAGCCCCACTGCGGCTCGTACGTGCAGAGCGAGCCCGGCGCGTGCAGGACGTTCGGCGGGACGAACCAGCCGGTGCCGACCTTCAGACGATAGGCCTGCGAAATGTCGGTGATGCCGTTGTCGCCCTTGTTCCAGCGCTCGAGGCACCTGACGATGTCCGCCTTGGTGGTGCCCGGAACCAGGCCGAAGAACGTGTAGGGGAAACGCGCGCCGAGGTTGTTGTGCTGCGGCGGGAAGTAATACGACTCCGGCTTGCCGTCCTGGCCCACCAGCTTCGCCAGCTTGTCGTCCTGATGAAGGTGGTGCGGAAGCGGACCGAGGTTGTCGAAGAATTTGCTGTAGACCGGCCAGCGACGGTATTTCTTCCAAATCTTTGGGCCGACCGCCATGGCGCCGAGCTCGGCCACCACATCGCGCAGCAGCGCCCGCTTGTTCTCGAAGACCACATAGCTGAGGCCTTCGTCCGGCACGCGTCCCTCGTTCGCCGCCTCGGTCGTGGAGCCGAACCAGCGCTCATCGATGCCGCCGCGGTTAAGGCCGAAAGCGAACAGGTCATCCGGGTGCAGTTTCAGCCGGCGACCGGGATAGCAGAAAGCGCGGGGCACCCAGTTCGGCGCCAGCCGCAACACGCCGTTTCCCTCATTCAGCGCCGCGTTGGCAAAGCTGCCCACGTTGGTGCTGACCGTCTTCAATCCCTTCACAGACTGCACGCTCATCCTCGCCTCCCTGTTTTCCGACGTTAGCCCTCATCCGCGTTCGCCGCTTTTCCGTCCTGCGGCAACCCAAGATAACGGCAGCGCCTTGTAAAGCATCCGTTCCTGAATCCCATTTTTTAGGATATGGCCCAATCGTACGCTTCCCGTTTTAACATGTCTTGTAAACGGGCAATTAAAATGTGTACATTATCCGCACAAGTTGGGATCACACCGCCTCAAGGGCGTGGAAGATACAGGCGAAACGCTGCTCCGCGTCTTTGCCTTTCAGAACCGGCAAACGGCCCTTGACGAGCAGCGGCGAACGTTCGCGCTGGCGATAGAGATAAACTTTGTTATCCCGCGTCTCGATGCGCCCGATCTTCTTCTGCGCCGCCTGCACCCGCAGCTCGGCCAGGCGCAGCAGCCGCAGCACCGCCTCCGGCGGCTTGCCGTAGCGGTCGGCGAGTTCGCCGCGCAGCGCCCGCACCTCCTTCGCCGTCACCGCCTCGGCGAGGCGGCGGTGCAGGATCATGCGGTGCGCCTCGTCTTCGACATACGCGTACGGCAGGCAGGCGGAACGGTCGGGGTCGACCGTGCCCGGAGAGAGGTCGAGGAAATCGAGCGCGAGGTCGACATCCACCAGCAGCGGCGGGGCATCGCCCTTCAGCCGCGCGATGGTGCGCCGCAACAGCTGGCAGTACAGCCCGAAGCCGATGGCCGCAATGTGGCCGCTCTGCGCCGCGCCGAGCAGGTTGCCCGCGCCGCGGATCTCCAGATCGCGCAACGCGAGGTTGAAGCCCGCGCCGAGCCCGCTGTGCTTCTGCAGCGCCGCGATGCGCTGCCGCGCGTCTTCGTCCACATGTCCGTATTCGGGCAGCAGCAGCCACGCGAACCCTTTCTGCGAGGAGCGCCCGACGCGTCCGCGCAGCTGGTAGAGATCGGCGATGCCGAAGCGGTCGGCACGGTGGACGAGCATCGTGTTGGCGCGCGGAATGTCGAGGCCGCTCTCGACGATCGTCGTACAGAGCAGCACGTCGATCTCGCCCGCCTCGAATTCGCGCATGATGCGGGCCAGAGTGTTGGCGGGCATCTGCCCGTGCGCCACCGCGATGCGCGCCTCGGGCACCAGCCGCTCCAGACGGTGCTGCATGAGCCCGATCGTCACCACGCGGTTGTAGAGAAAATAGGCCTGGCCGCCGCGGTTGAGCTCCTGGCGGATGGCGCTGCGGACCACGGCGTCGGAATCGCGCGCGACTTTGGTTTCCACCGCCACGCGCTCGCGCGGCGGCGTCTGCAGGAGGCTCATGTCGCGCGCGCCGGTCATGCTCATGTAAAGCGTGCGCGGGATCGGCGTGGCCGAGAGCGTCAACACGTCCACCACCTGCCGCACCTGCTTCAGCCGCTCCTTGTGGGTCACGCCGAAGCGCTGCTCCTCGTCGATGATCAGCAGGCCGAGGTTCTGGAACGTTACGTCGCTGCCGAGCAGGGCGTGCGTGCCGATCACGATGTCCACGCGGCCGTTGCGCACATCGGCGAGGATGCGCTTGCGCTTGGCGTGGGTGTGGAAGCGGCTCACCACGTCGATCTTCACCGGGTAGGCGGCCATGCGGTCGGTAAAGGTTTCGTAGTGCTGTTCAGCCAGAACCGTGGTCGGCACCAACACGGCCACCTGGCGGCCGTTCATGACGGAGATGAAGGCCGCGCGCATGGCGATCTCGGTCTTGCCGTAGCCCGCGTCGCCGCAGATGAGACGGTCCATGGGGCGCGACGCGGCCATGTCGCGCTTCACGTCCGCGATGACCTTCTCCTGATCGTCCGTCTCCTGATACGGGAAGGCGGCCTCGAATTCGCTCATCCACACCGGCTCGGGGTTGAAGGCGAGCCCCTCGACCACCTGCCGCCGCGCCTGCGTGTCCAGCAGGGCCGCGGCGAGGTCCGCCACCGCACGCTCGGCGTCGGCCTTCTCGCGCGTCCAGCGCTTGCCGCCGAGGCGGTGGAGCTTGACCCGGTGGCCCGCCACGCCGACATAGCGGCTGAGCAGGTGGGCGTGCGACACCGGCACGTGCAGCTTCGCCCCTTCGGCGTATTCGATGGTGAAGACCTCGGAGCGCTGGCCGTCCACCTCGACTTCGGTCGAGCCCAGAAAACGCCCGATGCCGTGGTCGACATGCACCACGAGATCGCCGGCTTCCAGGTCGGCGGCGTTCTCCACGCGCCCGCCGCGCACCGCCGCCGAGGCCTGGGGGCGGCGCAGCGCCTGCTTGCGCACGGCATAGAGGTCGGGCTGCGCGGCCACGGTGAGGCCGGCAAGCGAAAATCCGCCCGAAAGTGCGGCGCGGCGGATCAGCACCCGCGTGTCCGCGCCGAGTTCGCGGGCCAGCAGCTCGCAGGTGCCGGCCGTATCGGCGCAAACGATCACGCTCTCGCCCGCGTCGGCGCGGCGCCCGAGATCGGCGAGCAGCCGTTGCCGCGCCTGCGCCAGCAGCTCGGGGTGGTGCGCCTCGCCCGCGCCCAGTTCCGCAAGCCCCGGCAGCGCGGCGATCTCCAGCGCCAGGGCGGGCGTCCGCGCGGGCGGCGGGTCGCCGGAAAAGAGTTGCAGCCACGGCGCGCGCGCCGCCACGCGCGCCGCAAGCGCTTCCCACGAAAGCGGCTTGCTGATCCCCTCCGGCGGAAAGAGCGTCCCCGCCCGGATGCGGTCGTGATCGAGCCACAGCACGGCGGCGGCCGACGGCAGCAGATCCACCAGTTGCACGGTGGCGAGATCGTCCTCCGAACAGGGCGGCAGCCAGACCGACTCGCCCTTTTCGACCGAGCACTGGGTGGCGGGATCGAAGGTGCGGAGCGATTCCAGCTCGGTGTCGAAAAACTCCGCGCGCCAAGGCGCGGGCGTGGCCGGAGGCCAGACGTCCAGCAGGCCGCCGCGCACCGCCAGCCGCCCTGGCGCGTCCACGTCGGCGGCGCGCTCGTAACCGGCCGCCACCAGCTGGGACACCAGCGCATCGAACGGATAATGCGCGCCGACGCGCAGGTGGACCGAGGCTTCCTCGACGGCGTCGGGGTCAGGCGCGTGCTGCAGCAGCGCCTGCAGCGACGTGACAAGAACCGTGGCGTGACGCGGCGCCTCCGGCGCATCGGGGCGGAGCATCTTGATGATGCGCAGACGCGTGCCGGCGGTCTCCTTGTCCTCCTCCATCTGCTGCGGGAAGAGGGCCGGCATCACGCCGCTGTCGCGGCCGAGCGCGCAGAGATCGCCATAAACGCGTTCGAGCTCGGCCGGTCCCGCCGTGACTGCCAACGCGAAGCGGGCTGGCGCCTTATGGGCCAGCGCAGCCGCCGTCAGGGCCGCCGCCGCGCCGGGCAACGCGGGCGCGGCCAGACACATGGCCTTGTCGGGCAAGGCCGGCGTCAGCAGAGCCGTAAAACGCTGTGAAAGAGAAGACACAACAGGATCATGTTACTCCATCATCCCTGAGATGTCGAACGCGCGAGCGCTCCCGGCAGACAAGGATACGGTTCTCTTTGGCCTCTCTGTCTTCATGCACCCCAAGGTAGATCGCCCCCACGCGTTTGCCGCAACAAGCGAACGCCCGCCGGAGTGATCTGCGCAAAGCGTCACAGCGGCTATTGTTCCAAAACCTCCATGTCCTTGCGACGCTGCTGGTCTATGGCATGGAGCTGGTCCCGCGCCGAACGGCCCTGGTCCACCGCCGTCTTGCCGGTCGCCCTTTCGATGACCGCCCGGGCCGTCGTCTTTTCCGTCCCCGCCCTCTGATCTGTGGCCGCCGCGGACGACGGGGGCGCCTCGTTGCACCCAGCCAGAAGCGCGCAGAAAAGCGCAGGCACCGCCACAGAGGCGTTCAGCAAAGAAAACCCTTTCATCATCTCCTCCTCTATCTGTTGGACCTCTCGGGGCAGACGCCGGCCATGCCGTCCCGACATTCCCAAAAAACCTAGAGGCTCTCGACGATCCCTTCGCCGACCCGCAGCGCGCCGCCCGACGGGATCGCATAGCCGACCGTTGCCGCAGGCAAGAGCCGCAACAACGCTTTCAGTTCATCCCATCCGTCGCCCTCGCCATGGACATCGCAATAGATCGGCGCGAAGCCGAGGCATTCGAACAGCATGTCTTGGCCCGCGTCCTCCTCCGCCCACCGCACCCACCCGCGTGACAGCATGATGCTCCCCGCCGAAAGCCCCATGAAAGGGATGCCGCTGTCGAAACGTTCCCGCAGGCACGCGATGACCCCTTTCCGGGCACGGAGCACGTCCATCCCCTCGGCCACGTCGCCGCCGCTGACGAAAACCGCATCGGCCCGCGACAGCACGCGGAGCGCATCTTCCGCATCCGCGCCCCGGCCGCACAGCGGTGCCATCTCCACCTCGTCAGCGCCGCTCGCCCGCAAAAAGGAGCGCATGAGCGCGAAGAAAGACCGGTCGTCGCCGCTGGCCGTTCCGATATAGGCCAAGCGGGGATTCGTTTTTCCGACCTCGCCGAAGAACGCCCGCATGACCGGATCGGGCTTTCTGCCGCGGGCTTTCGGATTGCCGGCCAACAGATAAACGGCACCACTCATAGTTCATCTCCTTGCCGGGCAACGCCGCCTCTCCGAGGTGGCCTCCCGGCGGCACGCGAACGGCAGAAGACCGATTCGGGCCGCCCTTCCGTCCGGCGTTTCAGCTCTCCGTCCGCCGTGCAAGGCGCACCTTGCCGGAAGATTCATGCCACAACGCCTGGACGGCGTGCGCCACAACGGGATAATCATATACGCGTCCCAGCGCCCGTTCAACGCTCCGCAACGTGTCCGCACCTGCGCAAGGGGCCAGACAGAGCCGTGCGCGGATCGCGCCCGCAGGCGACTGATCGATCTGGAATCCCCGCACCTCCGGCATTTCAGCCAGCACCGCATCGACATCGGCCACGGTCACCCGTTGGCCATCCCTCGTCTCCGTCACATCGGCGGCGCGCCCCATGACCCGCTCCAGCGTCAAGCCCCCGCTTCGCCCGCACGGGCAGGACGGCACCGCCGCCACCTCGGCAAGATCGCCGACGTCGAACCGCACGAAACACTGCACGGGATGCCCGAACGGAGTGACCAGCAAACGGCCCAGCACCGTTCCGGACGGGCGTTTTTCAAGCGGCACAAAGTCCACGTGGCATGAATCGGTGTTCTGGTGCAACCGCCCGCGCTCACATTCCGCAAACACATAGCCCGTCTCGGTCGAGCCATAGGAGCTGACCAGCGGAGCGCCGAACGCCTGACGGACCACGTTCAAGAACACCTTCGCCGGAAAAGAATACGTGAGCGTGATCACGGCTGGCTGATATAGGGTTAACGCGCGGTCCCGCGCGAAAGCGGCCAAGGCCGCCAGATAAAAAGGATCGGCTTCCAGCACGGCGGGACGGAATGCGGCCAGTTCTTCAACGATTCTGCGCGCGTCCTCATCCTTCCAATACGCGGGGTTGACGGTCTGGTTCAAAAACAGCAATCGTCCCAGCGTGCGCGCGCTCACCGGCAGGGTCTCCCCGGACCGATACGGGCCGACACACAACGGTGACGCCAAGACCGCCTCGCGGTGGGTGCCGTCCGCCACGCTGCGCAGATGCGCGTTCAGCTTCCAGCTGGCCCGCTCGGAGCGATCCCACCACGCCTGCGACCAGAAAAGCGTTACCCGGTCCTCCGTCGAGCCGCTGGTCGAAACATAGGCGATGCGTCCGCTTGCGAGCGCTTCCTCGAAATCGACACCCGCAGGCACAAAGCCATGTGGGAAATGGGCACGGATATCGGCCTTGGTCAGCGCCGGCAAAACAGCGTACCGGCGCGTCACGGGCACGTCTTGCCCGGGATCCGATGCGCGCCACGCCGCATAAAACGGCGTCGCGTCAAGCGCCAGGTCCAGCGCTTCGGCGCACCGCTCCCAATACACCGATCCGTCACCCGCCGCATCTATGGTACGTGCTGCCATAGCGCCATGGTAGCAGGCCCCGCCACGGGGTTCAACCCGCGTTTTCGCGGCCTGACGGACCGTCGCCCGACCCGAATCGGGCGAGGCCGGTTCAGTCCGCTTCGGATTGAGCGGCGCCGTCCGGCGTTCCGGAAGCCGCTTCCGACGCCCTCTCTGGCGCGGGAGCGGCAGGGACGTCATCCACTTCGTCGGCATCGGCGATGCTGACCGAGACGAGCATCGCGCCCTCGTCGAGGCGCACGAGGCGCACGCCTTGGGCGGCGCGGCCGCAGATGCGCACGTCGCTCACGGGCGAACGCACCATCATGCCGGTCGAGGTGATCATGATGGCCGACTGGTCTTCCTTGACCGCGTGTGCGGCCACGACCTTGCCGTTGCGTCCCGACTCGTCCTTGATGGCGATCATGCCCTTGCCGCCGCGGTGGTGCGGCGTAAACTCTTCGAACGCGGTCCGCTTGCCGTAGCCGTTCTCGGTCGCGACCAGCAGCGTCTCGCTGTCGTCCACGACATCGAAACTGCGCACCACGTCGCCCTCTTCCAAGCGGATACCGCGCACGCCGGTGGCGGCACGGCCCATCCGGCGGACCTGGCTCTCGTTGAAGCGCATGGCCTGGCCGTCGGCCGTAATCATGAGCACGTCGTCGCCGGTGTGCGTCAGACGCACCTGGATCAGGCGGTCGTCGTCTTCGATGTTCAGGGCGCGGATGCCGTTGCGGTTGATGTTCTTGTAGTCCGAAAGCGCGGTTTTCTTGACCGTGCCGTGCTCGGTCGCGAACATCACGTCCACGTCCTCGGCGAAAGCGCGGATCGGCAGCAGCGCGGCGACCTGCTCGCCCTCTTGGAACTGCAGCAGATTGACGATCGGCTTGCCGAACGAGGTCCGCGGCGCTTCCGGAATCTCGAAGGCGCGCTCGGCGAAGACGCGGCCGAGATTGGTGAAGATGAGCAGCGTGTCGTGGGTTTCCGCCACAAAGACCGTCGTGATGAAATCCTCTTCCTTAATGGCCGCGCCCGTGATGCCCTTGCCGCCGCGCTTCTGCTCCTTATAGACGGTGAGCGGCACACGCTTGACGTAACCGCGCTGGCTCAGGGTGATCACGCACGGCTCGTCGGCGATGAGGTCCTCGATGTTCACTTCGCCTTCCAGCGGCACGATCTCGGAACGGCGCGCGTCGCCGCGCCTGGAGGAGGTCACATACTTGGCCTTGAGGTCGGCGAGGTCCTGCTTGATGAGCCCGTAGATCTTCACGGGATCTTCGAGCAGGCTCTTGAGGTAAGCGATGCGCTCGCACAGCTCCTTGAATTCGGCTTCGACCTTCTCGCGCTCAAGCCCGGTGAGCTGGTAGAGGCGCATTTCGAGGATCGCGTCGACCTGCTTGTCGGAAAAAGCGAAACGCTCGATGAGGCGCAGCTTGGCCTCGTCGCGGTTTTTGGAGGAACGGATGATGGCGACCACTTCGTCGAGGTGATCGAGCGCGATCAGCAGGCCTTCCAGAATATGCTTGCGGGCTTCGGCCTTGGCCAGCTCGAACTTGGTGCGCCGGGTGATGACCTCGAACCGGTGGTCCACATAACAGCGGAACAGCTCTTTCAGGTTCATCACCTTGGGGCGGCCCTGGTCGATCGCCAGCATGATCGCGCCGAAGGTGCTCTGGAGCTGCGTGTGCTTATAGAGGTTGTTCAGCACCACCTGCCCCATCGCGCCGCGCTTGAGCTCGATGACCACGCGGATGCCGTCGCTCGAGCTTTCGTCGCGGATGTCGGAGATCCCTTCGATGACCTTCTCGTTCACGAGCTCGGCCATCTTTTCGATCATGCTGGCCTTGTTCACCGTGTAGGGAATCTCGGTGATGATGATCGCTTCTTTGTTCTTGTACTCGACGATCTCGGCCTTGCCGCGGATCATGATCGAACCGCGCCCCAACTTGTACATCGCCTCAATGCCGCGCGTTCCGCAAATGGTCGCGCCGGTCGGGAAGTCGGGCCCCTTGACGAACCGCATCAGGTCGTCGATCGAACAGTCCGGGTTGTCCACGTAGTGCGTGATGCCCTCGACCAGCTCGCCGAGATTGTGCGGCGGGATATTGGTGGCCATGCCGACCGCGATACCGGTGGAGCCGTTCAGCAACAGATTGGGCAGGCGCGCCGGCAGCACCGTCGGCTCCAGAAATTCCTCGTTGTAGTTGGGCTTGAAGTCGACCGTGTCTTTTTCCAGATCGTCGAGGATCTCTTCGGCGAGCCGGTCCATGCGCACTTCGGTGTAACGCATCGCCGCAGGCGGGTCGCCGTCGATCGAGCCGAAGTTGCCCTGGCCGTCGACCAGCGGGTAGCGCATCGAGAAGTCCTGCGCCAGGCGCACAATGGTGTCGTAAACCGCCGAATCGCCGTGCGGATGATACTTGCCGATCACGTCGCCGACCACACGCGCCGACTTCTTGTAGGGCTTGTTCCAGGAGTTGCTCAACTCGTTCATGGCGAAGAGCACACGACGGTGGACGGGCTTGAGTCCGTCGCGCGCATCGGGCAAGGCGCGCCCGATGATCACGCTCATCGAGTAATCGATGTAAGACGAACTCATCTCGTCTTCGATGTTGATGTTGTGCAAGCCCTGGTCGTTGTTTCCGACCGGCTGAATCTCATCGCTCATGGTCTCTCCGCTGTTGGACAAAAGTTGAAAAACCAATATACCATTTTCCGCTACCGGAAACCATCTTTTCTACAGGGGGGAAAGACGCCTCCGACCGCTCCCGTAAAGGCGGCATTCCCTCCCGTGCCAAGCCAAAGCCGCTCCGGGTCCAGCGGATCCACCGAGATCCACGTCACGCCCTTGCAGGACAACGTCGGATTTGTCAGCGGCCGCCACGTCGCGCCGCCGTCCGCGCTCGCGATCACCCCGCCGCCGGTCGACCGGTCGTGATACGGATGGTCGTGGAGGCTGGCATAGACCCGATCCGCCCGGAGGGGGTCGATCGCGACCGCCTCACAGTAGCGGTTGGTGTAGACCTGCCGCCAAACCGTTCCGCCTTCATCGCCCCGGAAAACGCCGCCGGCGAAGAACTGCGGGCCGACCATGGCGCTCCGGACGGTGGCGTACACGCGCCCGCCCCTTGCGGCCAACTGCCGCACCTGGGCTAAGCGGACTCCGGGCCCGCTGACCTGCCGCCACCGGGCGCATCCGTCATCGCTGCGGAAGATCGCGCCCGGCTCCGCGCCGCCGCTCGAGACGCCCGCATAGAACACGTTCGGCCGGTCCGTGTCGCGGGCCAGGCAGCTGACACGTGCCGCCGGCAACCCGGCGTTGCACGCCGACCACGTCGCGCCGTCGTCCGCGCTCGCGAAAACGCCCTGCCCTTCCGCCACACAGAGCAGCCGGTGTTTCCTTGCGGGATTGTCCTTCAGCGGCAGGCAACTGATCAGATGGCGCGGACGCGCATCGGGAAGGCCGCAACCCTCGCGGTTCAACGGAACCCACGTCTGGCCATTGTCACGGCTCTCGGCGATCATTCCGGCATTCTGCCCCCACTGCCCGAACCCGGCCCATACGTGCGCGTCATCGTCTTCGGCGAAGGCGACCGTGAAGCAGGAGTTGTCGTATTTCCCGGGAACGCCCGCCATGCGCCGCCGCATCGTCGCGCCGCCGTCGTCGCTGACCAGCAGCCCGACGTCGTAGAATCCGAAAAACACGCGCCCTTTGACGCGCGGATGCGGAAACACGCCGTGCAGACAGGTCACCTCCAGCCCCGTGCCGCCGATCCGCCCGTCCGAGCGCTCCTGCGTGTAACGCTGCCGCCACGTCGCGCCGCCGTCATCCGTCCGATAAATGTACCCCGACGTACCGAACAAAAGCGTGTCCGGATGCCGCGGCGAGAGCGTCAGGCAGGTCACGCTCGGCCCCCACATGTCGATCCACGCGTGGCGGGCATTGCCCTTTTCGCCGAACTCGAAGGTCCGCCGCCAATTCAGCCCACCGTCCTCCGTCTTGTAGACCGTGGCGTCCCACCATGTCGCGCCGCCCGCGTAGACCACCTCCGGCTGCTGCGGGTGCACGGCCAGGGCGTCCACCCACGAGCACAGCATGTCGCTCGTGCCGGGCTTTCCCGTGGCCTGCCGCAGACCGTTGACGCGCGGCCGCCAGGTGCGGCCGCCGTCTTCGGAGCGGTAGACCCCCGCCTGCCACGGCGACTCGCCCGCTTTGCCCTTGAGCGACACATAGACGATCTGCGGATCGGAAGGCGACTGCGCCAGCCGCCGCGTGCGCAGGTGCGGCGGCAGCCCCTCATTCGACGCCGTCCACGTCGCGCCGCCGTCCGCGCTGGCGAAGAGGCCCCTGGGCGTCGCGATCAGCAGGCGCCGCGGCTCCAGCGGATGGACCGCCAGATCGGAAATCAGCAAGTCCGGCGGAAGTTGCCCCGCCTGCACAAGCTGACGCCACGTCGCGCCGCCGTCCGCGGATTTGTAGATCGCGCCCTGTCCGCCCCGCTCCTCGCGCGGCTGCCCGATCGCGGCATACACGGTTTCCGGATCGCGCGGATCGAGCACGATCTTGCTCACCATCGCGGAGTAGGCATACTCCTGTACCGGCGGGAAGCCCTCGCGCAGCCAGCGCCACGTCAGCCCGCCGTCCGCGCTCTTATAGACGCCGCTCTTGCACCCCGCATAAATGATTTTCGGATCAGCCGGATGTTCGGCGAGACATTCGATGAAATAGTCCTCGAACCCCTCGTTATGGACCGCGTAAGACGTGCCGCCGTCTTCGGAACGGTAGAAGCCGCCCACGTCGCAGCCGACAAAGAAAACGTTCTGCCCGTGCCGGCTGGCCAGCATCGACTGGATCCAGCCGCCGCCGCCCGGCCCGACATTGCGCCACGGCACCTCCGGCGCATCAGCGGCCCCAAGGCCAGACGCGAACAAGAAACCCCACAGCAGCAAGAATAAACCCGTTTTCATGGCTCGCCTCCCAAAGTAGCCGGGGCGGCCCGCCCCGGGCACGCCATGTCCGGACCGACCGGCCCATGTCACGGCGCGGTCACGCCCATGCGCAGCACGGGCAGGATCTCTTGACGCAAGGTCGTGTCCAAGTCGAACAATGCGAACCCGGGGCAGCCCGCGCGCCGGGCCGACTGGATCTGGTCGATCACCTGCGCCGCGTCCAACCGGCTCTCCGCGGCCGTCACCCCGATGCCGGGCACCACCTTCATCGTCTGCTTGCGGGTGCGCGTCTGCTGGCCGAGCCACTCGTTGAACTTGGCCAGCTCCTCGGTGTAGTTCATCGGCACCACATAGTCCACCAGCCCGATGTTCGTCCACGACTCCCAGTCCTGGCCCACCGCATCGAGGCAGGAGGGATATTTGCCGAACACGGCCGCGGTGAGCAGCTTCCCCGGCGCCTCACGCCTGACCGTCTTGCGCGCCGCCTGCACAAAGTCCGAGATCTGGTCCGACCGCCAGCGGATGAACTGCGCCCGCAGGGCCCCGCTCTTCACGTCCTCGGGCCAGTCTGCCGCACGGCGCCCCGTCGCCTTCTCGAACCGCAGCTTCACGGCCGGGCCGAGGCTCGACGCGTAGTCGGGATACCGGACGAAATCGAGGTGCACGCCGTCGGTCTTGTAGTTCACCGCCATCTCGCGGACGGCGCTCACCAGATACGGCCGGATCTCCGGCACCGCGGGATCGAGCCAGTTCAGCGGCGCGCCTTCCCCGTTCGTCAGCAGCCAGCCCCGCTTGCGGAAGATCGCCAGCCGCTCGGGCGTCGCGCCCTCGGCGGAGAAGCAGAGCAACCAGGCGTGGACACGCAGGCCCAAAGGCTTGGCGGCCGCGAGGCACGCGGCCAGCTGGTCGCCCTGCTCGTCGAACACGCGGGAACGCGGCAGGACCCCGCTGGCATAGTGCGCGAACGCCGCCCCGGCCACGTTGACGTACAAATCCGAAAAGCCGGCGTCCTTGAGCAGGCGGCACGTGCGCGGCCAGTCGCCCGGATAGAGGCCCATGCCCGAATGGTCCCACACCGCGCGGATTTCGCCCCTGCGGGCAGACTGGACCATCCCGTAGACCTCGTACATCCGCGCTTTCAAGTCGTTGGCCGCGAGCCACGCCTCGTACCCTTTTCCCGCGGACAACAGCTGGGCCGCTTCGAGGTCCTTCTGCCGAGCCGCCTGGGCGGCGGGAACGGCGCGGGAACGCCGCGCGGGATCAGCCGCCTTGCCGGCCAGCGTCACCATGCCGGACACGCCGCCGACGCCGCCGACCTGCCGCGCCTGCTGCAGCATGCGTGCCGCCGCAGGCTGCCAAAGCGCCGGATCGTGCGCGGCGGCCAAGGCCAGCAGCAGGCGCCCCTTGGCTTCGGCATCGCCGTCCGCCAGCAGCACGTGCGTCATCCAGTAACCGCTCGACGAGGCGAGCCAGGCGGCCTCGGCGGTCTGCCGCCCCTGGCGGTCATGCCACCACGCCAGCACCTGCGAACGGCCCGGGACCGGCTGCACCAGAAAAAGGTTCTGCGATGTTTGGAGAATGACGTCCGGCACGCCGCGCGGGCGGGTCTCCGCGAACCGCATCTGCGACCAGCGCCCGTCCGTCGACCCTTTCTGGTAGCCGACGGTCTGGACCCCCAGCAGCGACGCCAGCGCCGGCGAGGAAGAGTAGCAGACGATCAGCTTGCCGCCGCGCCGCGAGAACGCCGTGAGCGCGGCCATCTGCGACGCCGTCGGCTGAGACAGATAGACCAGCACCGCGACCTTCTTGTCGGCCAGCGCCTTTGTCAGATCCGTGTCGTCGGTCAGCGCGGCCTCCACGCCCGCCTCGCGGTACCACCGCTCGACATGCCGCGCCAGCGCCAGCGCGAACCTGCGCTCGCCCGCCGCCACCGCTTCGCTTCCCTGAATCACGGCCACCGGCGCGGCCCAAGCCAAAACCGACAGCATCCCAGCCGCAAACATGATCAAGCTTCGTTTCATCTGAATCCCCGTATATCGAAGCTGATTATTTTACCTGTTTCCCGCCGCGTTTCATAACGCAAACCGCATAAAAAAAAACGGGGCGGATCGCTCCACCCCGTTTTCATTTCCAGCAAACCCAACAACACCCCTTGCTCATTCCACGCCCTGGAAGAGCGCGGTGGAGAGATAGCGCTCACCCGCATCGGGCAGCACCACGACGATGGTCTTTCCGGCAAAAGCCTCGTCCTGCGCGAGCCGCACCGCCGCGAACGCCGCCGCGCCGGAGGAGATGCCGACCAGCAGACCCTCCTCCTTGCCGAGCCGCTGCGCAAAAGCCAGCGCATCCGCGCTCGCCACGGTCTCCACGCGGTCGAGGATCGTGAGATCAAGCGTGTCGGGGATAAAGCCCGCGCCGATGCCCTGGATCTTGTGCGGCCCGGGCTTGACCGGCTGCCCCGCGACCGTCTGCGAGATCACCGGGCTCTCCGCCGGCTCGACCGCGACCGACATGATCGCCTTCTTCGCGACGCGCTTGAGGAAGCGCGTCACGCCGGTGATCGTGCCCCCCGTGCCGACGCCCGCGACGACCACGTCCACCGCGCCGGCCGTCGCCTCCCAGATCTCCGGGCCGGTGGTCTTCTCATGGACCGCCGGATTCGCTGGATTCTTGAACTGCTGCGGCATGAAGTATTTCGACGGGGCGCCCGCCACGATTTCCTCGGCCTTCCGGATCGCGCCTTTCATGCCTTCCACTCCGGGGGTCAGCACGAGGTGAGCGCCCAGTGCGGCCAAGACGCGGCGGCGCTCGATGCTCATGGTCTCGGGCATCGTCAGCGTCAGCGTGTAGCCGCGTGCCGCCGACACCGAAGCGAGCGCGATGCCCGTGTTGCCGCTGGTGGGCTCGACGATCTCGACCCCGGGCTTCAACACGCCGCGCGCCTCCGCGTCGACGATCATGGCCGTGCCGATACGATCCTTGACCGAGTACGCCGGATTGCGCGCCTCGAGCTTGGCATACACCACGGCCTTGGCGTTCCCGGTCACCCGGTTCAGCCTGACCAGCGGCGTCTGGCCGATCGACAATGAGAGATTTTCAAAACTCAATGCACTCATGATAGCCTTCTTTCTGTCCTTTCCGCCGTTACCGCTGGCTCGCCTTGAGGGCCTGGTCGATGTCGGCCTTGAGGTCCTCCACGTCCTCCAGCCCGACGGAGAGGCGGATGAAGTCCGCCGTGACGCCGGTGGACGCCTGCTCCGCGGGCGTGAGCTGCTGGTGCGTGGTCGAGGCCGGATGGATCACCAGCGTCTTGGCGTCGCCGATGTTGGCCAGGTGCGAGAGCAGCTTCACGTTGTCGATGAAGCGCTTGCCCGCCTCGAGACCGCCCCTGATGCCGAAGCCGACGAGGCCGCCGAAACCCTTCTTCAGGTACTTCGCCGCCACCGCATGGTTCGGGCTGTCTTCCAACCCCGGGTAATTCACCCACGCCACGAGCGGATGGTTTTTCAGCCACCGGGCGATGGCCAGCGCGTTCTCGGAGTGGCGCGCCAGCCGCAGCGGCAGCGTCTCTAGCCCGAGCAGGAACTCGCGGGCGTTGAACGGGCTGAGCACCGCGCCGATGTCGCGCATCAGGGTCACGCGGATCTTCAGGATGAAGGCCACGTTGCCCAGTCCCGGAACGTTGCCGAGCGCGTCCCAATACCGGATCCCGTGATAGCTCGGGTCCGGCTCGGTGAACTCCGGGAACTTTCCGTTGTCCCACCTGAATTTGCCCGAGTCCACGATCACGCCGCCGATCGAGGTGCCGTGGCCGCCGATGTACTTCGTGGCGGACGCCACCACAATGTCCGCACCGTGGTCGAACGGCTTCACCAGACCCACGCCGACCGTGTTGTCAACCACCAGGGGGACGCCCGCCTCGTGCGCGATCTTGGCGATCGCATCAAAGTCCGGCACGTCCAATTTGGGATTTCCGATCGTCTCCACGTAGACCGCGCGCGTCTGGGGCGTGATCGCCCTGCGAAACGCCTCGGGATCGCGGGAGTTCACAAAGACCGCCCTGCGCCCCAGCTTAGGCAACGTGTGGTGGAAGAGCTGGTAGGTTCCCCCGTACAGGTTATCGGCGGCCACGATCTCATCTCCGAGCCGCGTGATGGCCAGAAGCGCATAGGTGATCGCCGCCTGACCCGAGGCGGTCGCCAGCGCGCCCGTGCCGCCCTCGATCGCCGTCACCCGCTTCTCGAACACGTCCGTCGTCGGGTTCATCAGCCGCCCGTAGATGTTGCCGAATTCTTTCAGCGCGAAAAGATTCGCCGCATGCTCCGAACTCTTGAACACGTACGCCGCCGTCTGGTACAGCGGCACCGCCCGCGCCCCGGTCGTCGGGTCGGGCACCTGCCCCGCATGCAGGGCCAGGGTAGAAAGTCCTTGGATTGTATCGCTCATGTCTCGTCTCCTTCTTTTTTTTGGAATCCATTGACGGCGGGAACCAGCTTAAAAACACTAGCAAGAGGCTTGGTTGACATCATCATTAGACGATTTGCCTCGCGCCGTCAACGTCTTTTCAGTTAATTCACCTATTAGAATGCGTACTGGGCGCTCAGCACGAGTCCGCCTCCGACGCCGAGGTCGGAAAAACCTTTCGTCTCGTCGCCCGTATCGGCATAGGCTGCCACCAGCGTCAACTTATCCGTCACGAACCACGCCACATGGCCGTTCCAGTAATCCGAATTCTGGATCCCGTCGCCGGCATTCACCCCTTGTTTGTACTCGACGCCCACCGCGACGTTCTTGGCGGGCAGGACGTCGACGTTGCCGAAGAGGACGGTATCGTAGTCGCCGTGGCCGAGAACGCCGTTCACCACCTCGTCAGACTCCAGAACGCCGGCCGAGAGCAGCACCGGAAGAGGCGTCTGGGTGATCAGCTTGGTAGCGACCAGATAGGCGTCGAACCCGTTGTTGTCCAATCCCAGCGCATCGGCGACTTCCGCGTCCGTATACTTCCAGAGGCCGCCCACCGCCACGGCCGGCACCCAGACGGTGTCGCCGAAGTTCTCGTCCAACAGCTTGACCTTCGCGCCCAGGTTATGCGTATTGATCGCCGTGCCCGCATTGTCGATCAGGCCGTAACCGTACGACAATTCAAGGCGCTTGGCGATCGAGAACGCCGCACTGGCGGCATACCAGTTGATGTCCGCGTCGTCCAAGTTGACGTACCACGCGCCGACCTGCGGCTTGCTCACCCATTCGCCCAAGCCGCCCTTCTCGCCTTCGGCATAGGAGCCGGCCGTATACGCCAAGGGGTTGAAGGCGATGCCGCCGTTGCCCTGCAAACCGTTCAGCGGGACGCCCGCCTCAGCTGCCACGGCGAGCAGTCCCGCCGTAATAATCAGTTTCTTCACCGTGTCTGTCTGTTTGTTCAGGTCTCAGTTCCTTTGTTTTTTCGTTTTACTCTACTATGTCGCTCGACATGGTGGTGAATGTAACAAAGAGACCGTGTCCGGTGCAACAGGAAAATTGAAAAAATTTTTGGTGACGCTCGTTTCACCCCCCCAAAAAACCAGAAATCGTCGGCAAATCATTCCCCTCTTTACACTTTCGTCCTCATTTGAGAACATATATCAATTCGCTAGACTTTATGAACTTTAAAGGACGCTATGAGCATCGAACACACGGATAAACCGGGAAAAATGGCCGTCGCGGTGGGCATGAGCGGAGGCATCGACTCTGCCGTCACGGCCTGGCTGCTCAAGGAACAGGGACATGACGTCATCGGGCTGACCATGAGCATCTGGGACCCCAAGCTGCCGTTCACGGCCGCAAAACAGAGCGCCTGTTACGGACCGGGCGAGGCAGAAGACATTGCTTCGGCCAAAGAGACGGCGGCACACCTCGGCATCGCGCACCACACGATTTCACTCGTGGAAGACTATGAACACGGGGTGTTAGACGAATTCCGGCGCCAGCATCTGGCGGGGCTCACCCCCAACCCCTGCGCCCTGTGCAACCCCAAAATGAAGTTCGGCTTCCTGCTTTCGCGCGCCCGCGAACAGGGGCTCCGCTTCGGCCGTTTCGCCACCGGCCACTACGCGCGAATCGTCCGCGATCAGGCGTCGGGCAGGGCCCGGCTGCTGCGCGGGGTGGACGCCACCAAAGACCAGTCCTATTTTCTCGCCCGGCTGACCCAATCCCAACTGGCCGAGAGCATGTTCCCGTTGGGCGACAAAACCAAACGTGAGGTCCGCGAGTTGGCCCTGCGTGCTGGCTTGGGGCGGCTGGCCGAAAAGCGGGAGAGCCAGGATTTCTTTGAGGGCGAGGACATTTCGGTGTTGTTCGGCGGCACGGGAACGCAGCCGGGCCCCATCGTGGACGCGGCCGGCAACGTTCTGGGACAGCACCGCGGCATCATCCGCTACACGGTCGGACAGCGCGACGGACTGGGCATCGCGGTCGGACGGAAAGTCTACGTGAAAGAGATCCGCGCCGAGACGAACACCCTCGTCGTCGCCGACCGCGAGGGCGTTTTCACGGACCGGTGCCGCGTGACCGATATGCGATGGATTGCGGGCCACCCGCCGAACGCCGATACGGGCGTCGCCGTCCGTCTGCGCTACCGGCACGCGGGCGTCGCCGCCCGCTTCGAGACATTGCCGGGCGGAAGCCTCGACATTCGGTTCGAATCCCCGCAGTTCGCGGTGACACCCGGCCAGATGGCCGTCCTTTACGACGGCGACGAGGTTCTGGGCGGCGGCTGGATCGAGAGCGCGGGGTCCGAACCGGATTCACGGGGCACTCACGGCTGAACGCCGACCCAGGCGGCGTCCACGTTATCGTGCGTGACGTTGGTGTGTCCGATCCACGCGACGCCCCCCCCGTGTCCAGTGCCGCTGGCCACAAAGTTTGAAAATGGTTCTCGGCACCGATGTCGATGTCTTCAATGCCTTGATACGTCACGACCGCGCGGTCCGCCAGTTACTTCCACGAGACGACGGTCTCTTTCCCGGGAGTCAGGTCCCAGAAGAGCGCGGCGAAGCGCGAAGCATGGACTTTCTGTAACCCTCTTGTGGCCGGGCGCGCACGGTCAGAAGAAAAGGGGGCGATGCGCCTGATCTCCCAGCCGCAAGCGCCCGTCGCAAGCCGCCCATGCGGATCACGGTGCCGCCGATTGACCGCACGTCAGGCACCCGGGCCGGCGCGCGACCCGCACGCAACGCGCCGTCATGCGCCAGGCGTCGTAAACGAAAAGCCGGTTGATCAGCAATTCGTTATCCGCGACCCCGAGCAGAAGTTTGATCGCCTCGGTGGCCTGGACGGAACCGATCACGCCCGGCACCGCGCCGAGCGGACCGCTCGGGGGCCCGGCCTCCGGCAGCGGTGGCGCCTCAAAGACGCAGCGGTAACAGGCGCTACGTCCGGGCCGGACCGTCAGCGCCTGACCGTAAAACTGCGCGATGCCGCCATGGACGTAAGGCTTGCCGGCCGCCTGGCAGAGGTCGGCGATCAGGAATTTAGCCGCAAAGTTGTCGGTCGCGTCGATGACGACGTCATAGTCCGCGAGCACGCGCGGCCCGTTCTGGCCGGTCAGAAGCTCGGGCGCGGGACACACATCGATCTCCGGGTTGAGCGCGCGGAGGCGCTCGGCCGCGGAGTCCACCTTGAGCCGTCCGAGGTCGGCCGTGCGGTGAAGAAGCTGGCGCTGCAGGTTGCTCGGCTCCACCACGTCGCCGTCCATGATGCCGATCCGTCCCACGCCGGCCGCGGCGAGATAGAAGGCGGCGGGCGACCCGAGGCCGCCCGCACCGACCACCAGCACGCGGCCGGCGGACAGACGCGCCTGCCCTGCCGCGCCGATCTGCGGCAGGGTTAAATGCCGCGCGTAACGCGCCGCCTGTGCCGGCGTGAGGCTCATACGCAGCACCTCCGGGTTTCCGGCACGAGCACATCGCGGAAGGCGGCGTCCCAGTTCTTGAAAACCGGATCAAGGCCCCGCGCGCGCAGCATGGCGCAGAAGGCGGCCACGTCCCGGGCATCCGACACGACGAACTGGCCGTCATCTGCGGCCGGCTCGCTGTAGCCGCCGACGGTCGTCCGGCTGCCGGCGCTCATGCGGTTGATGCCGACCCCCGCCAGGCCGTCGCGGAAAGCCGGCGCCTCGCGCGTGGAAAGCACCAGCGTCGTCTCGGGCAGGCAGATGCGGAAGGCGAAGATGATCTGCGCCAGCTGCCGGTCGGAAACAGGTTTCGGCGCCTGGAACCCGCCGGCCTCCGGCCGCAGCCGGGGGAACGAGACGGAAAACGCCGCGCGCCAGAACCGGCGCTGCAGGTCGCGCACGTGGCGAAAAAGCGCCAGCGTGTCGAACAGAGGATCAGACAAGCCGAGCAGTGCGCCCAAGCCCACGCTGGGGATGCCGGCCGCCAAAGCCCGCTCTGGCGCGTCCAGCCGGCCGGCAAAATCCCGCTTCGGCCCCCAGCGGTGAAAGCGCGGATAGGCCTCAGGATCATACGTCTCCTGGTAGAGCGTCACCCCCGTGCAGCCGGCCTCCGCGAGCCCGTGGTACTCTTCCGTCGTCATGGGGAAGGCCTCGGCCGTGACCTCGTGGAAAACGGCGGCGGCGGCGCGCACGCCGTCGCACAGGTAGCCGAAGTCCGCATGCGGCGTGCGTTCGCCCGTCAGCAGCAGCACCTGCTCAAAGCCCAGCCGCTTCAGCGCCGCCAGCTCCTGCCCGATCTCCGGCCGCTCGAGCCGGTGGCGCGCCTGGTGCCGGTCGGCGGCAAACCCGCAGTACGCGCAGCCGCCGGAGCAGTAGTTCGAGAGGTAGAGCGGGGCATAGAGCTGGATCGTGCGGCCGAAATACCGGCGCGTCAGCGCCCGGGCGCGCCGCGCCATCGGCTCAAGGTAGACGGCGGGATCGGCGCGCAAAAGCGTGAGGAACGTCGCCTCGTCCGGCGCCTCGGCGGCGAGCGCCGCCGCCACGGCGCGCGCGTCGGGCGGGGGCGTGTCCAGCCAGGGACGGGGATCGAGCGCCTCGGGCAGTTGCGCGGGGGGTTCGTGTGTCGTGTTGTTCATCTTCATGCCATCCTCCTCTCACTGCAGGAACGCCGTCAGCGGGCTGCTGGCCTGCGCCTCTTCGGCGGCGGCCATCAACCCGGCCCGCCGCGCCTGACGCCCGGCCGCCGCGGCCTGGGCGAATGCCGCGGCCATGGCGGCCGGGTCGCCGGCCGCCGCGACCGCGGTGTTGACGAGCACGGCGGCGCAGCCCATTTCCAGCGCCGCGGCCGCCTGGGACGGCGAACGCAGGCCGGCATCGACGATGACGGGGATGCGGGCCTCGCGGATGATGATCTGCAGCAGCCCCGCCGTGCTCAAGCCCTGCCCGCTGCCGATCGCAGACCCCAGCGGCATGACCGACGCGCAGCCGACCTCTTCCAGCCGCTTGGCCAATACGGGATCGGCCGGGATATACGGCATCACGATCCAGCCTTCCGCCGCCAGTACGCGTGCCGCGTTGAAGGTTTCGATCGGGTCCGGCATGAGGTGGCGGGGGTTGGGGTGGATCTCCACCTTGATGAAACGGCTGCCGCACAGCTCGCGTGCGATGCGCGCCGCCTGGATGGCCTCCTCCGCCGTGCGCGCGCCGGAGGTGTTGGGCATCAGCGTCACGCCCGGCATGGCGAGCAGCGGCCCCAGCAGGTTGTCGTGCGGGCGGTCGCGGTCGAAACGCCGCAGCGCGGCGGTCACAATTTGAGCGCCTGACGCGGCGATGGCGCGCGTCATGACACCGACGTCGGAAAACTTGCCGGTGCCCAGCAACAGGCGAGAGGAGAAAGTTTGGTCGCCCAACAGAAAAGAATCGTGCTCCATCATCATAACTCCGAAAAATTCAGGGTGAGTGTCGTCATTGATCAGCCATACAAAAAACGCGAAAGCCCCTCCGGCCTCAGCCGCCGCCCGCGAACGTCAGGAGTTCGACGCGGTCGCCCTCGCTCAGACGGGTGGCGGCATGATCGGCCGCCGGCACGACGCGGTCGTTGACGACGACCGCCACGCGCCCCGCCGCACCGGCTTGCTCCCGCACCAGCTCCGCCACGAAGGTCACCGCTGTTTCCACGGGTTCGCCATTCAGCATCAGTTTCATCTTCATTCTCCTCCAGCCGGCGCCCGGGAAAACAAAAAGGGAACGCACCCACGGACGGGTGCGTTCCCCTCTTAAGACTCCCTTCGCCGGCATGATCCGGATCAGGTTATACGGGTGTGATCTCAGCTCTTCCTTGCGGAAGAACACCCCGGCCGTTGTTTTTACGTTACTCCATCGCGGCGCTCCGTGTCAACGGCGACCACAGGCTGTCGCTAAAAAAAAGTGAAATGCCACTTTACAAGTCGGCCCGCCTATGCAATACTCTTGTTTATCGATAGACTTAACAGAGTTGCATCTGATGATTGGAATTTTTCCTTGGAAAATCGGAAACACAGTTGGCCTACACAAACGGAACGCACCGCATCGGATCCCATGAGCATGATGTGTTGTCATGCTCCAGCTAGTCCGGGCCGCGGGTTCCCTCCTTTCACATGATGCGTCGTATCGCCGCTGAAAAGAAGAACCCACAACCGGCCTGAGGTTGTGGTTTTTTTTTGCTCAAAGAAACAAGAAAAGGGAAACAATCACATGAGTAGAAAACACGCAAAAAGAAAACTGGCAGCCAAGGCGGGCCCGAGAACGATTCTGGATCTTCTGGTCGGCAGAGACAACTAACCCACACAAGGACAACGTCACCATGCGTTTCGAAACACGAGCCATTCATGATGGTCAGGCCCCCGATCCGCGGACGGGCGCAGTAACCGTCCCCGTTTATCAAACCTCCACCTACCAGCAGAACGCCATCGGGTGGCCGCGGGAGGGCTTCGAGTATTCGCGTACAGGAAACCCCACCCGTCAGGCTCTCGAAGAGGCCTTGGCCTCGCTTGAAGGCGGGAAGCACGGACTCGCTTTCGCCTCGGGCGTGGCCGCTTCTACGGCGGTGCTGAACCTGCTCAAACCCGGCGACCATGTGGTCGCCGGCGACGACCTTTACGGCGGCACCTACCGTTTGCTCGATAAGATCTACCGGCCGTGGGGTCTTCGCATATCCTACGCGGATTCAACCGACCCGACTGCCTTTGCCGCCGCAGTCTGTGCAGAGACGCGCCTGATCTGGGTTGAAACACCGACGAATCCGCTGTTGAAAATCGTTGATATTCCGGAGGTCGCAGAGGTCGCGCGGAAAGCGGGCGCGTGGCTCGTGGTCGACAATACCTTTGTCAGTCCTTATTTTCAACGCCCGTTGGAACTCGGCGCCGACATCGTGGTGCACAGCACGACCAAATACTTGGGTGGACACAGCGACGTCATTGGCGGAGCGGTCATTACCAGCGATCAAGACGCTTGGGAGCGCATCAAGTTCTATCAAAATGCGGCAGGCGCCGTACCGGGACCGTGGGACGCGTGGCTCATCTTGCGCGGGCTAAAAACGCTATCGGTACGGCTGCGCGAGCACGAGCGCAATGCGCTCAAACTGGCAAACCGGCTTGAAAAACATCCGGCGGTCGAACGCGTTTACTACCCCGGTCTCACAAGCCATCCCCAGCACACGCTCGCCGCAAAACAGATGTCCGGATTCGGCGGCATGATCAGTTTCGAGTTGAAAGGCGGCTTTCCGGCCGTGGAACGGTTTGTCGCAAAAACAACGTTGTTCACGCTCGGCGAGAGCCTCGGCGGCGTGGAGTCGCTGGTCTGTTACCCGCCGCAGATGACTCACGCGGCCCTGGGGCCGGAAGGTCGCGCACAGCGCGGCATCCGCGACAACCTGCTCCGGCTCTCGGTCGGGCTGGAACACGTGGAGGATCTGGAGCACGACCTCGAACAGGCATTGGAATGAAGAAACGCGAATAGGCTTAAGGCGGTTGGACAATAAGGAGCACCCACACATGAAAACACAAAACGTCGTTGTCAAATGCGAACACGGCCTGCACTTGCGCGTCGCCTCTCAGATTTCCAACATCGCGAGAAAGTCTGGCGTTCCCGTGAATATCCTGTGCGAGGGCTGCCCTAAGGTGGACGCTTGCTCGGTCTTCCAACTCCTGACGCTCGGCGCCGCAGAAGGGACCGCGCTTGCGATCGAGGTTGAAGACCCTGATGAAAGAAAAGTGGACGCCGTGCTCCAGGCGCTAACCGAAGTTTTTGACGGCGGAGGAGGCATCTGATGAAAAATACCCCCTTTAAAAAACGCATTCTGTTTGTCTGCAGTGGTAATTCCTGCCGCAGTCAGATGGCAGAGGGTTGGGCTCGCACCTTAGGCGGCGACCAGATCGACGTGTTATCCGCAGGAGTTGAAGCCCACGGCATCGATTCTGTAGCTATTGCCGTCATGTCGGAGGTGGGCATCGACATTTCAAAACAAAGGTCGAAGAGCCTCGGCGTGCTGCCGAACCTGTCGTTCGATTGTGTGGTGACCCTCAGCGAACGGGCAGCCGACCATCTCCGTCGGCTAGGTCTTCCTTGGCCTGTCGTCAACCTGCCGTGCGAATCGCCCGTTCCCCGTGTCATCGGGGCACCCCCTTCGCTCGCCCACTACCGTCGGGTGCGGGACGTCCTCCACGTGACCGTCAGCCATTTGCTCAACCGGTGGGTTCGGCATGCCTCGTAAATCGTCATCGTCTTTTACTCTTGCAAAAGAACTGCTCACTTCTCCAAAGGAGGCTTTATGCCACGCTACAACACCATTCTGGACGCCATCGGCCACACGCCGCTCGTCCGTCTCCATAAGCTCACGGCCGGGCTCGCCTCGACCATCGACGTCAAGGTCGAAGCCCTCAACCCCGGCGGCAGCGTCAAAGACCGCCCCGCCCGCTACATGCTCGAGGCCGCCGAGCGCGCCGGCCTGCTGAAGCCCGGCGGCACCATCGTCGAAGCCACGGCCGGCAACACCGGCGCGGGCCTCGCGCAGGCCGCCGCCGTGAAAGGGTACAAGCTCATCGTCGTGCTGCCCGACAAGATGAGCGGCGAGAAGATCGGCCTGCTGCGAGCGTACGGCGCCGAAGTCGTCATCACGCCGACCAGCGTCGCGCCGGACTCTCCCGAAAGCTACAACGGCGTGGCCGCGCGGCTCGCCCGAGAGATCCCGGGAGCCTTCCGTCCCGCCCAGTTCGACAACCCCGACAACCCGCTCGCCCACTATCTCTCCACCGGCCCCGAGATCTGGAGCGACACGCAGGGCGAGTTCGATGTGTTCGTGGCGGGCATGGGCACCGGCGGCACCATCTCCGGCATCGGCAAATTTCTGAAGGAACTGGACCCCGCCATCACCGTGGTCGGCGCCGACCCCGAAGGCTCGATCCTTTCCGGTGACACGCCCCGCGCTTACAAAGTCGAGGGCATCGGCGAGGACTTCATCCCCAAGACCTTCAACCGGCAGGTCGTGGACGAGATGGTCCGCGTCAGCGACAAAGACTCGTTCAACACCGCCCGCCGCCTCGCCCGGGAGGAGGGCATCCTGGCGGGCGGCTCCTCCGGCACCGCGCTCGCCGCAGCGCTGGCCTATGCGCGGCGCCTGACCGAGCCCAAGCGCATCGTGGTCCTGCTGCCCGACACCGGCCGCAACTACCTCAGCAAAATGTACTCCGACGCGTGGATGCGCGAAAACGGCTACTGGGAAGACGCGCGCTCGCCCGATGTGCCGATCGGTTCGCTCCTCGCCAAGAAGGGCGTCCTGCCCTCCCTGATTTCCGTCAGCCCGCACGACAAGCTGAGCCATGCGATCGCCCTGATCGCAGCCCACCAGATCTCGCAGATCCCGGTGATCGAAAACCATGCGGTCGTCGGCAGCCTCAACGAGTCGTCCGTCATGAAGACGCTGCACGACGGCATCCAGCCGGACGTGCAGGAGATCCGCGCAGTGATGGGGGCTCCGCTGCCCTCTCTTGACGAGGCCGCCGACCTGTCGGAGGCCTACCGGCTGCTCTTCGCCGGCGCGCCGGCCATCGTCGTCACGCGCGACCGCCAGCCGCACGGCGTGGTCACGCGCTTCGACGTCATCGCCCAGCTGTCACGCCCGATCTCTCGCTGACACACACAAAAACACGCCCACAAAACAAGAAGGACAGACGCCTCATGAGCAAACTGACGAACCGCCACGTGTACACTTCGGAATCCGTCTCCGAGGGGCACCCCGACAAAGTGTGCGACCAGATCTCCGATGCCATCCTGGACGCTTGCCTCGCACGCGACCCCCAGGCGCACGTGGCCTGCGAGACGCTCGTGACCTCCAACCTGACGGTCAATGCCGGAGAGATTACCAGCACGGGCTGGGACGCTGTGAACCCGGAGAAGATCGCCCGTTCCGTGGTCAAAGACATCGGCTACGTCAAGCCGCACCTCGGCTATTCGTTCGACACCTTCAACTACGTGTGCGGCCTGCACGCCCAGTCGCCCGACATCAACCAAGGTGTCTCGCGCGAACGGCCCGAGGACCAGGGAGCAGGCGACCAAGGCATGATGTTCGGTTACGCCGCGAACGACACGCCCGAATATATGCCCGCGCCCATCGTGCTCTCACACCGCCTGCTCGAGCGTTTCGCCGCGCTGCGCAAGTCGGGCGAGATCGCCTACCTCGAGCCCGACGCCAAAGCCCAAGTCTCCGTGCTCCATGACGGCGGCAAGCCGGTCGCCATCACAACGGTCGTGATCTCCCACCAGACCGGCGACGTGCCGCTCAAACGCATCCAGCGCGACCTCAAAGCCGTGGCCGTCGACGTGCTGCGACCGACGGGCCTGCTGACCAACAAGACCGCCTGGCACATCAACCCCACGGGCCGCTTCGTCATCGGCGGCCCGCAGGGCGATTCCGGCGTCACCGGCCGCAAGATTATCGTCGACACCTACGGCGGCATCGGTTCGCACGGCGGCGGGGCCTTCTCGGGCAAGGACCCCTCCAAGGTCGACCGCTCGGCCGCCTACTACGCCCGCTACGCCGCGAAGAACATCGTCGCCGCCGGCCTCGCCGAAAAGTGCGAGATCCAAGTCGCCTACGCCATCGGCGTGGCCAAGCCGGTCTCCATCAACGTGGCGACGTACGGCACGGCGAAAGTCAGCGAGGAACGCCTCTCGGAGATTCTGCTCTCCGGCGAAATCTTTGACTTCCGTCCCGCCGCGCTGATCCGCGACCTCGCCCTCACGCAACCGAAGGGCTGGAGCTACCGCGAGACCGCCTCCTACGGCCACTTCGGCCGCACCCAGTTCCCGTGGGAGCAGACCAACCGCACCGAGGCGCTGCGCGAAGCCGCCCACCTGACCCGCAAGCGCAAGCAAGCCAGAACGCGCTGAGCCTCTGGCCCCAAAAGAAAACCGAAGCCTGCGACAGGCGGATCCGCTCCGCCCGCCGCAGGTTTTTTCGTTCCCGCCCCACTCAAATGCTGTACGTCAGGCTGTCGGTGTCCTCGCCTTCCCGATACCGCATCAGCAGATCTTCGAGGGTAACCCCGCAGAGGATTTCGGCGATTTGTTTCTCGAGCTCAATCCATGCCTGATGGGCCGTCCTGAAGACTCGGTTCTGAACCTCGTCTTGGATCTGCTGACTCGCGACAAACGAGACATCGCCTTCCAGCACGTCCAAAATCTCCCGGATGGTGATGTCAGACGGATTGCGCCCCAGGACGTAGCCGCCATGCGCCCCCCGCTTCGCGAGCAGGATGCCGGCCGCCTTCAACGGGTTGACGACATGCCACAAATAAGGCTGTGAGATTCCTTGCCTCAAAGCCACATCGGCCAGCGTCACCGGTCGGATATGTTGGTGAAGCGCCACTTCCAGCAGAAGCCGCAACCCGTACCTGCCCCTGGTTGTCACTTTCATGGCGCGTCTCCGCACCAGATGCGAAAAGGCCGCAGGATTTCGCGTCCCTTCCGCGCGACGCGAACCTGCCGTTCGGCGCCGCCTGTCCAACCTCTGACGACAACAACCGGGCCATCCCCGTCCGCATATGCCGCGGCCACGTCCTCCGCCAGCCGGACCGCAGGCTCCTCGTCCAAGCCGTCCAGCAGGACGGTCGGCCCCATGCAGTCGGCGGCTTCGAACAGCCAGTCATTTGTCCCCGCGCGACGGCGCAACGCCTCGCACTCCGGCTCGTCGCGCGCGCAGACGATCTTGCACCCGCCCGCCCGGAAGTGCCGCCCGATCTTCAGCAGGCCGATGTCGCCCATCGTCACCCGCTCGCGGTGTTTGAAAAGGTCCCGCAGCTTCGCCGCGAAATTCTTGTCGGTCAGCAGGCACCCCCCCGCCGGACAAGCGAACCCCTTAATCCCATAGGCCTCTGCCAGCGCGAGTTGCGGTCTGCGGCCGCGGCCATGGAAGTCCAGCAGTTTGGACCGGTCGACCCAGCCGCGGCGTTCCGCCTCGCTCGGTTCCAGATGCTGCGCCGAAAGCGGCCTGACGATCTTGCCATCCACCCCCGCCTCCGCCTCGATAACCTTCATCGCCCGTCGGTACTGGCTCATGGGCCGCTGGTCGAGAACCTCACCTGTGACCAGAAACGAAGCGCCGACCTCCTCCATGTAGGCCTTGGCCTTTTTGAACATGTAAATCCGGCAGTCGATGCACGGATTCATGGCCACGCCGTACCCGTGTTTCGGATGGCGAACGACCTCAAGGTAGTCGTCTCCTTTAGCGAACGTCTTCAGTGCAAGCCCCATCTGCCGCGCCACCTCAGCAGCATGGCAACACCCGCCGGAATCACATTGGCAGAAAGGCGACGTGAATTTGACCGCAATCACTTCGATTCCCATCTCGGAGATCAGCTGCACCGCGAGCGTCGAGTCCAGCCCGCCCGAGAGCAATCCGATGGCCTTCATAACCTGTTCCTTTTAAAATCGTTATTACTTAACGCAACTAGCATACGAGAACCCTTCCCGCCATAACTCTACTACGTCTATTCCTTATGTAGATTATAACAACCTTTTCTGCTTGTAAAGGATAACGGCAACAGAAACTCACTGCCCACGGCAAACGCCGCCAAAGCTGGGCCGGCCGAGATGACGCGCAAGGGGGGATCTGTCTCCGGAGCCGAACCGCGCCATCAAAAGCCCGCCAGCGCCGACACGGTGCCGGCGGTGACGAGCCCGAAACCCGCCGCGGCGCTGACACACCGTCCGAAAGAACGCAGGCGCTCCAGACGCATCCCCGCGGCCCAGACGGCGCAGACAACGAAAAGCGGCAACGCGTACCCGGCGCCGTAGCACAGCGCGTCGCGCGCCGCGGTGCCGTCCCGCAGTGCCGCCGGCAGCAAGGCGCCCGCGAAAAGGCCGGCACCGGCCGGGCACCACAGCACCCCGGCCGCCGCGCCGAGCAGAAACAGCCCGCACAGCCCGCCGAACCGGGCCGCGCCGACCGACCGGCGCGCCGGCATCCGGAACAGACCCGTCAGCGGCAGCCCGGCCAGAACCATGAGCGGGCCCCGTACCGCCTGCAAGCGTTCGGCGAGGCCGCCGGACACGCGGGCGAAGCCCCACGCCAGCGCGACGGCCAGCGCCGCGTTGGAAAGCGCCGCGCCCGCCGCCACCGCGCCGCCCCGCACGGCATTCGTCCCCTCACCCGCTCCGCCTTTCCAGGCCGCCGCCAGCGCCCCCGCGAAGAGCGCCAGCGCGCAGGGCTGCACCGCCGCCACCGCGCCGAGCGCAACCGCCTTCGCGACGCCTGACCCTTCCTTCTCCGCCATCCGGTGCGACGCCTTTGCCGCAGCCTCGCACGCCGCGCACAGCCGCGTCCCCCGCTGAAACGCCTCGGGCTCCAGCGCCCGCCAGGCGGAGAGCCCCAGCGAGGCCCCCAGCACCGCGAGCAGCCCCACGCGGAGCACGCGCTTCAGCCCCTCCCCCCGCTCATCTCGCAGCGCCGCCGCGGCCTGCGCCCGCACCGGCTCGCACAGGCAGAACTCGGACGATGATCCGTCCCCGCGCGCGCCGATCTCCCCGTGGAACGCGTAGAAGGTCGCCGTGCAGGCGTCCGGCGGCGCGGGCGGCGCATAGGCCTGCAGCGCGCGCGCCGCGACCAAACGGTTGGCCACCCCGACCTGCGTGCTCGGACAGCACCCGCCCGCCACGTCCGGATCGCTGCCCGTCAGCACGAGGTACGGCTCGCACGCCTCGATGAGTTGCAGAAGCCTTCGCTTAAAATCGCGGGGCGCGGCACGCAGCGCGGCGAGTGCGCGGGCGTCGAGCCGCGCGGCCGCAGGATACCACCCGCCATCGTCCTGGACAGGCGACACGTTCTCACCCGGTCCGCCGACCGCTGTCAGCGGCTCCAAAATGAACGCCGCGCCGCGCGCGCGGCAGGCCGCCGCGTAACATTCGCAGGGCCGCGCCTCCCCCGCGCGTTCCGGAGGCAGCCGCAGCAGCCCGTTCCGCGCGGCCTCCGCCTCCGGCACAAGCGACGCCAGGCCGCGCCGCACCACCGTGCCGTCCGGCAGCACCAGCGCCCGGAACGGCCCGAGATAAACCACCGCTGCGGAACTCGCCGAATGCAGCGCGTTGACCCTTTCCAGCCCCTGCGCCAAGCGCTGGCTGTCGGCATCAAACGTGTTGCAGTCGAACGGCACCGGATCCGCCTCCAGCCGCGCCAGCAGCGCCGGATCGGCCGCCGTCACGGCGATCGCGCCGCGGTAAGGCGCCAGCGCGTAGATGCCGCCGGTCTTCTCACAGACGCGGATCTCGCCGACGATCAGATGCCGGTCGTCGTCCAGCACCGCCGCCGCGGCCCCGCGGTACGCCGCGCGCCGGCCCGTGTCGTAGCACGGCCCGGACTTGCCTTTGAGCGCGGTGATGCGCGCCGCGGCGAAGCCATCGCACGGCTCGAGTCGGATGGCGAAAGCCCCGCCTGCCTCCAGCTCCGCCAGCACCTCCAGCCGCCGCTCCCAGCGGCAGACGCACGCGAGGCTCCCCCGCCGCGGCAGCGCCGCGAACGCGTCGCCCACCGCTTCCGCCGTCGGTTCGTTCAACCGCACGCCAGGCTCCGCATAGACCGAATCGCCATCCATTTTTCGTCTCCCTCCATCCATTTGAGCCGCTCGCCCTCGCCAAACCTAGGCCAGACGCTGCCGCCGGACCGCGCCCGCCAGCGCCGCAACCAGCGCGTCCACGTCCGCTTCACGCGTCAGCCGTCCCATGGACACGCGCACGGTTCCCAAAGCCTCGGCCGCCGTCAGCCCCATCGCCAGAAGCGCCCGCGAAGGCTCGGGCTTCGATTCGGAACAGGCCGAGCCCGTGCCCACCGCGAAGCCCTGCTGGTCGAGATCCGCGGCGAGCGCGTGACCGTCCAGTCCTGCAAACGAAAGCGAGACCAGCCCCGGCAGTCCCGCAGCCGGGTCGCCGTTGACGCGGCAGGAGGCGTCCAACCCGCGCGCGGCATCAGTCAGGCGGGAGGCCAATGCCCGCAGCCGGGCGGTCTCTTGCGGCTGCATCGCCAAAGACCGCTCAAGCGCCACGACCATTCCCGCCAGGCCCGGAAGATTCTCGGTGCCTGCCCGCAGCCCGCCCTCCTGCCCGCCGCCCGCCAGCCAGCCCGCACCTCCCTCCCAGCGCAGGCATACGCCGCCGACACCGCGCGGCCCGCCGAACTTGTGCGCCGCGAAGACGTAGAACTCGCAGCACAGCTCCGAGAGCCGCACCGGCACATGGCCCACCGCCTGCGCGCCGTCCACGAGGCACAGCACGCCGCGCCGCGCACAAAGCGCGGAGAGCGCGGCCACGTTGTGGATAACCCCCGTTTCGTTCGAGGCGTGCGAGCAACAGAAAAGCCGGGTGTCGGGGCGCAGCGCGGCGGCCAGCGCGGCGGGTGTCACGCAGCCGTCCCCATCCGTCGCCAGCACATCCATGCGCGGTGCGAACAGTCGGGCGGGTTGCCATACCGAGGCGTGGACGTCCGCCGACACCAAGACATGGTCTTGCGGATGACGGGCCATCACTGAACGGACAACCCAGTTGTTCGCCTCGGTCGCGCCAGACATCAGCACCACGCGGCCGTCCGGAAAATCCAAGGCCTGCGCGAACGCCGCTTTCAGCCGGCGCAGCTCGGCGGCCGCCGTCCGCCCCGCAGCATGCCCGGCCGAGGGGTTGCCGAAGCCCACGCGCGCCGCCTCGGCCTGCGCCGCCAGCGCATCGGGGAAGGGCGGTGCGGAGGCCGCCCAGTCGAAATAGCGGGCCTCCGTCATCGCGAACAGTCCCCGCCTTTGCAGCCGCACCCGTCCGGCGCCTGGCGCATCGCGGGCTCCAGCACGCCGACGAAGAACCGCGCCGCCGCGATCCCGCCGACGATGGGCGCCAGCACGTAGACGTGGAAAAAGCCGCCCGCGCGGTCTGGGAAGGCGGCCCCGCCCCATCCCGCCAGCCACGCCACCAGGCGCGGGCCCAGGTCGCGGGCCGGGTTCAGCCCCGCCTGCGTCAGCGGCGCAATCAGGCAGATGGCCGACGTCACCGTCAGGCCGATGAACACCGGCGCCAGCGCGTCGTTCGGGCGCCCCACGTTGCAGCCCTCGGTCAGCGCGAAGATCATCAGGACCAGCAGGAACGTGCCCAGCGCCTCGGCGCCCATGGCCAGCGGCAGCGTCACGCGGGCCGCCCCGCCGGGATCGGGATAGAACTCGCCGAACATCTTGGCCGTCGCCACCGACTCTGCCGAGCCGCGTACGATACTGTGCCGCGCCTCGAACGCGGCGATGGACGGCGCAAACAGCAGGTACAGCAGAAGGCCTGCCAGAAAAGCCCCCGCGAACTGCGAAACGACATATGCCGGCACTTTCCGCCACACCATGCGTCCGCTGGCTGCCATGGCCAGCGTCACCGCCGGGTTGAGGTGGGCGCAGGAAAGGTGCCGCGTGAGGTAGATGGCAAGCGTCACGCCGACGCCCCACACCAGCGCGACCGGCAAGAGCCCCTGGTGCGCCCCGAACAGAACGGAGACGGCCACCGAACCACAGCCGAAAAGAACCAGAAGACACGTTCCTAGCGCCTCCCCCAAAACCTCGCGTCTGAACCGCATGTCGCCCCCATATGTGTTTACATCACCTAGTGGATCTGAACACATAGTTAACCATATCGTCCCGGCGCATGGCAACAGGTTCTTTCATGCCCGGCAGAGGCGCAGCACGTCATCGATGGTGGCGCGGTAGCGGGAGAGCGAGGCGACCCAGCGGTCGAGGCACCGGCGCCCGCAGTCGGTCAGCGCGTACTCGCGGCGGGCGGGGCCGGACTCCGACGCGGCCAGCCGCGAGGTGAGCAACCCGCGCTTCTCCATGCCGCGCAGCAACCGGTAGATGCCGGAGTGGTCCGGCGGCGCGGCCTCGTGGGCGCTCTCGCGCGCCAGACGCTGCGCGATCGCGTAGCCGTGCAACGGCTCCCGCGCGAGCGCGGCCAGGATCGAGGGCTGCACCAGCTTGGGGAGGTTCACCCCCGAGCAGGCGCAACCCGAGAAATCGGCCGTCGTTTTTTTGGCGTTCTTCCGCTGCATGGGAGTGTTATGCCTTTTCTGCCGGCGCCTTGTCAAGCGGAAGCCCTCGCTCCGGGAGATGCGGCCTGAACGGCCGGAGTGTCTGCCACGCATGGCGCGCATCAGGCGAGGACAAGAAGCGCAACGATGGTCGCGACCCCGATCGCCGTCAACCCGAGCGCCACCGCCGTCTCAAGACCGGCGCTGGGGCTAGGAATGACCCCCGCAGCGAGCGCGTTCAAATAGCGGCGGTAGCGGATCAGCGCCGCCACATTCAAGAAAACCCCGAGGACGACGAAGCCGATCCCCAGCCACAGCGAGAAACCGTGCGAAAACGGCTGCTGAATCTTCTGCACGGCCGCCCACTCGCGCAGAAAAAGCCCGAAGCGCGCCACCACAAACCCGAACCCCATCAGGGCCAGTCCCGTGCGGATCCACGCCAGAAAGGTCCGCTCCGCAGCCAGCGCCACGCGCGGGTCATCCGTCAGCGCCGACTTGATCGATTCGCTCATTGTTTGTCCTCGCGGGATTCAGAATGTGGCATGTCCTGTCTAGGTCTTCTGCGGAGCGGCCAGCTGCTTTTCCAGCAGTTCCGACGCCAAACCCACGCATGCGTTGCAGGTCAGCGTTTTCGAGGCGCGGATCTCCTTGCACGTCAGTTTTCCGGCGGTTTTCTCCGCAAAGCCCCGTTTGACGGCCTCCGCCGCATCGGCGCCCGCCAGCTCGCAGCTGGCGTGCAGGGCGCCGCACAGACCGCCGGGTGCCCGGCCCCCGCCACACCCCGCGAAGGCTTCCTCGGAGACCTCCGCCCCGGGATTTCTGGCGTTCCAGGCGAACGCGACCGACTGGGCGCAATTGCCGCGACGCTCGTGATGATACGTTTGCGCAAGTGTCTTCATCGTTGCTCCTCTATCCCGTCCGACGCCGACGCGTCATTTCTTGTCCGAAGAAGGGAGGTCGCAGCTGCCGGCAGCGGGCGCCCCCGCCGCGCAGCCGCCCGGCAGGCCCGCTGCGCAGGTCCCGCCGTGCGCCGGCGCCGCCTCTGCCGCCGTCACCTGGTTCCACGGCATCCTGGCCAGCAGCAGCCCCATGCCGCACCAGTCCGTGATCCCCGCGAACACGAGGCCCGCGCCCACAAAACCCGACAGGACCAGGAAACCGGCGTGCGCGAACGCGCCGAGCAGCACGCCGAGCAGCACCAGCGCGCCGGCCGCGATCCGCACCTGCCGCTCAAGCGAGATCACGGACTTGCCCTTCACGGTCTTGCCGCCCGCGGCCACGTAGGCGCCGAGCCCGCCTTCGACGACGGACAGCCCCGCGACGTGGTGCTGCTCCAGCGTTTTCTTGGCGAGCGCGGCGCGTCCCCCGCTGCGGCACAGCACCAGCCGCGGCGCCGGCACGGCACGCACCTCGTCCAGACGCGCCTCGAGCTGGTCGAGCGGAATCAGATGCGCGCCCGAGATGTGCTCCGCCGCATACTCCGCGCCCGTCCGCACATCGATCACGCTCAACGCCCCGCCCGCTCCCACCAGGCGGGCGGCGTCCGGCGCCGAAACCGAAGCCGGGATGTTGACGCCTTCGCGGTTGAGCCGCAGCAGATCGTCCATGTTGGCCGGCCGGGGCGGCGGATTCGCCGTGAGCTGGCGCACAAACTCGCCGCGGTCCGCGATCCGCAGCCAAGGGTTGGTGCGGCGCTCCTGCTCGAGCGTGCTCTCGGTCTGGCCGTGATAGTCGTGGCCCGGAAACAGCACCGTCTCGCCCGGCAGGGCCGCCAGCAGCGCGTGGAGGGTGTCGAACAGCTGCCCCGCGTCCCCGCCCAGAAAATCGGTGCGGGCCACCCCGCCGATGAAGAGGGTGTCGCCGGCGAAGAGCGCGCCGTCCGCCACGAGCACCAGGTGGTCGGGCGTGTGGCCCGGGGCATGCCGCACCGCGATCGCCTGTCCGCCCAGCCGGATCCGGTCGCCGTCCTTGAGCGGCGCGGTGACGCCCGCATGGCGGGCCTTCTCGTGCGCCATCCGCACGGAGTTAAACCGGGCGGCCAGTTCGCCCGCGCCCGACGGATGGTCGGCATGGGTGTGGGTGTCCGCCACGTAGCGGAGCGTCCAGCCTTCGGCCTTCACCCGTTCAGCCATGTCATGCACCAAATCGAGATGCGGATCCAAAGCCAGCGCCTCTTTGCTGACCGCATCGGCCAAAAGATATCCGCAACACCCCTGAGGATGCGCGAAAGAAACGATACACAGCGAACCGATGATTTTCATTTTTTCTCCCTTTCTCAGGCAACCGATGACACACCTCTTGATCGCGAACCCGCCTTCTTCACAGCACTTCGCTCACGTGCCGCCGCAAACACGCGAACAACTTGAGAAAATCGCTGTTGCGGATCGAGCACCGCTTGACGGTCCCTTCTTTGCACGTGGCGACAAGCCCCTGATCGACCAGCACCTTGAGCTGCAGCGAAAGGGTTGACTGCGGGCACCCCAGCACCGCTTGCAGCTCGGAACACGTCAGCGGCGACTCCGCCAGCGCCTGTATCATGCCCAACCGGAGCGGGTTCGCCAGCGCCTGAAGGACACGGGCGCTCCGCTCGATCTGGCCGGGCGTCAGCAGTTTTTGGCTTTTCATGGCGCAAACGTTACCACGCTTTCGCCCATCCGTCAATCGTTATATTTCAATAATGAAATCTTTAAGCGATGCGGCACCGCCGCAGGCATACGCTTCGTAACGTTCACGCGCCCGATCTAGCCGCGCCAGCCCTTCGCGGCGGCGCTCTCGCGCAGGCGCAGCAGGCGCTCGCCCGCCGCATTCAGCGTTTCCTCGCGCTTGGCGAAATGGAAGCGGATCAGGTGGCGGACCGGCTCGCGGAAGAAGCTGGAGCCCGGCACCGCCGCCACGCCGACCTCGCGCGCCAGCCATTCGCAGAAGTTGACGTCGTCGGCCACGCCGAACTCGCCGACGTCGACCATCACGTAGTACGCGCCCTGCGGCCGCGTGTAACGCAAGCCCGCGCGGTCCAGCCACCCCGTGAACACCTCCCGCATCGCCGTGTACTTCGCGCCCAGCTCCAGATAGTAGCTGTCGGGGAACTCCAGCGCCGTCACCGCCGCCTCCTGCAACGGCGCGGCCGCCCCGACCGTCAGGAAATCGTGCACCTTGCGCACCACGTCGGTCACGGCGGGCGCGGCCACCACCGTGCCCAGCCGCCAGCCGGTGATGGAGTAGGTCTTGGAGAGCGAGCTGCATGAGATCGTGCGCTCGAACATGCCCGGCAGCGAGGCCATATAGGTGTGCGCGTGCGGCGCGTAGACGATGTGCTCGTAGACCTCGTCCGTGATGACAAAAGCATCGAACTCTTGGGCCAGCCCGGCGATCAGCTCCAGCTCCTTGCGCGTGAAGACCTTGCCGGACGGGTTGGACGGATTGCACAGGATCAAGGCCTTGGGCCGGTGCGTCTCAAAAGCGGCGCGCAATTCGTCGGGGTCGAAGTCGAAACTCGGCGGCCGCAGCGGCACGTAGACGGGAACCGCGCCGGTCAGGATCGTGTCGGCCGTGTAGTTCTCGTAGAACGGCGAAAAAATCACGACCTTGTCGCCCGGGTTGCAGGCGGTCATCATGGCGGCCATCATGGCTTCGGTGCTGCCGCAGGTGACGACCACGTTCGCGTCCGCGTCGACCGGCACGCCCATGAACCGCGACTGCTTGCGCGCGAACGCCTGGCGGAAATTCGCCGCGCCCCACGTCACCGCGTACTGGTGCGGCCCCTGCCGCGCCGCGCGCTCGGCCGCGGCGAGCAGTTCCGGGGGCGGATCGAAATCGGGGAAACCCTGGGAGAGGTTTACCGCCCCGCACGCGTTGGCCACGCGCGTCATACGCCGGATGACAGACTCCGTGAAATGGCTGGTGCGGACACTGGTCTGGGGCATGTGAAATATCCTTTTCAGAATAAGGTATATCATCCCGCCGGGGTTGTAAAGCGAGGCCTCCGCATCGCGCGGGTCACCGGGGCAAGCCCGGCGCTCCCCGCACTTTTTTTCAGGAAGAAAATGACGTTTTTAAAAATATAGCGTACTCTGGTTTTATGAATCGGAAGATGTATGCCGCGTGAGGGAACCTCTGGCGACGAGCATTTTCTGCGAAGCGAGAGAAAGGGAGAACGACCATGCGAATGTCTCTATTGTCCGGCCTGCTGGCGATCGGCTGTTTGAACGTTGGCGCGGCCTTGCCGCCCGAGATCGAGAACCCCGAATGCCTCGGCATCAACAAGCAGCCCTATCACGCCACGCTGATGCCCTACGCGACCCTGCGGCAGGCTCTGGCGGGCAAACGTCTGGAATCGCCCCATTGCCGGGTGCTCAACGGCCAGTGGAAGTTCAACTGGGTCAAGCACCCCGACGAGCGTCCGCTGGATTTCTACAAACCCTCGTTCGACGTCAGCGGCTGGAAGGAGATCCCCGTGCCTTCGTGCTGGCAGGTGCTCGGCTACGGCACGCCGTACTATAAAAATTTCGGCTACATCATCAAAAAAGATTTCCCGCGCGTGATGACCGATCCGCCGCAGGACTGGACCGCCTTCGTCGAGCGCAACCCGGTGGGCAGCTACCGCCGCGACTTCGACCTGCCTAAAGACTGGGCGGGGCGCCGCGTCTTCCTCGCGTTCAGCGGCGTGGACAGTGCATTCTACCTCTGGATCAACGGCGAGAAGGTCGGCTACAGCGTCAACAGCCGCAACACGGCGGAGTTCGACGTCACGCCCTTCGTGAAGCCCGGCAAGAACATGCTGGCCGTCGAGGTCTACCGCTTCAGCTCCGGCACCTGGTTCGAGGACCAGGACATGTTCCGTCTCTCCGGCATTTTCCGCGACTGCTACCTCTGGAGCGCGCCGCAGGTCCATGTCCGGGATTTCTTCGCGCTGCCGGACCTCGATGCGCAGTACAAAGACGCGACGCTGGCGGTGACCGCGAAGGTGAAGAACTTCGGCGCGCAGGCCGCCGCGGCCGGCAGGCTGACCGCGGCCGTCTATGACGCGGCGGGCAAGGCCGTGGCGCAGGCCGCCGGCGACGTGCCCGCTCTTGCGGCCGGAGCCGAAGCGCCGGTCGCGCTCAAGCTGGCCGTGGCGGATCCGCTCAAGTGGAACGCCGAAACGCCCAACCTCTACACCACCGTGCTGACGCTCAACAATGGCGCGGAGTTCCTCTCGACGCGCACCGGCTTCCGCAAGGTCGAGATCAAGGGCCGCGTCTTTCAGATCAACGGCGTGCCGGTGAAGCTCAAGGGTGCCAACCGCCACGAGATGGAAGCCGACACGGGGCACACCGTCGACCGCGCCAGCATGCTCCGCGACATCGGGGTGCTCAAGACGGGCAACTGCAACCACGTCCGCACCTGCCACTACTCCGACGACCCTCTCTGGTACGAGCTGTGCGACGAATACGGCCTCTATCTCTGCGCCGAAGCGAACCTCGAGACCCACGGCTACGGCTACGGCCCCGAGTCGCTCTCGAACGTCAAAGAGGCCGAGGCCGCACACGTGGACCGCAACGTGGCGAACGCCGAGAACTTCAAAAACCACGCTTCGGTGGTGATGTGGTCGCTCGGCAACGAGGCGGGGTCGGGCCCGAACTTCCTCGCGGCGCTGAAAGCCGTGAAAGCGCTCGACACCTCACGCCCGGTGCACTACGAGCGCTTCGGCACAGGCGCGAAAAACCCCGCCGACGTGGACAGCCAGATGTACACCCACTGGACGCAGATCGAGCGCATCGCGCAGGATCCCACTCTGACCAAGCCGTTCTACATGTGCGAGTATGCCCACGCGATGAACAACTCGATGGGCTCGATCGGCGAGTACAACGACGTGTTCGACACATATCCGGCGCTGATGGGCGGCGCGATCTGGGAGTGGCAAGACCAGGGACTGTGGAACCGCCGCGACCCCAAGCGCGTCTACCTCGCCTATGGCGGGGGCTTCGGCGAAGTGCCCAACGACCACTACTTCATCCATAAAGGCGTGGTCTTCCACGATCGCTCGCCCAAACCGCACTACCCGGAGATGAAAAAAGCCTACCAGTGGATCGGCATTGCCGCGGACGATCTGGCGGCCGGCAAGGTGAAAATCCGCAATAAATACGCCTTCCTCCCGCTCAATGGCTTTGCCGGCACGTGGAGCGTCACCGCCGACGGCGACGAAATCGCGGACGGCAAGCTGCCGAAACTCAGCCTGGCGCCCGGCGCGGAGGAGACGGTCGCGATCCCCCTGCCGAAGTTCCGCGCGAAGCCGGGCGCCGAATATTTTCTGCGCGTCTCGTTCAAACTGGCCAAAAACGCGCCCTGGGCCAAGGCCGGCCACGAGGTGGCGTGGCAGCAGTTCAAACTGCCCGTCGCCGTCCCCGCGCCGGTCGCCGACGTCGCCGTGATGGAGCCCCTGACGCTGAAACAGGACGCCGCCGCCATCTCGGTCACCGGCGACGGTTTCGCCGTCACGTTCGACAAGGCCACCGGTTTCATCAGCGCCCTCGAGCGCGACGGGCAGAACCTGCTCGCCGCCAACGGCGGCCCACGGCTGCACCTCTGGCGCGCGGCGCACAAGACCGACGACATGTGGGCCTTCAACGACTGGAAGCGCTACGGCCTGATCGACCCGCAGTGGAAGATCGTCAGTCTCTCGGCGCAGCAGGCCAGTCCCGCCGTGGTGCGCGTCACCGCGACGCTGGAACTCCAAGGCGCCGGCGCTTTCCGGATCGGCCACACCGCCGCCTACACGGTCTTCGGCGACGGCTCGGTCGCGGTGGACAACAGCGTCAACCCGCAGGGCAAGAAGATCCCGTTCGCGCGCCTCGGCGTGCGGCTGCTGCTCGATCCGGCGCTCGACCAGTTCGCCTACCTCGGCCGCGGGCCCATGGAAAACTACGCCGACCGCAAGCGCGGTTCCGACGTCGGCCTCTACACGGGCACGGTGCGCGGCAACATGACGCCCTACGCCAAGCCGATGGAGAACGGCAACCACGAGGACGTGCGCTGGGCGGCCGTCACCGGCAAGCGGAAGCCCGGGCTGATGGCGCAGGCCGATGCCGGCGGCGTGTTGCAGGCCGGCGTGTTGCCCTACACCGACGAGCAGATGGACCCGGTCGAGTACACGGTCGACCTGCCGCCCAGCGCGGCCAGCGCGTTCGTGATTGCCGCGCGCACGACCGGCGTCGGCTCCAACGGCTGCGGGCCCCGCCCCGCCGATGAATATGTCGTCTGGTCGGCCCCCGCGTCTTTCAGCTACGTGCTGCGCCTCCTGCCCGCCGGAGCGAAACTGCCGCAGGCCGGCCGCCTGCAAGCTCCGGCCAGCCGCGTGAAACCCGTGCTCGCCGAACTCGCCGTGCCGGCGGCGCAATAGTCTCACCCCGCTTCACGACGCCGCTCAGGCCCACACGAAGACCCCGATCCCGACCCCCGGAGCGGCGTTCTCGCGTGGGCCTGCCGCTTTTGTCCTGCGGCTTTTGAACTTGCGTCACCTGCTTTTTCGGCGTACGGTATCGCCAATGATGGTGGTTCGCGTGTGTTATCGGATGGACTGAACAGGGTTGAAAGGAGCTGAAAAATGAACGTGCAAGTGATCTTCTACAGCATGTACGGACATGTATGGCAAATGGCCGAAGCGGTCGCCGCAGGCGCAGGCGAAATGCCCGACACAAAGGTTTCGCTCTGGCAGGTTCAGGAACTCGTGCCCGAGGCGGCGCTCGAGGCCAGTGGCGCGAAAGCCGCGCGGACCCGGTTCGCACATATCCCCGTCGCACAGCCGGCCCAGCTCGAAGAGGCCGACGTCATCCTCTTCGGCACGCCCACCCGCTACGGCATGATGGCCGCGCAAATGAAGAACTTCATCGACCAGACCGGCAGCCTCTGGGCGCGCGGCGCCTTCATCGGCAAACTCGGCGGCGTCTTCGGCTCGACCGCCGGGCAGCACAGCGGCCAAGAATCGACGCTGCTCAGTTTCCACACGGTCCTGCTCGGCCTCGGCTTTGTCGTGGCCGGTGTGCCGCCGTCGGCTCCCGGACTCCACGTGCCGGACGCGCTGACCGGCGGAACGCCCTACGGCGCCACCACGATCGCCGGCCCGGACGGCAGCCGGCAGCCCTCCGCGATTGAGCTCGCGACCGCGCGTCTTCAAGGCCGTCACGCCGCGACGCTGGGCTTGAAGCTGTTCGCGCGCTGAGCGGCCCGCAAACGAGGAGTCGTCCTTCATGCTCTCACGCGTCTATTCAGGTGCGGTGTATGGGGTCAACGCTTACGCCGTGGAGATCGAGGTCAACGCCGGCCGCGGCGATTCGCAGTTCGTGATCGTCGGCCTGCCGGACGCCGCGGTGCGCGAAAGCAAAGACCGCGTCTGGACTGCGCTAAACAACTCGGGGTTCCGCCCCACCCTCGGTCGCACGACCATCAACCTCGCTCCCGCCGACATCAAGAAAGAGGGCCCGGTTTACGACCTGCCGATCGCGGCCGGCCTGCTGGCCGCCACCGGCGAAGCCGAGATGCCGCACCTCGATCAGTACGCCCTGATCGGCGAGCTCGCGCTCAGCGGCGAGGTCCGGCGCGTGCGCGGCGTGCTCCCCGTCACGCTCGAAATGCGCCGCCAAGGCAAACGCGGCATCCTCGTTCCCGCCGACAACGCCGAGGAGGCGGCCGTAGCCGAAGGCATCGACGTCTTTCCGGTTCGCCACCTGCGCGAGGCGGTCGACTTCCTCTCAGGCGCGCTGAAAATCGAGCCGTTCCGCGTGGACCTCGCCGACCTTGTGGAACGCGAACGACAGCACACCGACGACTTCGCCGACGTGAAAGGCCAAGAATCCGCCAAGCGGGCCATCGAGGTCGCGGTCAGCGGCGGCCACAATATTTTAATGATCGGGAGTCCCGGCGCCGGCAAGACCATGCTCGCCCGGCGCATCGCCTCGATCCTGCCGGAACTGACGCTGGAGGAGGCGCTCGAGGCCACCCGCATCCACAGCGTGGCAGGCACGCTCAAAAGCCATCAGGCCTTGGTGCTGCACCGCCCCTTCCGCGCCCCGCACCACACCATCTCCGACGCGGGACTGCTGGGCGGCGGCACCCATCCGCTGCCGGGCGAGGTCAGCCTCGCCCACCGCGGCGTGCTTTTCCTCGACGAGTTGCCGGAGTTCCACCGCAACGTGCTGGAGGTGCTGCGCCAACCGCTCGAGGACGGCCACGTCACCATTTCGCGCGCGATCGCGACCCTCGACTTCCCCTCGCAGTTCATGTTGGTGGCGGCGATGAACCCCTGCCCGTGCGGCTACGCGGGCGACCCCAAACGCGAATGCCGCTGCACGTCGACCAAAATCCAAGCGTACCGCAACAAAGTGTCGGGGCCGCTGCTCGACCGCATCGACATCCACATCGAAGTTCCGCCGGTGCGATACCACGACCTCAGCGCCCTCGGCCGGGGAGAGCCTTCGGCGGCGATCCGCGAACGCGTGGCGGTCTGCCGCAGCCGGCAGCGCGAGCGCTTCCGCCACGCGCCGCGCGTCACCTGCAATGCCGCCATGTCCACGCGCGAGGTGCAGACCTTCTGCGCGCTCGGATCCGACGCCGCTGACCTGCTCAAGATGGCGATGAGCGAGCTGAATTTCAGCGCGCGCGCCTACGACCGCATCGTCAAGGTCGCCCGCACCATCGCCGACATGGCCGACGCGGAAACCATCGGCGCAAACCACATTTCCGAAGCGATCCAGTACCGCTCCCTCGACCGCATGATGTGGATCTGAGGGGTGGCTCCTGAAGGCAAGAAGCAGTTCATGGGTTCATTCGTGCCTGAGTTTCCGTTGCCGCGTCTCGCTGTTGAAACTCACGCACGAATGAACTTCTTCGCTTACCAGTTGCCGGGAACCAGCTCGAAGTGCGCCAGCGGATGGGCGCAAGCCGGGCAGAGATCCAGCGCGTTTTTGCCGACATGGATGTAGCCGCAGTTGCGGCAGCGCCACACCGTGGCGGGATCCTCGCGTTTGAAAACGAGATCCTTTTCGATGTTCATCGCGAGCTTGCGGTAGCGCTCGCCGTGGAATTTCTCGGCCACCGCGATCGATTCCATCACTTTCGCGACGGCCTCAAAACCTTCGGCGCGCGCGACTTTTGCGAAGTCGGGATACATGTGTTGCCACTCGTGCTCCTCGCCCTCGGCCGCGTGGCGCAGGTTGACGATCGTCTTGTCGATCGTGCCCGCCGGCAGGCCGATCGTGATTTCGACCTCGCCGCCTTCCAGAAACTTGAACAGGCGCTTGGCGTGCTCCTTCTCCTGGTTCGCGGTCTCCTCGAAGATCGCCTCGATCTGCACGAAACCTTCCTTCTTGGCCTGTCCGGCCCAATAGGTGTAACGGTTGCGCGCCGCCGACTCACCCGTGAAGGCCGTCAGCACATTCTTTTCGGTCTGGGTTCCCTTGATCGATGCCATTTTTTGCACCCTCCTTTGTGTGGCGTGAAACGCCCGCCCATGATCTGATTTCACTTTGATCATGTTATCAAAACACATGCTTCTGAACAACTCCCCCGCTCGACTTTCCCCGTTTCAAAATGTACCATACACGTCTGTTCAACAAAGGAGCGCGCGTGATCCGACTGGGCCTCTGCTGCAAATTCTTCACGGAACCGATCGCGTTCCGGACGACCACCGTCGCCGCGCTTTCGCGCCTGACGCGCGCGAACCAACTCGACAAGCTCTCTCAACTGGCGCTTGCCAATGCCGCCGCGCTCCGCCAAGCCCTCGACTACTGCGCCGCGCACGGCATCGGCTGCTTCCGCGTCAACAGCCAGATCCTGCCGGTCAAGACCCACCCCGCGGCCGGCTACGCCATCGAGGAGTTGCCGGACGCCGCCGCAGTCGTCGCGGCCTTCAAGGCCTGCGGCCGCTTCGCGCGGGAAAAGGGGCTCCGCCTCTCTTTTCACCCGGACCAGTTCATCCTGCTGAGCGCCACCGACCCGGAGATCGTCCGGACGTCGTTGCTGGACCTGGCCTACCAGGCCGAGGTCGCCGACTGGGTCAACGCCGACGTGATCAACATCCACGCCGGCGGCGCGTACGGCGACAAGGCGTCCGCGCTCGCGCGGCTCGCCGCCGCGCTCGACGTGCTGCCGCAGAGCGTGCGCTCGCGCCTGACGCTCGAGAACGACGACCGCGTCTACACGCCCGCCGAGCTTCTGCCCTTCTGCCGCGCGACCGGCACGCCGTTCGTCTACGACGTGCACCACCACCGCTGCCTGCCGGACGGCCTGTCGGCCGAAGAGGCCACCGCGCAAGCCCTCGCCACCTGGAACCGCGAGCCGCTCTTCCACGTCTCGTCGCCCAAGGACGGGCACGGCAGCAAGCGGCCCGGGCCGCACCACGACTTCATCGACGCGGCGGACTTCCCTCACGCCTGGCACTCGCTGGACGTGACGGTCGAGGTGGAGGCCAAAGCCAAAGAGGCCGCGATCGCGCGCCTGCGCGCGACCCTCGCCGGCCAGGGCGTGCCGCTGTGGCCGGACGCTACAGCGTGAACGGCAGCCGCCCCGGCCCCCGCGTGTCCAGCCGCGGCAGCAGCGCCTCCAGCTGCGCGATCAGCGCCTCGCGGTCGCGCGGAAAACGGCCCTCGAGCGGCACGGGGTTCGACGTGTGGTTCGCGCGGAAAACCGTGTGCTCCAGCGCCAGGCCGCGCAGCAGCCGGATCAGTTCGCCGACGGCCTCAAACTCCGTGACCGTCCAATATCCGTCATACATGTTTGTGCCCGGCACGTCCACAAAGCGCAACGCCGAGAGCAGCCGCGGCTGCATGCGGTTGAGCAGCGTGGCCGTCGCATCGGAATGGCGCGCCGAGCCTTCGCTCCCGCCGAGCCCCAGCAGGACCATCACGGAGCCTTTGAACCCGAGCGCCTGCGCCCGCCGCACCGCCTCGCACATCCCCGCGGCGGTCTCGCCCTTCTCAACGTCGCGAAGCAGATCCTCGTCGCCGCTCTCCAGCCCGACGTAGAGCGTGTCGAGCTTCAGGCGGCGCAGCGCGGCCAGCTCCGCGTCGCTCTTCGCCAGAATCGAGCTGCCGTTGGCGTAGACGTTCACGCGCGCCAGGCGGGGAAAGAGCCGGTTCAGCGCCTCCAGCATCGCGCGCAGGCGCTCGAACGAGAGCGCCATCACGTCGCCGTCGGCCAGAAAGATCCGGCGCTCTGCGGGATAGCGGCGCGACGCCTCTTCGAACTCCGCCAGCACCTCCTCCTGCGGGCGCACGCGGTACGGCACGCCTTTGTACATCGCGCAGAAGCGGCAGGTGTTGTGCGGGCAGCCGATCGCCACCTGGAAAATCAGGCTCTCCGCCTCGGCGGGCGGACGGAACAGGCGGTCCGTGTACTGCATCAGCCCTCCGATCCCGTCAGCACGGCGTCATCGTTCTCATCCAGCACGCCCGAGAGGTCGCCTGGCAGCAGCGCGGCGGCCTCCCGCTCGGGCAGCTCCTGCACGCCTCGAAGCCTGCGGCCGACCGCCCGCGAGCGCACCTGCGCCTTGTCGAGCGTCTCCGAGGCCTGCTGCAGCTTCTTCTGCACCGCGTCGAGCACATCGCCGTACTTCATCCACTCGGTCTTGACCGCCGCGAGCAGGCTCCACACCTCGCTCGAGCGTTTCTGGATCGCCAGAGTGCGGAAGCCCATCTGCAGGCTGCCCAAAAGCGCCCAGAGCGTCGTCGGCCCCGCCACCGCCACGCGCTGCTCGCGCTGCAGGCGCTCGGTCAGGCCGACGCGGCGCACGACCTCCGCATAGAGTCCCTCGACCGGCAGATACAGGATGCCGAAATCGGTCGTCTTGGGCGGATTCAGATACTTCTCGCTGATGTCGATGGCGCAGGCGCGCACGCGGTTCTCGAGCTGCTTGCCGGCCGCCTCGACCGCGGCGGTATCCGCGCGCTCCTGGGCTTCGACAAGGCGCTGGTAGTCCTCCATCGGAAACTTCGCGTCAAGCGGCAACCAGACCGTCTCGTCGCCACCACTGCCCTGCCCCGGCAGCCGGACCGCGAACTCGACGCGCTCGCCGCCCTCCTTGGTCGCCACGTTCAGCGCGTACTGCTCCGGGCTCAGCACCTGCTCCAGCAGCGCGCCGAGCTGCACCTCGCCCCACGTGCCGCGCGTCTTGACGTTGGTGAGCACCTTCTTGAGATCGCCCACGCCGGTCGCGAGGCTCTGCATCTCGCCCAGCCCCTTGTGCACCTCCTCCAGCCGCTCGCTGACCAGCCTGAACGAGTCGCCCAGTCGCTTTTCGAGCGTCCCCTGCAACTTCTCGTCGACGGTCTGGCGCATCAGCTCCAGCTGCTTGGCGTTGTCCTCCTGCAGCCGCTTGAGCTGCCCTTCGACGGTCTGGCGCACCGCCTCGAGCCGCGCCTCGTTCGCCTCCGAAAGACGCTGGATCTTGAGCGACATCGCCTCGAGCTGCCGCCCGTGGGCGGCGGCCACCTCCGCGCTCCGGGCCGCGACGGTGTCGCCGAACGCCTTGAGGGCCTCGGCGAGCTCCCTGCGCTGCTCGCGGTCGATCCGCCCCTGCTCGTCGCGGTTGCGGGCCACCTCGTCGCGCACCGCGCGCTCGACGCGCTCCAGCCCCTTCTCGAAGCCGTCCAGGCGCGCCGCGATCCCGTTGGCATCGGCGCGCCGCACGCGCCGCAGCAGCGCCGCCAGCAGCGCGAGGGCGGCCAGCAGCAGCGCCGCGATCCCGATCAGCAGCAGGTCAGACATGGCAAACCTCCCGCAGCCCTTGCAATCCACATAACCCCGTGATATTTTTTACGCACATATGACCACCCGCCATCCCCTCATCCTCGGCTCCGCTTCGCCGCGCCGCAAAAAAATCCTGCACGCCCTGGGCTGCGCGTTCACCGTGTCCACCGCCGACACCGACGAGATCCACGACGCCGCCGATCCGGTCCACACGGTCGTCACCAATGCGCTCGAAAAACACCGCGCCTGCCGCATACGCCACCCCGGCGCCGCGCTCATCACCGCCGACACGCTGGTCTGGTTCGAGGGCCGCCTGATCGGCAAACCCGCCGACCTCGACGAAGCCGCGCAGTTCCTGCGCGCCTTCTCAGGCCGCACGCAGATCGTGTACACCGGCATCGCGCTCGGGCTGCCCGACGCCGAGCCCGAGATCCGCGTCGAGGCCTCCTCCGTGCGATTCAAGATCCTGTCGGAAGAGACCATCACCGCCTACCTGCACAAGACGCGGCCGCTCGACCGCGCCGGCGCCTACGACATCGACGAGAACGGGGATCTGCTGATCGCGGGCTACAGCGGCTCTTACACCAACATCATGGGCCTGCCCGAAGCTCCGGTGCGCGACTGGCTCGCGGCGCACAAGCTCATTTGACGGCGATCGCCTCGATCTCGACTTTCGCGCACTTGGGCAGGCGCGCGACCTGCACCGTCGAACGCGCGGGCGCATGGGAGCCGAACATCTGGGCATAGACCTTGTTGACGGCCGGGAAATCGCCGATGTCCGTCAGGAAGACGGTTGTTTTGACCACCTTGTCCAGTCCCGCGCCGGCCGCCTCCAGCACGGCCCGCAGGTTCAGCAGCACCTGCATCGTCTGCTCGGCGGCACCCACCACTTCAATCGCGCCCGACTTGGGATTGATCGGGATCTGGCCCGAGCAAAATATCATGCCGTTCGCTTCAATCGCCTGCGCGTAGGGCCCGATGGCCGCCGGCGCGTTTTCCGTCTTGATCGTTATCACGTGCGCTCCTTCCGGGCTAGAACCGCCAGTTGGCAAAAATCATCCCCGGCCCCACTTCGTGCGGCCAGTTCTCAAACCATCCTTCTGTATTTCCGATCAGATTCACCAGCCCGACCTGCAGCCCCGAATCGACCCGTTGCGCGTAGTTGACGAGCCCGATCTGCACGCCTTCCAGACCGCCCGTCAAGTTGATGACGCCCGTCTGCAGCCCCCGCAGGGTTCCGCCGGTATAGTTCAGCACGCTGCCCACCAGGCCGCAGAGGGGGCCACCCTGCCAACCGGCATAGTCCCCTTGGGTAAAATTGGCGAGCGACCACTGCGCGCCCGAATAAGAGTCCGCATAGTTGACAAGGCCCAGACTCAAGCCCGAGCTTTGGCCCGTGGCGCCGTTCACAAAGCCGAGCGACAGCGCGGTCTGGGGATTCTCGCCCCAGACGCTGAGCGTCACCCCTTCGATCCGGGTGCTCCGGTCATGTATCGCATGGTCCGGCGCCAAGCTCGCCTGAAAAGACTCGCTTTGCGCGCAAACGGCACCCGCCGCAAAAACCGCAGACAGCCCGACAATCAAAACTCTCTTGCTCATCTCATTTCCCTCCTCCGGCCGGAACGCGGGGCATTCCGTCTTACCGCATGCCCCTTTCTTGCCGATTCGGAATATAAGTATAGCAAAAGAGTCGTCGTCCGGTCACGGCAACAACTCGAGCCGCACCGGCCCTTGCAATCCTGAAGGCTGCAGCGCGTCCTCGGACGCGAAGCCCTGGAACCCCTTGAGCGTGCGCTTCCCCTTCTCGTACTGCATATTGCTCTTGGTGATCCGCTGTTCGGGCGGCAGCGCCGCATCGCCGACCAGGCGGTTCGCCCACGGGTTCGTGACCTCGATCTCCAGCTCGTTTTTGCCCGCCTTGAGCGCGCCGGTCAGCTCCGCCTGCCACGGCGCGGTCCACACGATCCCGAGGTCCTTGCCGTTGAGCCGCACCTGCGCCAGTGCCGCGACCTTGCCGAGCTGCAGCAGCGCCTTGCGGCCCGCCTGTTCCGCCGTCACCTCGAACGTCTTGCGGTACGTCGCCGTGCCCGAGAAATATTTGATGCCGGGGTCGGCGTGTTTCGTCCAGTCGATCAGCGCCTCGAACACCGCCTTCTCCGGCGCGCCGCGGCCGGATTGGAACGTCACGCTCCACGGGCCAGACAGTTCGACAGCGGTCGGAGGCCGGAGGTCGGAGGCCGGATGAACGGCTCCGCTGCCCTCTGTCCGCTGTTTTCGGAACACGACGAACACCGAGCCGTGCTCGGGCAAGTCCAACGGCACGACCGTCCGACCGTCCTCTGTGCTCCGTCCTCCGACTTTCGCATCGATCTTGCCGCTGACCGGATCCCACAGCTCGGCAGAACGGTCGCTCACGCGAAACGTGCAGTCGCCCTTGCCGGTGCCGGACACGAAGTAGATGTCGGTCGCGCCGTCGCGCCGGTGCGTGTACTCGAACGGTCCCTCGAAGTCGGGCGTCAGGCCCTTCGCTTTGAGCGCCTCCGCCAGCGTCGGCGAGTCCGCCCACAACGCCTCGCCCAGGCGCTTCACCTCGGCGTCGCCCGCCGCACGGCCCGGCGTGCGGAGGGGTTTACGCGTTCCGAGCACCACGGGCACGCCCGCCTTTTTGATTTCCTCGATCTTGCGCAGCGCCGCAAGCGGAGCCTGCGTGCCGTCCAGATCCACCGCCAGAACACGGTAGCGCATGCCGTCCGGCAGAACGAGCGCCCCATCCTTCACGGCCATGCGCTCCAGCAACACCTCGGTGGTGAGCACGTCGTAGCCGTACCCCTGCGGCACCGCCATCGTCGCCTGGGCGTTCCAGTTGGTCGCGTAACGGCCCCAGTGGAAATACGGCACGTCGCCCACATAGGCGCAGACATCCGCCACGAAGAGGCCTTGACGCAACAGGTGCTGGCAGCGCCCGAGATAGGACATGAAGGGCGCAGCTTGTTCAAACCACGTCACCTTCGGGTTGATGTGCGTGCCCGCGAAATATTCGGTGCCCGGCACGCCGAACTCCTTCGGTGAACAGGTGAAGGTGTGCCACACGAGCTGGTTGACGCCGTCGATGAAGCTCTCGTCACCGGCGCGCTTCAGCACCGCGGGATAGGGCGTCCAGTGGCGCACCATGTGCGTGAACGCCTCGGCCGCCGCCAGGCGCTTGCCGTAGATGTGGGCCGTGACCGCCTGAGGGCGGCTCATTTGCCGGCCGCGCCGGTCCTCGTTGCCCGTGTACCAGAATTCGCCCTGCGGCATATCGTTGCGGCTCAGGAACGACAGCTGGTCGGCCTCGCCGAAAACGCTGGGGTCGCGGATCCACGGCCCGCCGGACTCGGAATGCCACTTCAACCCGTTCGCATGGCTCAGCCGCATCATGGTGCCGTAGAAGTTGTCGCGAAACGCGTCGTTGCGCGCCCGGCGGAAGTCGCTGATGAAGCGTTGGGTGTCCTCTTGGCTCTGCACGGCGAAACCCGCCAGCGCGGGCAGCCACGGACGGACCGCATAGCCGCTATACTTTTCGAAATCCATTTCGAAGCCGCCGGTCCACGTGGGCACCGCGCCCTCCCAACTGACGCTGTAGAAGTGCGTCAACGTCTTGCCGGCCAAGGGCCCGACATCCGCAATGATCGCCTTGCCCATCCGGTTGAAGTGGCCTTCCACCGCTTTTGGATCAAGCACGTCCACGTCATACTCATGGCCGTCGATGGTCGTATAGCCCAAACGCACCAGCGCCCACTGGCCCTGCGGCACGTTCCACGAAACCCGCCCGTCCGCCCCCACCTTGTCCGTCAGTTCCACGACCTCCCGCGCGTCGCGGAACGTCAGGGCCTTCTGACCGTCCACCCGCTTTCCGGAAGTGGCGTGCATCGAATATAGGCCGTCCCCGCCGTTGATCCACTCCGCCTGCGGCGGAACCGCCGCACCCTCGTACCGGACGGCGAAGGTCGCGATGTTCCAGAAATATTTGCGGTCAGGATTTTTCAGAACCGTATCCAGCCTGGCCCCGCCCGCCAGCGGCGTGGTCTGGCAGATCAGGCGCTTCGGCGCGTCGGGGCCGACTTCCCACGGGCCCTTCAGCGCTCCCGCGCAACTGCTGAGGTTCACGCTGACTTCCAGCCCCACGCGGGCCGCTTCTTTGATGCCGAACGCCAAGAGCTCGCGCCATTCGGGGCTCATGAACTCCATCTTCGGCTTCGGCAAAACAACATGCCCTTTGTCGTCCCAGTAGCCGCGCGCGTCAAACATCAGCAGACCGCCGAAGCCCACGCGCCGCATGGCCTCCATGTCGCTGGTGATGGTCTCCTTGTCCACGTGGCCATTGACCCACCACCAGTAACACCACGGACGGTCCGCCACCGGCACATCACGGAAATTCTCTTCCTGTGTCGCGGCCGCAGCCCCCAGCGCCACAGTCAGCAACACACCCAGCCATATGCTTTTCTTCATTTCTTGCCCCCTCCTCATCACCCCGTTTGTGTTTCCGGTCATTTTGACACAGCGTTCACGAATTTCACGATCGCCGCCTCGATGTCTGGGAACAGCCGATGGGGATTGCTCCCCGGCCGCCAGATCGAATGGCCCTTGTCCCGCGGCGCGTACGTGTAGAGCACGGCCGTCGTTCCGGCCGCACGACAAGCTTCCACCAGACGCTCCTGTGCCGCGACGGGCACCACTGTGTCGATCTTCGCGTGCGTGCACAAGATCGGCGGAGCCTTGGACGTCACCCGCGAGAGCGGCGACGCGGCGGCCAGCTCAGCCTCTGTCGGCGCGTGACCGAACAGCCCGACATAGCGCCCGGGGTTGGCCCGGGCGTCGGGCGCGAGGTCGCCGATGCCCGAGATCGAGACGATGCCGGCCACGCGCTCCGGCGGCAGGCTCAGCCCGGTCCAGAGCGCGAGATGGCCGCCGGCGGAACCGCCGCAGACCCAGATCTTCCGGCCGTCGATGCCCGAGCGTTTCTTGAAGTCGTCGCCGAACAGATAGATCGCCGCCGCCAGACAGTCGTTGCCGCACAGCGGCCACGGCCCGGCCCCGGTCAGCCGGTACTCGATGTTGAAGACCGCGAACCCGAGGTCCCGGCAGAAGAACTCCGCCACGCCGGCCCAGCTGTGGCGGTCGCCGCCGCTCCAGCCGCCGCCGTGGATCGCCAGGACGACGGGCGTGTCTGCCGTGCACGCCTCGGGCAGGTACAGGTTGCCGAGCCCGGCGGCTCCGGCCGACGCTTTGTAGACGAGGTTGGAGACCACCTGCACCGCGCCGGCGTCCAACGCCAGCGCCAGCGCCGCAACGGCTCCGGCCCATCCCCCCAACATTCTATGAACTCCTGCGCTCATCCTCTTCCCCCCGCGCGTCACTGCACCGCAATCAGCGTTCCCTTGGCCGGCGAGTCGATCGCCCCGGTCCCCGACACGAATTCGGGATGCGTGGCGGCGCTGATCGTCCCCGAGACCGTCTGCCCCGCATACCGCACGCTCTTCACCCTGATCGAGCCGTCGAAGTCTAGCACCAATCCCGCTCCGGCCGCAACGTCCAGCGCCGTGGTTTCCGGGAAGCGCCCCGTCAAGCTCTGGCGCGGACGCGGCTGCGGTGCGGGCACGATCACAACCTCGTCGTACAGCGAGAGCGTGGTGGCGCCGTTGGTCTGCAGCCCTTTGAACTGCAGCACATACGGCACGCCCGCTTCCACCTCGGGGAGCGCGAACGCGTAGCTCCGCAGCTCGCCGCCCATGTTGATCACCCGGCCGATCCGCGCGCCGCCGAACCGGACCTCGAAGTCGTGGTACTGCGGCAGCGGATAGGACGCCCGCGTCTTGGTGACGAAGCGCAGCGCGTAGCTGCCGCTCTCGGCGAACGTCACCGTCTGAGAGAAGGAGTGCGTCATCGAGGTATACCCCATGTACGTGCCGTAGGGCACGGTCTCGGTCCACGGGTTGTTGTTCGTCATGACGCCCGCCAGCGAGGTGCAGAGCCAGTTGGTGGTCACCAGCGGCGACACGGACGTGACCGCTTCGAAGTTGCCGTTCTTGAGGGCGTCCACGGACTCGTCGGCCCCGACGCATTCGATCACGACGTCGTCGATCAGCGACGCGGTGTTGGAGAGCCCTTTGCCTTCGAAGGCCAGTTCCAGCGCCTCGCCCGCCTGGACCGGCGGAAGCGTCAGGTCGATGCGCCGGAAAGCCGTGTCGATCGTCTGCACCGGACGGACCAGCTTGCCGCCGAGCAGCACGTGGAACGTGTGGTTCACGGCCCCGCCGCGCGCCGCGGCGGAGAAGCTCAGCCGGTACACCCCGGACGTGGGGAACGTCACCGTCTGCCGGAGGCTGCCGCTCTGGGTCAGCACGCCAGCTGCGATGCCCTCCGGCACCGCCTGCGGCATCTGGCGCGGGTTGGCGTTGAGCGACTGGATGCGCCCGATCCCGGAAAGCCCGCTGTAGCTCCAGCCGGTGCCCGCCGGCTCGTTCGTCACGATGGCGCCCGCTTCAAGCATCGCGACCGGCAGTTCAAACCCGCCGTTGGTCACCGCCGCCAAGACCGGCGCCGTTTGACACAGCGCAATCGGGACCACGCGGACCGCATCCAGAAAGGCCGCGCGCGTCATGACCGTTCCCGGCGCGTTGCCCTGGAACTTGACCGTGTGTGCGCCCGCAGCCAGGAAGGGCAACCGCAGCTCGTAGCGCCAAAAAACCGGCGACATCGTGATGATAGAGCCCAGCGCCTGGCCGTCGACCGAGATGTCGATGTAGAGGTTGGGATTCCCCGTGCGGGCCGCCGCATAGAACTCCAGGCGGTACAGGCCCGCGTGCGGCAGCGTAAAGGACGTTTCGCCCGCGCCCCGGTTCAGATAGAGCATGACCGCGCCGTGGGGAACCGAGCCCGTGACCACGTTGAACACCGTGGCCCGCTCTGTGACCACGCCCGCGTGCCCGCCGGTGTAGTAGTTGGTATCCTGCGTGAAGGTCCAGCCGGCCACGGTGACGTTCTTGTACATCGCATAATCGCCGCTCGGCAGCGTCCCTTCCAGGCTCCACTCGTTCACGGCGGCGTCCGCCAGCGGGACCGCGTCGGCTGCGCGCGGCGTCGCCAGGCGCAGCCTGCCGGCCGCCACCTCGATCGCGTCCACGCTGTTGTTCACCGAGGCGACGGCGAGTTCGCCGCTGCCGGTCTTCACCACTTTGCCCGCCTCGCCCGCCGTCCGGCTGACCGACAGGTCCTGCGCATAGACGGTCTGTCCGCCCTCAGCGAGATCGAAGAGGAAGGGTTCGCCGGCCGTCAGCAGACTGCCTTCCTGCAGCCGGACCGTGCCGTCGAACGCATCGCTACCGCCGTTCTGCAGAAACAGCGTACCCGTGCCGCTCTTGCGGACCGCGCCGTCCCCCGAGACCGCGGTCTGCGCATCGTTCGTGCCCAACGCAAACTCGACGGCACTCGCGTTCGCCAACCGGTACGCGCCCAGCGAGGACTCGCCGCTGCGCGAAAACCACTTGTGCCACAGGTAGTCCTGCACTTGGAGCCGCTCGGCCTCCGCCAGCTCGTCCGTAAAAAACAATCCCTCGCAGATGCGCGAGCCGCCCGAGTAACCGGGATAGATGCGGTCTTTGGCGAAGGTGTTGGCCTTCGCGGCCTGAAGCGTCAGACACTCGACCAGGTGGTAGGCTTTGTCGAAGATCTGCAGGTTGCGGCCGTCGCGCATCTGGCGGTCGAGATAGTTGATGCCGTCGTCCGCGATCACGTTGGCGGAGTTGATCCACAGGGCCGAGCTGCCGCCCGCGAACGGCGCGGTCGGCGCGGCCAGGATCGTCGAGTTCTGAATCAGCATGATGCCGCCGCCCATCGTGTTGCCGTTGTGCGAGCCGAAGACGATGAAGACCGAGCGCAAGTCCAGCGTCTTCTCCAGGCCGTTGGTCCCCGCCCAGAACAGCCAGCGCGAATTCACGTTGGTGTCCTGGTGTCCCCAGTACCCGAAGTCCAGATAGCGCTTGCCGCCCAAGGAGGCGTCGCTGACCCACGCGGGCTGCCGCGCCACCTCCGCATTGGTGGCCATCATGTAACGATAGGGCTGCGCTTCCACCGAGCTTTCGCGCACGTCGTGCCAGCGCGAGACTTTGCCGTCGCCGTCCACCACCACGTTGGTGTTGGCGTCCACCCAGAATGCGACCTTCTGCTGCAGAGCGGCGGGCAGCGCGGGCGGCACGAACGCGTTCGTCAAGGAGACCGCAACACCGCCTTGAATCACCTCCAGCGTGGCTCGCGGCATACGGGGGTTCCGCAGTCCGACCGTTCCCCCTCCAGAAACCCGCAGCGCATTATCGAGCAAAGGGCGCTCATAGGCGGCAGCGTTCGTGAGCGATTGATAAAAGGCGTCCTGCGACACCGCAAAAAACGTGGTCTGTGCCTGCCCGGCACCCACGGCACACAGAGACAGTCCGAACAAGAGTCCCAACGTCATCTGATCTCTCACTGCAACCTCCTTTGTACGGCGCCCGCAACTCGCGATATGTTTCCTTCCGTTTGTCTTCAGTATAAATTCTGACGGCCGCACTGTCGATCTGCTCTTTACGTATCATTTTTCGACTTTTTGCGCATCGGGCGCCCTCGCCTCATTTCATCAAGAGCCGTGTACCGCGGCACACGGGGAGCCGCACCTCGTTCCCCACAATCGCCAGGCGGGCGCCGGCCGGAGCGCCGGACACGCTCCAGCCTGCGAGATCCGTGGCCCCCGCGAGCGCGCCGGCGCTCAGCACCACGTGGCCGGAGCGCAGGAACCCCGCGCCCACGACGGCGAGCGTGCCGGACGCCGGCAGGGTCAGCGTGCCGGCCACTGCGATGCGTCCTGCCGTCCCCGACGCCCCGTCGTAGCGCCACACGACCGAAGCCCCCTCTTCCAGCGACAGCGCGGCGACGCTCGCGGTCGCGGCGTCGGCCGTGCCGAACGCCGCGCCGGACACCACCGTCACCGCCGAGTTGCTGACGCCGCCGCTGCCGACCAGCAGCGTGCCGTTGCTGACCACGGTCGCGCCGTGGTAGGTGTGGGCGCCACCAGCCAACACCAGCGTGCCCGCGCCCGTCTTGACCAAGCCCGCATTCGTCGTGGTGTGCGAGCTGTCGAGCAGCGTGGCCGTAACGGTCAGATCGGCTTCCGCGCTGCCCGTGACATCATCGACGCGGAACGTGTTCCGTCCGGCCGTCAGCAGGTTGTACGTCAAATGCACGCCGTTGTAGAGCCCGGGCTCGGCGCGGATCACCGAGGGTACGCCGCCCGTCACGGCGACGTCCGCGCCCAGCGCGAAGGCCTGATAGGGCCCGCCTTGCCCGGGCCCCGTCACCAGCGCGCCGCCGTTCAGCGTCAGCGGCCCCAGGCACTGAAAGCCCTTCAGCATCGCGAGCGTGCCGCCGTTCAGGCTGACCGGCACGCCGTCGCGCATCGCGTCGCGCGTCGTCACCATCGTGCCCCCCGCGTTGACCGTGTAGGAGGCGGCCGACGAAAGCCCGCGCCGCTGATTGTTGTTGGCGGTCCCGTGCTGCAGCGTGCCGCCGTCGACGACGACCGCGCCGGCGAAGCTGTTGAGGTTGGCCGCCGCCGCATCGATGACGGTCGTCCCCGGCCCGGTGTGGCGGAATACGCCGGAGCCCGCAACCGCGTTGGTCAGCAGATTCGCGACTGGGCTGGCGAGGTCCAGCGTCCCCGCGCTGACCACGTTCGACCCTGCATGGCCGACCGTCCCCGCGAGCCGGAGCGTGCCGGCGCCGGTTTTGAGCAGGCCTCCGGCCCCGGAGGTGTTGACGAACGTCAGCCGAGTGTCGGTGCCGGCCGGCGTCACGCCGACCGTTGATGAAGCGGCCGCGAACTCGACGTTGCTGACCGTCTGCACGCTGCCGAACGTGGCCGCGCCGAAATCCAGCCGCTGCCCGGCCTGGGCCACCGTGCTGGTGCTCATGTGGCTCAGCGCGATCGACGTGCCGCTCAGTAGCCGGCGGATGTAGGTTCCGGCGGGGAGAAAGGGATTGGCCACGGTCTGCCCCACCACGAGTCCGTTGGTCGCCGGCACCGCGAACGTGTAGGATTCGGCGAAGCCGCCGCCGCTGGTCACCGTCACGCCGGAAAACGCGCCGTTGGTCGCGCTCCCGCGGCCCACGAGTTCGAACCCGCCGCCGGCGAGCACCAGCCGGGACCTGGGGCTGTAGGCGTCGCGAAGGTCCAGGCTGCCCGGCGCGCCGCCCAGCAGGCTGTAGTCAACCCGGACCACGCCTTGGCTGACCACGGTGTCGCCCGACCAATCGTTCGTCGCCGACCGGCCGCCGCCGGTCAGCACCAGCGCGCCCTGCCCCGCTTTGACGAGCGTGCCGGCTTCGCCCGCCTTGTCCGTCAGCCGCGCGGAAGGCGAGACCACAATCCGACCGCCGCTCCCGTCGGCCCTGAACGTGTGCGTGCCGGATTGGGCCAGCAGGATCGATACAGGCTTGCTGGTGTTGCGCTGCATGTCCTTAGCTTTCACCGTGGTCCCGTTATAGGTCTCAAAGGCGCTCCCGTTCTCGATCCAGACGCTGCCGTTGTCCAGGCGGGTCGCGAGGGTCCCGCTCTCGAACGCCAGCTCTCCGTTGCCGGCGTAGCGCTCGACGTTGATCGCGCCGCCGTTGTTGCCGTTGCCGTTGGCGACGCCGATGCGGTCGGCCTTGAGCGTGCCGCCCGCGAGGACATACGTCTGGACCCCCGACGTCGGCGCGACATAACCCTCCAGCAGGCAGAGGCCGTAGTCCGAATTGGCAATGCTGACCGTCCCGTTCGTCTGGCGATAGATGATGTTCTGGTTCACGGCGCCGACGCCCAGCTGGAGCTGCACCGCCAGCGCCAGATCGAAGCCGGTCGTCAGATACTGGTCGGCGGCCGCCGCTGAGGTCAGCGCCAAGGTGCTCGCCGCCAAGGACGCGGCGGTCAGCGCCGTGGCCGCGTTCGTGGGCGTGGCGTTGGCGACGGTCACCGTCGCGCTTCCCGCGCCCCCATCCGTGACCGCTCCCCCGACCGTGAGGCGGGCGCCGTCGGCGATGGCGAGCGTGGCGTTTTTGCCGCTCGCATTGTCGAAGGCGAGCGAGGCGGCCGCGGCGGCGGTTCCGCCCGGAACCGTGAGCGTGGCGGTCGCCGAGTTGCTGACGGACACCGGCTCGGACGCGAGCGGCACCCCGGCGGGCGTCCACGCCGACGCGTCGCTCCAGCTGGCGGCGCTCCCGCCCAGCCACGACTTGAGCGCGGCGCCTTGCTGCGTGGCCGCCATCTGCGCGGCCAGCCGCGCGGACATCTGGGCGAAGCCGGCGTCGTTCGGATGCACGCGGACGGCGTCGAAGTAGACGACGCTGGGGTCGATCAGCTCCGGGCCTTCGACCACGTGCAGATTCAAATCGCTCCGCGCCGCCGCCACGTCGCGCACGATCTGGCGGTAGGACTCGAGCGGCGCGATGTCGGCCGCCGGGTCCCACGAAGCGTCTACCCAGAGCGGGGTCAGCAGATAGACCGGCACGGTCGGCTGCAGCGCCCGCAGGTTCGCGAGGAAGCCGTCTAGCCGGTTGCTGTACGTCGCCAGCGCCACGCCCCCCTGCCAGTCGTTGACGCCGATCAGCACGGTGATCACGTCGGCGCCCTGCGCGCCCACAACAGTGCCGTCTGCGATGGTAGAGGCGCGTCCGCCGTAGCCCATGTTGACGAGCTGCCAGCCCTTCGCTTCCGCGACGCGGAACGCGTATCCGCCGCCGATGTCGCTCGCCGTGAAGCCATGCGTGATCGAGTCGCCGTAGGCGAGGTAGCGCGTGGCGGAGCGGTCGGAGGGAGCTTCGAACAGCGCGTCCGGATTGACCTGGAGACCGTGGAAGTCGACCGAATCCCCGTACGGCAGCACCAGCTCGTAGTCGTGATAGCCGCCGCCCGGCGGCACGGCCATCGACACCGTGATGAGCTCTTGCGTGCGGACCGTGGTGGTGGAAACGGTCTGGAAGGCCCACAGCGCATTGGTCTGGCCATCGACGCGATACAGGCCCCGGCTGTTGCGGGCGCTGGCGGATACGTGCAGCTCGTTGTAGTAGAGCGAGGCCAGCACGTTCGTGGCGTCTGTGCGGAAGCGGACGCGCGCACCGGGATTGTCCCACTCGTAGCCCTTTCCGGTGATCGGCAGGAGGCGGTCGAAGCGCGCCAGCGTGACGGCGGCGTCAAAGGGCGCGGCCACGAGGCTCTTGCGGACGTAATCGGAATAGGCGATTCGCGTGTCGTCCGGCGCGACCCAGCCAGGCACGACCGGCGCAGGCACGGCGCTGACGAGCAGCTCGCCGGCCGTCAGGGCGCGCGTGGTGAGGCGGAACTCGTCGATGACCCCATCCCAGCCGGTGCCGCGGTCATAGCGGTTGCCGACCGCAAACGAGGATGTCGCGTTCGTGATCGACGTCTGCGTGTGCGTGCGGTTGGATGATTGAAGCGCGCCGCCAGCGGTCAGGTCCTTGAAGTAAAACGTAATGCCCGAAGCGCTGGTGTTGGTCGGGGTGAAAGAGGCTGCGACGTAGTAGTCCACATTGGTCTGGAGCTCGAAGCCAGAGTTGATCGTGTCGAGCGCGCCGGACGCGGAGCCGCAGAATTGAAGCACCAGCCTGCGCGGCCCCTGCCCCGAGCCCTCGCCCGTCACCACGAGCTGCCAGCTCAACGTGCTGCCGGTAGAGCCGGTGCCGTGCGCGGCAATCGTGCGGAAGGTGCCGCCCGCGCCGCTGGTGGTCAGATTCACGAACGCTTCGACCGTGAAGGGCGTGGTGTCCGAGGGCAGCAGCGGGCTGTCGGCGCAGGTGAAGACGTCGCCCTTGGCAGCCGAGAAGGAGGCCGCGTGGGCGTTTGTGCCGTCGCCGAAGTCGAAACGGCGCGGAAAGGCCGATCCTGCTGCCGCCGCGCCGAGCGCGACTTGTTGCGGGCCGGCGCCGGACGTCGCGTTGGAGGTGAGGTTCAGGAGCTCGTACTGGTCGGCCTTAAACCCCGGCGAGCGTTCGAAGCGATAGTGGGTGACGCCGGACGGCACCGCCTCGGCCGCGACAACCGTGCGGTAGGCCGAAGAACGCGTGCCGAAGGGATCCTCGGCCACAACGGTCAGGCCGTGGATGCCGCGTGTGTCGAGCGTGTGGGAGAGCTTCCAGCCTTCGGGGCCGGGCTCGGTCTGCACGCCGAGCAGCTCCGCGCCGTCGTAGTAGGTCACGGATGTGATTGGCTGCGTCTGCGACTCGATCACCGAGAGACGCGCACCATCGAGCGCCGCCCCGTTGACATACGCGTAGAACTGCAGGCTCTGGAGACCGCCGAAAGCGGGATTCGTCGGATTCCGGAAGAGGCGGAGCGCGCCCGTGCTAAAGAGCGTGCCGCCGGCAGGCCCGTAGCTCAAGGAATAGCTGTCGTTGGAGGCCGTGTAGTTCAGGACGAACTCGTACGCGAAGGGTCCGCCGGTGAAGGCGCCGGCGCCGACGTCGTAGGTCGAGCCCGTGACAGGCGTGCTGGAAAGCTGGACGGTGCTGCTGTTGTTCGTAAAGGCAGAGGCGGTGAACGGACCCGCCGCGACGTCGCCGGCCGTAAAGCGGAAAGTCAGCCACGGTGAGGAGGCGTTTGTGGCTTGATTGGCTTGGTATAGGTTGATAAGCAGCGGCTGGTTCCAGGTGTTGCTGCCGGGTGTCAGGTTGACCGTGAAGGTGAAGCGGAGCTGGAAATTGGTCGCCACCGGCGTGAAGGTCTGGCTCAGGCTCGCCTTGTCCCGAATCACGGCGGAGCCGCCCGCGTCACTGAGGTCCGGGCCTTGGCTGATCATGGCCGTATTGCCGCACGTCCACCCCGTCGGCAGCCCGGAAGACCACTGCGAGAAATCGCCGTTGGCGAGAAGATTCTGCGAAGCCAACGTGACCTCCTCGCGGCCGAACCCGCGCGGGTCGACCTCGATGTCGAAGGGCTCGCCGACCGGCAGCACCGCGAGCTGCGGCGGATTCGTCTGCCCGGGCTGGATCGTGCTGCTCGGCTTCGCGGCCCCGACGATCGCCACCGGCCCCTGCAGCGGGATTTCCCCGCGCGTGGTCACGCCGTCGTACGACGTCTGCGCCTGATAGGCCCGCGCGACCGCCTCATTGGGCAACCAAGAGGCTGATCCGACCGTCCCCTTGTAAGACGCGTACGGTGCAATGTCGACGTGCACACTGTAGTCCAAGCCGATTGCGGAGGTTGTATAGGGCCGCGACCCTAACCAGCCCGACGCCAGCGGGATGTCCTGCAAGACCACGGGGTTCCCCGGCTCCAGGCTCGGAACGGTGCCGGAAGGAAGACGCAGCGCCAGACATTCGGCCATCCAGACCCAGGCCAAGGACCAGCCCTGGTTCACAAAGGTGTCGTGCCCCGCCAACCAGTCCATAGCGTACGCCGAGAGCCCCCCTTCGCTCCGCCACACATCGAATACCGAATCGGCCACGCTGGGGCTGGTCAGCGGGTTCGTGTCCAGCGACCCGGGCATAAACAGCACGGGGACCTGGCGCGTGGCGGCGGGCATGCTCGAATTAAAGGCGCTGTAGCCGCGCTGCGGCGCGCAGGCGACGACACGCTCGCGCACGTCGTTCGCCATCTCGGTTGAAACGAAACCACCCAAGGAGAAGCCGGTGAACAGCAACGGCGCGTTGACGATCTCGGGGTGCCCGGAAGCCGTGGCGGCCGCCGCGAGAATCGCCTCGACCGAGGCGCGCGCCTCGGCCTCCGTGATGCTCGTGAACCCGGCATTCGAGCCCGCGCCCACCAAGGCGCAGCCCAGCGACCGCGCGGCCTCGCGGAATGCGGTGTCGTCCGCGCGGAACCGCCAGTCGCCGCCGCTGCCCGGATAGAGAAAAATCACGCCCCTGATCCGCGGCACGTCGCTGGCGGGCGGGCAGTAGATGCGGTAATCCGCCGTCTTCTGGCCGTACGCGTTCGTCCACGAGGCCTGGAAGTTCACCGTGGCACCCCGCGCGGCGGTGAATGCCGCCAACAGGCCGAGACCGGCGAGACGCACACGCCCCAAAAAACCGCCGATTGAACGCTTAACCCGCAAACCGGCACCTGTCCCGTTCAACGATCCCAGACGCATCACACTCACCCCTTTTCGGCAACTGAAACCACAAAACCAATCCATTTGATTTTTCAATATACAGACAGGGCGCGACTTGTCGATCCGTATTTCGCGTATCTTTTTTCAACTTTTTGCGCAGTCTTCCGCTCACTTTGCAGCGGTTCCGAACACGTTGCGGATCGCCTCGAGGTGGGCCGTCCCGTAGTGTTCTTCGGGCAACAGGAACTGCCCCTCGGTCCACTCGTTCCACGCGTTGATCAGCACAGCGGGAGGCGCCTTGGAGTCGTCGCGGACGGCCTGCGCAGCGTCGCGCAACAGCTGCTCGAACCGCTCGGGCGTCACGCCGGTCACAATCTGGCTGTACGGATATTCGAAGCCGCCGCCTTGGGTCCGAGGAAACGGCCAGGGCACGTCCGCGCGGCAGCGCGGCGACGAGTCCCAGCCGCGCGTGACGACGGGAATGTCCATCAGCTGCGCCGTCTGCATGGCCTTCCAGTGCTTGCGGTGCGCTTCCATCACGTCCCCATAGTCCTCCGTGGCGTCCGGCTTGACCTTTCCCGCCGTCGACACGTTGTACCGGCTCGTGCTGTGGAAACCGGCCGCCCGCATCGCTTCCGACCGCGCGGGGGTGGAGACCATGGCGTTCCAGTGCATGGGCGGCAGATTCGCCTTGCCGAGACGCTCGTCGATCCGCTTGAACGCCGCGCGCGTCTTCTCGGGACCGCCCATCTGGTCCACGAACTCCTTCGCCTGGAAAATGCTGTAGAAGAGGCCACCCCGCACGCGCCAGTAGTTGGGCTCGCGGAAGTAGTGCTCGATGCAGTAGTCGATCATGCGGGTCAGATCTTTCTCCGAGTGGTACGAGTGCAGCCAGATGGTCCGCGGCTTGCCGTACTCGGGGCAGAACTGGTCGCGGCGGTGGTGGTTCGCCCACATCAGCGCGAACTTCATGCGGCCGCGGTTGGGTGCCTTGAGGAACCCCTGCTCAAGCGCCTCCTCCATGTTCTTGACGCCGCTGTACCAATACCAGTCGTAAATGAAGACGTCGATGCCGTTGTCTTTGGCCAGGTCGATCTCCTTCGCGGTCCACGCGGGATCGCTTTCGTCGAAATACCCCCACGTCGGCTTCAGCGGCTGGACGTGGCCGGGAAAGCGCGGCACGGCCGCCTTCAGACCCTCCCACTCCGTCCACCCCTCCCCCTTCCACGCCGAACCGTGGTCGTAGCGGTGCCAATGCGGATAGTAGATGGCGGCGACCTCAGGCCGCGGACCGTTCCCCGTCTGGGCCTGCGCCCGCATGTTGACACAGGCGGCCAGTGCTACCGCCATCACGACACGTGTGTTGCCCATGTTTTTCCTCCCTTGGCCTATAGGTCAGATCGCCAGCCTCTCCCGCCTTGCTTCACCCCCGCGGCGTCACCACCGCCGCCTCGATGCCCAGCACCTTCGCCAACTTGACCAGCTCGTCCGCGTGGTACCCCACGCCCAGCGCGAAGTGATGCGTCGGTCCTTCCATGACCCAGCGCTTGAGGAAAGTGCGCACGTCCGGCAGGAATTTGCCGTGCGTGTTGGTATTTCCGGTCGGAGGAATCGGCCCGGCCATGGACTCGCCTTCGGCAATGATGAATTTCATCTTGCCGTCGGCCTTCACGCCGATCGAGAGCATCGTGATCGGCCCCTCCTTGATGTTGAACTCCACGCCCGCGCCCTTGCCGGGCTTGCCGTGGTAAGTCTTGAGCGAGCGCAGCACCGGCTTGCGCGAGGCGATGTTCAGGTGGTGCGGCCCGTCGTGGCCGACCAGCACCGTGTCGCGGTCGAAGTCGATCGGATGGAACTCCGCGAAGCTGCCGCCGATGTCCAGCCGGTCCATGATCATCATCGCGAGACAGTTCTTGAGGTCGTACTCGCCGCACATCGGGAAGCCCGCGCCGGTCAGCAGCGAGTTGCCGACGATGAAGTTGGTCACCAGTTCGCGCATCGGCGTGTCGGGCATCGCCTCGTAGTAGTAGGCCAACCCGTCGAGGTTGCGCTCCCACACGAACTTCTCAAGCGCCACCGCCGCCTTGGCCGCAACCTCGAGGTCATGGTCGGTCAGCTTGGTGGTGATCGGATCGGAGACCGGATCGGGCGTGTCGAAGAAGTCGAGGATGCGCTTCTTCATCGTCTCCACGGCCGGGCGGTCCTCGACAAGGTAGTGCTTCAACACCTCGTCCGGCTCGCACAGCGCGACGTGGCAGCCGAACGCCGCGGTCACGGCCGTCGGGTCGACGTGCATGTCGTACATCGACTCGAGCACGTGGCCCATGAGCCCGATGCGCGCGCGGCGCAGGTCGTGCAACACCTTGGCGATCTGGCACCACTTCGCGATCTCGGCGTCTGCCGCCGCATCGTTTTCGCGCACGCCCAAAATCACGTCCGCCACCGGCTTGCCCATGCGGATCGCCACGCCGGTGAACTCCGGCACGGAGCAGAAGTCGTCGTTGCAGAGCTGCGTGTAGGTCTTGGCCTGCGCGTACGGCATGGCCCGCAGCGGCTGCAGCGCCACCAGCACGATCGGCACATTCAGGTCGCGCGCGATCACGCCGAACGTCGAGGAGGTCGCGTAGGTGACCATGTCGACGAACAGCAGGTCGAGGTCGGCGGCCTTCATCTTCGGCAGCGCCGCATAGGCGGTCTCGGCGTTGTCCAGCAAACCGAACGGCACCGTCTCGACGCCGTTGACCTTGAGCTTGGCGTCGAACGCCGTCAGCTTCCGGTGCATCTCGTCCAACAGCCCCTCGAACTGCGCCCAATAGGTGTGATGACCCACGCCCACCACGCCGACCCGTGCGGCCAGCGGTTTCCTTCTTTCAATTCGCATGCAAAAACCTCCTCAGAGTTTGAACAAAAGTTGTCGTTAAAAAATCCAGAATCCAGAATCCAGAATCCAGAATTCGGAATCCAGAATTCGGAATTCAGAATCCGGAATTCAGGAGCAGGAAGACATAATCGCTTGGAAATATGCCTCCAACAATTTGCTGACCTCCGCCACGCAAACAGAAAGCTCGGTTACATCGCCATAAGCAAGATCTCGGGTGAGCATCAGGTAATAGCGTGATTCTTCGAGCGATCCCTGCGCAATGTTCAGAAAACGAAGCTTGTCGGCTTTCCCTCGTTTTTTAAATCCTTCTGCAATGTTTGCGGCGATCGACACCGCAGCCCGACGAAACTGCGAGGACAGCCCGTAGATTTCCTCACGCGGAAAATTCTGCGTCAGCCGGTAGACAGCAAGCACAAACAGATGGGCCTTCTGCCACACAAGCAAGTCCTCGAATGTTATCGCTGGCTCTCTCATTCTGTCTTCTGTCTTCTGTCTTCTGGATTCTGGATTCTGTCTTCTGTCTTCTGGATTCTGTCTTCTGGATTCCTTCCTCCACCGGCTCGCGTATCAGCCCCTTATCGCTGTCGAAAAAGCCCGCGCCGCTGCTCTGCCGTGGGCGGCGGAAAAAGCCCGCTCGCCAAGCGGCCGATCAGCAGCGTCGGCACGAAAGCGAACGCCCCGCACCACCACGCGGGAATGCCGGGAGCCAGCCAGCAGAATGCCACGCCCGCGGTGCCGGCGGCCAAGCCGATCGCCGCGCCCCCCGAGTTGGCGCGCGCAGAAAACATGCCCAGCACGTAAACGCCCAACAGCATCCCGAGAAAAGTGCTGGCCACGGCGGTGATCTGGTCGATGAAATTCTTGCCGATGTACGGGGCGAGCAACGCGGCGCCGACCACGCCCGCGCCGATCAAGCCGGTCAGCAGACGGTCCGTCCGTACGGAGGCCTTACTGCGGCCGAGCAGATCGAAGGTCAGCACCGAGGCGATGCTGTTCATACCGCCCTCCAGCGTGCTCAGCGCGGCCGCGAGCAGGCCGACGCTCATCAGGCCCGCGATGCCGGGAACGCGCAGGTCGTGGACGATGAAGTGCGGCAGGATCTGGTCCTGGCTCGCCACAGCCGGCATGGCTCCGCTCTTCTGCGTGTAAAAGACGAACATCACCGTGCCGACCAGCATGAAGAGGAAATAGACAGCGGTCGCGACGACCGCATTGAGCGTCAGGGCGCGGTGCAGCTCTTTCGTGCCGGACATGCTGAGATAGCGCTGCACGGTCACCTGCGAGGTGGTGTAGCCGGGCAGATAGACGAAAAGCGTGAGCGCCAACACCCACCAGATGCTGGTCTGGCCCTTGATGCCCGCCGAGAGATCCGCCAAGGCAAACTTGCCGTGAGCCTGCCCCGTCTCGATCACGGCCGCGAGCCCGCCGTCGACGCGTCCGAGCGCCAAGAACAGGATCACCACGACGCAACCGCCCAGCGTGATCGCCTGCAGCACGTCGAGCCAGATGATGCCCTTGAGCCCGCCCGTGCAGGCGTAGAGGATCGAAACCGCGCCGATCCCGACCAGCGTCAGCACGAACTGCGCATGACTCAGGCCGAACATGGCGTCGAAGATCAGCACCAGCGTGTAGAGCATGCTGCCCAGCCAGCCGAACGCATAGCCAAAGAAGAGCACCGCTCCCAAACGGCGGAGGCGCGGGTGAAAGCGGATCGACAGGTACTCGTAGACGCTGCGGATGCCGAGCCGCGTGTAGAGCGGCACGAAGACGCACCAGAGCAGGGGCGTGATGAAAAGCGGGATCATCAGCAGGACCGACAGCAGGCCCCAGTTGCGGTAAGCGCCCTCGCGAGGCAACATCACGAATGCCGCGGCGCTGAAGGCCGCCGCGAAGATCGACAGCCCCACCGCGAAGCCGTTCATCGCGTGGCCGCCGGTGAAATACTCTTCGGCGCCCTTCTGCCGCCGCGCCGCCACCCACGATATCACGGCGGTCAGCGCCGCATAGACCCCCATGACGGTCCAGTCCGTTAAGCCGATTGCTGTCATCGTGATTAAACTCCTGTCTTCAGAGAAAAGGCGTCCGCTTCCGAAAACCGAAGGAAGGCTGTCTAGCTCCATTCGCGTGACACGCACACAACGTTTTCCCTATGGTTGCCACAACACCTTTATCTTAGAGAGGGCCGCCTCGCCTGTCGATAGGTGCTTTGCGTATCTTTTTTCGACTTTTTGCGCATGAGCGGTAATGTCCAGTCACCGAACGGGCCGAGATGACGCAGGGTCGCTCAGTCGGGCGCTTTTTGTGGCCCGCGTTGACGGCGGAAGGCGAATGCCGTAGGATGGCGTCATTTTCCGGCCGGGGAGGAGCATCCGTCCGGCCGCGCAGGCGCCTGCGCGGAGGATACGGGGTATCCCTCGGAACGGCGCATCGACAAAAGGGAGACGGCATGAACGAATCGCTTTTGAAAGGCGTGGCGGCGGGATTCGCCGCGTGGGTCTGCTTGTCCGCGTCGGCGGAGATGAGCCTCACCTCGATGGTGGGACCTGATCCGACGGCGACGGTGAAGCGCTTCCGCGAGCTGACGGACGCGCGCATCGCCGAGATCCGCGCGACGCCGAACCCGACGGTGCCCGCGGGATGTGACGTCTACTATCTGTCGAATGCGGGCGATGACGCACAGGACGGCCGGACGCCCGCGACGGCGTGGCGGACGGTTCAGCGCCTGAACCGCGCGACCGACATCCGGCCCGGCTCCTTTGTGCTCTTTGAACGCGGCGGGACCTGGCGCACGTCGCTCGATTTGCAGAACCATCCCGCCGACAAGCCGTTCGTCGGCTATGCGGGCGGGCTCAAAGGGCTCAAGGGCGTCACCTATTCCGCGTACGGTTCAGGACCTAAGCCGCGACTGCTGGCCTCGCCCTTCAACGGCGCGGACCCGGCCCGCTGGCGGGCGACGGACGCGACGAATGTGTGGTCCTGCCCGCTGGGGCGCACGGACGTCGGGCTGGTGGTCTTCGACGGGGGCGCGGCGCACGCGGTCAAGATACTGCCCGTCTACCACAAGGACGGCCGCACGACGGCGCAGTATACGGGGAGGCCCTTCACGGATTACCGCGGCCTCGACACAGATCTGCACTTCTACCACGACTACGCCACGAACGGCATCGGACGCGGGACGGGGCTGCTGTATCTCTATTCGAAGGAGAACCCGGGCGCGCGGTTCAAATCGATCGAGTTCGGCCTGCGCCACAACATCATCACGGCGCATGGTCAGGAGGGGACGACCTTCGACAACCTGTGCCTGTTGGTCGGCGGGGCACACGGCATCCACCAGGGCGGATCAAAGAACCTCCTCGTCAAAAACAGCGAGTTCGGCTGGATCGGCGGCGGCATCCAGGGCGAGGGCCTCTTCGGCCGCGCGTGGGGCGTGCGCTACGGCAACGCGGTGGAAGTGGGCGGGTGCGACGGCTACACGGTCACGAACTGCTACGTGTACCAGATCTACGATGCCGGCGTCACGCACCAGGCCGACGTCGTGTCGCGCGTCAGTGGCAAAGAAAAGATCCTTTATCAGAAGGGTATCCGCTACGTGGGGAACGTGATCGAGACCTGCAATTACTCGATCGAGTATTTCCTCTCGCGCTGTCCCGCGAACAACCCCAGCCGCATGGAGGATTTCGTGATCGCCGACAACCTGATGTGGGACGCGGGGACGGGGCTCTGCGAGCAGCGTCCGGACCGCGACCAGGACGCCCACATCAAGAGCTGGGTCGCCTCCAACCGCGCGACGGGCTACGTGATCCGCAACAACCTCTTCGCGGGCGCGCACATACAACTGGTCGAGATCTGCGCCGACCTGACGAATCCTGACGGCAGCGCGTCGATGCCGCGCCTGGACGGGAATGTCTTCGTGGGGACGTCCGCGACCCGCCTGGGGGCGGTCGAGCAGTTGCCCTCGGCCGCGGCGCGTCCGACATACGTCCCGCTAGACGAAAAGGCCGAGGCCTACCTGAACGCGCGTGGCGGCGAGAACCGCGTGATCGTGCGGTAGGTTTCTACTCGAAGCGCATCCACTTGATGTCCACGTACGCAGCGTCAAGATTCACCGGATCAAACCAGACCTCGTTCACCTTGCCCTTCCAGTGCGGGTTGTCGGCGAGGGAAACCGAAACCGTGTGCCACTCGCCGTCCGGCCGGATCAGGAGCGCGGCCGTGCTCGTGTCGGTCAGCACGAAGTCCTTCGAAAAAATCGGGGTCGTCTCCGTTCCCCAAAGGAGCTTCATCCGCTCGCCGCCTTTCGCGGGCACGCGGACCGAAGGCGTCAAGCGCATCCGCACCGTGAACGTTTTGAATTTCGCGGCCTCGAACGGCTGGAGGCGCGTGCGGATCGCGGGTTTGATGCCGCCGCCGGAGCGGAAGAAGCGCATCGCGCCGTCGACGGTCTTCATGTACGCCGTTCCGTAGGGATTGCGGTACCAGCCCTGCATGTCCTTCGAGAAATCCCAGCTCGTCTGCGCCAGGCGCGGCATCGGCGGGTAGTCGTAGGGGCCGAGCCCGACGTCGGAGGGGACGAGGTTCTTCGGCCACCCGCCCGCCGGCTTTTCGCAGAAGGTGTCGCGCAAGGCGTCGTACATCCCGAAGCCGAATTCCTTGTTCGGCTCGATATAGCTGCCTTCCTGCCACTCGTTCAGCGGCGCGATGACGACGCGGTTGAAGCCTTTCTGCTCGCAGAACCGGCGGCAGTCCTCACACACCTTCTTGAACTTCTCCGGCGTGCGGCCGTAAATGACGCGCGCAGCCTGGAACGACCTCGGGATGTCGTTCCAGCCCGTGGGAATGAGCGGCCAGAGCGGGAAATTCGGGTCGCGAGAGGTTGTCTCCCACCATTTCGGCGCGGCCGCCATCACGGTGTCGTAGGAGAAACGGTTCTGACGGTCGCCCGGCTTGCGGGATTCGGGCGCCACAAACCAGGAGATCGTGTCGAAATTGTAGATCATCTGCGCTGCGTAGCCGGCCGCTTTCGCGCGGTCAACCTTTGCCGGGTCGTATTTCCATCCGTGGTACATGTCGATGAAGCAAACGCCGGGAAGACCGGCCTCCTTCACGAGCTTTTCCGTGATGGCGAGCGCCCGCATCACGCCTTCGCCGGGCTTCAGCGCTTCGCCCTTCTTGGCCGCCTCGTCGATGAAGTCGCGGTCGAGATTGTTGTAGTCCCAGTAGACGACGACGGGCTTCCCGCCGATCGTATAGTATTCGGGCGTCTTGAAGTAGTTGTCGATCCAGAACTTCGTCACGCGGATCTGGTCCTCCGTCGAGTGCGCGCCCGGCTCGTTGTGGTTCGCGTACATCATGTACCACTTCAAGTATTTGCGCCAGCGGGCGTTGTAGTAGCCCTTCACCCAGTGGTCGAGCCGCTGGACGCCCTGGTTCCAGTACCAGTCCACGCAGAAGCTCGAAATCCCGTGTTCGACGGCCCACTTGATCTGCCAGTCGATGACCTCGGGGTTGCCTTCGTCGTACCAGCCCAGAAGCGGCTTGATCCCGGGCAGGGTCTGCTCCACCTGGTCCCATTCGGCCATCTGTTCCGTGCCCGGATAGTAAAGCGCGGTGATTTCGATCGCGCTTTTCACGGGCTTCGGCTCAGGCACGTAAGCCTTCTTTTCCGGAAGCGAACACCCCGCCGAAAAGCCCATCGCTGCAAGCGCCAGCAGGCGGACAGAGACCAAACAGTTGCCCATAAATTAAACTCCTCTTTCCCAGAACCGCAATCCCTCACGCTCAACGAGCGCATCCCCACGGGTTGCTCGAACGTCTCTATCGTAGGAGGCGCGGTCCGTTCTGTCGATCATAATTTTGCGTATATTTTTTCGACTTTTTACGCAGATCCGCCCGGACAAAGAACGCACCTTGCACACGGAAGGCGCGTTACAGGAGGCTAGATTATCGCCTGAACACCGCTCAATCTTTCGTGCCGTAGCAACGGAGGTCGTCGCTCGAAATGGCGCTAGCGGGCACCAAGGCATAATGTTTTTGATCGATCACACGCACTTCGTCATCGCTCAGCGTAAGCTCGAACATCGCAATGCGATTATCGCTAAGCGCATGGACTGAGACCGGACGGCAGATGAGATTCGGAAAACGTTCTTGGCAAAAAGAAAGGTCTTGCTCCGTCTGAACGACGCCGTGCTGATCCTTGCCAACTTTCGCCTGAACCGGGACAATGAATTGACAGCCCCGACGATTCAGACCAACATAAATTTCGTCGATTTCGATCTGCCCGATGCTCTTTACGGTTGTTCGAAGATGGTTTTGAAGTGAGTGTGCGGTAATGCCGAGAAAAAGGTCAATCAACCGGTTGTACCGAACTTTTGCCAATAATGCCTGTTCGTCATCGAAAGCGTTGGCGAGCAGAATTTCCGGAGTTGCGTTGGGCACTTTGATGGTCAACATCGTTTCGTCAGGCTCAATTCGACTCATGCGTGCCAACTTGAAGAGATAGCGGCCAGTACCCGCACCTTTGATGATCCAGACCAGACCCGGTTTAGCAGTTTTCGTGATCGACTCTGGCAGGGAAACCCGGTAACGGAACGAATAGAGAACATCGCCTAAATTCTTTGGCAATTTGATACCCAGCGCCAGGGCTGTTGTTGAAAGCTCCTCACGCTCGAAAGAAAACTCGCTCTTACCCGGTCGATAGTGCGAAGAAAAAATGTGCTCGATCAGCGCGGCATACCGGTTCTGAGACTTGCTCATAATAGAACGTCCCCCTGTTTCCGTGTTCTTTGTCCGATAACCGAAGCGGGCACACCGAAATGGTCGGAGGCCTGACGCATATTAAAGTTTAGCAGTGCGCTGTCACCCGGCGTGATCGCACGATTCGGTTTTGACGGATCAATCCCAAGGGCTTGCATGATTTCTCCGGCAACGGCACGACCGAGGAGCGGCGGGACACTGTTTCCTATCTGGCGGAAACCGTGCCATTTCGTCGCGTGAAACCGGAACCAATCGGGATACGAGTGCAGGCGGGCAGCCTCGCGCACCGTAATGACACGAGGAAATGCAGGATGGATCGGCCGAGGAGACGTAAAGGCGCCACGCGCACTGTCGGTGCCGGCCCGGAGCGTATTGCACTGACCGCCCAACGACAATTTGAAGAAACGACTAATCGGCTCCGTCGTTCCCGAAACCGCGCTGACAAAACGCGCTTTCGATTCCTTCGTATGAACCGTTCGCAAACTGCACGTCAGCAAGTCGCTATCAAACACACGTGGATAACTAAAATCACGAGGATCTAACCTTAACCCCCGCAATTTCTGCGCATAATCCGTTTTTGTTTCCCATACTACGGACACGGCATCCGAATCCAATAACTTTTTGAATCGATCTGCATCAGGCAAGTCACTGATCGCCTCCGCCACCGTTACTTTGTCTGTATTTGGCAACGGATATACAGGCGGATTCTGGTCGCTGCGATAGGCCATCAGAAAGAGACGCAAACGATTCTGGGGGACCCCATAGTCGGCAGCATTCAATACGCGGTAGGGAGCAACAACAATGTATCCCGCATTTTCCAATGCAGCAATCAACTCTTGGAGAAACTGAACTTGCTTGCCAACAGTCAGCCCCTTTACGTTTTCAAAAACACAATATTTCGGTTGCAGTTCCTTGACCAACCGGACGTAGTGCAAGACCAGCTTATTTCTTGGATCGTCCAACGCCCGTTTCCCGATCATTGAAAAACCCTGACAGGGCGCACCACCGAAGACCACATCAACATCGCGGTCGCCAATGCCGGACCGACGCCGAATGGCATCACCCGTCAAGCCGGTCACACTTCCACAAATCGAGGCCGCATAGGGAAAATTGTACTCATGTGTGGCGCAATGGATCGGATCGATTTCAACGCACGCGGCGATATCGAAACCCGCCTCTTCAAATCCCATCGAGAGACCGCCAGCTCCGGCAAACAGGTCGATCCCGATCGGGCGCCCCCCCTCGACGGGTACGTACTTCCGCTCACAAGGCGGCATCGCCGGCAAATCTTGATCGAGGGGCCAAAACAAGAACTGGCCCTGAACCAAAAGCCCGGGGTGGGATTCTGACGAAAGCAGTCGAAAACCCGCTTTCTCGATCTCGGACTGATACGCGACTACGTCTTCGCGGATACACACGGGTAGGTCGCTGGCGGAAAGCACACATCCATGGTTTGTCTGAACGAAATCCGACAGTTCCGCCTGAATCGACTGTCGGATCTTTTTTTGAACCGAATAGGTTCTCTGAGGCCGCTTGGTCATTGCCGTTTGAGATTAACATTATTTGAACCTAGCTTTCAACCGGAACCGCCCGATTGAGCATTTTTTGGAGCCCGGTGCATCACCGCGACGTTTCGCCGAAGAAATCACAGTTGTCCGTGAAAGCGGGGCGAAATACTTTTTCGGCAGGCGGGGTGCAGTTCTCGAAACGGACGTTCTCCACCCGATTCGAAGGGGTCGCCCCGTAAAGGACATAACGGCCGAACGGTCCGGACGGACAGCGGGTCGAACGAACGTTCCGGAACGTCACGTTCCGGATATGACCGTATGACGTGTCCTTGGTGTCCGCGGGTTTGCCGGACCAGTTCATCGTCTCGAATTTCTGCGTCCGCACCGCCGCGATGTGCGAAACGGGGCGCGGATCATCGATAGAGATGTTTTCGTAAACATGGTTTTCCATCACCGTGCCGCGCGTCGCCTCGAGAGCGAACACCGTATCCGGCCATTCCGCGGCGGTGTCGTGTCTCGGTCTGACGTCGGTGTGCAACACCGTGCAGTCTTTGAAGGCGATATTCCGGAAGGCCTCGGCGCTGCATTCGTGCCCGCACCTGAGCACGTTCGCCTCCACGCTCCAGAACAGGCAGTCTTGTACCGTCACGTTCTCAACCGGCGCATCGCCGAATCCGATAACACCCTTCGGCGCGACGCAGTCGTCCTGCGCGTAAACGGTGGAACCGCGGATGATAACGTTCCGGGAATTGACGATGTCGATACCGTCGTCGTTGATCATCCGGCCGCCCATGATTTTCACGTTGTCGATCACCACGCCGTCCGACCCGCTGACGACCAGCGTCCAGTTGGCAGACCCGCGGAGGGTGACCCCTTCAATCAACACGGACTTCGAACGCCGCACATCGAGCATGTGGCCGCCGTCCACGCAGAAGCGGGTGTACGCGTTCCCGCACAGGATTCCCGTGCCGCGGATCGCGGCGTTCGTCCCCGCCACAACCACGGAACCGCGCACGACGGCCCCGTCCGCGAGCCACAGGGTCTGGTTGTTCCCGATCCGGATGACGCCCGCGTCGTGGGCGCCGGCTTCGTAGCGGATTTCCTTGTTGCCCTCGAAACCGGCGGCCGGCGCCGGCGCGCCGTTTGCGAAAATGAACAGCGGACTGTTCGGGCCGTTCGGTTCAACGACGTAATGGGCGGGCGCGTCGACATCGAATTCAACCGTGTTCGGATCGACGGCGCGCTTCGCGGTCTTCCGCACCAACGGCAGGATGTCGCAGGCGGAGAACGCCGCCGGCAGCCGGTCGAATTCGCTAGCCCGAGCCACGCGCACCTTCGCGCCGGCGCGCCAATCGAAATTCGCGAAGAAGTAACGCTTTTCCTGATACCCCTCGTACGCCTCATAAACCGGCACCTCTTTGCCGTCCGCCCACAGGCGGTAGACCGGGTCCACTTCCGTGCGGCGGCTGTAGAGGCACATCCAGGACGGCAGGTGCGGCGTGACGTACAGGAGACCGTCTTTTTTCACGGACTTGATCTTGTCCGGCGCCGGCCATCCCCCGTTCGCCCAACGGATGTGCCCGGCCACGGACTCTTTGAAAACGAACGTGAAGAATTTGTTCCACGCCGGCTTGTCCGGTTTGACGTAAAGGTGGTAGAGCTTCCCGTCGCGCACCTCCATGTCCACGTCGACCCCCGCCGCCGACCGTCCGGAGAATTTGTAACCCCGTTCGTCCGTGGACGTCCCGAGAAAGATCATTCCGTTCCGGTCTTCAAGAGACGCCCTCCCGCCGTTGGCCGCGCCTCCCGGCATATCCGCCGCCATCGTCGCTGCGGCCGCGAACACCGCCGCCGCCACCGTCATCAACTTTTCTTTCATGATTGCCCCCCAGTCAGCGGGAATACGGCGCACACATCTGATCCCCCAGGGTTCTCGCGACAAACGCGCTCACGTCTGTCGGACTTGCCGTCCCGTCCGGAAAATTGGCACCACCGTACAGCTTCTGGCACCCGCCGTCAACGCCCGGCGCATGTTTCCGGCGACAGAGCGCCGAAACCACAAGTCCTGCGGAGGAGCTTGCGATTCGCGCGGGGAGCACTTTGCTCCGCCGCTCTGTCGGTGGATGGCGATGTGCCCCACAGCTTCCGCGCGTTTTGTCTCCCATATCCATCCCGATTACGCTAATCTCTTCCGCTATTATTGTCTGTTTGTAAGGGGCACCATAGAGGTCGGCGGCGCAGCGAATCACGCAACGCTGTGACATTCACGGATAAAATGAAGGGGACGATACGATGAAAAAACGTTTGGTTCTTGGCTCTTGGTTACTGGTCGCCGTTCTGGCGTTCGCCGGGGAGCGGGTCGTGCTGTGGCCGGAGGGGAAGATCCCGGATTTCCAGGCCCAGCAGATCGCGGCGACCACCTCGGAGGCGAACGCGCCGGGATTCAAGGCGGCCGAGCATACGATGCCGTACCTCGACTGGCACGAGGCGCCGGCGGAGAAGAACGGCGGATGCATGCTGCTCATTTCCGGCGGCGGCTATCAGAACTGCTGCGACGGGGTGTGGATCGACCGGGCCGCGAAGAAGTTCACCGAGCTCGGTTTCGTCTGCGTGAGCCTCACCTACCGGACGCCGCGCCCGCAGGGGCTGCCGATCTACCAGAGCGCGTGGGAGGACGGGCAGCGCGCCGTCCGCCTCGTCCGCAGCGAGGCGCAGAAGCGCGGCTTCGACCCGGAGAAGATCGGCGCGTTCGGGTTCTCCGCGGGCTCGCACCTGACGGTCTTGCTCGCGACGAGCGCGCTCACGCCGGCGTACGGGCCGGTCGACGGGCTCGACCAGCTGCCGTGCCACCTCAACTGGGCCGTGCCGATCTACACCGCCTACGCGCTCACGGACGGGCTCACCGGCCCCAACGCGCGCGAGGGCGACGCGATCGACGCCAAGCTCTCGGACGTGTTCAAGTTCGACGCGAAGACGTGTCCGATGGCGCTCTTCCACGGCGGAGCGGACATCTATTCGCCGAACGGCTCCACGCAGATCTACCGCCAGCTCCGCCGGATGAAGATCCCGGCCGAGATCCACCTCTTTGCGGACCGCCCGCACGGCTTTATGGGCGACCCGAACAAAGGCGAGGACGGCACCGCCTACGACCACTGGTTCGACCGCATCGCCGAGTATCTCCGCCAGATGAATTTCGACGGGCGCCTCGGCGCAGAGGTCGATCTGATGGCCCGCTATCCGAACGACGACGCCCGCGGCGAATACCGCAAGGAACCGGTCTGGCCGGAAGGCAAGATGCCGGATGTGCAGACGAACCAGGGCCTGCCCTATCTCGAGTGGCACATGCCCAAGGAGCTCAAGACCAAGGCGATCCAGATCATCTACTCGGGCGGCGCCTACGGCGGCAACAGCCCGGACGGATTTGAAGTCGCGCCGACGCGGCGTTACCTGAACGAAAAAGGCATGACGGTCGTGACGATGAAATACCGCACGCCGCGTCCGCTGGGCGGGCTGGCCAAGCACACGACGGCGTGGCAGGACCTGCAGCGCGCCGTGCGGGTCGTCCGCAGCCAAGCCGCGGCCAAGGGGCTCGATCCCGACCGCATCGGCATCATGGGCTCCTCGGCCGGCGGGCACCTGACGCTCATGGGCGCGACCAGCTCGAAGCGCCGCTCCTATTGGCCGATCGACGACCTTGACAAGCTCCCCTGCAGCGTGCAGTGGGCGGTCGCGATCTATCCGGCGTACGCGCTCACGGACGGCGCGGAAGCCCCGAACGCGAAGGGCGGCAACGAGGACGACGCGCGGCTCGTCCCCGAGCTCTCGTTCGACCTCGCGACGTGCCCGGTCCTGTTCATCCACGGTGATGCGGACGGCTGGGCCGCGATGAATTCGGTGAAATGTTGGGAGCAGCTTCGCCGGATGGGAATCCAGTCCGATCTGCACACGCTCGTCGGTCGTCCCCACTGCTTCCAGCGCAAGGCCGCCCCGGACACGGGCAGCTACACCTGGATGGGGCGCATTTGGGAATTCATGAACCACAAGGGATTCAACAAGTAAAAAAGGGAACGAGGAACTACAGATGAAAAAACTGATGAAACTGATGCTCATCGTCGGCGCGGCGATTGTCTCGGGCTGTTGCACGGTCGGCAACGTGCAGAAGGATTCGAAAACGACGTTCGCGAAAGACGCGCTCGCGCCTTACGTTGAAAACGGACAGCTCCCCGGCGCGGTCAACGTCTTTTACAGAGAGGGTCTGCAGGAGACCGCCTGCGTCGGTTACGCCGACGTCGCGGCGAAGCGTCCGATCACGATGGACGACGTCTACATGCAGTGCTCGCAGACGAAAGGCTTCTGCGGCGTGACAGTCGCCATGCTCGTCGAGGAAGGCAAGATCTCGCTCGACGACCCGGTTTCGAAGTATCTGCCGGAATTCAAAGAGCTTTGGATCCTTGCGTCCAACTCGAACGGCGTGAAGAAGCTCGTGCTGGCGAAAAACGTGCTCACCGTCCGCATGGTCTTGAACCACACCGGCGGCTTCCCGTTCGAGATTTGCGCGAAACAGGGCAACCTCAAAGGCGGCGGCTGGTCCGGCGGCGCGCCGCTCCGGCAGACGGCGGCGATCGCGGCGGCGTGTCCGCTGCTCTTCGAGCCCGGCACGAAGGTGCAGTACTCCAACACCGGCATCGACATCGGCGCGGCCGTCGTCGAGGTGGTCACCGGCCAGCGCTGGGAGGAGTTCCTCAAGGAGCGCGTCCTCGATCCGCTCGGCATGACGTCCAGCTCGTTCAAGCCGACCGACAAGCAGCTCAAGACGCAGGTGGAGATGTACGACTGCGTGAAGGATGCGCCCGCGAAATACCGCCTGCAGAACGAGATGCAGCAGCGCCCCTACAACGACGACCACGTCTTCACGTCGGCGGGCGCGGGGCTCTGGACGACCGCGAACGACCAGCTCAAGTTCTACAAGATGCTCATGAA